>NZ_JBICLV010000017.1:0-858606 GCF_043105735.1 Leclercia sp. GLN_9
CGAAGCGTTGACCGCTGGCCGAGAGGGCATAGCCTGCCGGGAGCAGGGGTAGCCAGGGAGTGGGTGGCGAGCCCCCTGGCACGTTCGCCGCAGCGGAGGGGGCACAAAGCAGAGGTGCTTTAGTGAACGGAACCTGTCCACTTCAGTCATTTAGGAATACCGAATCGTTTAACTGACTGGCATTACCCACTTGTGGGCTTTTTTATTGCCCGCTGGCGCGGGCCTACGGGGTGCTTCTTCTTCCTGGAAACAGAGGGCTGGGGTGGGATGAACATCCCCAACTGCCTGAACGTGGGGCATAAAAAAAGGCAACTTACGTTGCCTTTTTACGTTGACCTGCCGGTTACTCTTTATCTGCCGGACTCAGAGTCACGGAGGAGAGATAGTTCAACAGAGCGATATCGTTTTCCACGCCCAGTTTCATCATTGCAGATTTCTTCTGGCTACTGATGGTCTTGATGCTGCGGTTCAGTTTCTTGGCAATTTCGGTAACCAGGAAACCTTCTGCGAACAGACGCAATACTTCGCTCTCTTTCGGTGACAGACGTTTGTCGCCGTAACCGCCAGCGCTGATTTTTTCCAGCAGGCGGGAGACGCTTTCCGGGGTAAATTTCTTCCCTTTCTGCAGCGCGGCCAGCGCTTTTGGCAGATCGGTAGGTGCGCCCTGTTTCAGGACAATCCCTTCGATATCGAGATCCAGCACGGCGCTTAAAATGGCCGGGTTGTTGTTCATGGTCAGCACGATGATCGAAATGCTTGGGAAGTGACGCTTGATGTATTTGATCAGCGTGATCCCGTCACCGTATTTATCTCCAGGCATGGAAAGGTCGGTGATGAGCACGTGCGCATCAAGTTTCGGGAGGTTATTAATCAGTGCTGTGGAATCTTCAAATTCGCCGACTACATTCACCCACTCGATCTGTTCAAGTGATTTGCGAATACCGAACAGTACAATCGGATGGTCATCGGCAATAATTACGTTCATATTGTTCATGTATAAGGCTACCTTGCTACAGCAAGCTTTTGACATAGTCGTCAATGTCGCTGATGTATTTTTCTATGCTGGCGGCATCTTTCTCGCGAATAAGATGTTCCAGCGTTTCACATAATTGCTTGCCTGGAACCAGATTAAGCATGGCAAACACCCCTTTGAGCCGGTGTGCTGTCTGAGCCAGCGCCGCAAAGTCGTTCGCGGCGGATTCAGTATACAACCTCTTAACATCATCTGGTACTGTGTCTACGAAGAGAGAATAATAGCCGCTAGCCTGCAATTCGGCATTTTCATTGCCGCCCAGTGGGGATTCCGGGATCGTTTCTTGCGCCAGTTGCTCCTCTATAAGTTGTAGTACAGCTTCCTGCATGGCATTGCTCATATTAAAGTTGACGCGCACCTGGCCGGGGCCAATTTTTCGCACGCCTGGCTCATCATCGCTTAAAAGCAAGCCCGAGGCAGTAAGATTAGACGGATTATCTGTTAAAAAGAGATCATATTCTTGACTTGCCAGTCTTTCATCCGGGGAAATACAGGTCGCTCCCCAGTTTTCCAGCTGACGCACCACGATATTGCGGATCTCATTGGAGGTGACGTCTACCATGATCACCACCTCATCCAGCAGACGTTCATCCTCTTCCGCATCCTGCGGTGTCGCAGGCATCTTCACGTGCAGTGAATAACGGGTGCCCAGCGATTCACGGGCTTTGATATTCAGATGACCACCGAGCTTACGCGCCAGCTGATCGCAGAGCCAGAAGGTGAGGGCATTAGCTTTGCCGTAGTTGTCACCCTGGGTATCGTTCAGGAACGGGAAGTGCAGATTATCGATTTCGCTGGCAGTGACCCCTTCGCCGGTATCGAGGATACGGAAAGTGAGGCGGTCCTCGGCCGATTCATCGCTGCTCACTTCAAGGGTGATTTTGCCGATCTGGGTTGTCGTGACGGCGTACTGGATCAGCATCAGCAGAATGCGACGCAGCGCGTCACGGTCGCCGTGGCGTTCATCGTTGGCCCGCAGCGGGTTGTTGATTAGCAGCTGCAGCCCTTTACGCTTGATCACCGGCAGCACTTCCGGGACCACTTCATCGATCAGGTCCTGAATCGAGAACAGGGTTGCGTTGCTCTTCCAGCTGTCATTTTCCAGCATATTGGCGAGCTGGATCTCATCCACCAACCGAACCAGCGTATCGGCATGGCTCGACAGTTGCAGGCTTTCCGGGCTGGTTAACTGGGCCGCTTCGCTGGCCAGTGCCTTCAGCGGCAGTTTGAAGGCATCGCCGATATTTTGCATAAATGCCGCCCGGCCCTGCTGGTTCTTCTCGTACAGCCTCTGTGCCTGCTTGAGCTTTTTATTGACCAGTACCTCGCGATCCTGATCGCGAATGATAAAGATCTGCGTGCGTGACGCCACCTGGCTGCGGAACTGGCGGATTTCGTACAGCTCATTATTGACGGTCGCCTGAATCACGCCCTGATGCTGATCGGCCATGCTGGTAATGTTTTGCAGATTCAGGTGCGGCAGCAGGTGATCGGCAATTTTATTGCTGATTATCGTGCGGTTGGCCTCCTGGTCATGCACCAGCAGCCCGAGCGGCAGCACTGAGACAATCTCTTCATTCAGGGCGCGCAGAACGCGCAGCTCATTGCTGGTGCCAGCGGCAACGGGAACATCGCTCTGGCGACCCGGCTGCGAGCGGAAGGTGCTGTAACCAAACAGCGCCAGCGCCAGCAGACCGATATTAAGCAGCAGCGGCAACAGAATATTTTGCAGGGTATCCAGCAGCAGCGTACCGAAAGGCACCTGCCAGACCAGGCGCATGCCGGTGGTGTTCAGCGAGGAGGCAATCTCGATTTTCGAGCCATTAAAGGAGATAGAGACGCTATCCGGGCTTTCTTTGTCCGTCGGCGCGCGCAGGTTTTGCGCTGCGGTGTCCTGCTCCAGACGGAAGCTTTCGAGCGGCATATCCGGGGGGATCAGGTCGTTAATCGGCAGATCGAAGGCCACCACCGTCGCCAGATGGCCCGGCTGATTAAAGGTGGTGCGCAGGGTAAAGTAGTAGCCATTTTGCCAGGCCAGCCGGCGCAGGGAAGAGAAGCTTTCGCGCTCGTCCAGGGCATTGGCCTGCTGCAGCATCTCTGCGCGCCGGGAGTCGACTACCGTGCCGACCGAGGACTCTTTAAAACCGGAAGAGAGATCTTTCAACGGCAGGGTGGAGATCAGGATCATGCTGTTGTCCTGACCGTTGAGGTAGTACATCGACCAGGGAATCGTCTCCGCGCCCCACAGCGTATCGAGATAGGTCGACATGCGTTGGGTCATCTCCAGCGTGGCGCTGTCGTGGGAGCCAAAGATCAGGGCTTCGGTTTTGCGCCGCGCTTTCTCCAGATAGTAAACATCCTGCTTCAGGCGCGTCTCCTGCAACCCATCTGCGGATGAGGTGGTTGGCGTGGCTGCGATGTTGTCGTAAATCTGCCAGGTTGCGTAACGCCAGGTGTCGATGCGTTTATGGAGCGCATGGGTGATATCGACAATCTGATAACTTCTGTCTTTTAACCAGGTGTTCACCGCGCTCTGCACCATTACGCCCATGGTCACTAACAGCACAACGATCAATAGAAGAAAGAAACGGGTAATGCTGCCCGGAAGCAGGGAGAATTTGTTCGCGGCTGTGGTATCAGACTGACTCATGGATGTGTTTAACCTGTTATGGCTGCGCTTCAGGCGAGTAGGGCAGTATAAAGCGTAATAATCGAATTTCCAGCCTCACGCCACCTTAGAGGCTGACTTTTTCGCTTCGCTGTGCGAGGAAGGCGGGGTGAGTTAAATCTGTACGGTCAGACTGATATTGTACAAATAAGGGACAATACGGAAAAAAAATCGCACGAATTAACAAGAAATTAAATTACCCGTCCATTTTTTGCGTCTAAAAATAGCGCGCAATGATTTAATTAATAGTCGTTATAGTTTCGGGTGGGTAGCACAAATAATTCAGATTTGCGTAAAGAAAGGTAAAAAAAAACCGAATGCAGTGCATTCGGTTCAATTCTGGATAAACAGACATTCAAATTTGAATGACGGTAATAAATAAAGTTAATGATGATAGCGAGAGATATTTTAGTAGCGAGGCGTCATTTTGTTTTGTCAATCAGTGCTATAATTTATTTTTTCTTAACTCGTTGATTTGTATGCTTAATTTTAACTTTTTGATTTTTGGTGCTTTATTTTTTGGCTTTATGTGCGCCCAAAAAGTTCCCTTGTTTTTACAAATTGAAACATCTATACGGCAATATGAAACATCTTAAAAGTTTTCGTATCATATTCTTATTGGATTATTCTGTATTTTTGAGGAGAATGAGATTGCCGACTGGTTAAGAGGGTTAATCAGTAAGCAGTGGTAATAAAAGACATATAACAGAGGGTTAAAATAATGAAAGTTAAAGTACTGTCCCTCCTGGTGCCAGCACTGCTGGTAGCAGGCGCAGCGAATGCGGCTGAAATTTATAACAAAGACGGCAACAAATTAGATCTCTACGGCAAAGTAGATGGTCTGCACTATTTCTCTGATGACGACGGCGCTGATGGCGATCAGACCTACATGCGTCTCGGCTTCAAAGGCGAAACTCAGGTTAACGACCAGATTACTGGCTACGGTCAGTGGGAATACCAGATTCAGGGCAACACCACCGAGAGCGACAACCAGTCCTGGACACGTGTGGCCTTCGCTGGTCTGAAATTCGCTGAAGCAGGTTCTTTCGACTACGGTCGTAACTACGGCGTCATCTACGACGTCACCTCCTGGACCGACGTACTGCCAGAATTCGGCGGCGACACCTACGGTTCCGACAACTTCCTGCAATCCCGTGGTAACGGCGTTGCAACCTACCGTAACCAGGACTTCTTCGGTCTGGTTGATGGCCTGAACTTTGCTCTGCAGTACCAGGGTAAAAACGGCAGCGTCAGCGGTGAAAACGACACCGGTCGTAGCCTGCTGAAACAGAACGGCGACGGCTTCGGCGGCTCCCTGACCTATGACCTGGGCGAAGGCTTCAGCGTAGGCGCGGCAGCAGCATCCTCCAAACGTACCGCAGATCAGAACGGCCCGCGCGTTTACGGCCGTGGCGACCATGCTGAAGTGTACAGCGGTGGCCTGAAATACGACGCGAACAACCTGTATCTGGCAGCGCAGTACACCCAGACTTACAACGCGACCCGTTTCGGTGACTCTCAGTCCGGCGGCACTAACGCTGTTTATGGCTTCGCTAACAAAGCACAGAACTTCGAAGTGGTAGCACAGTACCAGTTCGACTTCGGTCTGCGTCCATCCGTGGCTTACCTGCAGTCCAAAGGTAAGGACATCGAAGGTAATGGCGACCAGGATCTGCTGAAATATGTTGATGTTGGCGCGACTTACTACTTCAACAAAAACATGTCCACCTATGTTGATTACAAAATCAACCTGCTGGATGAAAATGCCTTCACCGACCGTGCCGGCATCAGCACTGATGACATCGTAGCGCTGGGTCTGGTTTACCAGTTCTAAGTCTTACGTACTATTGCAAAAGGGGCCAA
Source organism: Leclercia sp. GLN_9 (assembly GCF_043105735.1). NCBI lineage: Bacteria > Pseudomonadati > Pseudomonadota > Gammaproteobacteria > Enterobacterales > Enterobacteriaceae > Leclercia > Leclercia sp. GLN_9. The sequence continues at coordinate 5,565 of NZ_JBICLV010000017.1, forward strand.
ATGGCCCCTTTTTTTAGCCTTACTATCAGGCCCTTACAAAGCGTGTTTTTTAGTGTACTCTTGCCGGTCTCAGGCTTGAGGATAATAACGAATGGAAATTACTTTTCTGCGCGCCGGTTTTCTGGCGACGCTCTTAATGCTGTCTGCATGTGATGATCCCACTCCTCCGGCTAAGGCCGACACCGCCGCTGCGACGGTGCTGGAAGGGAAAACCATGGGCACCTTCTGGCGCGTTAGCGTCATTGATCTCTCTGCTGACCGGGCTGAAGAGCTGCGCGGGAAGATCCAGTCCCAGCTGGATGGCGACGACCAGCTGATGTCCACCTATAAAAACGACTCTGCCCTGATGCGCTTTAACCAGTCCCAAAGCACTTCTCCCTGGCCGGTGAGCGAAGCGATGGCGGATATTGTCACCGAGTCGCTGCGGGTGGGGTACAAAACCAACGGTGCGATGGATATCACCGTCGGCCCGCTGGTGAATCTGTGGGGCTTTGGCCCGAACAAGCAGCCGGTGAAAACCCCTGACCAGGCGCAGATTGACGATGCCCGGGCGCAAACGGGCCTGCAACATCTGACGGTCATTAATCAGGCCGGCAAGCAATACCTCGAAAAAGACATCCCCGATCTCTATGTTGATCTCTCGACGGTCGGGGAGGGGTATGCCGCCGATCACCTGGCCCGGCTGATGGCCGAGGAGGGGATCCCGCGCTATCTGGTGTCGGTGGGTGGCGCGCTGGTCAGCCGCGGCATGAATGCCAGCGATAAGCCCTGGCGCGTGGCGATCCAGAAACCCACCGATCAGCAAAATGCGGTCCAGGCCATTGTCGATATCAACGGACACGGCATCAGCACCTCCGGGAGCTACCGCAACTATTATGAGCTGGACGGTAAACGTATTTCCCATGTGATCGATCCCCAGACCGGCCGCCCGATTACGCATAATCTGGTGTCGGTGACGGTGATTGCCCCCACGGCGCTCGAAGCCGATGCCTGGGATACCGGCCTGATGGTGCTGGGCACAGAAAAAGCCAAAGAGATTGTGCGTGAACAAGGGCTGGCGGTTTATATGATCACCCGCGAAGGGGAAGGGTTCAAAACCTGGATGTCCCCGCAGTTCGCCAGCTTCCTCGTCAACGGGGCGAATTAAAAAGCAAGGTTGCGGGTTTTTGTCGGGTGGCGTTCAGGCAGGCTAGGCGTATGCTTAGATAAGGAGCCGATCATGAAAAAGCCGAACCCGATGAATGACGATCAATGCTGGCTGGCGGTGCTGGCCCGCGATGGCAATGCCGATGGTCAGTTTGTGTTTGCCGTACAGACTACCGGCATCTTCTGCCGTCCCTCCTGCCGCGCGCGCCACGCCCTGCGTGAAAACGTTCGCTTTTACGCCGATGCCGGCCAGGCAGCGCAGGCGGGATTTCGTCCCTGCAAACGCTGCCGCCCGGATCAACAGGACCCGCAGGCGCAGCGGGTCGCCACCATCGAAAAAGCCTGCCGGTTACTGGAGCAGGAGCAGCCTCTGACCCTTGGGACGCTGGCGCAAGAGGTGGGGATGAGTCCGTATCACCTTCACCGACTTTTCAAAGCGTTTACTGGCATGACCCCGAAAGCCTGGCAGCAGGCGGCCCGGGCGAAACGGCTGCGTCACGCGCTGGCGCAGGGCGATAAAATTACCGATTCGGTGCTGGCGGCGGGGTTCCCGGACAGCAGCAGCTATTATCGCAAGGCAGATGCCACCCTGGGAATGACCGCGAAGCAGTACCGCAACGGCGGGGACGATACCACCGTACGCTACGCCCTGAGTCACTGCACGCTGGGGCGGTGTCTGGTGGCTGAGAGCGTGCGAGGTGTCTGCGCCATTTTACCCGGGGATGATGACAGCGCCCTGATCGACGAACTCGAAACACTCTTCCCCCACGCCCGGCGAGAACAGGCCGATGCCGCCTTCGCCGCGCGCGTTGCCCAGGTGATCGCCAGCGTGGATAACCACGATGTCGCTCTCGCCCTGCCGCTGGATATTCGCGGCACCGCCTTCCAGCGTCAGGTCTGGCAGGCGTTGCGCGCCATTCCCGTGGGCGAAACCGCAAGCTATCAGCAGGTGGCCAACGCCATTGGCCATCCCGGCGCGGTGCGGGCAGTGGCCCGGGCCTGCGCTGCTAATACGCTTGCGATTGTCATCCCCTGCCACCGGGTGATTCGTCGCGACGGCGGGCTGTCGGGCTACCGCTGGGGCACAGTTCGCAAGGCGGCGCTGCTGCGTCGCGAAGCCAACAAAGAGGAGGTGTAATGCTGGATCTTTTTGCTGATGCTGAACCCTGGCAGGAGCCGCTGGCACCCGGGGCAGTGATCCTGCGCCGCTTTGCCCAGGCGCGGGCCAGCGCCTTAATGCAGGGGATCGAACAGGTCGCCAGCGCGTCGCCGTTTCGGCAGATGGTCACCCCCGGGGGATACACGATGTCGGTGGCGATGACCAACTGCGGCGGACTGGGCTGGACCACCAACACGCGCGGCTACCTCTATTCACCCGTCGATCCGCTGACCGACGCGCATTGGCCGCCGATGCCGGATGTTTTTGCCGCTCTGTGCCATGATGCGGCCTGCGCGGCTGGTTATCCTGACTTTCAGCCGGACGCCTGTCTTATCAACCGCTACGCCGTCGGGGCTAAACTCTCTCTGCATCAGGATAAGGACGAGGCAGACCTGCGGGCGCCGATTGTTTCGGTATCGCTCGGCCTGCCCGCGGTCTTCCAGTTCGGCGGATTACGTCGCAACGATCCGCTTCAACGCCTGCTGCTGGAGCACGGTGATGTGGTGGTGTGGGGTGGGCCTTCCCGCCTGTTTTATCATGGCATTCAGCCGCTTAAGCCGGGGGTGCATCCCCTCACGGGCGACTGTCGCTACAACCTCACCTTCCGGCAGGCGGCGAATAACGAATAAAAATAAGAATTATTCTTGATGTAAGTGGCGGGCAGTTTACACTGCTGGCTGATTTTTCTTGTCTGGATTGCTCTGTATGGAACTCCTGTTTCTGGTCTGGCGTCAATACCGCTGGCCGTTTATCGCGGTGATGGCATTGAGCCTGCTCAGCGCCGCGTTGGGTATTGGGCTTATCGCCTTCATTAACCTGCGTTTAATTGAAACGGTGGACACCACCCTGATGGTGCTGCCGGAATTTCTCGGGCTGCTGGTGCTGCTGATGGCCGTCACTCTGGGTTCGCAGCTGGCGCTCACCACCCTCGGCCACCACTTTGTTTACCGCCTGCGCAGCGAGTTTATCAAGCGTATTCTGGATACCCAGGTTGAACGTGTCGAGCAATTGGGCAGCGCCTCACTGCTGGCCGGGTTGACCAGCGATGTGCGTTCAATCACCATCGCTTTTGTGCGTCTGCCGGAGCTGGTGCAGGGGATTATCCTGACCTTCGGCTCGGCGGCCTATCTGGCCTGGCTCTCCACCAAAATGCTGGCAATCACCGCCCTGTGGATTGTGATCACCATCTGGGGCGGCTACATGCTGGTGTCGCGGGTCTATAAGCACATGGCGGTGCTGCGTGAAACCGAAGATAAGCTTTATAACGACTATCAGACGGTGCTGGAAGGGCGCAAAGAGCTGACCCTCAATCGCGAGCGCGCCGAGCATATCTTTAATAATCTCTATATCCCGGATGCCCGCGAATATCGCCACCACATTGTGCGCGCCGATACCTTCCACCTCAGCGCGGTTAACTGGTCAAATATTATGATGCTGGGCGCGATTGGCCTGGTCTTCTGGATGGCTAACAGCCTCGGCTGGGCAGATACCAACGTCGCTGCCACCTACTCGCTGACGCTGCTGTTCCTGCGCACGCCGCTGCTCTCAGCCGTCGGCGCGCTGCCGACCCTGCTCAGCGCCCAGGTGGCCTTTAACAAGCTGCGCAAGTTCTCTCTCGCGCCCTATAAAGCCGAATTCCCACGTCCGCAGGCCTTCCCGGACTGGCAGACCCTGGAGCTGCGTAACGTTACCTTTCAGTATCAGGACAATGCCTTTTCCGTCGGGCCGGTGAACTTAACCCTCAACCGCGGCGAACTGCTGTTCCTGATTGGCGGCAACGGCAGCGGTAAATCGACGCTGGCGATGCTGCTGACCGGCCTGTATCAGCCGCAGTCGGGGGAGATCCTGCTGGACGGTAAACCGCTCAGCGCCGAAAAACCGGAAGATTACCGCAAGCTGTTTTCCGCCGTGTTCACCGACGTGTGGTTGTTCGATCAACTGCTTGGCCCGGAAGGCAAACAGGCCGATCCGGCGCTGGTGGAGAAGTGGCTGGCGCACCTGCAAATGTCGCACAAGCTGGAGTTGCAGGATGGCAAGATCCTTAACCTCAAGCTGTCGAAAGGGCAGAAGAAGCGCGTGGCATTGCTGCTGGCGCTGGCGGAAGAGCGCGACATCATTCTGCTGGATGAGTGGGCTGCCGATCAGGACCCGCATTTCCGCCGCGAGTTTTACCAGGTACTGCTGCCGCTGATGCAGCAGATGGGCAAAACTATTTTCGCGATCAGCCATGACGATCACTACTTTATTCATGCCGACCGTCTGCTGGAGATGCGCAGCGGCCAGCTGAGTGAGTTGACCGGCGCCGAGCGCGATGCCGCCTCGCGTGATGCGGTGGCCCGTACCGCCTGAGTGTCAATGTGCCGGGTGGCGGCTTCACCTCACCCGGCCTGCGTTATATCAGCCCGAGCAGGCGCAACGCCGCCGGGCCATTCCCCCTCATGACTGCTGCTTTTTTATTCTTTCCTCTCATCCGTTTATTAAAAATTACAAAAGCCCGCGCTATGCTTAATGCCAACTCATTTAATGGATTTATGATTAATGTCTGCATTAAGCAAAAACAGCGCACGGCTGCGCGATGAAGAGCGTGCGCGCCTGATCTGGCTGATGACCACCGACAAAGCGCTCACGTCCACTCTGCTGGGTAAACTGACCCTGGCTGAGCAATATGACGTCGGCACATTAGCCGACGATATTGCTGAGGTAGGGGCGTTGGTAGCGCATTTACCGCCACCGGATCTGGCTGACACCCTCGAAGCATTACCTTCGGAAGAGCGCCATGCCTTGTGGCGGCTGGTGCAGGATCACGAACGTGGGCAAGTCCTGGTAGAGGCCTCGGAGAACGTCTGGGAAGATCTTATCGATGAGATGAGCGACCATGCGATCCTTGATGCCCTGCGCACCCTGGATATCGACGACCAGATTTACCTCGTTCAGCATCTGCCGCGTAACCTGACCGGACGCCTGCTGGTGTCGCTGCCACCGCAGGAACGCGCCCGCGTGCACCAGGTCCTGCACTATGAGCAGGACCGCGTCGGGGCGATCATGGAGTTCAGCGTCATCACGGTGCGCCCGGATGTGACCCTGGGCACGGTACAGCGCTACCTGCGTCGGCTCGGCAAAATGCCGAAAAACACCGATAAACTTTTTGTCACCTCCCGGGATAAAACCCTGCTCGGCGAGCTGGCGCTACAGACCATTCTGCTTAACAGCGCCCAGAGCAAAGTCAGCGAGGTGATGGACACCCAGCCGATGCTCTTCTCCCCGGAAGATGACGCCGAGAAAGCGGCCCGTACCTTTGAGCGCGACAACCTGCTCAGCGCCGCGGTAGTAGACGCGGTGGGTAAGCTGATGGGGCGACTGACCATCGATGAGATCGTGGATGTGGTCTATAAAGAGACCGATAACGATATGCGTGCCCTCGGGGGCCTTAGCGCGGAAGAGGATGTCTATGCTCCGGTAAGCAAGGCGGTGAAAACCCGCTGGGCCTGGCTGGCGATCAACCTCTGCACCGCCTTTATCGCCTCGCGGGTGATCGACGGGTTTGAACATACCATTTCGCAGCTGGTGGCGTTGGCCTCGTTGATGCCTATTGTGGCAGGCATTGGCGGCAATACCGGTAACCAGACCATCACCATGATTGTGCGCGCCCTGGCGCTACAGCACATTCAGCCCGGCAACTTTACCTTCCTGATCCTGCGTGAGCTTGGCGTGGCGCTGATTAACGGTCTGGTGTGGGGCGGCATTATGGGGGGCGTCACCTGGTGGCTGTACGACGATATGGCGCTGGGTGGGGTAATGACCCTGGCAATGGTGCTGAACCTGCTGGTGGCGGCGTTGATGGGGGTCATCATTCCAATGGTGATGACCCGCCTCGGACGCGACCCCGCAGTGGGGTCGAGCGTGATGATCACCGCCATTACCGATACCGGCGGGTTCTTTATTTTTCTTGGGCTGGCGACGCTGTTTCTGCTGTAGCGGCGCTGTGGCGGCGCAGACGGGCAGGGAGGATCGCCATGAGGATAATCCCACCCAGCACGCCAATGGCCAGATTGCCGGTTGAGACGGTGGCCGCGACGGTCACCAGCATCACCAGGGTTTCCGCAACGGGGGCACCTTTCACCGTGGCAGGGCGAATGCTCTGCCAGTTAAAGGTTTTGATGGCGACAATAGCCATGATCCCCGCCAGCACCGCCATCGGAATTTTTGCCATTACTTCGCTCAGGGCGGTGACCAACAGCAGCAACACCAGCCCGGCCGCCAGGGTGGAGACGCGGCTGCGACCTTTACCCATTTCGACGTTAACGATGGTCTGACCGATCATCGCGCACCCGGCGATCCCGCCAAAGAAGCCCGCCAGGATATTGGCTACGCCCAGCCCTATGCTCTCGCGGCGCTTGCTGGACGGCGTGGCCGTCAGTTCATCCACCAGTTTTGCCGTCAGCAGCGACTCCATCAGGCCGACGAAGGCAATGCTCAGCGCGCAGGGCCAGATAATGCTCAGGGTTTGCAGGTTGAGGGGCACCAGCATCTGAGTGATACCCGGCAGGCCGCCGCCGATAGATCCTTCGTCGCCCACGGTTGGCAGCAGCTGGCCGCTGGTGACGGTGTAAAGCGTCAGGACCACAATGGCGATCAGCGGGGAAGGGATACTTTTAATGTAGCGGGGTGCCCACAGCACAATCAGCAGCGTCAGAACAAAGAGACCGACAATCAACGGACTTCTGCTCCAGAAATGGGGCACCTGGGCAAAGAAGATTAAAATCCCCAGCGCGTTCACAAACCCGGTCATCACCGACTGGGGAATAAAGCGCATCAGGCGCGCCATTCCCAGCGCGCCGAACAGGATCTGGATCAGGCCCGCCAGCAGTACCGCCGGCAGAATATACTGCGCGCCATGCTGATGCACCATCGGCCCAATCACCAGCGCCACCGAGCCTGCGGCAGCGGTCACCATCGCCGGACGTCCACCTATCACCGACAGCGACAGACAGAGCACCACCGAGGCGAACAGGCTCACTTTCGGATCGACACCCGCCACTACCGAGAAGGAGATCACCTCGGGGATTAATGCCAGCGCGGTGATCACACCGGCCAGGGTTTCGCGCATTAACAGCGACGGGGAACGCAGGACCGATAAGGTCCGGGGAGAGGCATGGGTATGAGACATAGTTTTTCGCAAGTTAGTGGCGGTTGGCTGGATCTGTGCGGTCGATCACAAAGGGCTGCATAGTAGCGGGAAAATGCGCATCTTTCCAGCGCAGCAGCGCCTTGACCCTACAAACATAGCGACATTGATTATCATAATTACAATAATTATTTAACCTTTAAACAATATTTAAATGTTGCTACCGTGGCGCCGCACTCGACTTCATCTGCATAAATAGCGAACAATACGCTTATTACGAAGGCATTAATTATGAAAAAAATGACTGCCCTGTTGCTGGCTGCGGCGGCAAGCTTTAGCGCTGCTCCGATGGCGGCGAAGGCTCAGGCATCGCAGGACCAGGAAACGGACGTTCTGTTAATTGGCGGCGGGATCATGAGCGCCACGCTGGGAACCTATCTGCAGGAGCTTCAGCCGGACTGGTCAATGACCATGGTTGAACGTCTGGACGGCGTAGCCCAGGAAAGCTCTAACGGCTGGAATAACGCCGGTACGGGCCACTCGGCTTTAATGGAGCTGAACTACACCCCGCAGAAAAAAGACGGCTCTATCAGCATTGAGAAAGCCGTGGAGATCAACGAAGCGTTCCAGATCTCCCGTCAGTTCTGGTCTCACCAGGTTAACAGCGGCGTAATGCATGATCCGCACAGCTTTATTAACACTGTGCCGCACATGAGTTTTGTCTGGGGTGACGATAACGTTAACTTCCTGCGCGGCCGTTATGCTGCCCTGCAGCAAAGCACGCTGTTCCGTGGGATGAAATACTCCGAAGATCACGCTCAGATCAAGGAGTGGGCGCCACTGGTGATGGAAGGGCGCGACCCCAACCAGAAAGTGGCCGCGACCCGTACCGAAATCGGTACCGACGTTAACTACGGTGAAATTACCCGTCAGCTGGTGGGTTCTCTGCAGAAAAAAGAGAACTTCACTCTGTCGCTGAACAGCGAAGTGCGTGGCTTTAAGCGTAACGCAGACAACACCTGGAGCGTGACCGTTGCCGATCTCAAGCACAATGAAGAAGAGCACGTCATCAAGGCGAAGTTCGTCTTTATTGGTGCCGGCGGCGCGGCGCTGAAGCTGCTGCAGGAGACCGGTATCCCGGAAGCGGAAAACTACGCGGGCTTCCCGGTTGGGGGTCAGTTCCTGGTGTCTGAAAACCCGGACGTGGTGAACCGTCATCTGGCGAAGGTATATGGTCAGGCTTCCGTGGGCGCACCGCCGATGTCAGTGCCGCATATCGACACCCGTATTCTCGACGGTAAGCGCGTGGTGCTGTTCGGGCCGTTTGCGACCTTCTCGACCAAGTTCCTGAAGAACGGTTCGCTGTGGGATCTGCTGAGCTCTACCACCACCTCGAATGTGGGGCCAATGGTTGATGTTGGTCTGGATAACTTCGATCTGGTGAAATACCTGATTAGCCAGGTGATGCTCTCCGATGACGATCGCTTTGAAGCGCTGAAAGAGTACTACCCGGACGCGAAGCAAGCGGACTGGCGTCTGTGGCAGGCGGGTCAGCGCGTGCAGATCATCAAGCGTGACGAGGAGAAAGGCGGCGTGCTGCGTCTGGGCACCGAAGTGGTTAGCGATAAAGAAGGCACCGTAGCCGCGCTGCTGGGTGCATCTCCGGGCGCATCCACTGCCGCGCCGATCATGCTGCATCTGATGGAAAAAGTGTTCAAAGACAAAGTCGCCAGCCCGGAGTGGCAGGCGAAGCTGAAAACGATCATTCCATCTTACGGTACGGCGCTGAACGGCAACATCGATGCTACCGAGCAGGAGCTGGAGTACACCAGCCGCGTTCTGCAGCTGAAGTATGAAAAGCCGCAGGCCCCGGATGCGGCGCCTCAGGCTCAGCCGCAGGCGACCTCTAAGCCGCAGGCGACCTCTAAGCCGGAAAGCAAACCGGTCGCGGATATCGCGCTCTGATGTAAAAAAAGCCGGGTTAACATAACCCGGCTTTTTTATTAACGCGCGACGGCGTTTTCGATCTTCTCATCTGCCTGCCAGACGCGGTATTTCACCTCGATGTTGTCCGGCGTATAGATCACAATCGGCAGCTTGCTGTTGTAGCGCAGCAGACTGTGCTCACCCAGATTCGCAGTCACAAATTTAGCGGTTTTCTTCCCTTCCGGGCAGGCCATCATCGTGGAGACCGGCGAGGTGACCTTATTAAAGACGTAATAGTCGTAGCCCCAGCCTTCCAGCGTCTTGCTGGTTAACTGGCCGCCCAGACGATGCAGGTTGCAGTCCACGTCCAGCGTCTGGCCGATCAGCAGTTCTACTTTGTAATTCGCTTCATCTTTCTGGGCGGGCAGGTCGATAACCTGGCGCTTCATCCCGTGCTCCGCCTGCGGATACGGGGCCGTTTTCTCAAGGGGTTGAGCGGCAGGGGCGGCATAGGCACTGGCGCAGGCCAACGCCAGAAGGGCGACGATGCTTTTAGGTGCGTTTTTCACAGTCATTCCTTTTTATGTCAAACGGTTCCTGCTTACACTATCATAAGTGGTGTTTTTTGCCTTTATTTTATTTTTATCTGGTTTATATCACTAAAAATTTGCCTTTGTTGTGGTTTTAAATTCTGGATTGGTGCGACAGGCACGATCGTGGTAGGGTGAGCGGCAATCATTGTTATTCATCTGTAAAGGAAGAGACGCATGGTACGCCAAAAACTTAACACCCCAGCGGGGAAAAAATTTCTGCTGGCACTGCTGACGGTGTTTCTCATCGCGGTAATGGGGGTAGGCCGTGTAACGATCATCGGTGTGGTTGAGCAGTACAACATTCCGCTGACGTCGTGGACCACCAGCATGTACGTTCTGCAATCGGCAATGGTGTTAGTTTACAGCACGGTCTTTACCGTTCTGCTGGCCATCCCGCTGGGGATCTTTTTCCTCGGTGGTAGCGATAAGCACTAAGCTTTCGCGCTTCGCTTTTACGATATTGATTCACATTCCCTTCTGCTACTTTTTCGGGTTAAATGACGGTTTTCCCGGTAGCAGGAGCGGAGCATGGCCTCCCGGTTTTCCACGCTGAGCCAGATCCCCAAAGGGGTCTGGATCGTTGGCGGCGTCAGCATGTTGATGGACATCTCCTCGGAGATCATCCATAGCTTATTGCCGCTGTTTATGGTGACCACGCTGGGGGCCAGCGTCATCTTCATTGGCCTGCTCGAAGGGCTGGCGGAAGCCACGGCGCTGATTATCAAGGTTTTCTCCGGTGCCATCAGCGACTATCTGGGGAAACGCAAAGGGCTGGCGCTGCTGGGCTACGGGCTGGGGGCGGCCAGCAAGCCGCTGTTCGCGCTCGCCTCCTCGTCGGGGATGATCCTTGGGGCACGGTTAATTGACCGGGTAGGGAAGGGGATCCGCGGCGCACCGCGTGATGCGCTGGTGGCCGACGTAACGCCACCCGAACTACGGGGTGCCGCCTACGGGCTGCGTCAGTCGATGGACACCCTCGGCGCGTTTCTTGGCCCGCTGCTGGCGGTCGGCATGATGCTGTTGTGGCATAACGATTTCCGCACCATTTTCTGGATCGCCGTGATTCCTGGCGTACTTGCCGTCGCGCTACTCTTTTTTGGCCTGCATGAACCCGCCTCTCCTGTCGCCCACAAACGCACCAATCCAATTAAAAAAGAGAACCTGAAACGCCTCGGTGCCCGCTGCTGGTGGGTGGTCGGCCTGGGGGCAGTCTTTACCCTGGCCCGCTTCAGCGAGGCATTTCTGGTGCTGCGCGCCCAGCAATCCGGTATCCCGCTGGCGTTGATCCCGCTGGTGATGGTCGCCATGAACCTGCTATACGCCTTTTCAGCCTATCCCTTCGGTAAACTCTCCGATGCCATGAGCCATACCCGTTTGCTGCAAGGGGGGCTGGTGGTATTGATCGCGGCAGATATCGTGCTGGCCTTGAGCACCCACTGGGTGGGGATCATCGTCGGCGTGGCGCTGTGGGGCATCCATATGGGGATGACGCAGGGGCTGCTGACGGCGATGATTGCGAAAACAGCCCCCGCCGACCTGCGCGGAACCGCCTTTGGCCTGTTCAGCATGGTGAGCGGCGTGGCGCTGCTGATTGCCAGCCTCGGAGCGGGCATCATCTGGGAAACGTGGGGCGCGGAATATACTTTCTATACGGGGGCCGTTATCTGCCTGATAACCCTGGGGTATCTGCTTAAGCGTCCGGCAGCGTTGTAAAGCACGTTACAGCGGAAAATCATTTCGTAAATCATTCGGAGAGTGAACGCCGTTTTGTTACCAATGTGGGCCTTTCTATCAGGAGATCTCTATGAAAAGGACCACAGTTTATACCGCGCTGGCATCCGCCCTTTTGCTGCCATCGCTTTATGCGCATGCCGCCCCGCAGGCGCACGTTGTCTGCGCGTATAACCACACCCTGGGCGATGATGCCATCATGATGTTCGGCAAAGCCAACCAGGCGATGTGGCATGACTTCTTTGGCAATACCCGCACGGATGCCCATTCCACCTCTTCGTCGCTGCGTAAGCAACCGGACACCACCTGCGATAACAAAGCCGACAGCTCAGCCTACTGGGTGCCGTCGCTGCGCCTGCCAAATGGGACGGTGGTAAAGCCCGCCTACCAAAAAACCTACTATCAGGCTTCGCAGGTCGATCAGTACCCACTCAGCCCGTTCCCGGCCGGGCTGGCGTTGCTGGCGGGCGATCACCGCGGCACTAAACCCAACTCCCGGATCACCTTTTTATGCGCCAACGGCAAAGGCTACACCAATAAAGTCGGTGAAGTCTGTGGCCTGAGAAAAGCCAAAGATGCGGTGCAGTTCAATATCGGCATTCAGTTCCCTAACTGCTGGGATGGCATTAACCTCAAGCCGCACCACGGGATGGCTAACGCCGCCTACGATGTGAAAGGGGATTGTCCTTCCGGCTTCCCGGTGAAGATCCCGACGGTAAACATGAACGTGGCCTGGGTGCTGCACGGCATCACCTCTCTGGATACGGCGAAAGCGCAGCTGTCGCTCGATCCCACCATGAATGGCGATGCGCGCGAGGAGCACTGGGGTAGCCTCTATACCGCTCATGCCGACTTTATGAACGGCTGGACCGAAGAGGGCGCCCGCTTTATGACGGAGATGTGCATGAATCAGGGCATGGATTGCGGCACCAACGTGCCTTACGGCTATTCGAAGGCGCTGGCGAACGTCCGGGTGAGCAGCGAGACGGCGAGCGCCCCGGCGCAGACCTTATTAGTCCAGGATAACTGGCAAAACGGGGGGCGAACCCACAATAGCGAGACCCTGAGCCTGGTTAAATTCACGATCCCACCGCTGCCGACAGGCCAGGATCCCTCTCTCTTCAAGTACAAAATTCGTATCTATGGCGGGAAAGTCGAAGCCAACGGCGCGGATCAAATCTTCTTCTACCCGGCCAGCAACGACTGGGATCCGGCTACCGTCAGCTGGAAACAACGGCCTGCCTGCAACTACAGCTCCGATGCAAAACTGTATCTCAACAACAAGCGTGAGTACCGGATGGTGGATGTCGACAAGGCGGTGCGTAAAGCGCTGGCCGCAGGAAAGACGGAAATCTCCTGGTACATCGGGGGCGACCGACAGGGCAACCACTACGAGTTCAGCCCGGCGGATTCGAAAGAGAGCCTGATGCTGATATTGACAGGGTATAAAAAGACGCCGGAAATTTAAGCGCGCATTGAAGTGTTATCTCTGAAGCCAGGCATAAAAAAACCAACCGTAAAAGGTTGGTTTTTTTGGGATTTTTGGTCGGCACGAGAGGATTTGAACCTCCGACCCCCGACACCCCATGACGGTGCGCTACCAGGCTGCGCTACGTGCCGACGCATGAGAATTTATACTACCCATTTCCGCGCTTAATGCAAGGCCAGTCCAGGCTAACTGATTAATTTTAAATCAGTTAGCAATGAACCGTTTTTCATCCGTCAGCACCTGGAGCAGCAGGCTGAGCTGCGGCGTCTGATCGTTGAGTTTCTCACCCTGCAGGTTGTATGTCTTGTAGCTGCCGTTACTGTTCAGTACCAGCGTCAGGGCTGGCGTCGTGACAGCCAACGAATTGTTGCTGGCAGCGGTCACCCAGTTATGGCGACGTGTGGCGCTGAACAGATCCTGACCCTGGGAATACTCATTGGCTGGCGTGCTGACATGGAGCAGGCGTTGCATCAGGGTGGTCATCACATCTTTATGATCGGTCAGCATGTTAATGCGCTGCGATGGCGTCCCCGGCCAGTGGATAACCAGCGGAACGTGCAGGCGAGGGCGCGACCAGTCAACATCCGTGCGCTCGTTGCCCAGCGGCACACCGTGACCTGCGGTGATTACCACTACCGTGTTCTCCAGCTTGCCGGACTCACGCAGGGCGTTCAGTACCCGGGCGATCTGGGCATCCACATCGCCTGCTGCCTGGGCGTAGCGGCGGGCAAAGGTTTTCTGGTTGCTGTTATCCAGCGTGGTGCCGTTGAGGGCAACCCAGGAGAACCAGCGGTTATCGTCCTGCGCATAGCGGTTCAGCCAGCTGATCCATTGCCCGGCGGTCTGGGCGTCGGACTGACTCTGGGTGGCCGGCAGCGAGAAGTCGGACAACAGTGCCTGACGGTACAGCGGGCTGCTGAAGCCATCAGACGAGAAGAGCCCCAGCTGGTAACCCTGCTGGTTCAGACCGGTAATCAGCGCCGCAGGAATACGCGACGACAGTACGCCGTCCATATAGCTCGGCGAGATACCGTAGAACAGGCCGAAGATCCCGGTATCGGTGGCGTTACCGGAGCTCATATGCTGGGTAAAGTTAATGTTCTTATCGGCAAACTCCGCCAGCGCTGGCATCTGCTTCTCAAAGCGCGAGTAGTTCAGCCCGTCAACGGTGATCAGCAGGACGTTCTGACCCTGGCCCATGTCACGGTAGCGCAGATCGCTGAGCGGATACTGTACCGATACCGCTTCGGGATCGCCTTGCTCGATCAGGCGGCGCTGATACTCCTGCGCATCAAGCAGGCCGTGTTTCTCAAGGAAGCGGCGGGCCGTCATCGGATAGGAGAGCGGCAGGTTCGCGCGCTGCATGGTGACTGGGCGGTAGAAGTTGGCGTCAGCCCAGATATACATGAAATGCGAGCCGATAAAGGCCACGAAGAAGAGGGCTGCAACCGGTTTGGCGTAGCGACGACGACGCGTCAGGCTGCGCAGCTTTTGCCAGCTCCAGGTGGCAAACAGCATCTCAATCAGCAAAATAATCGGCACGCTGATAAACATCAGCTGCCAGTCACGTGCCGTTTCGTTCTGGTCGGGGTTAATCACCAGTTCCCAGACGACAGGATTAAGATGCAGGTGAAAACGGGTAAAGACTTCGCTGTCGATCAGTAACAGCGTCATGCCCACCGTGGCGAGAATGGCGGAGATAAACCGCATCAGCCGCTGCGACATGACGACAAACGTCAGCGGGAACAGGATCAGCAGATAAGTGGCGAATACCAGGAAGCTGAAATGGCCAATGACGCTCATCCAGGAGTAGATACGCCCGGCAAGCGTTGTCGGCCAGTCGGCGACAAACAGGTAACGACTGCCAAGCACCATCGCCAACAGAATGTTGAACAGGGCAAACCAGTGCCCCCAGCTAACCATCTGGGAGACTTTTTCACGGTAGCGCTGACGATTCGTCACCATAAACTGTCGTTCGTTTCCCTTAGTGTGCCTGGTCGTCGTTAACCGAGGACTGTAAGGCCTGAGCGAAAGATTTTGCGATTGCCTGGCGCTGGGCCGGCGCAACGCTGGTATTGATAAGGTTAGTCACCATATTTCCCAGAACCATCAAGGAAAGGTCGGTGGGTGCCTTATGTTTTTCCAGTACGTTGAGCAGCTCACTGAGCATTTGTTCAACGTGTTCATCACTATAGCGGGAGAGTTGTGGCATAAATCGAAATCTGTTTGTGAAGGAAAGGGCAACATATTACCGTAGCAACAGCTTTTTTTCCCCTTTTTTATCTTCGGTTGCATACATGTCTGGCGGGTGGTTGAATACGGCCCGGTCTAAAAGGAGAGTTTATCATGAGTCTGGATATCAACCAGATTGCCCTGCACCAGCTTATCAAGCGTGATGAGCAAACCCTTGAGCTGGTGCTGCGCGATTCGTTACTGGAGCCTACGCCTACCGCTGTTGACATGATCGCGGAGCTGCACCGGGTTTACAGCGCTAAAAACAAAGCCTATGGCCTGTTCAGTGAAGAGAGTGAACTGGCGCAGGCGCTGCGCCTGCAACGTCAGGGCGACGAGGATTTCCTCGCCTTCAGCCGGGCCGCCACCGGCCGCCTGCGCGATGAGCTGGCAAAGTATCCATTTGCCGATGGCGGGATCGTCCTGTTCTGCCACTATCGTTACCTGGCGGTGGAGTATCTGCTGGTGGCGGTGCTGAACAACTTAAGCAGCATGCGCGTTAATGAGCAGCTGGATATCAGCTCCACCCACTATCTGGACATCAACCACGCGGATATCGTGGCGCGTATCGATTTGACGGAATGGGAAACCAATCCGGAATCGACCCGCTATCTGACCTTCCTGAAAGGGCGGGTAGGGCGCAAGGTGGCCGACTTCTTTATGGATTTCCTCGGTGCCAGCGAAGGGCTGAACGCCAAGGCGCAGAACAAAGGCCTGCTGCAGGCGGTAGATGATTTCACCGCAGAAGCCGAGCTGGATAAAGCGGAACGCCAGAACGTGCGTCAGCAGGTTTACGCTTACTGTAACGAGCAGCTGCAGGCGGGAGAAGAGATCGCCCTGGAGTCGCTGTCAAAAGAGTTAGCGGGCGTCAGCGAAGTGAGTTTCCAGGAATTTACGGCTGAGAAAGGCTATGAGCTGGAAGAGAGCTTCCCGGCGGATCGCAGCACGCTGCGTCAGCTCACCAAGTTTGCCGGTAGCGGTGGTGGGTTAACCATTAACTTTGATGCCATGCTGCTCGGCGAGCGCATTTTCTGGGATCCGGCGACCGACACGCTGACCATTAAAGGCACCCCGCCAAACCTGCGCGACCAGCTGCAGCGTCGCACCTCCGGCGGTAAATAACGGCCATAAAAAAACCCCGCAAAGCGGGGTTTTTTCTCAACCTGTAAGCGATTACGCGCGAACGAAGTCGATGTGAGCCAGTTTTGGCTTGAACGGGTGACGCTGAACAGCCTGAACCTTCACTTTTTCTTCTTTACCGTCAACAACCAGGGTCAGAACTTCGCCATAGAAACCAGGCTTGTCCTGCAGGTTCCACACTTTGTCGTGGTCCAGTTCGATTGCGATTGGCGCAGCTTCGCCGCCATAGATGATGGCAGGGAATTTGTTTGCTACACGCAGGCGGCGGCTCGCACCCTTGCCCTGCTCTTTACGTACTTCTACATTGATAGTTAACATTGATTTCTCTCTGTACATATTATTCCTGCTACAGGCGACCCAGCAGCAGGTAAGTGTTCTGCCTCACGGATGTGAAGCGGGCGGCATTTTATACTCAAATGGCCTGCACATCAATGAAAAGTCCCTTTATCCACGCAATTCGTTAGCCCGCCGATAGCGGCCTTCATAATCAAAAACCTTTTCGCGCACCTGCCAGAACTGGCCTTTTTTCCGCGCTACCACGAAGTCAGGGTGGCGCAGCAACGGCTGCTGATGAACGATATCGGCCGCGGTGATCCAGCGCAGCGGCACGCCGGGCGTGCGGGTATGCGGACGGATAAACAGCTGCTCAAAGGCGGTACGCTGGGCGGGCGTCTGCAGACGGAAGCGCTCACTGACATCGGCGCCATCTTCGTCGTAATAGGTAATTTTCAGCCATTCGCCTTTCTCGTCCGCGCCATGAGCCAGCACCATCCCGCTGCAGCGCAGCACCAGCGCGTCTTTCAGCTTCAGGGCCGCTTTCAGCATATCGTCGGGATCGACCAACACCGCATCGCAGGCACGACAGCGACGGGCGGCAATGTCGTTTTCAGCATTGCACTGCGGGCAGTTTTTAAAGCGGAAACGGTAATCACACTGTTCCCGATGGCCGTCTTCATCTTCAAACCAGCCCTGACAGCGTCGGCCAAAGTGCTCAATCAGCGTGCCGTCGGCGGTCGTTTTGCCCCAGAAGGTGTTGGCAAACCCGCAGCCGGGACAAAACACCTGCACAGGTACGTTGTCACTTTTTCCTTTTGGCGCACCCACTTCCGGGGCGTACAGGTCGTGTGGGTTGCCAGCGTAATCCAGAATCAGGCAATCGGTTTTACCGGGGGCTAAACGCAGGCCGCGGCCGACAATCTGTTGGTAAAGGCTGACGGATTCGGTGGGGCGCAGAATAGCAATCAGATCGACGTGTGGGGCATCAAACCCGGTCGTGAGCACTGACACGTTGACCAGATAGCGGAACTGCTGTGCCTTAAACGCCTCAATCAGCTGGTCGCGTTCGTTGCCCGGCGTCTCGCCGGTGATAAGCCGGGCCTCGCTGGCGGGCAGCAGGCCGGTGATTTCCCGGGCGTGTTCCACGGTGGCGGCAAAGATCATCACCCCTTTGCGATCGGCGGCAAACTCCACAATCTGGCTGATGATGTGGGGGGTAATACGATCCTGCTTTTTCAGCTCACGGTTAAGATCCGCTTCGCTGAACAGGCCGTTACTCTGCACCTGCAACCGGCTGAAATCGTACTGCACCACCGGCATATCCAGCCGCTCTGGCGGCGTCAGGTAACCGTGTTTAATCATGTAGCGCAGCGGCAGCTCGTAAATACAGTCGCGGAACAACGCCTTTTCATCGCCACGTACCATGCCGTGATAATGAAAGCGGTAGATCCAGCCTTTTCCGAGGCGGAACGGGGTGGCGGTCAGCCCCAGCAGACGGATGTGCGGATTCACGCTCTTCAGATGGGTCAGGATCTGCTGATACTGACTGTCGTTGTCATCGCTGATACGATGGCACTCATCCACGATCAGCAGCGAGAACTCGCTCTGAAACTTGTCCAGATTGCGCGCTACCGACTGCACGCTGCCAAACACCACTTTGCCTTGGCTCTCTTTACGCTGCAATCCGGCGGCAAAAATATCAGCCTCCAGGCCCAGCGCCAGATACTTGGCGTGGTTTTGCGCCACCAGTTCTTTGACGTGCGCCAGCACCAGCACGCGACCGCGCGCCAGGCGCGCCAGCTCGGCGATCACCAGGCTTTTGCCCGCCCCCGTGGGCAGGACGATGGCGGCCGGTTCTTTATGCTGACGAAAGTGGGCGAGGGTGGCGTCCACGGCTTCCTGTTGATAGGGGCGAAGTGTAAAGGTCATGGTTACTCAGCTTTGTTATCCCGCATATAGTATGCCACGAAACTTTTTCCCTTGAGTGGCGCGGATAGCCCGTTATACTGGGCTGTTGTTAACTGCTTCTTTTCCGGGCGCCCCGTCCGGCTCCTGGCACCTTTAAGGCTAAAATTATTTCATGCGACTTGATAAGTTTATCGCTCAGCAACTCGGCGTAAGCCGCGCTATTGCTGCGCGTCTGATTCGCGGCAGCCACGTTACTGTGGATGACGATATTGTGCGAGACAGCGCGTTCAAACTCCAGCCCGAGCATCAGGTGGAATATGACGGCAATTCGCTGACCCAGCAGAACGGCCCGCGTTACTTCATGCTCAATAAGCCGCAAGGCTATGTCTGCTCGACTGACGATCCCGATCACCCGACCGTGCTCTATTTCCTCGACGAGCCAGTGGCGCACAAACTGCACGCTGCCGGGCGTCTGGATATCGACACTACTGGCCTGGTGCTGATGACCGATGACGGTCAGTGGTCGCATCGTATTACTTCCCCGCGCCACCATTGTGAGAAGACCTACCTGGTGACGCTGGAATCCCCGGTGAGCGACAGCACGGCAGAACAATTTGCCCACGGCGTTCAGCTGCACAATGAAAAAGATCTGACTAAGCCCGCCGTGCTGGAAGTGATCACCCCTACCGAAGTGCGTCTGACCATCAGCGAAGGGCGCTACCATCAGGTAAAACGCATGTTTGCTGCCGTGGGTAACCACGTTGTGGGTCTGCATCGCGAACGGATTGGGGCGATCGCCCTTGACCCGGATCTTGAGCCAGGCGAATACCGCCCGTTGACGGAAGAAGAAATTGCCAGCGTTGGCCTCTCTTCACGCTAATTTCAGGAGCTAACTGTGACCACCAGGCCACAATCGTCGTTCAGCATTGTCTTTATCCTTGGTCTACTGGCTATGCTGATGCCGCTGTCCATCGACATGTATCTGCCTGCGCTGCCGGTGATCGCTGAGCAATTTGGCGTGCCGGCGGGTAGCGCGCAAATGACCCTCAGCACCTATATTCTCGGCTTTGCCCTCGGCCAGCTGCTGTACGGCCCTATGGCCGACAGCCTGGGCCGCAAACCGGTGGTGCTGGGCGGGACGCTGGTGTTTGCTGGTGCGGCGGCGGCTTGTGCGATGGCGCAGTCCATCGATCACCTGATTGTGATGCGTTTCTTCCACGGCCTGGCGGCAGCGGCCGCAAGCGTGGTCATCAATGCCCTGATGCGCGATATC
This sequence comes from Leclercia sp. GLN_9, assembly GCF_043105735.1. Taxonomy (NCBI): domain Bacteria; kingdom Pseudomonadati; phylum Pseudomonadota; class Gammaproteobacteria; order Enterobacterales; family Enterobacteriaceae; genus Leclercia; species Leclercia sp. GLN_9. The sequence continues at coordinate 25,563 of NZ_JBICLV010000017.1, forward strand.
TACCCCAAAGAAGAGTTCTCCCGCATGATGTCCTTCGTCATGCTGGTCACCACCGTGGCGCCGCTGGTGGCACCGATGGTCGGGGGGGCTGTGCTGGTGTGGTTCAGCTGGCACGCGATTTTCTGGCTTCTGGCGCTGGCGGCCCTGCTGGCCTCGGCGATGATCTTCTTCTTTATAAAGGAAACCCTGCCTGCGGAGCATCGGCAGAAGTTTCATATCCGTACCACCCTTGGCAACTTTGCCTCACTGTTTCGCCATAAGCGCGTGCTGAGCTATATGCTGGCCAGCGGCTTCAGCTTTGCCGGGATGTTCTCATTCCTCAGCGCCGGGCCGTTTGTCTACATCGAACTCAACCACGTCTCCCCGCAGCATTTCGGCTACTACTTCGCGCTGAACGTGGTCTTCATCTTTGTGCTGACTATGATCAACAGCCGCTTCGTCCGTCGGGTGGGGGCGCTGAACATGTTCCGCATTGGTCTGTGGATCCAGTTCGTCATGGCGGTGTGGATGGTGGTGACGGCCTTCTTTGATGTGGGCTTCTGGACGCTGGTGATAGGGATTGCGGCCTTTGTGGGCTGTATTTCGATAGTGTCGTCCAACGCGATGGCGGTGATCCTTGATGAGTTCCCGCATATGGCCGGGACGGCCTCTTCACTGGCAGGCACCTTCCGCTTCGGGATTGGCGCCATTGTCGGGGCGCTGCTCTCCCTGGCGACCTTTACCACCGCCTGGCCGATGCTCTGGTCAATTGCCTTGTGCGCGACCTGCTCGATCCTTTTCTGCCTCTACGCCAGCCGGCCACGAAAAGCAGTAAAATAGTGCAGCGATAAGGGTCCCGACGGGGCCCTTTTTTGATGTTGGTCAAGCAAAGCACGTTTCACCGCTCCCCTGTTTGTTTCTTTTATGTAAAATCTATTTGTGTAAATAGTCACAGCCTTGTAGTTAAAAAGGTTGTGTTAGATCACAGAAACGGGTACATATAGCGCCGCTATCAACCTGAAACACTGTCAAAAAGCCCTGATAAATTAGACGCCAACCCCCGTGGAAACAGGTGTAAGCGTTTTCTTATTAAAAACAGAGCAGGTAAGTGTTGATGTGTTACTATAAATGTAAATAGATTGTGAAGTATATTTTGCTTCCGGGGAACAAACGTGAATACATTACAGCTCTCCATTGTGCATCGCTTGCCGCAGAGCTATCGCTGGTCGGCGGGTTTTGCAGGTTCCAAAGTTGAACCGATTCCACAAAGCGGAGCAAACAGTGATAACTGTCTGGTGGCGCTTAAGCTGCTAAGCCCGGAAGAGGGCAACGCATGGCCGGTAATGGAAAAGCTGAGCCAGGCGCTGACGGACATTGAGCTTTACAGCTCGGTACTGGAGTGCGAAGGCGAGCCGTGCCTGTTCGTGAAAAGCCAGGACGAGTTCGCGGCGACCTGCCGCCTGAAAAACTTCGGGGTGGCGATTGCCGAATCCGTAGCAGGCCAGGATCCTGTCTGAGCGTCAGCGTAACGCTAATAGCTGACGCGTGTACTCCTGCGTCGGCGCGGCAAACACGCGCTGACACTCCCCTTGCTCGACCACCTCTCCCTGACGTAACACAATCACCTGGTGACACAGCGCGCGTACCACCTGCAGGTCGTGGCTGATAAAGATATAGGCCAGCCGGTGTTTCTCCTGCAGATCTTTCAGCAGCGCCAGGATCTGCGCCTGTACGGTTTTGTCCAGCGATGAGGTGGGTTCATCCAGAATGATCAGCTCCGGGCGCAGGATCAGCGCGCGAGCAATGGCGATCCTCTGACGCTGGCCGCCGGAAAAGGCGGCAGGATAACGATGCCGGGTCTGCGGATCCAGCCCCACTTCGCCCATCACCCGAATGACCTCCTCCTCCCGCGCCTGCACGCTGAGCGTGGGCTGATGCACCCGCAGCCCTTCTTCGATAATTTGCTGCACGTTAAGACGTGGATTCAGGGAGGAGTTTGGATCCTGAAACACCACCTGCATCCGGTGGCGGACGGGCAACATCTGACGGCGATCCCAGCGATGCAGCGGCTGACCATCAAACACAATCTCCCCTCTGGAGGCGATCAGGCGCAGCAGCGCCAGTCCGGTAGTGCTTTTACCGGAGCCGGACTCGCCTACCAGCCCCAGGGTTTCACCGGGGCGCAGGTTAAAGCTAACGTTTTTCAGCACCTGCTTGTTATCCACCACCCGACGCAGGAGGCCTTTGCGCACCGGAAAAGCCACCGAGAGATCTTTCACGCTCAGCAGCGGTTGTGACGCATCCGGCAGCGGGACGGGATCGCCGGCTGGCTCGCTGTTGAGCAGCCGCTGGGTGTAAGGGTGTTCAGGTGCGGCAAGCAGCGTCGCGGCCCGGTTCTGCTCCACGCAGCAGCCGTTCTGCATCACCGCGACCCGGTCGGCCAGCTTTCTCACGATGCTGAGGTTGTGGGTGATAAACAGCAGGCTCATGTTCAGCTCGTCACGCAGCTCGCGTAACAGCTGAAGGATCTGCGCCTGTACCGTGACGTCCAGCGCGGTAGTCGGTTCATCGGCAATCAGCAGCTCCGGGCGGGTCAGCAGTGCCATGGCGATCATCACCCGCTGGCGTTCACCGCCGGAAAGTTGATGAGGAAAATCGGCCAGCCGTTTTGCGGCGTTGCGGATCCCGGTGCGTTCGAGACAGTCGAGCATCTCTCCGCGTGCCGCCTCTTTGCGCATGCCGCGGTGCAGGGAGAGTACTTCATAGAGCTGTTTTTCGAGGGTGTGCAGCGGGTTCAGCGACACCATCGGCTCCTGGAAAATCATGGCGATCTTGTTGCCCCGCACCCCGCGCAGGGTGCGCTCGTCGGCATGCAGCAGCGACTGCCCATGAAACAGGATATCGCCCTGCGGATAGACTACCGGCGGGGCGGGGAGCAGGCGCAGGACGGAAAGCGCGGTAACGCTCTTCCCGGAGCCAGATTCCCCCACCAGCGCCAGTGTTTCCCCGGCATCTATGTGCAGGGAGACATCATTGACCACGGTACGCAGCTCGCCCTGCTGGCGAAATGCGATGGAGAGGGCGTCAATGTGAAGGAGAGGCTGGGTCATCTTAAACCGCCTTATTAGGGTCAAAGGCATCGCGCACCGCTTCGCCAATAAAAATCAGCAACGAGAGCAGCACGGCAACGGAGAGAAAAGCGGCGATGCCGAGCCACGGCGCCTGCAAATTGTTTTTCCCCTGTAACAGCAGCTCGCCCAGCGACGGCGAACCCAGCGGCAGGCCGAAGCCGAGAAAATCGAGCGAGGTAAGGGTCGTGATGGAGCTGCACAGGATAAACGGCAGGAAGGTCAGGGTCGCCACCATTGCGTTCGGCAGCATATGACGGAAAATGATCCCGCGATCGCTGACCCCCAGCGCCTGGGCGGCGCGAATGTAGTCAAAGTTACGGGTGCGCAGGAACTCCGCGCGCACAACCCCCACCAGCGCCATCCAGCCAAAGAGCACCGTGATGGCCAGCAGCCACCAGAAGTTAGGCTGTACCACGCTTGAAAGCAGAATAATCAGGAACAGCGTCGGCATCCCGGACCAGACCTCGATAAACCGCTGGCCCCAGAGGTCGATTTTACCGCCGTAATAGCCCTGGATCGCCCCGGCCAGCACGCCCATCACGCTGGAAAACAGGGTCAGCATCAGGCCAAACAGAATGGAGATCCGCGTGCCGTAGAGAATGCGCGCCAGCACATCCCCGCCGTTGGCATCGGTGCCCAGCCAGTTTTGTGCCGAAGGCGGGGACGGGAAGGGCGTGGTGGTGGCAAAGTTAATGCTGGTGGCACCAAAGCGGACCGGGGCCCACAGCACCCAGCCGTGCTCGTTGAGCTGCGCCTGTAACCAGGGATCCTGATAATCCGCTGCGGTGGCAAAGGGGCCGCCAAAGTCGCTTTCGCTGTACTCTTTGATCACCGGGACGTACCAGCGATCGTTAAAGTGCACCAGCAGGGGTTTATCGTTAGCAACCAGCTCCGAGCACAGGCTCAGGGCGAAAAACAGGGCGAAAATCCACAGCGACCAGTAGCCGCGGCGATTGTGACGAAACCTGGCCCAGCGGGCCTGATTGATGGGGCTTAAGCGCGGCATCAGCGACCCTCAAAATCAATACGCGGATCGACCAGCGTATAGCAGATATCGCTGAGGATATTCAGCAGCAGGCCAATCAGGGTGAAAATATAGAGCGTGCCAAACATCACCGGGTAATCCCGCGAGACGGTGGCCTCGTAACCGAGCAACCCCAGCCCGTTAAGGGAGAACATCACCTCAATTAACAGGGAGCCGGTAAAGAACATGCTGATAAAGGTGGCGGGAAAACCGGCGATCACCAGCAGCATGGCGTTGCGAAAAATGTGTTTCCACAGAATGCCCCGCTCGCTGACCCCTTTGGCGCGGGCGGTCACCACGTACTGCTTGCGGATCTCATCAAGGAAGGCGTTTTTGGTCAACATGGTCAGGGCCGCAAACCCGCCGATCACCGTCGCCAGCACCGGCAGGGTAATGTGCCACAGGTAGTCGGTAATTTTCTCGTACCACGGCAGGCTGCTGAAATCGGTCGAGACCAGCCCGCGTAGCGGGAAGAGGTCGAAGTAGCTCCCCCCGGCAAAAAAGACAATCAGCAGAACGGCAAACAGAAACGCCGGTATCGCATAGCCAATAATAATGAAGGTACTGCTCCAGATATCGAACCGGCTGCCGTTATCCATCGCTTTACGGATGCCGAGCGGGATCGAGACCAGGTAGATAATCAGGGTGCCCCACAGGCCCAGGGTGATGGAAACCGGCAGGCTCTCTTTAATCAGATGCAGTACCGAGGCGCTACGGAACAGGCTGTCGCCAAAATCAAAGCGCAGATAGTCCCCGAGCATTTTGAAGTAACGCTCATGGATTGGTTTATCAAAGCCGTAACGCTGGGTGATCTCGGCGATCACTTCGGGATCCAGACCCCGTCCACCGCGATAGTGGCTCTCGTTGATATTGCCCACCCCGGTGCGGGCGTGGCTGGCGCGCATGCCTTCATCGCCCCCGCCGGGCATCGCCCCGCTGTTACCGAATTCGATGGCGGCAATCGCCTGATCCACCGGGCCGCCCGGGGCAATCTGCACGATAAAAAAGTTGATGGTGATAATCGCCCACAGGGTGGGGATCACCAGCAGTAAACGACGAAGTAAATAAGCGCCCATTGCGTATCCTTAACGCCGCTCGGCGGGTAATTTCGCCGCTTTGTTAACGTCATACCACCAGTTTTCGAACCCGAGGGAGTAGACCGGGCGCTGGGCCGGAAGACCAAATTTATCCCAGCGGGCCACCCGATCCTGGCCCATAAACCACATTGGCAGCATGTAATAGTTCCAGGTCAGGACCCGATCCAGCGCGCGCCCGAGGGGCAGCAGCTTCTCTTTATCGCCCTGCGCGGCAACGATTTGCGCAATCAGTGCGTCGATGGCCGGGTTTTTCACTCCCGGTGAATTATAGGTTGAGTCAATGTACTGGGAGGCCCAGGAGATCTGCAGGTCCGAGCTCGGCCACGGCATGGCCCGCCACAGGCGCGGCATCATATCGTAATCGCGGTTGCGCATCCGGTTGGTGATTTGTGAGTTATCCACCTGGCGAATGTTCATGGTAATGCCCAGCCGTTCAAGGTTGTGCTGGAACGGCAGCACCCACTGGTTATTCCCCCCGGAGGGCAACAGCAGTTCAAAACTGAGCGGTTTGCCGGTTTGCGTGTTAACCCGCTGCTTATTTTTGATTGTCCACCCGGCCTCGTCCAGCAGCTGGCTGGCTTTCAGCAGGTTGTTACGATCGTAGCCATCGCCTTTAGAGACCGGCGGCTGAAAGACGGTAGTAAACACCTCGGCGGGGAGGGCGCTCTTCAGCGGGGCGAGGAGCGTCAGCTCCGCGGCATCAGGGTAGCCCTTAGCCGCGTATTCCGTATTCTGGAAATAGCTGTTAACCCGACTGTAGGCGCCGTAGAACAGCGCCTTGTTCATCCACTCAAAATCAAAGGCGAGGGTAATGGCCTGGCGGACCCGGCGATCGCTGAATACCGGGCGCTGAATATTAAAGGCCAGCCAGCGCGTGTCCTGAGCGGAATCATTTTTAAGCGCCTCTTTCACGATAAAGCCGCGGTCAAAGTTTTTCCCGATGTAGCGCGTGGCCCAGTTTTTGGCGCTGCTCTCTACCCGCATATCAAACGCGCCCGCTTTGAACGCCTCGAAGGCCACGTTGTCGTCCAGATAGTAGTCGTAGCGCAGGGTATCGAAATTCCAGCGGCCCCGGTTCACCGGCAGGTTGGCCGCCCAGTAATCCTTCACCCGGGAGTAGATAAGATATTGCCCCATACGCCAGCTTGTAATGCGGTATGGCCCACCCGCCAGCGGTGGGGTGGAGAGGGGATCGCTGAGCTTATGATCTTTCCAGAACTTTTCAGGCATGACCGGCAGGGTAAGCAGGCTCAGCATGTCCTCTTTGTTAGGGTTGGCGAGCGTGATGCGCACCGTCAGCGGGGCGATGGCCGTCACCGTAGCCCCTTTATAGACCAGCCGGAACTGTGGCACCCCTTCGGTCATAAACTTATGGAAGGTAAAAGCCACGTCGCTGGCCTTCACCGGTGTGCCGTCATGAAAACGCGCCAGTGGATTGAGGGTCAACTCCATCCAGGCAAAATCATCGGCGTAGCGGGCCTGCTCGGCAACCAGCGGATAATAGCTGCCTGGCTCATCGTCAGACGTCGTAAAAAGGGTATCGTAGAGGGCGTCGGTACGCTCGGCCGCCACGCCGCGCAGGGCATAGCGGTTGAAGTTATCGAAGGTGCCGTTGGCGGCAAGGGTAAGATTGCCCCCTTTTGGCGCGGCAGGGTTAACGTAATCGTAGTGATCGAAATTGATGGCATATTTCGGCTCGCCAATCACCGCGAACGCGTAGCTTTCTTTAATGGTTTGCGCCTGGCTGAGTCCACTCATCATCGCCATCAGCAGTACTATTATGCGCACAATCATTCCGCGACATTTTCCTCTTGCAGTCTGGCCGGGCAGGATACCTGAATAATAAGTGACGTAGCGGTGGTTGGGAAATTATTCGCTGTCGGGGTGAACGTCAGGCTGCCAGACCAGCAGCTGCTCCAGGCGCATCGGGCGGCTGATCCAGTAGCCTTGCAGCATATTGACGCCGTGATCGCGCAGCCACTTCGCCTGCTCGGGCGTCTCGACACCTTCGGCAATGGTCACCATATTCAGCCGCCGGGCGAGCGTCAGCACGGTATCCAGCACCGGGGAAGTCACGGTCTCCAGGCCGATGGCGTTGACAAAGCCGCGGTCGATTTTCAGATAGTCCATGGTGAAACGCTCAAGGTAGATGAGGGCGCTGTGCCCGGTACCAAAATCATCCACCGCGATTTCAAATCCTTCCAGATGCAGCCATTCAAAGAGCTTTGTGGCTTCCCGCTGATTCAGCATATCGCGCTCGGTAATTTCGAGCACAATCTGGAAATGATCCGGCGGCAGCGAGGCGGCGAATTTACGCATATCTTCCTTGAAGCTGTCGGCGTGCAGGTGGCCCGGGGAGAGATTAATGCCCAGCTTGGAACCTGGCGGAAGGCGTTTTTTCAGCGCCGGGGCGTCGCGCAGGATCAGGTCGAAGAGATGCAGCGTGAGCGGCACAATTAACTTCTGTGCTTCTGCAAAGCCAATAAAGGCATCCGGCGGGATCTCCCCGGCACCGGGATGGTGCCAGCGCATCAATACCTCCACGCCGCCCATCTGCAGATTGTTCGCGTCCACGACCGGCTGATAGACCACGTGAAACTGGTTCTGCTTAATCGCGGTGAGGATCTCTTTTCGCGGATTGGCGTGGTTCATCAGCCCATAGAAACAGAGCACCCCGATGCTGGAGCCGCACATCAGACCAAACAGCAGGGCAAAATAGAGATCGGCCATCGTCCAGGTATCGGCATACAGATTAATGGTCAGCGGCAGTCCTTCAATCCGGCTGGAGCGCACGGGGTGTTTATCCAGATCCGAAATGTGAATCAGCCGGTTTGAATAAGTCGAAAAAGAGGTATCGCCGATAATAAGGGCAATACCGGCAAATTCATCCTGGCGGGCGGTATATAACAGGTAGGGAGTCAGGTTGAGATTAATAGAAGTAAATACGCCGCCACTGTCCAGCAGCGGGTTTCGGTGCCACAACACAATGGCCGGTTTTTTCGGCATCATCGGCGTACCGGGCAGCAGAGCCATATCAACATCTTTATTCACGTCGATATTCGGCACCAGTTCGCTGAGGGGGACATTCAACGGCCCGGTTGCTGACGAGCAGAAGGCAATTTTATCTTTTACCAGCAGGAAGGCACGGACGTTAAGGCTGAATGCGGCGCGGGAGGTCAATTCGGCGCTGACCTCGTGGCACTGGCTTAAGGTCAGCGGCTGCAACCCATCGATGGAGATGCGCAGCTCTTTAAAATAATCTGCCATGTAGTCATGGAGGTCGGTAATCAGGTTATCGTATTTCACATCCCGTTTGTGATAACTGAAAAAAAACTGCATACCGCCGCAGAGCAGGGCGACAATAAGTCCGGCAAGCACGCTGAGCATCAGCACTTTTCGTCGGGTTGATAAATGGCGGGTAAACATAAATGTAATCGGATCCTGATATGCCGCCCGCGTTATCATGACGGCTAAACTCACGCTACTACCAGACTATAGCCTGGAACGACCAGCCCTGAATGTGTTGTTGAGTTATAAAAAAAAAGCACTGCCGTAGCAGTGCTTTTTTAGCATGCTGTCAGTCAAGGGAAACGGACAGCACTGGCGGTTAACTGCGAGTTAATACACGGCGCGCTTCATTGTAGCGCTTCTTCCAGTAGGGCTCGTTCATACTGGAGATCGTCACACCACTGCTGGTGGACGCGTGGACAAACTGGTCGTTACCAATATAGATGCCGACATGACGGCCGGTTGAACCCGCCCGGAACAGCACTAAATCGCCGGTGCGCAAGCTGCTACGCGAGATCGATTTGCCCATTTCCTGTTGTTCATAGGTTGAACGCGGAAGTTCTAAACCAAACTGTTCGCGGAAAGTACGTTGTACGAAGCCGGAACAATCAATCCCTTTACGTGTATCGCCGCCAAGGCGATAGCGCACGCCTTTCCAGCTAGCATACTGGTCCATTAATCGGGATTTGATATCCAGATTGCTGACCATTTTTTCAAATTCATCCTGAGAGGCTTGCAGTGAAGAGGTGTCTTCTGACCCCACAACACGCGTCTCAGGATGCATATTCTTTGCGGTATTCGATGCGCTACAAGCTGAAAGCAGAACCGCTACTGCAATCGCCGGGATTACCCGTGAGAAGTATCTCAAGATCGGTTGAGATTTGACCATGTTGTTTATTATCCCTTGAAGTCCTTAACGACAAATATCGTTATAAAAAATGCCAAGCGAGACGAGACTAAATACCTGCGCACTATCAGACAATTCTTTATGGTCAAATCTGTGGCGAATCGCACAAATTTATTTACAACGATAATAATTGTAGCGCTGAGGTAAAACGAGTTTGAGAGTACCCGATCGACACGGTCATTGCGAGCAAAAATTGCCAAATTTTTATAAGAAAATGTGATACCAAAAGTTTGCTGCCGGGATAGCAAAATTGCGGGGTAATTTAGGTTAAGTAATAACCAAACTGTTAATTTCTAACGTGATTATTATGACAGGAAAATGACAGGCTGGGGCAGTGCAAGCAAATAATACATGAGGGATCTGCATTGATCCCTCATTGATACTGTTAATTTCGGTTAGTAACTTGTTTTAAAAATGTTGAATCAGCCAGGCAGGTAGCGATCAAAGAATGCTATTAAACGGTCGCTCAGTGGGGTCATCAGACACCATGGAAGCCCAATCAACGCCACTGAAAGAGAACCGACGGCAATATCGCTGAACCAGTGCGCGCCAATCATTACCCGTGGAAAAGAGAAAACCATAAAAATAATGAGGGCTAATGCGAAAGTCTTATGACCAAAATAACGCCACATAAAAGCGGTGAAAATAAGCAGCATCATCCCGTGATCGCCCGGGAAACTGTCCTTCGAGGCATCTTTTGTCGAAATATGCAGTAATTCACTGACGCGGTAGATGTCCGGGAAAAATAGCGTCGGACTTGAGCGTTTCACCGGAATCAGAGCCTGCGCCAGCTGGTTCAGAACCACGGCAGTCAGCAGCATCACCAGGCCAATCATCAGAATGCGCCGACGCCCGGCCGCGCTCTCGTTCCGCCAGAAGGTCAGCATCAGGTAGCCCATCGCCAACAGGGAACATACGTCAAAGGCCCGATTATTGGTGATCGCCACCAGCCACAGGAAGGGGCGACTCTCTGCCAGTTTCTGGTTAAAGAAGTGGAATATCCCGCTGTCCAGCGGGAACCAGAAACCGTGGTTGACCGGCAGATACCAGGATAAAAAGAGGCCCAGGCCAGCAAGGTTAAGCAATAAAACAGGTAATAGTCGGGTTTTCATCATTAAGCCGTAAGCAGTTAAACCAGGGCAACGTTAGTTGCCCGAACTTAAACGAAGCTTCAACAAGCTGGACTGTAAGGCGTTCCAGTCGGTGTTAACCGCACTAATTAACTCTATTCGGCTGTCCGGTGGCGTTACACCCTGCGTTTCGATGTGAAAATCGGCACCCTGGCGATTGACCTGTAACAGCCCCTCGGGAATACGCATAACACCTTTCACGCGTTCAACCGGTGCCAGCCGCACCCACTCCAGTAAACCGATGGTGTCGAAGCAGGTGTCCGCATCGAACACCCAACCACAGGCCTGGTGACCCTGGCCGCTGTTCAGGCTGCGACGCCAGCGCTGGTGAGCAGGCAGACTCAGCGCGGCCAGACCCTGTTTTTCGCCTTGACTGTGGGCATGGGCGGCGCTGGCAGGTAACGCTTTCAGATTACGCCGCGGCAGATCGAGCAGGGCACCATCAATATTTCCCTGCGTGGTACAGGAGAGCTGACGTTCGCCGCCGAAGTGCTGCCACCAGATATCCAGCGCGGCGCGGCTTTCTGCGGTGGCGCGATCCTCTTTATTGGCAATGATGACGTCGGCGGCGGCGAGCTGATCGCGGAAGTTTTCGTTCTGGACATATTTTTCGTCCAGTAGCTGACGCGGGTCGAGCAGGCACAGGGTGGCGCGCAAATCGATCCAGGGTTCATAGACCGGGGCGGTCAGCAGATCGAGGATCTGCTTCGGGTGGCCCAGCCCGGTGGGTTCAATCAGCAGCCGGTCGGGCTTGCCCTGACGCAGCAGGGTGTTAAGCCCCACCTGCATCGGCAGACCGTTCACGCAGCACATGCATCCCCCGGGGATCTCTTTGACCAGTGCCCCGTTATCGGCCAACAGTGCGCCATCAATGCCGATCTCGCCAAATTCATTGACCAGCACGGCCCATTTTTCAGCAGGATCTTTATTCGCCAGCAGGTGCAGTATCGATGTGGTTTTCCCGCTGCCGAGAAAGCCCGTAATGAGGTTGGTTTTAGTCACAGGTGCTCCAGGGGTGATAAATGTAATGCTATAACAATTATCAATAATCCTGGCGCAAAAGAACACCCCTGAGAAGGGGGGAGGGCGAACGGGAGGCCTCCCGCTCGCCTTAAGCGCACCAGAGGTTAAATCTGGAGCGTATCGATAATGGCCTGGCGCGCGCCCGACTGGCTAATGCGCTGGTAAGCCAGGGTGATGGCCTCTACAAACTGCGGATCCTGCGGCAGGTCGGTGCCGAAAATTTCAATGAGCGCCAGCAGGGCGGTAACGCGCTCCTCTTCGCTGCTGGTCTCTACAATGGCGCGGATCTTATCGCTCAGCGGATCGCGTACATCAATGGCGTGGCCTGCATCATCCACGCCGCTGACGTAGCGCATCCAGCCCGCGACGCCGAGGGCCAGCAGCGGCCAGGCGGTGTCACGCTGGCGGTGGAGGCGAATACTCTCCAGCATCCTTTGAGGCAGTTTCTGGCTGCCGTCCATGGCAATCTGCCAGGTGCGGTGCTTCAGCGCCGGGTTGGCGAAGCGGTCAATCAGGCTGTCGGCGTAGGCGGTCAGATCCACCCCGGTGATGCGCAGGGTCGGTGCCTGTTCCTCAAGCATCAGGCGGCGGGCGGCGTCGTGTAGCGCGCTGTCGGCCATGCAGTCGTTAATATGGGCGAAACCGGCCAGATAACCGAGGTAGGCCAGGAAGGAATGGCTGCCGTTAAGCATACGCAGCTTCATCTGCTCCCACGGCAGGACGTCCTGCACCATCTGCACGCCCGCCACTTCCCACTCCGGGCGACCGGCGACGAAGTTATCCTCGACCACCCACTGGATAAATGGCTCACAGCTGATGGCACAGGGATCGTCAACTCCCACTTCATGGGCGATCTCTGCAAGGGAATCATCGGTGGCGGCGGGGACAATCCTGTCCACCATGGTGCCGGGGAAGCTGACGTTATCGGCGATCCACTCAGCCAGCTCCGGGGAACGCTTGTGGGCCATGCCCAGCACCGCGTTTTTCACCACATGGCCGTTATCGGGGATGTTATCGCAGGAGAGTACGCTGAACGGCGACAGACCCCGCTCGCGACGGCGATGCAGGGCTTCGACGAGGATCCCCGGCGCGGAGTGTGGCGCATCAGGATGCTCCAGATCGTGCATGATGCGTTCATTGCGGGTATCCAGCTTGCCGGTGGCCGGATCGATGCAGTAGCCCTTTTCGGTAATGGTCAGGGAGACGATTGCCACCTGCGGCTCGCAAAATTTCTCAATAATGGCGGCCAACGAATCAAGCCTGGCGTTCAGGCATTCATGCACTGCCCCGACGATAATTGGCTGATTACCCTCAGCGCCTTTTTCCAGCACCGTAAACAGATGATCCTGCGCGCGCAGCTGGCTCATCAGCGTATCGCCGCTAAACAGGCTAATCTCACATATCCCCCAGTCACCGCCTCTGGCGTTCAGCACCCGATCGGTCAGGAGCGCCTGATGCGCACGATGAAAGGCACCAAAGCCGAAATGGACGATACGGGAGCGTAGCGCCTGACGATCGTACTGCGGCTGTAACACGTGAGCGGGTAGCGCGGTGGAGGCAATTGTCTTCATGAAATACACACCTGATTAACCATTAATTAACAATGCCAGTGTAAAGTTATATGACAACAAATTGAATTGGTGAGCCGTAAATATCCGGGAACTGTGAGATGGATCAATCAATATAGCGAGACGCATTGACCTGCCTGATCATGCATGTATGGTAGTCGTCATTACGATAGATAATATTGGTATAACAACTTTAGAGGGTGAATCAATGGAACAAACCTGGCGTTGGTACGGGCCGAAAGATCCGGTTTCTCTTGATGATGTGCGTCAGGCTGGCGCAACGGGCGTCGTCACCGCACTGCACCATATCCCCAATGGCCAGGTGTGGCCGGTGGAGGAGATCAAACAGCGTCAGGCGCTGCTGGCAGAGAAAGGGCTAACCTGGTCGGTGGTGGAAAGTATTCCGGTTCACGAAGAGATCAAAACCCACTCCGGCAACTACCAGACCTGGATTGCGAACTACCAGCAGAGCATCCGCAACCTGGCGGCCTGCGGTATTGATACCGTGTGCTACAACTTTATGCCTATCCTCGACTGGACCCGTACCGACCTGGAATATGAAATGCCGGACGGCTCAAAAGCGCTGCGTTTTGACCAGATCGCCTTTGCCGCGTTCGAACTGCACATCCTGAAGCGCGAAGGCGCGGCGGCTGATTACACCGCGGAAGAGCAGCAGCAGGCGCAGGTGTGGTTCGACACCGCCAGCGAGGCCGATATTGAAAAGCTGACCCGCAACATTATCGCCGGCCTGCCGGGGGCGGAAGAGGGCTACACTCTCGACCAGTTCCGCGCGCGTCTGGCCGAGTATGGCAACATCGACAAAGCGCAGCTGCGGGAAAACATGGCGGTCTTCCTGCGGGCCATCGTGCCGGTGGCGGAAGAGGTGGGCGTGCGTCTGGCGGTCCACCCGGACGATCCGCCGCGTCCTATCCTCGGCCTGCCGCGTATTGTATCCACCATTGAAGATATGCAGTGGCTGAAAGAGACGGTCGATAGCATCAACAACGGCTTTACCATGTGCACAGGTTCATACGGCGTTCGGGCCGATAACGATCTGGTGCAGATGATTGAAACCTTCGGTGACCGCATCCACTTTACCCACCTGCGGGCAACCTGTCGGGAAGATAACCCGAAAACCTTCCACGAAGCGGCGCATCTTGGCGGGGACGTGAACATGGTGGCGGTCGTCGATGCGATTCTGGGTGAGGAGCAACGTCGTAAGCGGGCAGGCGATTTGCGTCCGATTCCGTTCCGCCCGGATCACGGACACCAGATGCTGGACGATCTGCGTAAGAAAACCAATCCGGGGTATTCCGCGATTGGGCGTCTGAAAGGGATGGCGGAAGTGCGCGGCGTGGAGCTGGCGTTGAAGATGACCAAATATCCTGAGCTGCTGTAACAGCTATTGCCCGGCGGCGTTATGCTGACCGGGCCGACAAAAAAACCGGCCATTGAGCCGGTTTTTTTATACGTGCTTTTGCAGGCCGGGTAAGGCGAAGCCGCTACCCGGCAAAACAGCGTGCAGGATCAGTCAGCACGACCCATATAGCGTTTTTCTTCGATATGGATGCGGATTTTCTCGCCTGCGGACAGGTATTCCGGCACCTGCACGACCAGACCGGTGGTCAGGGTCGCAGGTTTGTTACGCGCGGAGGCGGAAGCACCTTTAATGCCCGGGGCCGTTTCCACGATCTCCAGATCGACAGTCTGCGGCAGCTCCAGCGCCAGCAGGACGCCATCCCAGGTCAGAACCTGCATATCCGGCATCCCGCCTTCCGGGATAAACAGCAGCTCTTCTTCAATCTGATCTTTGGTGAAGATGTACGGGGTGTAGTCTTCTTTATCCATAAATACGTATTCGTTGCCGTCAACGTAGGAGAAATCGACATAACGACGGGTCAGGGTAACGGTATCCACGATATCGTCGCCTTTGAAACGCTCTTCAACTTTCAGACCGGTACGCACATCAGCAAAACGCATTTTGTACAGCGTTGCTGCGCCACGGGCGCTGGGTGCCTGAATATCGATGTCTTTCACAATCAGCAGCTTGCCGTTGTAATTCAGCACCATACCTTTCTTAATTTCGTTCGCTCTTGGCATTGCAGTAATCCTGTTCACGGGAAGGTCAAAAATATCGCGTCAAAGTACTCGCGCGCGGCATTTCAGGCAAGTGGATTTCGTGGCTTTTGCTATCAATACGCAAAAGGTGTTACTGTGCGCGTCACGCCCGCGGGAGCGGCTTTCTTTCAGGTAACGTACGTATATGGATTGCCGTTCGGACTGCGGAGCATGTTGCACCGCGCCCTCCATCTCCAGCCCCATCCCCGGGATGCCCAACGGCAAACCTGCCAATACCCCCTGCGTACAGCTTGACGCGCAACAGCGCTGCAAAATCTTTGGCTCGCCGCTGCGGCCCAAAGTGTGCGCCAGCCTGCAGCCGTCGCTCGAAATGTGCAGCACCTCGCGTACCCAGGCCATGACCTGGCTGCTTGACCTCGAGACGCTCACCGCGCCTTAAATATCCTTAATGCGCGTCAGGCAGAGCGTCGTCAGGATGCACATCCCCAGCGCAATCCAGAACACGGCGTGATAGCTCCAGATCTCGGCGACGACCCCGGCCATGGAGCCGGCGATAATCCAGCCCACGCGGGTGGTATTGGTGTATAGCGTGGTCGCAGCACCCGCCTGTCCCGGCATCAGATCCTGGAAGTAGAGCATGCCGATCCCTGCGAGAATGCCGATATAGATCGCGTTTAGCAGCTGTAACCCCAGCAGCAGCGCGGGGGAGTGGGCGGTCAACATCCCGACGTAAAACAGGAGTCCGGCAACGGCAGCAATGCGCATCAGGAAGCGTTTCCCGAAGCGTTTTGCGTAGTAACCGGCGATCAGCATGGTCGGGATCTCCAGCCCGGCCGCCGTCCCCATCATCACCCCCGCCAGTTTCTCGGACAGATGCAGCTCATTAATGATGAACAGCGGCATATTGATGATGTACAGGCTGTTGGTGCCCCACATTAACGTGCAGATGGTAAACAGCAGCAGGGCGTCGCGACGGTTGCGGCGCGGTGATTCCAGCACCCCGGTCGCCAGCTTCGGCTCTTTGCGCATCGTCGGCAGGAAAAACCAGACCATCGCCCCACAGACCACAAACGCCACCGCGGCGCTGAGATACATTGCCGGAAAACCAAACCCCATCGCCAGGGCGTAAGCCAGCGGCGGCCCGACGACCCATGCGAGTGACACCTGAGCGCGCAGGATCGAGCTGAACATCACCGCTTCGCGGCCGGTATGGTCTGCGTGTTCGCGGGCTAAGGCAAAGAGCTGCGGGTTGGCGGTGGAGCCAAAGCTACTAAGAAACACGCCGACAAACAGCAACACAAAATAGTTACGGTTCCAGGCGAACAGCAGGCAGGCAAAAACGCCCATCAGGCAGCAAAAAACGATCAGGGACTTGCGGTCACCTTTCTTATCCGAACGCCCGGCCAGAAACTGGCTGACCAGAATGCCGATGATGGCGCTGCCGGTAAAGAAGAAGCCAACCATTGCTGGACGGGCATGAACCTCGTTCGTGAGGAACAGACTCAGCGTAGGAGTTTGTAACGCACCGGCGATACCGGTGAGGAAGGCAACAATCAAAAACGCCGATGAGGTCAAATCAAATGACTTCCGGGGGACGGCGGCGGGGGTCGTGTGCATGTTTCTGTATCAGTGATATGAAGAAAGGCGGAGTTTACGCCGCTTGTCAGAAAATAGACAGAAAACCGGATCATTCATCCCACGAAAAATCAAAATCCCCTTTCAAAAGGTTTTCCGATTTTGCTGAAGTTGCTGAAACAGAGCGGTGGATTTCAAAACAGATTTGTAAAAATGCGCTGCCTGCCAATAAAACGTGCTGCACATCTAATTTTTGTATGCTGAATTGTAACTTTACTTGCAAGCTTTTGTAGAAAGAGCAAGACTTCTTGAAACGTTTCAGCGCTATCCGGTATCTGTTTGCCAACCCAAATAGCGTATTTTTTCTTATCTAAGCTGAATCGATTCAATTTCAGCAGGAGTGGAGAATCATGTTCCAGTTATCCGTGCAGGACATCCATCCGGGCGAGCAGGCCGGATCAAAAGAAGAGGCTATCCGGCAGATCGCCGCAGCGCTGGTGCAGGCAGGCAATGTCGGCAACGGCTATGTTGACGGCATGCTCGCTCGCGAACAGCAAACCTCAACATTCCTTGGCAATGGCATCGCCATTCCGCATGGCACCACCGATACCCGTGACCAGGTACTGAAAACCGGCGTTCAGGTTTATCAGTTCCCGCAGGGCGTGCTTTGGGGTGAAGGCCAGGTAGCCTATGTCGCCATTGGTATCGCCGCCAGCAGCGACGAACACCTCGGCCTGCTGCGTCAGCTGACGCACGTGCTGAGCGATGACGCGGTGGCTGAACAACTCAAATCCGCGACCACCGCCGAAGAGCTGCGTGCCTTGCTGATGGGTGAAAAGCAGAGCGAAGCCCTGAAACTGGATAACGACATGCTGACCCTGGACGTGGTGGCTTCCGATCTGGTGACCCTGCAGGCGCTCAACGCCGGTCGCCTGAAAGAAGCGGGTGCTGTCGATACCACTTTTGTTGCCCATGCGATTAACGACAAACCGCTGAACCTCGGTCAGGGCGTCTGGCTGAACGACTGTGCTGAAGGCAACCTGCGCAGCGCTATCGCCGTCAGCCGTGCGGCTACCGCGTTTGATACCGCCGGAGACACCACCGCCATGCTGGTGACTGTTTCCATGGCCGATGAACAGCCGGTAGAGGTGCTGAAGCGCCTGAGCGACCTGCTGCTGAACAAAAAAGCTGAACAACTGCTGAAAGCCGATGCCGCTACCTTGCTGGCGCTGCTGACCAGCGATGATGTGAATACCGATGAGCTGCTGAGCGCTGAATTTGTGGTACGTAACGAACATGGTCTGCATGCCCGTCCGGGCACCATGCTGGTGAATACCATTAAGCAGTTCAACAGCGACGTTACCGTCACCAACCTCGACGGCAGCGGTAAACCGGCCAACGGTCGCAGCCTGATGAAAGTGGTTGCGCTGGGCGTGAAGAAAGGCCATCGCCTGCGTTTCACCGCGCAGGGTGCGGATGCTGAACAGGCGCTGAAAGCGATTGGCGATGCCATCGCGGCCGGTCTGGGGGAGGGCGCATAATGAGCAGACGTGTTGCCACTATTACGCTGAACCCGGCTTACGACCTCGTGGGCTTTTGCCCGGAAATCGAACGCGGCGAAGTTAACCTCGTGCGTACCACTGGCCTGCACGCGGCAGGTAAAGGGATTAACGTTGCAAAAGTGCTGAAGGATCTCGGGATTGACGTCACCGTCGGCGGCTTCCTTGGCAAAGATAACCAGGATGGTTTCCAGCAGCTGTTCAGCGAGCTGGGGATCGCCAACCGTTTTCAGGTGGTGCAGGGCCGTACCCGCATCAACGTGAAATTGACCGAAAAAGATGGCGAAGTGACCGACCTGAACTTCTCCGGTTTTGAAGTCACCCAGGCCGACTGGGAGCGTTTTGTGAATGACTCCCTGACCTGGCTTGGTCAGTTCGACATGGTCTGCGTCAGCGGCAGCCTGCCGTCCGGCGTCAGCCCGGAAGCCTTTACCGACTGGATGACGCGCCTGCGTAGCCAGTGCCCATGCATCATCTTTGACAGCAGCCGCGATGCGCTGGTGGCGGGTCTGAAAGCAGCGCCGTGGTTGGTGAAACCTAATCGTCGCGAACTTGAGATCTGGGCTGGCCGTAAGCTGCCAGACTTAAAAGATGTGATTGACGCCGCCCACGCTTTACGTGAGCAGGGTATCGCGCATGTGGTGATCTCTCTGGGCGCAGAGGGCGCGCTGTGGGTTAACGCGTCCGGCGAATGGATCGCCAAACCGCCATCGATGGAAGTGGTCAGTACCGTGGGAGCAGGTGATTCGATGGTCGGCGGGTTGATCTATGGCCTGCTGATGCGCGAATCCAGTGAACACACATTACGTCTTGCCACCGCCGTTGCTGCCCTGGCTGTCAGCCAGAGCAATGTCGGGATTACCGATCGTACCCAGTTAGCCGCGATGATGGCGCGCGTTGACTTGAAACCCTTTAACTGACAGCAGGAGAGGCATAATGAAAACGCTGCTGATTATTGACTCTGCACTCGGACAGGCGCGCGCTTATATGGCGAAAACCTTGCTGGGTTCAGCGGGGCATAAAGCACACCTTGATTTTATCGATAACCCGGGCGATGCCGAACTGGTCATTGTACTGGGCGACACGATCCCGGCCGACAGTTCACTGAACGGCAAAAAAGTGTGGCTGGGCGATATCAATCGCGCAGTCGCCCACCCGGAACTGTTCCTGAGCGAAGCGAAAGGCCATGCGGCGCTGTATACCGCACCTGTCGCGGCGGAACCGGCAACGGCTGTGACCAGCGGTCCGAAACGCGTGGTGGCGGTCACTGCCTGCCCAACTGGCGTAGCGCACACCTTTATGGCCGCAGAAGCCATTGAAACCGAAGCCAAAAAACGCGGCTGGTGGGTAAAAGTTGAAACCCGCGGTTCAGTGGGCGCAGGCAATGCTATCACCCCGGAAGAGGTGGCGGCAGCGGACCTGGTGATCGTGGCGGCGGATATCGAAGTGGATCTGGCGAAGTTTGCCGGTAAACCGATGTATCGCACCTCAACCGGTCTGGCGCTGAAGAAAACGGCCCAGGAACTGGATAAAGCGCAGGCAGAAGCGAAACTGTTCCAGCCTGCGGGTAATACCGCGTCTTCGGCTTCCGAAGGCAAGAAAGAGTCTGCCGGTGCCTATCGTCACCTGCTGACAGGCGTCTCCTACATGCTGCCGATGGTTGTGGCGGGTGGTCTCTGTATCGCGCTCTCTTTCGCCTTTGGTATCGAGGCGTTCAAAGAGCCAAACACCCTGGCAGCGGCATTAATGCAGATTGGTGGAGGCTCGGCGTTCGCGCTGATGGTGCCTGTGCTGGCAGGTTACATTGCGTTCTCCATCGCTGACCGTCCAGGTCTGACCCCGGGTTTGATCGGCGGTATGCTGGCGGTGAGCACCGGTTCTGGCTTTATCGGCGGGATCATCGCCGGCTTCCTCGCAGGCTACGTGGCGAAGCTGATTAGTTCGAAGCTGAAACTGCCGCAAAGCATGGAAGCCCTGAAACCGATCCTGATCATTCCGCTGTTCTCCAGCCTGATTGTTGGTCTGGCCATGATCTACCTGATCGGTAAACCGGTTGCGGGTATCCTCGAAGGCCTGACCCACTGGCTGCAAACCATGGGTACCGCCAATGCGGTCCTGCTGGGTGCAATCCTCGGGGCGATGATGTGTACCGATATGGGTGGTCCGGTGAACAAAGCAGCCTATGCGTTTGGTGTTGGCCTGCTGAGTACCCAGACTTATGCACCGATGGCGGCCATCATGGCTGCGGGCATGGTGCCACCGCTGGCGCTGGGCCTGGCGACCCTCGTTGCCCGTCGTAAATTCGACAAGGCGCAGCAGGAAGGGGGTAAAGCGGCGCTGGTTCTCGGCCTGTGCTTCATCACCGAAGGGGCTATCCCGTTTGCGGCTCGTGACCCGATGCGCGTTCTGCCGTGCTGTATCGTCGGCGGTGCCGTGACCGGTGCCATCTCCATGGCGGTTGGCGCAAAACTGATGGCGCCGCACGGTGGTCTGTTTGTTCTGCTGATCCCGGGTGCGATTACCCCGGTGCTGGGTTACCTGCTTGCAATTATCGCCGGTACGCTGGTGGCAGGTCTCTCTTACGCGGTGCTGAAACGCCCGGAAGCTGAGGTAGTTGCTGCGAAAGCCGCATAAGCATTCTTCATTCAAAAAGGGCAGAGGCGACTCTGCCCTTTTTTTTGCATTTAAACGTGCAACGAATCAAACGCTTTTGTCGAACAGAAGGGGGCAGGGCGGGTAGCGACACTACCGCGGCAGGCGACGGGCGATGTTCCGCGCCACGCCACCCCACCCGCTGCGTACTGAATAGCTCCCGGATGAGAGGAAGATTAAGGGAAGCGAATGTCGGCCATACCCCGTACATCCATATGGATGGCGCGAGCGCGACACAATCATCCTGTTCGGTGAGGATACAACCCTTGTCTGTGATTGCCCCTTTGCGCATTCACTCCATGAGGTGTGCAGCAATGCGCGAACGGCTGAGATCAAGGGTCTTGTCAGGCTGTTGAATAAAAGGGGGGCGCCGCAGGATCGGCGTTTCCCTTTCGTTCATCCTTATGCGGTGGCCTCGGTGTACTGTTGTGCTTTCAGCCAGGCGATCTCTTCCGCCCAGATATCCGGGTTAATGGTTTCCAGCACCATCGGAATGCCGTCGAAACGCGGGTCCTGCATGATAAAGCGGAACGCATCGTGGCCGATGTTGCCTTCACCCAGGCTGTGGTGGCGGTCAACGCGGCTGCCAAAGGCGCTTTTCGCATCGTTGAGGTGCATTCCGCGCAGATACTCAAAGCCAACAATCCGTTCGAATTCCGCGAAGGTCTTTGTACATTCTTCCATGCTGCGCAGATCGTAACCGGCGGCAAAGGCATGGCAGGTATCAATACAGACGCCAACGCGGGTTTTATCTTCCACACCGTCAATAATGGCCGCCAGATGTTCAAAGCGGAAACCGAGGTTGCTGCCCTGTCCGGCGGTATTTTCAATCACCGCCGTTACCCCTTGCGTCTTCTCCAGCACGATATTGATCGACTCGGCGATCCGCGCCAGGCAGGCGTCTTCATCAATTTGCGTCAGATGGCTGCCCGGGTGGAAGTTCAACAGCGTCAGACCGAGCTGCTCGCAGCGCTGCATCTCATCGAGGAAAGCCTCACGTGACTTATCCAGCGCCTCCTGAACCGGGTGGCCGAGGTTAATCAGGTAGCTGTCGTGCGGCAGGATCTGGCCGGAAGTGAAATGGTATTTTTCGCAGGCCGCTTTGAACTCATCAATCACCTGAGTGGTTAAGGGGGCGGCACGCCACTGGCGCTGGTTTTTGGTGAACAGGGCGAAGGCGGTCGCCTCAATTTCGGCGGCACGAATGGCGGCATTCGCCAGGCCGCCAGCAGCACTGACGTGTGCTCCAACATATTTCATACAGGGACTCCTGTTAACCCACAAACGCTTATGATAGCGGGTTAACAGGAGAAGGATGAAGTGGTTTATGCCAGCAGGCTATGAACCGCCAGGTTAATGGCTCCCCCGCCTACAATCAGCCAGACGAAGAGCAGCAGCGCCATCAGCAGCGGTTTAGCCCCGGCTTTTTTCAGGGCGCTGACGTGGGTGGTTAAGCCCAGCGCCGCCATCGCCATGGCCAGCAGCACCGTATCCAGCGTCACCAGCATATCCACCACGGCTTTTGGCAACAGATGGAACGAGTTGAACACCGCCACCACAATAAACAGGATTGCAAACCACGGAATGGTGATTTTGCTCTTCTCGCCGCTGCCTGCCGGGGCAAGGTGTTTTACCCTTGCCGCCAGGATCAGCAGGAAGGGGGCCAGCATCATCACCCGCAGCATTTTGGCGATCACCGCCGCATTTTCCGCTTCCGGGTTGATGGCGTGACCGGCTGCTACCACCTGGGCCACTTCGTGCATCGTCGAGCCGATGTAAATCCCGTAGGTCTCCGGGCTAAACCAGTGCGCCACCAGCGGATACATCGCCGGATAGAGGAAGATCGCCAGCGTACCGAAGATCACCACTGTCGCGACCGCAACCGTCACCTTACTGGACTCGGCCTTCACTACCGGCTCGGTCGCCAGCACTGCCGCGGCACCGCAAATGCTGCTCCCGGCACCAATCAACCAGCTGGTCTGTTTGTCCAGCCCGAACACTTTCTGGCCAATAACGCAGGCCAGTGTAAAAGTGCTGGTCAGGGTTAATACGTCGATGACAATCCCGCTGACCCCCACATCGGCAATCTGCGCGAAGGTCAGGCGAAAACCATAAAGGATGATCCCGAGGCGCAGCAGGTGCTGTTTGGCGAAGATCACGCCGCCATCACACGGCTTGTAAATCTGCGGATAGACCGTATTACCGATGACCATCCCCAGCAGGATGGCCAGCGTCAGGGCGCTGAATCCCGCCCCGGCAACCGCCGGAATACTGCCGCCCCATAACGCAACGCCGGTGACCAGCGCGCTCAGCGCTAAACCCGGGATGTAGTGCCACACTGTACGATGATGTTCCAGAGTGAGTGTTGTCATAACCTTCTCCTTTTCTCTGGCTAAAGATTACGGCGCGCTGGTTTAAAAATAAAATTGATTATATATTTATAATTAATCTTTATAAGTGGTAAGCAGGACGCTTATCTTATCGGACGACAACTATGCACATTACGTTACGCCAGCTTGAGGTCTTTGCTGAGGTGCTGAAAAGCGGTTCGACCACGCAGGCCTCGCAGATGCTGGCGCTGTCGCAGTCTGCGGTCAGCGCCGCCCTGACCGATCTTGAAGGCCAACTGGGGGTTCAGCTCTTTGACAGGGTAGGGAAGCGGCTGGTGGTCAACGAACACGGGCGCTTGCTCTATCCCCGCGCGTTGGCCCTGCTGGAGCAGACCATCGAGATTGAACAGCTGTTTCGTGAAGATAATGGCGCCATTCGCGTCTTTGCCAGCAGCACCATCGGCAACTATATTCTGCCGGAGGTGATTGCCCGCTACCGCCGTGATTTCCCGGGGTTACCGCTGGAGATGAGCGTCGGCAATAGCCAGGATGTGATCAACGCCGTGATCGATTTTCGGGTTGATATCGGTCTTATCGAAGGCCCGTGCCACAACGCCGACATCATTGCCGACCCCTGGCTGGAGGATGAGCTGGTGGTCTTCGCCTCGCCGGCCTCTTCTTTATTACAGCAGGAGGTGACGCTGGAACGGCTGGCGCAGGCGCCGTGGATTTTACGCGAGCAGGGATCCGGCACGCGGGAGATCGTCGATTATCTGCTGCTGTCGCATCTGCCGCAGTTTCATATGGGTATGGAGCTGGGCAATTCAGAGGCGATCAAACATGCGGTGCGCCACGGCCTCGGCATCAGCTGCCTGTCGCGTCGGGTGATTGCCGAACAGCTGGAGAGCGGCACGCTGGTGGAGATCCCCGTTCCGCTGCCGAACAAGCTGGTGCGTACCCTGTGGCGTATCCATCATCGCCAGAAGCACCTCTCGAATTCCTTACAGCGTTTTCTGCGTTACTGTGAAATGTAAGCCCGCCCGGCGGCGTTCTGCCCGCCGGGATCGCGTCCTCGCACCGATTTAATTCTCTGCTTTACTTATAATCCTGGCCCGGTCATGAAGCTCTCTTATAACAGGGCATTTGTGCCGGAAGCGCTGGCGATCGTCTGCTACAATCGCGCCTCATTTTTTGAATGGACAGCATTTTCATATGGTTTCCGAAACTAAAACCACAGAAGCGCCCGCGCTACGTCGCGAACTCAAGGCGCGTCACCTGACGATGATTGCCATTGGCGGTTCTATCGGTACAGGTCTTTTTGTCGCCTCTGGGGCGACCATTTCTGCAGCGGGTCCTGGCGGCGCGCTCTTTTCTTATATCCTGATCGGTTTGATGGTCTATTTCCTGATGACCAGCCTGGGCGAACTGGCGGCGTACATGCCGGTATCCGGTTCTTTTTCTACCTATGGTCAGAAATATGTGGAAGAGGGCTTTGGCTTCGCGCTGGGCTGGAACTACTGGTATAACTGGGCGGTGACTATCGCCGTGGATCTGGTGGCATCGCAACTGGTGATGACCTGGTGGTTCCCCGATACGCCGGGCTGGATCTGGAGCGCTATCTTCCTGGGGCTGATCTTCCTGCTTAACTACATCTCCGTGCGCGGTTTTGGCGAAGCGGAATACTGGTTTTCGCTGATCAAAGTCGCCACAGTGATCATCTTTATCGCCGTGGGTGTGGCGATGATTGTCGGCATCTTCAAAGGCACTGAACCTGCGGGCTGGAGCAACTGGACTCTTGACGATGCGCCTTTTGCCGGGGGCTTCTCGGCGATGATTGGCGTGGCGATGATCGTTGGCTTCTCCTTCCAGGGGACTGAACTTATCGGCATTGCCGCCGGTGAATCCGAGAACCCGGAGAAGAACATTCCGCGCGCGGTGCGGCAGGTCTTCTGGCGTATCCTGCTGTTCTATGTGTTCGCAATCCTGATTATCAGCCTGATCATTCCGTATACCGATCCAAGCCTGCTGCGTAACGACGTGAAAGATATCAGCGTCAGTCCGTTTACGCTGGTGTTCCAGCATGCCGGTCTGCTCTCTGCGGCGGCGGTGATGAATGCGGTGATCCTGACGGCGGTACTGTCGGCGGGTAACTCCGGGATGTATGCCTCTACCCGTATGCTCTACTCCCTGGCCTGTGATGGCAAAGCGCCGCGTATTTTCGCTAAGCTGTCCAAAGGCGGCGTGCCGCGTAATGCGCTGTATGCCACCACCGTGATTGCCTGTCTCTGTTTCCTGACCTCAATGTTTGGTAACCAGACGGTCTACCTGTGGCTGTTGAATACCTCGGGGATGACGGGCTTTATCGCCTGGCTGGGTATCGCTATCAGCCACTACCGTTTCCGTCGCGGCTATGTGAAGCAGGGCTACGACATTAACAACCTGCCGTACCGCTCCGGGTTCTTCCCGCTGGGTCCGATCTTTGCCTTTGTACTGTGTCTGATCATTACCCTGGGCCAGAACTACGAAGCCTTCCTGGCCGACACCATCGACTGGGGCGGCGTGGCAGCCACCTATATTGGTATCCCACTGTTCTTGATCATCTGGTTCGGCTACAAGCTGACGAAGGGATCGAAGTTTGTCAGCTATAGCGAAATGGAATTCCCGAATAGCTTCAAAAAATAACCGCAACGCCTCTCTTTAACCCGCTCACTCGAGCGGGTTTTTTTTATCTCCATACTATGTAGTCTTGACATAACTTTTAACAATTGAATTGATAATAGTTATCGTTTGCTTTATCATTAGCATAGTAATCAAAAGGATGAAGGAGTCAGCATCGTCGCCCTGGTCAGGGGAAGATGCTGTGCCCACACCTGCAAAAAATTACCCGGCTGACCCGCCAGAGAAGCGGGCGGCACGCAATGCAATGTGAGCAGTACATATTTGATTTTGCTGTGTTTACCTCATGGAGATATGGAATGTTTAGGTTGAATCCCTTCGTTCGGGGAGGGCTGTGCGCGTCTGCTCTGTCCCTGGCCCTGCCGGTTGTTGCGGCGGAATCTGGCGACACTATGGTGGTGACTGCCTCGGCCAACGAGCAAAACCTGAAAGATGCCCCGGCCAGTATCAGCGTCATCACTCAGCAGGATCTGCAACGTAAGCCGGTGCAGAACCTGAAAGATGTGTTAAAAGAGGTTCCGGGCGTGCAATTAACTGACGAAGGGGACAACCGTAAGGGCGTCAGTATCCGCGGTCTGGACAGCAGCTATACCTTGATCCTGGTTGACGGTAAACGCGTCAACTCCCGCAACGCCGTATTCCGTCATAACGATTTCGACCTCAACTGGGTACCGGTTGACGCCATCGAACGTATCGAAGTGGTGCGCGGGCCGATGTCCTCCCTGTACGGCTCTGATGCCCTGGGCGGCGTGGTCAATATCATTACCAAAAAGATCGGCCAGAAATGGACCGGTACTCTCACCGCCGACTCCACGATTCAGGAACACCGCGATCGCGGCGACACCTATGGCGGCCAGTTTTATACCAGCGGCCCGCTGGTGGATGGCGTCCTCGGTCTGAAAGCCTTTGGTAGCCTGTCCAAACGCGATAAAGACGATCCGCAGACCTCGACAACCAGCGCCTCCGGGGAAACTCCCCGTATCGAAGGCTTCACCAGCCGCGATGCCAACGTGGAATTCGCCTGGACCCCGAACGAGAACCACGATTTCACCGCTGGCTACGGTTTTGACCGCCAGGACCGTGATTCCGACTCGCTGGATCAGAACCGTCTTGAGCGCCAGAACTACTCCCTGAGCCACAATGGCCGCTGGGGAATGGGCAACAGCGAACTGAAATTCTACGGCGAAAAGGTTGATAACAAGAACCCGGGCAACGCCAACCCTATCACCTCCGAAAGCAACTCTGTTGACGGTAAATACGTCCTGCCGCTGGGAGAGATTAACCAGCTGCTCACCTTCGGGGGAGAATGGCGTCACGACAAGCTGAAGGATCCGGTTAACATTACCGGCGGTAGCAGCAGTAGCACCTCGGCCAGCCAGTATGCACTCTTTATTGAAGATGAATGGCGTATCTTCGAGCCGCTGGCGCTGACCACCGGCGTGCGTATGGATGACCACGAAACCTACGGCGATCACTGGAGTCCGCGTGCTTATCTGGTCTACAACGCGACCGATACCCTGACGGTAAAAGGTGGCTGGGCGACAGCATTCAAAGCGCCTTCGCTGCTGCAGCTGAGCCCAGACTGGACCACCGGCTCCTGCCGTGGGGCCTGTGAAATTGTCGGTAGCCCGGATCTGAAGCCGGAAACCAGCGAAAGCTTCGAGCTGGGTCTTTACTACAGCGGGGAAGAGGGCTGGTTAGAAGGCGTGCAGGGCAGCATTACTGCCTTCCAGAACGATGTGGACGATCGTATCAGCATCCTCCGTACGGCCAACGTCAACCAGGCGCAGGGTTACCCGAACTATGTCGGACTGAATGCCGACGGTGAGCCGATTTTCCGTTATTACAACGTCAATAAGGCGCGGATCCGCGGCCTGGAAACGGAAGTGAAATTCCCGATCGCCGAAGACTGGCGCATGACGCTGAATTACACCTATAACGACGGGCGTGATATCAGCAACGGCGGCAACAAGCCGCTCTCGGAACTGCCGTTCCATACCGCAAACGGCACGCTTGACTGGCAGGCAACGCAGGCGTGGTCCTTCTACGTGCAGGGCAATTATACGGGTGAGAAACGCACTGTTACCGATGGCGAAGCAACGCCGGGTGGCTACGTGGTGTGGAACACCGGTGGCGCATGGCAGGCAACTAAAAACGTCAAGCTGCGTGCAGGTGTCATGAACCTGCTGGATAAAGATCTCAGCCGCGACGACTACAGCTACACCGAAGAAGGACGCCGTTACTTTATGGCGGTGGATTACCAGTTCTGATCGTGAATGCGCCGGGCGGCGCTGCGCTTGCCCGGCCTGTGACAGACCCCTCTCCCTGCGGAAGAGGGGCGAGTGAGGACGTGAAGTCTGCCCTTACTTTAACAACTGCTGCGCATGGAAGCGCAGATGATCTTCTATAAAGGACGCAATGAAGTAATAGCTGTGATCGTAGCCTGGCTGGATGCGTAACGTCAGCGGCCAGGCCTTCTGGCGCGCAGCTTCCGCCAGCACTGCTGGCTGTAACTGGCTCGCCAGGAACTGATCGGCATCACCCTGATCGATAAGCGTCGGGATCGCCTGTTCCGGCTGGCTGGCCAGCATCAGCGCACAGCTATCCCACTCCTGCCAGGTTTCTGTATTCTCGCCCAGATAATGGGTGAAGGCTTTTTGCCCCCACGGCACCTGACATGGGTTCACGATAGGCGCAAACGCCGACACGCTGACGTATTTGCCCGGATTTTTCAGTGCCATTACCAGCGCACCGTGGCCACCCATCGAATGGCCGCTGATGGCACAGCGATCGGCGACCGCAAACTCCGCCTGGATGAGCGCTGGCAGCTCATCGCGCAGATAATCGTACATCCGGTAATGACGCGCCCAGGGCTGCTGGGTGGCATTCAGGTAGAACCCGGCGCCTTTGCCCAGATCGTAACCGGCATCGTCTGCCACATCGTCACCGCGCGGGCTGGTGTCGGGCATCACCAGCGCGATCCCCAGCTCCGCTGCAACCCGCTGGGCGCCCGCTTTGGTGGTAAAGTTCTCATCGTTGCAGGTCAGGCCGGATAACCAGTACAGCACCGGCGGTTTTGCCGCACGCGTAACCGGAGGCAGAAAAATGCTGAACGTCATCGCGCAGTTCAGCACCGTGGAGTCATGACGCCAGCGCTGTTGTCGACCTTCAAAACAGTAGTGCTCTTCGAGCAGTTCCATGCAAGGCTCCTTCAGGAAGGTGTTTCGATAGATAGACCTCATAATACAGTTAATTCAATAACGCGTGAGTAACTTTCACTTCCGCATTAACGACATATACTGCATCATGAATTTACGAAACTTTAACAACTGGAGTGGTCATGGCGCTGCGTATCGCGCTCAGCGGTTTTGTGGTTCTGGTGGTGGCGATGGGAATAGGGCGCTTTGCCTTTACACCACAGGTGCCGCTGATGATTGCGGCAGGGCAACTAACCCTGACCAGCGCCGGACTGGTGGCGGCGATGAACTACCTCGGCTATCTGGTGGGGGCGTGGGATGCCATGCGCGCGCACCGATTTGTCGAAAGCCGCCTGTGGCTGGGCATCGTTGGCGCAGTGATGCTAACCCTGCTTTCGGCCATTGCGGATAACGCCGTCGTTCACGGCCTGCTGCGGTTTGTGATTGGCTGCATGAGCGGCTGGTCGATGGTGCTGATCGCTGCCTGGACCAACGAACGGCTGGCCCATTTCGGTAAGCCAGGTCTCAGTGCCGCAGTCTTTGCGGGGCCGGGGGCGGGCATTACGCTTAGCGGCTTGCTGGCGGTGTGGATCCAGGCGCAGGGCTTATCGGCGAGTGCCGCATGGCAAATCTACGGCGTACTGGCGCTGGTACTGATCGCGCTGGTGGCCCGCTATCTGCCGCGTGCCGGGCAATTGCATCGCCCTGGCACGACGCCGGAGCCGTTGACGCTGACCCGCGATCTGCGTCGTCTGGTGTGGAGCTACAGTCTCGCCGGGTTTGGTTACATCCTCCCGGCGACGTTTTTGTCCCAGATGGCGGCGCTGCGTTTCCCTGGCAGCGCGTTCGCCCAGTTTGTCTGGCCAGTTTTCGGCGTAGCCTCGGTGCTGGGCATTGCCCTGAGTATCGCGCTGCGCCATGTCTCCACGACCCATCGCCGACTGGCGCTGGTGGTATGGCTGCAGGCGGTGGGCGTGATTGCCGCCTGGCTGCTGCCGGGAATGGCCGGTCTGGTGACCGGTGCATTGCTGGTGGGCGGCGGATTTTTATGTGCGGTACAGCTTTCGCTGCTTTACGGGCGTGAACTGGCACCGAATCATACGCGTTACATGGCCGGATTACTCACCACCGGCTATGCGGTTGGGCAGCTTGTTGGCCCGATGACCTCGGCGCTGTCGAGCTGGCTTACCCACCAACTGGAGCCTGCGCTGGGCCTGGCGGGCATCGCGCTTTTCGTGGCGGGCGGGCTGGTCTGGCAGCGTCAGGTTGAAAGGTAACGGCAATTGCAATAATTATCGCGGTGAATACTGGA
Source organism: Leclercia sp. GLN_9 (assembly GCF_043105735.1). Classification (NCBI taxonomy): domain Bacteria; kingdom Pseudomonadati; phylum Pseudomonadota; class Gammaproteobacteria; order Enterobacterales; family Enterobacteriaceae; genus Leclercia; species Leclercia sp. GLN_9. The sequence goes on from NZ_JBICLV010000017.1 coordinate 56,090, forward strand.
TTATGCTCGCCGCCTCGCGCACAATGACGGCACATTTTGCCCCATGTAGGGCAGAAGCGCGCCACACCTGCAGGAGAAAAGAATGTCATCAATGAGTAAAGAAGCAGCCCTCGTCCATGAAGCGCTGGTTGCGCACGGCCTTGAAACCCCGCTGCGCCCGCCGGTTCAGGATCTGGACAACGAAACGCGTAAACGTCTTATTTCCGGGCATATGACCGAAATCATGCAGCTGCTGAATCTCGATCTCAGCGATGACAGTCTGATGGAAACCCCGCGTCGCATCGCCAAAATGTATGTCGATGAGATTTTCTCCGGGCTGGATTACGCTAATTTCCCGAAAATCACCGTCATTGAAAACAAAATGAAGGTGGATGAGATGGTGACGGTGCGTGATATCACCCTGACCAGCACCTGTGAACATCACTTTGTGACCATCGACGGCAAAGCGACCGTAGCCTATATTCCAAAAGACTCGGTTATTGGCCTGTCGAAGATTAACCGCATCGTGCAGTTCTTTGCCCAGCGTCCGCAGGTGCAGGAGCGTTTAACCCAGCAGATCCTTATCGCGTTGCAAACGCTGCTGGGGACCAATAACGTGGCGGTTTCTATTGACGCGGTGCATTACTGCGTGAAAGCGCGCGGTATTCGTGATGCGACCAGCGCCACCACGACCACCTCGCTGGGCGGCCTGTTTAAATCAAGCCAGAACACCCGTCAGGAGTTCCTGCGCGCCGTGCGTCACCACAACTGATCATCAGGGCAGGGTACATGGAAAGAAATGTCACGCTGGATTTCGTTCGTGGCGTCGCTATTCTGGGTATTCTGCTGCTCAATATAAGCGGCTTCGGTCTGCCGAAAGCCGCTTATCTTAATCCCGCCTGGTATGGCGATATTACCCTCAGCGACGCCTGGACATGGGCGGTGCTGGATCTCTTTGCCCAGGTCAAATTCCTCACCCTGTTTGCCTTGTTGTTTGGGGCAGGCCTCCAGCTGCTGCTAAAACGCGGTAAACGCTGGATCCAGGCGCGTCTTTCACTGCTGGTCCTCCTCGGGTTTATTCATGGCCTCCTGTTCTGGGACGGCGATATTCTGTTGGCCTACGGGCTGGTGGGATTGATCTGCTGGCGTATCATCCGCGATGCGCACGATATTAAAAACCTGTTCAACACCGGCGTGGTGCTCTTCCTCATTGGCGTCGCTATCCTGCTGCTGCTGGGGGTTATCTCCGGCGGCTCCACCAATCGTTCCTGGGTACCGGATGCGGCCAATTTGCAGTATGAGCAGTACTGGAAGCTGGGTGGCGGCATGGAGGCCATCAGCAATCGGGCCGATATGATTGGCAACAGCCTGCTGGCGCTTGGGGCGCAATACGGCTGGCAGCTGGCGGGAATGATGCTGATTGGCGCGGCGCTGATGCGAACCGGCTGGCTGAAAGGCGAGTTTAGCCTCGGTCATTACCGGCGAACCGGGATGTGGCTGGTACTGGTCGGTCTGGCGATTAATCTCCCGGCGGTGATCGCCCAGTGGTATGTCAACTGGGACTACCGCTGGTGCGCGTTTCTGTTACAGGCACCGCGGGAGATTAGCGCGCCCTTCCAGACGATAGGCTATGCTGCGCTGATCTATGGCTTCTGGCCGCAGCTCTGCCGTTTCCGGCTGGTGATGGCCGTGGCCTGCGTAGGGCGCATGGCGCTCAGTAACTACCTTTTACAGACGCTGATCTGCACCACCTTGTTCTATCGCCTCGGCCTGTTTATGCATTTTGATCGCCTGCAACTGATGGGCTTCGTGCTACCTGTCTGGCTGGTGAATATCCTGTTCTCCGTTTTCTGGCTGCGTTATTTCCGTCAGGGACCGATGGAGTGGGTATGGCGGCAATTGACCGCACGTGCTGCAGGGGTTTCACCGGGTAATACATCCGGATAACGATCTGGATCACAATCATTAACAAAACGGATGTAACCGTTTTCATCCTTGTGAGCTTCTTCACGTAGTCCTTCCTTTCTCACTGCCAGAATAGGCACCTTGCTAAACACAGGGGGTGTCTGTGAGTTGCTGCAATCTAAATAAGGATGGTGAATATGATCACCATTCGTGACGTCGCGCGTCAGGCGGGCGTTTCTGTCGCCACCGTTTCCCGTGTGCTCAACAACAGCGCGCTGGTTAGCCCTGAAACGCGCGAGTGCGTGATGAAAGCCGTCACGGCGCTGGGCTACCGTCCCAATGCGAACGCGCAGGCGCTGGCAACCCAGGTCAGCGATACCATCGGCGTGGTAGTGATGGATGTATCGGATGCCTTCTTTGGCGCGCTGGTAAAAGCCGTGGACATGGTTGCCCAGGAGCACCAGAAAAACGTGCTCATCGGCAATAGCTATCACGAGGCAGAAAAAGAGCGTAACGCCATTGAGGTGTTGATTCGTCAGCGCTGTAACGCCCTGATCGTCCACTCAAAAGCCTTGAGCGATGAGGAGCTATCTGCGCTGATGGAGCAGATCCCCGGCATGGTGTTGATCAACCGCATCGTGCCTGGCTATGCCCACCGCTGCGTCTGCCTTGATAACGTCAGCGGAGCGATGATGGCGACGCGAATGCTGGTGAATAACGGCCATCAGCGCATCGGCTATCTTGCATCAAGCCACCGCATTGAGGATGACGAAATGCGGCGTGAAGGCTGGCAGAAAGCGTTGCTGGAGCAGGGCATTATCGCCTCGGACAGCTGGATCGGCACCGGCGCGCCGGATATGCAGGGCGGGGAAGCGGCCATGGTGGAGCTACTCGGGCGCAACCTGCAGTTGACCGCGGTCTTTGCCTACAACGACAGCATGGCCGCAGGGGCGCTAACGGCACTGAAGGACAACGGTATTGCGGTGCCACAGCATCTGTCATTGATTGGTTTCGATGATATTCCGATTGCCCGTTACACAGACCCACAGCTGACGACGGTGCGCTATCCGATTGCCTCTATGGCGCGGCTGGCCACCGAGCTGGCGTTACAGGGGGCCGCGGGAAAGCTGGATCTTGCTGCAACTCACTGTTTCATGCCGACTTTAGTGCGGCGTCACTCCGTTGCTCTACGGCAAATTGTGGTGCCGATCACTAACTTATAATTCGTCGTGATGTAACCGTTTTCAATTTGTGAGTAAATTCACAGTAAGTTAACAAGGCGCTGACTATGATGTCAGCGTTTTAGTGACTGAAACGCTATGTAACGGTGAATAATCATTTTCACTATAGCCACGGCACGTTAAACATCCAAAAAAACGCATTCTGGAGCGTTACCGACCAAGGAAGATAGAAATTTTATAAGTGGACTTCGGCCGGCATTAACGTTTCATTAACATTGCCCGCCGATCGTTATTCACACGAACTACCCTGCATAAAAACCGGAGATATCATGAATAAGAAGGTGTTGACTCTGTCTGCTGTTATGGCAAGTATGCTTTTTGGTGCAACTGCGCACGCTGCAGATAGCCGTATTGGTGTGACTATCTATAAATACGACGACAACTTTATGTCTGTTGTGCGTAAAGCCATTGAGAAAGAAGGTAAATCAGCGCCAGACGTGCAGCTGCTGATGAATGACTCCCAGAATGACCAGTCAAAACAGAACGACCAGATTGACGTACTGCTGGCAAAAGGCGTGAAAGCTCTGGCAATCAACCTGGTTGACCCGGCGGCAGCAGGCACCGTTATTGAGAAAGCACGTGGCCAGAATGTGCCAGTGGTCTTCTTCAACAAAGAACCTTCCCGTAAAGCGCTGGATAGCTACGATAAAGCCTTCTACGTGGGCACCGACTCCAAAGAATCCGGCATCATTCAGGGCGACCTGATTGCTAAACACTGGGCGGCTAACCCGAACTGGGATCTGAACAAAGATGGTCAGATTCAGTTTGTTCTGCTGAAAGGCGAGCCAGGCCACCCGGATGCTGAAGCACGTACCACTTACGTGATCAAAGAGCTGAACGACAAAGGCCTGAAAACCCAGCAGCTGGCATTAGATACGGCTATGTGGGACACCGCTCAGGCGAAAGACAAAATGGACGCCTGGCTGTCCGGCCCGAACGCTAACAAAATCGAAGTGGTTATCGCCAACAACGATGCGATGGCAATGGGTGCAGTAGAAGCCCTGAAAGCACACAACAAATCCTCTATTCCGGTCTTTGGTGTGGATGCCCTGCCTGAAGCAATGGCTCTGGTAAAATCTGGCGCAATGGCCGGTACCGTGCTGAACGATGCTAACAACCAGGCGAAAGCTACCTTCGATCTGGCGAAAAACCTGGCAGACGGCAAAGGCGCTGCTGACGGCACCAACTGGAAAATCGACAACAAAGTTGTTCGCGTACCGTACGTTGGCGTAGATCAGGAAAACCTGGCCCAATTCACCGGTAAATAAGTTTTAGCATTCTACTGGGCGCAGTTTCTGCGCCCTTTTATCACGCGACGCGAGGCCGAGAAGGTATAATTATGGTCAGCACAACGACTCAGTCGTCCGGTGAATACTTGTTGGAAATGAGCGGTATCAACAAGTCTTTTCCCGGGGTTAAAGCACTGGATAATGTTAATTTAAAAGTACGGCCTCACTCTATTCACGCCTTAATGGGTGAAAACGGTGCGGGTAAATCAACATTATTGAAATGCTTATTTGGGATCTATCAAAAAGATTCTGGCAGCATTCTTTTTCAGGGGAAAGAGATCGATTTCCATTCCGCCAAAGAAGCACTGGAAAATGGTATTTCGATGGTTCACCAGGAACTTAACCTGGTACTTCAGCGTTCTGTCATGGACAATATGTGGTTGGGTCGTTATCCGACCAAAGGCGTATTTGTCGATCAGGACAAAATGTATGGTGATACCAAAGCGATTTTTGATGAACTGGATATTGATATCGATCCGCGTGCGCGCGTCGGTACGTTATCCGTTTCTCAGATGCAGATGATTGAAATCGCCAAGGCTTTCTCCTATAACGCCAAAATCGTTATTATGGATGAGCCTACTTCGTCGTTAACGGAGAAAGAGGTGAACCATCTGTTCACCATTATCCGTAAGCTGAAGGAGCGCGGTTGCGGCATCGTCTATATCTCGCACAAAATGGAAGAGATCTTCCAGTTGTGCGATGAAATCACGGTGCTGCGCGATGGCCAGTGGATCGCCACCCAGCCGCTGGAAGGGCTGGATATGGACAAGATCATCGCCATGATGGTGGGTCGTTCCCTGAACCAGCGCTTCCCGACCAAAGAGAACAAGCCGGGCGAAGTGATTCTGGAAGTGCGCAACCTGACGTCGCTGCGTCAGCCTTCTATTCGCGATATCTCCTTCGATCTGCATAAAGGAGAGATCCTCGGGATTGCCGGTCTGGTAGGCGCCAAGCGTACCGATATCGTGGAAACCCTGTTCGGTATTCGCGAGAAATCCGGCGGGACCATTACCCTGCACGGCAAAAAAATCAATAACCACAATGCCAACGAAGCCATTAACCACGGCTTTGCGCTGGTGACGGAAGAGCGTCGCTCAACCGGTATTTACGCCTATCTGGATATTAACTTTAACTCGTTAATTTCTAATATTCATAACTACAAAAACAAAATCGGTCTGTTGGATAATTCCCGCATGAAGAGTGATACCCAGTGGGTAATTGACTCGATGCGTGTAAAAACCCCAGGACACCGCACGCAAATTGGCTCGCTCTCCGGCGGTAACCAGCAGAAGGTTATTATTGGACGCTGGTTGTTAACTCAGCCTGAAATTCTGATGCTGGATGAACCCACCCGTGGTATCGACGTGGGGGCAAAATTTGAAATTTATCAGTTGATAGCTGAGTTAGCCAAGAAAGATAAAGGGATTATTATTATTTCGTCCGAAATGCCGGAATTGTTAGGGATCACAGATCGTATTCTGGTCATGAGCAATGGTCTCGTTGCCGGAATTGTAGAAACCAAAACGACAACGCAAAACGAAATTTTGCGTCTTGCGTCTTTGCACCTTTAAGATTAGGGGCTTCTCATGAGTGCGTTAAATAAGAAAAGTTTTCTTACTTATCTGAAAGAAGGCGGTATTTACGTTGTTCTTTTAGTCTTGCTGGCCATTATTATTTTCCAGGATCCGACATTCTTAAGTCTCCTGAACTTAAGTAACATTCTGACCCAGTCTTCCGTACGTATTATTATCGCGCTGGGCGTGGCGGGTCTGATCGTCACCCAGGGTACTGACCTGTCAGCCGGTCGTCAGGTCGGCCTGGCGGCGGTTGTCGCGGCCACGCTCCTGCAGTCAATGGAAAACGCCAACAAGGTGTTCCCGGAAATGGCGACCATGCCGATTTTCCTAGTGATCCTGATTGTCTGCGCTATCGGTGCGATCATTGGTCTGATTAACGGCATCATCATTGCTTACCTGAACGTAACGCCGTTCATCACCACTCTGGGTACGATGATTATCGTTTACGGTATCAACTCCCTGTACTACGACTTCGTAGGCGCATCGCCAATCTCCGGTTTTGACAGCGGCTTCTCCACCTTTGCGCAGGGCTTTATCGCGCTGGGCACATTCCGCCTGTCTTACATCACCTTCTACGCCCTGATTGCGGTGGCCTTTGTCTGGGTGCTGTGGAACAAAACCCGCTTCGGTAAGAACATCTTCGCAATCGGTGGTAACCCGGAAGCGGCGAAAGTCTCTGGCGTTAACGTGGCGCTGAACCTGCTGGTCATCTATGCCCTGTCCGGTGTGTTCTATGCGTTCGGTGGTTTGCTGGAAGCAGGCCGTATCGGCTCTGCCACCAACAACCTCGGCTTTATGTATGAGCTGGATGCGATTGCTGCCTGCGTCGTGGGTGGTGTGTCGTTCAGTGGTGGTGTGGGTACCGTACTGGGCGTGGTAACCGGTGTAATCATCTTCACCGTTATCAACTACGGTCTGACCTATATCGGCGTGAACCCTTACTGGCAGTACATTATTAAGGGTGCCATCATCATCTTCGCCGTTGCGCTGGACTCCCTGAAGTACGCGCGTAAGAAGTAAGATATCAATGCATAAAAAAACCCGCTCAATGCGGGTTTTTTTATGCCCGGGTCATTTCCCCTGGCGGCGCTGCGTTGGCGTGGCTCTAGGGCAGTGCGGGCTTCTTCTTCTGCATGTCCAGCAGCTGCTCTGGCGTAACCGCCGGATAACCTTGGGCATCTTCCGGCACTTCCGGCATCGCCGGGATTGGCACCAGCGGGCCTAAGAAACGCGGTTCACGTTTAAAGACATAGAGATCGGCCAGCGCACCCAAACGCGCACCAAATTCACGCACCCGCACGGTGAGCATGTCTTTGGGGGAGGGGACGGCATAGCACTGCGCCTGAATGCCCATATGCAGAGCAATAAAGAGCGCGCGCTCGCAATGGAAGCGCTGGGTGATGATGATAAAGTCGTTCGTATCAAATACCTTGCGGGTGCGAACAATGGAATCCAGGGTTCTGAAACCGGCGTAGTCGAGCACGATATCCGCCGGATCAACGCCTGCGGCAATCAGATCCTTACGCATGGTGACCGGCTCATTATAGCTCTGCTGCGCGTTGTCACCGCTCAGCAGCAGGTAGTTGACCTTGCCGCTGTTGTAGGCATTGAGCGCCCCCTGAATACGGTAACGGTAATACTGGTTAATCACCCCGGTGCGGTAGTACTTGGCGGTACCGAGTACCACGCCGACCTGGCGGTAGGGCAGATCCTGAAGGTCATCAAAGATATAGGGCGCCGTTTTCCAGCTCATCCAGCGGTCGAGGCCCAGCGCAGTCAGCAGCACAATGGCGATCAGGGCAACCAGGCTGTAAAACACGCGCTTTAACATACAGATGACTCTTACCAAAGGTGAAATTTCACTCAGGCTACTTTACCCGTCTGGTAAGCGCAAGAAACGGCGGTTTAATTGAAGGGATTTTCATCAATTGTGCGGGCATTGCTGCCCGCATCAACGACTTAAGCCAGAAGCACGCGGTCGATGCTGGTGCAACCCAGCGCGCGCAACGTGGCCGCGGTGGCGTCCCACTGGATCAGCGGAGCATCGGGTTTTTCTGCAAGAATGCCGCGCTGAATGTCCGGGTAGTCGTAGCCGTTGAGGCTGAGCAGGTTCAGTGCGCCCTGCAGCGGCGGCAAAGTTGGGTTAAAGGCGGCGTTCTCGGCATAGCTGCCGGTGAAGATGCGCCCATCGCCACACTCCAGCGCCACGCCGCTCGGGGCCTGGCTATAAGGGGCGTGTGACTTGTTGGCGGCGAGGATAGCGGCCTGGGCCAGCGCATCGCCGCTCAGGGTGTAGCCATGATCCTGTTCATCCATCAGCAGGGATTTAATGTCCAGATCCTTCGGGCCGAAAGCGTCCGGCAGGTAGTCGGCCAGAGTATGCGGGGCGCGGCCCGGCAGGTTGATACGCAGTTGCAAACCGCTGTTAAGCTCGTTCATAAACTGACGGCAGTGGCCACACGGCGTGTAGTTCACGGTAATGGCCTGCAGGGATTTTTCACCGCGCAGCCAGGCATGGCTGATTGCGCTCTGTTCCGCATGCACGGTCTGCTGCATGGTCGCCCCGATAAACTCCATATTGCCACCGAAGTACCAGGTGCCGCTCACGCCGCGCGCAATGGCACCGACGTTGAAATGGGACAGGTCGGCGCGGGCGCAGGCTGCCGCCAGTGGCAGAAGCGCAAAGGCCAGCGCGTCATCATCCAGATCCGTGGCACGTTTCAGGGCGGTGACCTGTTCAGCCGTCAGCAGGGCGGGGAAATGTGCATCCGCCAGAACCGGGGCCAGGGCTGACTGCAAATTCTCTGCAAGCTGAGTGAAAGCTGAGTGAAAACGTGGATGCATGGCGTTGCCTCATAAAGGTTAATGGATCGGTAGTGTACGGAGCCACAAAGGCTTTATATGTGACCCAGATCTCATTATGTGTGCAACTTATGAAACTCAAATGAAAAATGCGCGACGCGTCGCAAATTTTAGCCCATGACCGCCAGAATAATCGGGAAGAGGAACGGCGCAATCAGCGAGGTCATGATCCCGCAGATCACCAGCGCCAGGGAACTGAATGCCCCTTCCTGATAATCCAGCTCCGCGCAACGGGCGGTACCGAGGGCGTGCGAGGCGGTCCCCATCGCCAGACCACGGGCCGATTTAGTACGAATACGCATGGCATTCAGCAGCGTATGGCCCAAAACCGCCCCGAGAATACCGACATAGATGACGCACACAGCGCTGATCGCCGGGATGCCGCCAAGACTGCCGCCTACCGCCATCGCAATCGGGGTGGTCACCGATTTCGGTAAAATAGAGGCCGCAATTTCCGGGGTTGCCCCCATCAGCAGCGCCACCGAGGTGCCGGTAATCATCGCCACCAGGCTGCCAACCAGACAGATAGTGATGATCGACTTCCAGCGGGCGCGGATCTGGTGCAGCTGTTCGTACAGCGGAAACGCTAGCGCCACCACCGCAGGTTGCAGCAGATCGTTAAGCACCTTGCTGCCCTGGAAATAGTTCGCGTAGGGGATGCCGGTCAACAGCAGGAAAGGAATAATCACCACCATCGCCACCAGCAAGGGGTTAAGCAGCGGGAACTTCAGACGCACTGCCAGCTTGCGGGCGGCGAAGAAGACCGCCACGGTGAGCGGCAGGGACCACCAGATATTGGCCATCATTTTTTCTGTCCTTTTTGCCCAACCACGTTACGTTCCCCATGCGCCAGATGTGTGCTCCAGCTGACCACTAAGAAGACCACCAGCGTACTGATAGTGCAGGAAACAAATATCGGGCCAAACTGCGCGCTCAGCAGGTCGTAGTACTGCATGACACCCACGCCAATGGGCACGAACAGCAGCGCCATATAGCGGATCAGCACCGAGCAGCCGGGTTTAACCCATTGTGCCGGGAGGATTTGCAGCGCGAGCAGCACAAACAGGATCAGCATGCCAATAATGCTGCCGGGAATAGTAATTGGCAGCAGAGAGGCGAGGAATATTCCCGCATACAGGCAGGCATAAATCAGGATGAACGCGCGCAGGTACTGCCAGACAACTATCAGTGATTTATTCATGGTGAAAGCCCTTGATGAAACGCATTCATCATACAATTAAAACCCTAAACGTGCTACGGATCACATCATGACTTTTGAGCATACCAGACATTACTTATTGGAACGTTGGGCATTTCCCCAAACCAGAAGTGACAATGCCGCGCCCCTGATATACGATTTATATATGAATCATAATGGAACATATATATGGGCATCGTAAAAATCTCCGATCTTCTGCATGACGACATTCGTGATGCCAGCAAAGCCATGTCGCGTTCGGTCAACGCGCAGGCGGAATACTGGATCCGCCTCGGCATGATGAGCGAACTCTATCCTGACCTTAACCATCAGCAAATAAAGATGATGATGCTGAAATCTGGCTCCGACCGTTTACTGGAGGTGATCAATGCCATCAATTCTCATTAAGAGTGCCGATGAGTTGGCCCGTCAGCGACACGCGGGTGAACTGCTGGCGTCCGTGTTCACCATGCTGGATGAGTTTATCAAGCCTGGCGTATCAACCATGGAGATCAACAATCGTGCGGAGGCATTTATTGTGGATCAGCTTCAGTCCCGCCCCGCCAGTAAAGGGCAGTATGGCTACCCGTACGTGCTGAACACCTCGGTGAACGACGTGGTCTGCCACGGGATCCCGAAAGAGTCGGAGCACCTTAAGTCAGGCTCTATTGTCAACGTCGATATCACCCTCGAAAACGCGGGCATGATCGCCGACTCCAGTAAAATGTATCTCATTGGTGAGGTTTCCCCGCTGGCGCGCAGGTTAGTGAAAACGACTCAGGAGGGGATGTGGAAGGGGATTAAGGCGGTGAAACCGGGCGCGACCCTGGGCGATATTGGCCACGCGATCCAGTCATACGTTGAAAGCCATGGCTACAGCGTGGTGCGGGAGTATTGCGGGCACGGCATTGGCAAAGAGATGCACGAAGAGCCGCAGATCCTGCACTACGGCAAACCCGGTGAAGGCCCTGTTTTACAGGAGGGGATGGTCTTTACCATCGAACCGATGATCAATCAGGGCGACAGCCGGATCAAAACCAAGAAAGATGGCTGGACAGTGGTGACCCGTGACAAAAAGCTCTCTGCACAGTGGGAACACACCATCGCCGTGACCGCAGACGGTTTTGAGGTGCTGACGCTGCGCCCTGACGAAACCATCCCCGATTAAGGCCCAAACCCTACACGCATCGCTTTCCTGACGCTTCCCACCTTTCGCGGGAGCGGCTACTATAGCGCGTCTTTTTTTACGGGTACTGATATGCGTGTATTACTGGCACCGATGGAAGGTGTGCTCGATTCGCTGGTGCGTGAGCTGCTGACCGACGTTAACGATTATGATCACTGCATCACCGAGTTTCTGCGGGTGGTGGATATGTTGTTGCCGGTAAAATCGTTTTACAGACTCTGCCCGGAGCTGCATCACCAGAGCCGCACCCCCTCCGGCACCCGGGTGCGGATCCAGCTGCTGGGACAATATCCCGAATGGCTGGCGGAAAATGCCGCCCGCGCCGTCGAGCTGGGTTCCTGGGGCGTGGACCTGAACTGCGGCTGTCCATCGAAAATGGTCAACGGCAGCGGCGGCGGCGCCACGCTGCTTAAAGATCCTGAGCTGATCTACCGCGGCGCGAAAGCGATGCGCGAGACGGTGCCATCTCACCTGCCGGTCACGGTGAAAGTCCGTCTGGGCTGGGACAGCGGCGACAGGCAGTTTGAAATTGCCGATGCGGTGCAGCAGGCGGGAGCCAGCGAGCTGGTGGTTCATGGCCGCACCAAAGAAGATGGTTACAAAGCCGAGCGCATTAACTGGCAGGCTATCGGCGAGATCCGCAAACGGCTGACCATCCCGGTGGTTGCTAACGGCGAAATCTGGGATCGCGAAAGCGCGCTGGCCTGTATGGCGGCGACCGGCTGCGATTCAATCATGATTGGGCGTGGGGCGCTCAACGTGCCTAACCTCAGCCGGGTGATTAAATACAACGAGCCGCGTATGCCCTGGCCAGAGGTGGTGACGCTGCTGAAGAAATACACCCGCCTCGAAAAGCAGGGCGACACCGGGCTGTACCACGTCGCGCGTATCAAGCAGTGGCTGAGTTACCTGCGTAAAGAGTACGACGAGGCCCTGGAACTGTTTCAGGAGATCCGCGCCCTGCAATCCTCCGCGGAGATTGCCCGGGTTATCCAGTCCAAATAAGCCGGGTTCGATCTGCGTCACATTTTTTAGCGGGGCGCATTGAGGCGAAGCGCGAAACTGGTAAAGTGCGTTAACTGGATTGTTACTGCTGCGGCAGGCAAAACCTGATTTTCTGGCATCTGCCGGAGGTCAGGTTTTTTTGTTTCTGGGTCATGGAATGAAAATTGCCAAAATACTGAATAACAATGTGGTGGTAGTTCTGGATGAACAGGGGCGCGAACAGGTCGTGATGGGCCGCGGGCTGGCCTTTCAAAAGCACCCTGGCGACGTGATCCCGAAAGAGAACATTGAGAAAGTGTTTGCCCTGCAAAGCGACGAGCTGGTGCATCGGCTGGGAGAGTTACTCAGCCAGATCCCGCTGGAGGTGATGACCACCTGCGATCGCATTATCGGGCTGGCAGCACAGCGGCTGGGCAAACTGCAGGAGAGCTTGTACATCACCTTAACCGACCACTGCTATTTTGCGATTGAGCGGCAGAAGAAGGGGCTGGCGATCAAAAACGTGCTCCTGTGGGACATTAAGCGGCTCTACCCACGCGAGTTTGAGCTGGGACAGCAGGCCCGGGCCATTATCGCTACACGGCTGGGCGTGGCGCTGGAGGAAGATGAAGCCGGGTTTATCGCACTGCATCTGGTCACGGCCCAGTTGCACAGCGAGATGCCGGAGGTGATGCACGTCACCCGGGTGATGCAGGAGATCCTGCAGCTGGTGAAATACACCTTACAGCTGGAGTATGACGAAGAGTCGCTAAGCTATCAGCGCTTCGTCACCCATCTGAAGTTTTTCGCCCAGCGGATGCTGACCCGTACCGTGGTTGCGGATGACGATGCCTCGCTGCATTCGGCGGTAAAAGACAACTACGCGAAGGCGTGGGTATGCGCCGAGAAGATTGCCCGGCATCTGCAAAAGAGTTATCAGCGCGAGCTGACTACCGAAGAGATTATGTTTCTCACCATTCATATTGAGCGCGTGAGAAAAGAGGGGCGCTAAGCCCCCACGACAAACGGATTGTTACTGCACTGTGCAGGCAAAACCTGAGCGCGGCTCCCGAAAGGGCGTCGTTCTCGGGTTTTTTTATTTTTAGGACTCAGTCAAACCCTGCCTGCGGGCAGCGAAGAAGGATACAGAGATGGAATATCAAGCACTGGCGAAGGATATTCTCGGCCACGTTGGCGGCAAAGAGAACATTGTCAGCCTGGTTCATTGCGCTACCCGGCTACGTTTCAAACTGAAAGATTCTCAACGCGCGGATGCTGAAGGGCTGAAGAACAATCCCGGGGTCATCATGGTGGTCGAAAGCGGCGGCCAGTTCCAGGTGGTGATTGGCAACCACGTTCACGACGTCTGGCAGGCTGTCTGTCAGGAGGCCGGGCTGGCAGATGACGCAGGACCCGCCGCAGAGGAGAAAGGCGAAAAAACCAGCCTCGGCGGCCACCTTATCGATATTGTCTCCGGCATTTTTACCCCCTTTATCGGCGTCCTCGCTGCCTCGGGGATCCTGAAGGGGATACTGGCGCTGGCCGTGGTGTGCGGCTGGCTGACCACCGACAGCGGCACGTACAAAATCTGGTTTGCCAGCAGTGACGCGTTGTTCTTCTTCTTCCCGCTGGTGCTGGGCTACACCGCCGGGAAAAAGTTTGGCGGCAACCCGTTTATCACTATGGTGATTGGCGGGGCGCTGGTGCATCCAACCATGATTCAGGCCTTCGAGGCCAGCCAGCAGGCGGGCGCGGCGGCCAATGCCTTCCTCTCTATTCCGGTGACCTGGTTTAATTACAGTACATCAGTCATTCCGATCATCCTCGCCGCCTGGGTTAGCTGCTGGCTGGAAAAGCAGGGCAGCAAACGTCTGCCGTCGGCGATGAAAAATTTCTTTACCCCGCTGATCTGCCTCGGCGTCACGGTACCGCTGACCTTTCTGGTGATCGGCCCTGTCGCCACCTGGCTCAGCCAGATGCTGGCGAACGGCTATCAGTGGATCTACGTGCTTGCTCCCTGGCTGGCGGGGGCGGCGATGGGCGCGGTATGGCAGGTGTGCGTTATCTTTGGCCTGCACTGGGGGCTGGTGCCGCTGATGATCAACAACCTCGCCGTGCTGGGTCATGACTCCATGCTGCCGATGTTGCTGCCAGCGGTATATGGCCAGGTGGGGGCGGCGTTAGGCGTCTTCCTGCGCAGCCGCGATGCACGGCAGAAGATGCTGGCGGGTTCTTCAGTGACGGCCGGGATCTTTGGCGTCACCGAACCGGCGGTGTATGGCGTGAACCTGCCTTTACGTCGTCCCTTTATCTTTGGCTGCGTGGCCGGGGCGGTGGGCGGCGCGATTGTCGGTTTCTTCGACACCCATGTCTACTCCTTTGGCTTCGGCAACATCTTCACCATCGCGCAGATGATCCCGCCGGGTGGGGTGGACGCCACGCTGTGGGGCGGGATTGCAGGCATGCTGGTGGCGCTGGTGCTGAGCTGTGTCCTGACGATGATGGCCGGGATGCCGGGTCGTGCGACAGAAACGGCACCGGTGGCCGTTACCCTCGATGAAAACACTGTTCTGTCACCGATGCGTGGCACGGTGCTGGCGCTGGACCATGTGCCGGACGCAACCTTTGCCAGTGGCCTGCTCGGTCAGGGCGCGGCTATCGTGCCTGCCGATAACAAAGTGATTGCCCCCTTCGCCGGGGAAGTGGCCTCACTATTTGCCACCAAACATGCCATCGGCCTGCTGAGCGACAGCGGCATCGAAGTGCTGATCCACGTCGGAATCGACACCGTGAAGCTCGACGGCAAGCCGTTTACCGCCCACGTGAAGGTGGGGGACAAAATACAGCCGGGCGATCTGCTGCTGGAGTTCGACCGTCAGGCCATTCTTGATGCCGGATACGATCTGGCGACCCCGATTATTATCAGCAACAGTGACGACTACCGTGATGTCGCGACCGTGGCGGCAACCGCCGTCCAGGCCGGCGCACCGTTACTTTGCGTCAGCCATCAGTAACAGGAGAACCGAATGAAAACTTTCCCGAATGATTTTTTATGGGGCGGCGCGGTTGCCGCGAATCAGGTCGAAGGGGCTTACCTGGAGGATGGCAAAGGGTTGTCCACCTCTGACGTCCAGCCGCAGGGGGTGTTTGGCCCGGTCGTGGAGCGGGTGGCTGGCGACAGCGGCATTAAAGACGTGGCGATCGATTTCTATCACCGCTACCCGGAAGATATCAAACTGTTCGCCGAAATGGGCTTCAACTGCCTGCGCGTCTCCATTGCCTGGACACGTATCTTCCCGAACGGCGATGAGCAGCAGCCGAACGAGGCCGGACTGGCCTTTTACGACAAGCTGTTTGACGAGCTGGCGGCGCATAACATCACCCCGCTGGTGACGCTCTCACATTACGAGATGCCGTGGGGGCTGGTGAAACAGTACGGCGGCTGGGGCAACCGTCAGGTGATCGGTTTCTTCGAACACTATGCCCGCACCGTCTTCACCCGCTATCAGCATAAGGTCAAGCTGTGGCTCACCTTTAACGAGATCAACATGTCCTTGCACGCGCCGATGACCGGCGTCGGTCTGCCGGAGACCAGCAGCAAGGCGGAGGTTTATCAGGCGATCCACCATCAGCTGGTGGCGAGCGCGCTGGCGGTAAAAGCCTGCCACGAGATTATCCCGGACGCGAAAATCGGCAACATGCTGCTGGGCGGCCTGGTCTATCCGCTGACCTGCAAGCCAGACGACGTGCTGGAAGCCCTGCAGGAGAACCGCGCCTGGCAGTTCTTCGGGGATGTGCAGTGCCGCGGGGCGTACCCGGGCTATATGCTGCGCTTCTTCCGCGATAATGGCATTACCCTTGAGATCACCGAGGCCGATCGCGAGGCGCTGAAATCGACTATCGACTTTATCTCCTTCAGCTACTACATGACCGGCTGTGTCACCACCGACGACGAGCTGAACCAGCAGGCGCGCGGCAACATCCTGAGCATGGTGCCGAACCCGCATCTGGCCAGCTCGGAGTGGGGCTGGCAGATCGACCCGGTTGGCCTGCGCACGTTACTGAACGTGCTCTGGGATCGGTATCAGAAGCCGCTGTTCATTGTTGAGAACGGTCTGGGCGCGAAGGACAAGCCGGACGCGGACGGCATGGTGCAGGACGATTACCGTATCAGCTACCTCAACGACCATCTGGTGCAGGTGCGCGAGGCGATTGAGGACGGCGTGGAGGTAATGGGCTACACCAGCTGGGGACCGATCGATCTGGTGAGCGCCTCCAGAGCGGAGCTTTCCAAACGCTACGGTTTTATCTACGTCGATCGTGACGACAGCGGGGCAGGCTCGCTGGCGCGCAGCCGCAAGAAGAGTTTTTACTGGTATCAGGAAGTGATTGCGACCCATGGCGCTTCGCTGAAAGGCTAAGGATCGCCAGGGCACCCGGCGGTGCGCCGGGTGCCTTTTCTGAATATATCCAGGTATGACAAAGTGTGGATTGCCACCGATTCCTAAAAAAACGAAGCGCTGTGAGCGTATGTTGCAGCCTTCTTTTTTTATGTGAATAACCCGATGAAACGTTCACGTTTTTACGGCTTCTGCCTGCCTCTCTCCCTGTGGCTTGTTGCCTGTGCCCCTCACCACGATACGACTGCATCGCTTAAACAGCAGGTCCCCGCCGCGACCATCGCCACCGGGCTGGCCGCCGGTCTATGGCCAAAAAATACGTGGTGGGAAGAATTCCACGATCCGCAGCTCACTGCCCTGATTGTCAAAGCGCAGGCCGACGCGCCAGATATGCAAATTGCCCGTCAGCGCATTGCCCTTGCCGAAGCCCAGGCCAAAATGGCGATGGCCTCAGAAGGGCCGGACGTTGATTTTACAGCCGATGTCGAACGGCAAAAAATGTCAGCAGAGGGGCTGATGGGGCCTTTCGCGATCACCGACCCTGCGGCTGGCACCACCGGCCCCTGGTACACTAACGGCACCCTGGGTTTAACCGCTGGCTGGGATCTGGATCTGTGGGGCAAAAACCGCGCCCAGGTGGAGGCCCGCATCGGGAAAGTCAACGCACAACGGGCAGAGCTGCAACAGACCCGCCAGCTGCTTGCTACCAGCGTGGCGCGCCTCTACTGGGAGTGGCAGACCCAGGCTGCGACCGGGCAGCTGTTAACTGCCATCAAACAGGAGCAGCAAAATATCATCAGTACCGACCGGGAGCTGTATCAGCAGGGGATTACCTCATCCGTGGAAGGGGTGGAAACCGACATCAATGCCAGTAAAACCGAAGAGCGGCTGGCGGAAGTAAACGGCAATATGAAAGCCATTGAGGCGCGTCTGCAGGCCCTGACCAACACCGCGTCGATAACCCTCACTCCGCACGCCTTACCCACCGTCGAGACAAAATTGCCTTCCTCGCTGGGCTACTCACTGCTGGCCCGACGCCCCGATCTACAGGAGGCCCACTGGTATATCGAAGCTTCCCTGCGGGACGTGGATGCCGCAAAAGCCGCGTTTTATCCCGATATCAACCTGATGGCGTTCCTGCAACAGGATGCGCTGCACTTAAGCGATCTGTTCCGCTCCTCGGCGCAGCAAGTGGGGGTTACCGCCGGTCTGACCCTGCCTATTTTTGACAGTGGACGCCTGAATGCAAATCTCGATATCGCCCAGGCGCAAAGCAACCTGTCGGTAGCGAATTACAACAAGGCGGTGGTGGAAGCGGTGAATCAGGTGGCCCGTACCGCAAGCGAAGTCGAAACCTTAATGGCAAAAAATCAGCATCAACAGAAAATTGAAGCCGATGCCGAGCGGGTGGTGGCCCTGGCGCAGGCGCGCTACAGGGCGGGGATTGTCGCCGGTTCACGCGTCAGCGAAGCCAGACTACCCGCCCTCAAGGAACAACTCGCCGGGCTGACGCTACAGGGGCAGTACATCGATGCCACTCTCCAGCTTACCTCCGCACTGGGCGGCGGCTATCAGCATGGGTAGAAAGTGAGAAGTATCTATACTTATCTCTTTGTATTCTTTTTCGGAGGTGAGTATGGGTTCAAACAATCGTGTGGCTATTGTGACGGCATCGGATTCCGGGATCGGCAAAACCACGGCGCTGATGCTGGCGGAGCGTGGATTTGATATTGGCGTCACCTGGCACTCGGATGAAGAAGGGGCATTGAAAACCTGTCGTGAAATTGAGGCGCGCGGGCAGCGGGCAGAGGCCATTCATCTGGATCTCAGCCAGCTACCGGACGGCGCAAAGGCGATCGAGACGCTGATTTCCCGCTTTGGCCGTATCGACGTGCTGGTTAACAACGCCGGGGCGATGACCAAAGCCGCGTTTCTCGACATGGAATATGACCAGTGGCGGTCCATTTTTAAGGTCGATGTGGATGGCGCGTTTCTCTGCTCGCAGATTGCCGCCCGGCAGATGGTGAAGCAGGGAGAGGGCGGGCGCATCGTCAATATCACCTCGGTGCATGAGCATACCCCGCTGCCGGATGCCAGCGCCTATACCTCGGCCAAACATGCCCTCGGTGGCCTGACCAAGTCGATGGCGATGGAGCTGGTGCAGCACAATATTCTGGTCAATGCCGTCGCGCCCGGGGCCATCGCCACGCCGATGAACGATATGGACGACAGCGAAGTGAAGCCGGGTTCTATGCCGAATATCCCGCTGGCACGGCCGGGGCATACGAAAGAGATCGCAAGCCTCGTGGCCTGGCTGTGTGATACGGATGCCAGCTACGCCACCGGACAGTCGTTTATCGTCGATGGCGGTTTTATGCTGGGCAATCCGCAGTTTAAACCGGCAGAGTAAATTAGCTGCGGTCCCGGCGTTTCAGCCACCAGCGTACCGCGACGACCAGCACCAGCACCAGGATCAGCCAGAACCAGTGGCGCAGGTGCTGGTTTACCGAGTGCAGCCACGGCTCCAGCACTTCGCCACCGACGTAGCCTAAGGTGGTGAAGATCAGCGCCCAGACGATAGCCCCCACAATATTCAGCGGCAGGAAAATTTTGGGCGGCAGACGGCTGGCGCCGATTAACAACGGCCCGATGATGCGAAATCCGTACATAAAGCGGGTGCCGATGACGAACAGGTAGGGATGGCGTTGGATCAGCCGCTGTGCGCGGTCGATTTTTTTCTGGTGCCGGGAAAAACGGCGCAGGATCGCCGGACCAAACCGCACCCCGAGTAAATAGAGCAGCTGGTCACCGATCATCCCGCCCAGCGCGACTGCCGCCACGACCAGCGGGAAACGTAACAATCCCTGATGCGCCGCCACGCCACCCAGCAGGGTGATGGTTTCGCCTTCCGCTATGCTGCCCACAACCAACGCGGCATAGCCATACTGTGCAATGAGAGTATTAATATCCATACGATAAGCGTAGCGCAGGAAACGCTAGTTGCTGAACAGATACCCCATAACCATCATAATGATGGCCACCGCCGCGGCAAAAGCGGGCCAGGTCATAAAGGCATGTTCCGTCAGGGCCTCTTCTTTTTTGATATCGGCCAGACGCGCCAGGGCATGCTGGCTGTCAGAGGCCATAATTTCTTCAAACTGTTTTTCATAACCCTGCTCAAGCAACAACCTGGCTCCCTGCACGTTGGACTTCTCAAGCGCTGAGAGGGTATTTCCTTTTTTGAAAAAGATGAATTCCGGCATGAAAGAGGCCTTTTTGTAACTGCCTGTTTAGTAGGCATTAACATATCAGAACGCCCCGCAATTTGCTGCATTATTACGCTGTACAAAAAATAATCTCAGGCCTGCATTATACTTGAGTTATCGCTAGCGGGCCGACAACAAGGGGGCGTTATGAACCATGTCTGGGGACTCTTTTCCCATCCCGATCGTGAAATGCACGTCATAAGAAGCGAAAACGAAACGGTCAGTCATCACTACACCCACCATGTGCTGCTGATGGCCGCGGTGCCGGTCATTTGCGCCTTTATTGGCACCACGCAAATTGGCTGGGATTTTGACGACGGCAACATTGTAAAACTCTCCTGGACCACCGGCCTGGCGCTGGCGGTGGTGTTTTATGCCCTGATGCTGGCAGGTGTCGCAGTGATGGGGCGAGTGATTTACTGGATGGCGCGTAATTATCCGCAGCGCCCTTCGTTGACGCACTGTATGGTGTTTGCCGGGTACGTGGCAACGCCGCTGTTTCTGAGCGGGATTGTGGCGCTCTATCCATTAGTCTGGCTGTGCGCCCTGGTGGGGACGCTGGCGCTGTTTTACACCGGATATCTGCTCTACATCGGTATTCCTACCTTCCTGAATATCAACAAAGAAGAGGGCCGTAGCTTCTCTGGTTCAACGCTCGCCATTGGCGTCCTGTTGCTGGAAGTGCTGCTGGCGCTGACAGTTATTCTTTGGGGTTATGGTTATCGTCTCTTCTGAGGCTCCTGCATTGCTGGTGTAATTGCCAGCAATGCAGCATCTGTTCACGATTAACTGCTGGCAGCAAGGCATCTGGACGGCTATGATGCCTTAGCCAGCCCGCGTTCGCGCTATGACCCGGGCGGTGTACGTTATTACGTGCATGAATAATTATCAGAAATCTCACCATGCTGAAATTCCGCGTTTCTTTACTGAGTCTGGCACTGTTGCTGACTGTGCCAGTGGCGACCACGGCGATCGCTAAACCTACCGCTGTGGCTACTGCCACCCAGCCGGAGATTGCCTCCGGTAGCGCCATGATCGTCGATTTGAATACCAACAAAGTGATCTATTCCAGCCACCCCAATCTGGTGCGCCCGATCGCTTCGATTACCAAATTAATGACCGCGATGGTGGTGCTGGATGCACGACTGCCGCTGGATGAAAAACTGCGCGTCGATATCAGCCACACGCCAGAGATGAAAGGGATCTACTCCCGCGTACGCCTGAACAGCGAAATCAGCCGTAAAAACATGGTGCTGCTGGCGCTGATGTCCTCAGAAAACCGCGCCGCTGCAAGCCTCGCGCACCACTATCCGGGGGGCTATGATGCGTTTATCCGGGCGATGAACGCAAAAGCGAAGGCACTGGGGATGGTTCAGACGCACTTTGTGGAGCCGACCGGTCTGTCGATTCATAATGTCTCGACGGCGCAGGATCTGACGAGACTGCTGATTGCCACTAAGCAGTACCCACTGCTTGGCCAGCTCAGTACCACTCGCGAAGAGATGGCGACCTTCTCGAATCCGGCCTATACCCTGCCGTTTCGTAACACCAACCATCTGGTCTACCGCGATAACTGGAATATCCAGCTGACTAAAACCGGCTTTACTAACGCCGCCGGCCACTGTCTGGTCATGCGTACGGTCTTTAATGGCAAGCCGGTGGCGCTGGTGGTCATGGACGCCTTTGGCAAATATACCCACTTTGCCGACGCCAGCCGCCTGCGTACCTGGATTGAAACCGGGAAGGTGCAGCCAGTACCGGCTGCGGCGCTGAGTTATAAAAAGCAGAAAGCGGCGCAGATGGCGACAGCACAAAACGATTGAGTCGTCTGTCATCGCCGGATGACGTGATACCGGCCTACGGTTTGTAGGCCGGGAATAATGTGTATTACTCCGGCAGCGTCCAGTCACCCTCGTTGAGGGGACGTTGCAAAATCAGCGTATCGCGCCAGTCGCCTTTTTTATAACCCACACTTCTGAGCTGTCCCGCCACTTCGAATCCGTGTTTTTTGTGCAGGCGTAACGAACCGGCATTGTTTGGCCCATCCCCGACGATAGCGATCATCTGCCGCCACGGTCCCTCTTCGCTACGGGCAATCAGGGCGCTTAACAGCGCGCTGCCAAAGCCGCGTCCGGGCGTGCTGGCCTCGACGTAAATCGACTCTTCAATGGTGTAACGGTATCCGGTGCGCGCTCGATAGTGCGTGGCGTAACAGAAGCCCACCACAATTCCCCGATAGAGCGCCACCAGCCAGGGCAACCCCTGGCTGGTCACCGTATTTATACGCTGGCGCATTTCGTCTACGGTAGGGGGAACCTCTTCAAAGGACGCGCGCCCGTGAAGGACATGCCAGGCGTAGATGGCGGCAATGGCATGCGCGTCCTCCGCCTCGGCATCGCGAACCTGAACATCAGTTTCGGAAAAAGTTTCAATAGCCGACATAGCTGTCCGCTCCTCGCAAAAAAGCCAGAGAAAGTTTTCTCTGGCGACCCGGGGTTACTCTAGTACGATTCCTGAGGGCTTAACAGCAGGTCCAGTGGGCTAACTGGTTTGATCAGTGGGTTGCGGGCTATGACCCGCTGCTTCAGCCTGTTCCTTCCAGTTTTTATGCTTGGTTGTTTTTCCAATACCCGGGTTCATGCTATTTGTCGGGTCGTTTTCGCGATAAAACTGCTTTAATGCGGCCGGCGCTTCGTAAATGTGACCCACATTGTGTTCCGCGGGATATTGCGCGCCGCGCGCCCGCAGTAACTCCAGCATCTGCGCCTTCAGGGCATGGGCATCGACCCCTTTTTTGACGATGTAATCCTGATGGAAGACATAGCACATAAAGTGACCGTAATAGAGCTTATGCACCAGCTGGCTGTCGATCTCCGGCGGCAGCGTCTCAAACCAGTCGGTATCGTTGCGGCGCAGGGCAATATCCAGCGCCAGAATATCTTCCACTTCGTCGGCATGTACGGCCTGGTAGCGGATCGCGGCTCCGGCGGCGGCAAAGCGGTGTAAAAAGGCTTTGCTGCCCTCTTCAGGCGTACAGGCGAAGAAGTCGCCTTCGGCGGTTTTAAAGAACTCGGCCAGCCAGCTTTGTGCTTCGGCAATGCCATCGCCTGCCATCTTCAACAGCAGGTGATGCTCGTACTTATCTCGCCAGCTTTTCATCCGCGGCGGCAGGTGCGCCGGGAAGGCGTTGCCAATCTTTTGCATAAAGCGGTCGGTAAAGTGGGGCTTAAACAGCGACACCTTCTCCAGCATCGCATCGGTGCGCCCCTTCATGGTGAAGAAGAAGGGCATCTTGTCGGTGCCGAGCTTGTCGATCATCAGAAAGGTATCTTTACCGTAGCGTTCGGCAATGTCGTAAATATCCCGGTGCATATACTCCCCGGCGACCGGCAGGTGGGTGAACTCCCTGAGAATATGACGACGAATGGTGGTCAGCACTTCCGGCTGGTTGGTGCCAATGTAAAACACCTGCTGCCGCTTCTCGGCCGGGAAGGTATCCAGCCGCACGGCAAAGACCGCCAGCTTGCCCGCACAGCCGGAGGACTCAAACAGGCGATCCGGGTCAGCGTTATAGCGGGCGGGGGTATCGGCATCGATTTCGCGCACCCGGGTGATGTAGTCATGATCGTGGGCGTGACGCCCGTCATGCAGCACATCGCTGTCCTTAACGCGATCGTCATCCAGCTTGCTGAGGATCTGCTCCGGCGTGACGCCCAGATCGATGCCCAGGTGGTTCACCAGGGTTAGTTTTCCCTGCTCGTCGATACGCGCAAACAGCGACATTTCGGTGTAGGCTGGGCCGCGCTGCACCAGCGAGCCGCCGGAGTTATTGCAGATCCCGCCAATTACCGACGCGCCAATACAGGATGAGCCAATCACCGAGTGCGGCTCCCGGCCCAGCGGCTTCAGCGCTTTTTCCAGGGAATAGAGCGTGGTCCCCGGATAGGCCAGCACCTGCTCGCCTTTATCCAGCAGATGCAGCTTGTCGAGGCGCAGGGTGCTGATAATCACAATGTCGCGGTCGTAATCGTTGCCGTTCGGCGTGGAGCCTTCGGTCAGGCCGGTATTGGCCGCCTGCATCAGAATAATTTTGTCTGCCGCCACGCAGGCGCTGAGCACCCGCCACAGTTCCAGCAGCGTGCCCGGGAAAACCACCGCCAGCGCGTCCCCTTGACCGGAGCGAAAACCCTTGCGGTAGCGCGCGGTTTTCGCGGCGTCGGTCAGCAGGTGGGCTGACCCCACCAGTCGCGTCAGTTCATTAATAAAGTCGGTGTTATCGTGCGGTTGTTCAAAAGACATCATCCACCCCTTGTGGTCAGTCGAATACGTCGTCCAAAATCATAGCGCGATTAATGTTTAAGCGAACCAGTATTCACCAGAAAAATCAGAGAATAAACCCTGCAAGGTTCACAGGGTTTATGGCACACTGCGCTTTTCGTACGGTCTGGCCGCGACTATCCGGCGGTTATTGATGAGAGAGTAAACGAGATGAAATGGCTCTGTTCTGTAGGTGTGGCAGTAAGTCTGGCGCTACAGCCCGCGCTGGCTGATGACCTGTTTGGTAATCATCCGCTGACGCCGGAAGCCCGCGACGCTTTTGTCACCGATCTGCTCACAAAGATGTCGGTCGATGAGAAAATCGGCCAGCTGCGTCTGATTAGCGTCGGGCCGGATAATCCGAAAGAAGCCATTCGCGAAATGATCAAAAACGGGCAGGTTGGGGCAATTTTTAACACCGTTACCCGCCAGGATATCCGCGCGATGCAGGATCAGGTGATGGAACTCAGCCACCTGAAAATCCCGTTATTCTTCGCCTATGACGTGGTTCACGGCCAGCGTACCGTCTTCCCCATCAGTCTCGGCCTGGCCTCCTCCTTTAACCTTGAGGCGGTGAAAACCGTTGGCCGCGTTTCAGCCTATGAAGCCGCAGACGACGGTCTGAACATGACCTGGGCACCGATGGTTGACGTCTCCCGCGATCCGCGCTGGGGCCGCGGCTCGGAAGGCTTCGGGGAAGATACCTATTTAACCTCCATAATGGGTAAAACCATGGTGGAAGCGATGCAGGGTAAAAGCCCGGCGGATCGCTACTCGGTGATGACCAGCGTCAAGCACTTCGCCGCCTATGGCGCAGTGGAGGGCGGGAAAGAGTACAACACCGTCGACATGAGTCCTCAGCGTCTGTTTAACGACTATATGCCGCCGTACAAAGCCGGTCTCGATGCCGGGAGCGGCGCGGTGATGGTGGCCCTCAACTCGCTGAACGGCACGCCAGCCACGTCCGACAGCTGGCTGCTGAAAGATGTCCTGCGCGACCAGTGGGGCTTTAAAGGCATCACCGTGTCCGATCACGGGGCGATCAAGGAGCTGATTAAGCATGGCACCGCGGCCGATCCTGAAGATGCGGTGCGGGTGGCACTGAAGTCCGGCATCAACATGAGCATGAGCGACGAGTACTACAGCAAATACCTGCCGGGTCT
Organism: Leclercia sp. GLN_9; assembly: GCF_043105735.1. Classification (NCBI taxonomy): domain Bacteria; kingdom Pseudomonadati; phylum Pseudomonadota; class Gammaproteobacteria; order Enterobacterales; family Enterobacteriaceae; genus Leclercia; species Leclercia sp. GLN_9. The sequence continues at coordinate 81,457 of NZ_JBICLV010000017.1, forward strand.
GGTGAAAAGCGGCAAAGTCACCATGGCAGAGCTGGACGACGCCACGCGCCACGTGCTTAACGTGAAATATGACATGGGGCTGTTCAACGATCCGTACAGCCATCTGGGGCCAAAAGAGTCCGACCCGTCAGACACCAACGCCGAAAGCCGTTTACATCGTAAGGAAGCGCGCGACGTAGCGCGCGAAAGCCTGGTGCTGCTGAAAAACCGTCTGGAAACGCTGCCGCTGGCGAAATCCGGCACCGTGGCAGTAGTAGGGCCGCTGGCTGACAGCAAGCGCGACGTGATGGGCAGCTGGTCTGCGGCGGGCGTGGCCGATCAGTCAGTGACCGTGCTGACCGGCATTAAAGATGCGCTGGGCGACAAGGGCAAGGTAATTTACGCCAAAGGTGCCAACGTCACCGGCGATAACGACATCGTTACCTTCCTCAACCAGTATGAAGAGGCGGTGAAGGTCGATCCGCGTCCGGCGCAGGAGATGATCGACGAGGCCGTTAACGCCGCGAAGCAGTCCGACGTGGTGGTGGCCGTGGTCGGTGAAGCCCAGGGTATGGCGCATGAAGCCTCAAGCCGCACCGATATCACCCTTCCTCAGAGCCAGAAGGCGCTGATTGCCGCGCTGAAAGCCACCGGTAAACCGCTGGTGCTGGTGCTGATGAACGGTCGCCCGCTGGCGCTGGTTGATGAGAACCAGCAGGCTGACGCGATTCTGGAAACCTGGTTTGCCGGTACCGAGGGCGGTAACGCCATTGCCGACGTGCTGTTTGGCGATTACAACCCGTCGGGCAAACTGCCGATGTCCTTCCCGCGTTCCGTCGGCCAGATCCCGGTGTACTACAGCCACCTGAATACCGGCCGTCCGTACAACGCGGATAAACCGAACAAGTACACCTCGCGCTATTTCGACGAAGCTAACGGCCCGCTCTATCCGTTTGGTTACGGCCTGAGCTACACCACCTTCACCGTTTCTGAGGTGAAAATGTCGGCTCCGACCATGAAAACGGACGGTAACGTCACCGCCAGCGTCGAGGTGACCAACAGCGGCAAACGCGAAGGGGATACGGTGATCCAGATGTACGTCCAGGATGTTACCGCCTCCATGGGCCGTCCGGTGAAACAGCTGCGTGGCTTCGAGAAGGTGCACCTGAAACCGGGCGAAACCAAAACCGTCAGCTTCCCGATTGACGTGGATGCGCTCAAGTTCTGGAACCAGCAGATGAAATACGACGCCGAGCCAGGCAAATTCAACGTCTTTATCGGCGTCGATTCTGCCCGGGTTAACAAGGGTGAATTCGAGCTGCTGTAAACCTTGCCATCCGGCAATACCCAGGCGGGGCCGCCTCACATCATTGGTGAGCGGCCCCAAAATTTTCCTCCCTTCATCCTGAAAGCCGGTTAATCCTCGTTTTTAACTCCCTCTTTTCGCAATAGATTGTGAAGGTTTTCACAGTTCATTTCTGGCTACCGCCGCAAAACATGCACCTCATCAAAAGTGTTTTCTGACACCGCATTCGGGTTCATTTTTCGCTCAACCTCGGCAAAAGGGCGTGCAAGCCGGGCGATTAAACCGCGTCTCATGCCTGTCCCTTAACCGCTGACAGCGAGCAACTTGACGCGCGAGTCAGACGATTTCGATCCCGACCGCCGCGGTCTTACTGCCATTACCGTCTCGTTCATGGTCGGGCTGTTGTTCGTCTGCTTTGTCATCCGGGAGCGCTCGCTGTTCGCTGTTTCGCCGCCTGCGTGCTCACTGATACGTTAAAACTGCCGGACCAGGGATAAAACGGCGCTTATCGACTACGCTTTTCTCACAAGCCACTGAAAACGGCGGCAAAAACATGAGGAAAGTGGAATGACTATCTTAAAGGGGATTGTTGGCTCAACGGCATTACTGGCGGCGTTGAGCCTGCCTTTACAGGCAGCAGAGCCGGTAAAAGTCGGGTCAAAAATTGATACGGAAGGGGCGCTGCTCGGCAACATCATCCTGCAGGTGCTGGAGAGCCACGGCGTAAAAACCGTCAATAAAGTGCAACTGGGCACCACCCCGGTGGTGCGCGGCGCGATCACCTCCGGTGAGCTGGATATCTACCCGGAATACACCGGTAACGGCGCTTTTTTCTTCAAAGATGAAAACGACCCGGCGTGGAAAAACGCTAAGGCCGGGTATGAGAAAGTGAAAAAGCTCGATGCCGAACAAAACAAGCTGATGTGGCTTACCCCGGCCCCGGCCAACAACACCTGGACCATCGCGGTACGTAAGGACCTGGCAGAGAAAGGCAAGCTCACCTCGCTTGAGGATCTCAGCCGCTACCTGAAAGAGAAGGGCGATTTCAAACTCGCCGCCTCGGCAGAATTTATCGAGCGCCCGGATGCCCTGCCAGCGTTTGAAAAAGCCTATGAGTTCAAGCTCGATCAGAGCCAGCTCCTGTCGCTGGCAGGCGGTGATACCGCCGTGACCATCAAAGCGGCGGCCCAGCAAACCTCGGGCGTGAACGCGGCGATGGCCTACGGCACTGACGGCCCGGTGGCGGCGCTGGGTCTGCAAACCCTTACCGATCCGAAAGGCGTTCAGCCTATTTATGCTCCAACGCCGGTCGTGCGCGAAGCGGTGCTGAAGGCCTACCCGGAGCTGGACGCCTGGCTGAAGCCGGTCTTTGAAACGCTGGATGAGAAAACCCTGCAACAGCTGAACGCCAGCATTGCAGTGGAAGGGCTGGATGCCAAAAAAGTGGCGGCAGATTATCTGAAGCAGAAAGGGCTGGTGAAGTAGCCCCAGGACAGTTCGGTGCCGATACGATGTCATAACCGCGTCCTGCTGCTGTTGGCTGTTATAGCCCTGGCCGCAGGCGCGTTACCTTTTGTCAATTTCGCCCCTAACCGGCTGGTGTCCGGGGAGGGGCGTGCCCTCTGGCAGGTGTGGTCATTTTCCCCTGCATTACTGCTGTTACCGCTGGGCCTGCTGCTGGCGTTGACCCTCGCCCGCGGACGATGGGCGTTAGCGACGACCCTGGTGGTGTGCGAGCTGCTGTTTGCCGCGCTGGTCTGGAGCGCCGGGCTGGCGGCTACTCACCTCGCCACCAGCGAAAGTCCGCTGGCGCGTACCGCGGTCGGGAGCGGCCTGTGGCTGTGGCTGGCGCTCTGCCTGCTGGCCTGCAGCGATGCTATTCGGCGGCTCAGCGCGCAGCCGCTGTGGCGCTGGCTGTTGCAGGCGCAAATCTGGATCCTGCCGCTGCTGCTGTTATTCAGCGGTGAGCTCCACTCGCTGTCCCTGCTGAAAGAGTATACCAACCGCGAAGATACCTTTAACGCCGCCCTCGCGCAGCATCTGACCTTGCTGCTGGGCACCCTGTTGCCGGCGCTGCTGATCGGCGTCCCGCTGGGGATCCTCTGTTATCGTCGCCCGACATATCAGGGGCCCGTATTTGCCGTCCTGAGCGTGATTCAGACCGTGCCCTCCGTGGCGCTGTTCGGCCTGCTGATTGCCCCGCTGGCCGGGCTGACCCGCGCCTGGCCGTGGCTGTCGTCGCTGGGAATTGCCGGAACCGGTATGACTCCCGCGCTTATCGCGCTGGTGCTGTATGCGCTGCTGCCCCTGGCGCGCGGCGTGCTGGCGGGGCTAAGCCAGGTCCCTGCCGAGGTGCTGGAGAGCGCCGACGCCATGGGCATGAATACCCGCCAGCGCTTCTGGCAGATCCAGCTTCCGCTGGCGCTGCCGGTGCTGTTGCGCGGCCTGCGGGTAGTGGCAGTACAGACGGTGGGAATGGCGGTAATTGCGGCGTTAATTGGTGCCGGCGGATTCGGGGCGCTGGTGTTCCAGGGGCTGCTGAGCAGCGCGCTGGATCTGGTGCTGCTGGGCGTGATCCCGACGATCGCGCTGGCAGTGGTGGTGGATGCGCTCTTTGCCCTGTGGATCGCCCTGCTGCGAAGGAGAACCGATGATTGAATTTCATGATGTAAATAAAACGTTTGCCGGGGAGCCTGCGGTCAGCGATCTGAACCTGACCTTTGCCGAAGGGGCTTTTTCGGTGCTGATTGGCACCTCGGGGTCGGGCAAATCGACCACCCTGAAGATGATCAACCGGCTGGTAGAACACGACAGCGGCCTGATCCGCTTTGCCGGAGAGGAGATCCGCAGCCTGCCGGTGCTGGAGCTGCGGCGGCGGATGGGCTATGCCATCCAGTCCATTGGCCTGTTCCCGCACTGGACGGTGGCCCGCAACATCGCCACTGTGCCGCAGCTGCAAAAATGGTCCCGGCAAAAAATTAACGATCGGGTGGACGAACTGATGGCGCTGCTGGGACTGGAGCCGGTACTGCGCGAGCGCTACCCGCATCAACTTTCCGGCGGGCAGCAGCAGCGGGTGGGCGTGGCGCGCGCGCTGGCGGCCAACCCTGAAGTACTGCTGATGGATGAGCCTTTTGGTGCCCTCGATCCGGTGACCCGCAGCGCTCTGCAAGTGGAGATGACCCGTATCCACCGCATCCTCGGCCGCACCATTATTCTGGTCACTCACGATATCGACGAGGCACTTCGGCTGGCCGACCATCTGGTCTTGATGGATAACGGCAGAGTCGTGCAGCAAGGAACGCCGCTGACGCTGCTAACCCAGCCCGCGAATGGGTTCGTGCGGGAGTTTTTTGGCCGCAGCGAGCTGGGCGTGCGTCTGCTGTCGCTGCGCACGGTGGGCGAGTCGATGCGCCGGGACATTACGCCGGGCGATGCCAGCCCGCTGCGCGCCTCCATGAGCTTGCGGGATGCGCTCTCGGCGTTTGTCAGCAGCGGCAGTGAACGCCTGCCGGTGGTGGACGACCAGGACAGGCCTTGCGGTACGCTCTGGTTTCGCGACCTGCTCACCCCGGAGGCGGTAAATGACGTGGTTACGTGAGCCGCTCCTGTGGCTGGTGTTGCTTTTTGTGGCGCTGCTGGTGGCGATGCCTTACAGCGCGCCGCTGTTCAGCGCGCTGTTCCCTGAGCTGCCGCGCCCGGTCTATCAGCAGGAAAGTTTCGTTAGCCTGACGCTGGCCCACTTCTGGCTGGTAGGGATCTCAAGCCTGGTGGCGATTGTGCTGGGGGCCGGGGCCGGGATCGCCGTTACGCGCCCGGCGGGGCGTGAGTTTCGCCCGCTGGTCGAGACCATCGCCGCGGTCGGGCAGACCTTTCCGCCGGTGGCTGTGCTGGCGATTGCGGTGCCGGTGATGGGATTTGGGCAACAACCCGCGATCATCGCGCTGATCCTCTATGGGGTACTGCCGATTTTGCAGGCGACGCTGGCGGGGCTGGCGTCCGTGCCCGTAGCGGCCATCAGCGTGGCAGAAGGGATGGGGATGAGCGGCTGGCAGCGTCTGCGCAACGTTGAGTTGCCGCTTGCTGCGCCGGTCATGCTGGCCGGGATCCGCACGTCGGTGATTATCAATATCGGTACCGCGGCTATTGCCTCTACGGTAGGGGCAAATACGCTGGGGACGCCGATCATCATCGGCTTAAGCGGGTTTAATACGGCCTATATTATCCAGGGGGCGTTACTGGTGGCGCTGGCGGCGATTGTGGTGGATCGCGCCTTTGAGCGCCTGGCTAAGCGTCTCAGCCGACACCGCCACGGACAATAAATGAATACCCTGCCAGCATCACGCCGCCAATACCGCTGATGGCCATGAGTAAGAACAGGGTGATAACCGCGACTTTGGTTGCCTTCATAATGTGCTCCTGATGTTAACAGAGCGATTATACGGTGAAGCAAGGCTGTTAATGAACCATTAATTGCCTTTCAGCGGGAACACGGGGTAACCATGCGCCTGCCACTGGGTAAGCTGCTGCTTCTGCGCTGCGGTCGGGGATTCGCCGCACCAGACCAGCAGCGTCTGCCCGTCGAACAGTTCGGGGCGCAGCTGCACCAACGAGTGCGCCAGCACATCGACGCGCCAGCCCTCCTGCGCGGCAATCCACGCTTCCAGCCACAGCCGGGTGGTGTCCTGCACGTTCCAGCCAACAACCAGCGCATCCTTGCTGTTCTTCTTACGCGCGGTGGCCAGACAGATGCAGATGTAATTGATCAGCACCCCGTCGAGGGCGCTAAGCAGCGCCTGCAGCGTAGGCTGCTGCGACTGCAACCTTCGGCGTAACGGGACAAACAGGTGCGAAATTAAGGTTTGTGCAGGGTATTCGCTGCCGCGATCCTTGAGCCATACGCGCAGGCGATGCAGATGGCCGGACTGCAGGTAACGCAGCAGCACCTCCTGCTGTTCGCGCCAGATATCCTGCTCCTCCTTGCCTTCCGGGCTGAGTAGCGTTTTGACCTTGCCAACCTGAACGCCGTTATCGATCCAGCCTTTTATCTCCCGGATGCGGTCGATATCCGCATCGGTGAACAGCCGGTGTCCGCCGTCGGTTCGCTGTGGTTTGAGTAATCCGTAACGTCGTTGCCATGCGCGTAACGTTACAGGGTTGATATCACACAGGAGTGCCACTTCCCCAATCGTGTAGAGCGCCATGTTTTCCCCCGGCTTGCACATACCCAGATTAACTGTAGACGCAGAATGCCGAACCAGGAAGGATCCCTCTTTTTTTGCCCGGCGAAGGTGAATTTAAGACTATGTTGGGTTAAAGGTGTGATGCCTGACACGAAAACACATTTTTATCTTCAGGCTGCCAGGAAAGTTAATGCGCTTCGGTGTATGTTACGCGGTTTTACTGTGTGTGGTTTGTGGGCATGTACGAATTTAATCTGGTGTTGCTGCTGCTTCAGCAGATGTGTGTATTTCTGGTCATCGCCTGGTTGATGAGTAAAACGCGCCTGTTTATCCCCCTGATGCAGGTCACGGTTCGCCTGCCGCACAAGCTGCTCTGCTACGTCACCTTCTCTATCTTTTGCATTCTTGGCACCTATCTCGGCCTGCATATTGAAGACTCCATTGCCAACACCCGTGCGATTGGCGCGGTGATGGGCGGGCTGCTCGGCGGCCCGGTGGTCGGCGGGCTGGTGGGCCTGACCGGGGGGCTGCACCGCTACTCGATGGGCGGAATGACGGCGCTGAGCTGTATGATCTCAACCATCGTTGAAGGGTTGCTTGGCGGCCTAATCCACAGCGTGATGGTGCGGCGCGGTCGCCCGGATAAGGTCTTCAGCCCGCTCACCGCAGGCATGGTCACTCTGGTGGCCGAGCTGGTGCAGATGATGATCATTTTGCTGATTGCGCGTCCGTTCGAGGATGCCGTGCATCTGGTCAGCAGCATTGCCGCGCCGATGATGGTCACCAACACCCTGGGTGCTGCGCTGTTTATGCGTATCCTGCTCGACAAGCGGGCCATGTTTGAAAAGTATACCTCCGCCTTTTCCGCTACCGCGCTGAAGGTGGCGGCCTCGACGGAAGGGATCCTGCGTCAGGGCTTTAACGAAGAGAACAGCATGAAGGTGGCCCAGGTGCTGCATCAGGAGCTGGATATCAGCGCCGTCGCCATTACCGATCGCGAAAAGCTGTTGGCCTTTACCGGCACCGGGGACGATCATCACCAGCCCGGCAGACCGATTTCCTCTGCCTATACGCTGCGCGCGATTGAGACCGGAGAGGTCGTCTACGCCGACGGGAACGAAGTGCCGTACCGCTGCTCGCTGCATCCACAGTGCAAGTTGGGTTCGACGCTGGTGATCCCGCTGCGCGGTGAAAATCAGCGGGTGATGGGCACCATCAAACTGTATGAAGCGAAAAACCGCCTGTTCAGCTCCATCAACCGTACTCTGGGGGAGGGGATAGCCCAGCTGCTGTCGGCCCAGATCCTTGCCGGTCAGTACGAGCGGCAGAAGGCGCTGCTCACCCAGTCGGAGATCAAGCTCCTGCATGCTCAGGTTAACCCACATTTTCTGTTTAACGCGCTGAACACCCTGAAGGCGGTGATCCGCCGTGACAGCGAGCAGGCAACGCAACTGGTGCAGTTTCTCTCGACCTTTTTTCGCAAGAACCTGAAGCGGCCGTCGGAAATCGTCACCCTTGCCGATGAGATTGAGCATGTGAATGCCTATCTGCAAATTGAGCAGGCGCGTTTTCAGTCGCGCCTGCAGGTGTCGCTTTCGGTGCCGGAGGAACTGGCCTGGCAGCAGCTTCCGGCCTTCACCTTACAACCGATTGTGGAAAATGCGATTAAGCACGGCACCTCGCAGCTGCTGGGCACCGGTGAAATCGCCATCACCGCCAGCCGCTTTAACCGCTATCTGGTGCTGGATATCGAAGACAACGCCGGACTCTATACCGCGACCCACGAGGGCGGCGGCCTGGGAATGGGGCTGGTGGATAAACGCCTGCGCGCCCATTTTGGTGAGGATTGCGGCATCACCGTTGTCTGCGAGCCGGACTGCTTTACCCGCATAACCTTAAGATTGCCTCTGGAGGAACACGCATGTTGAATGTGCTGATTGTCGATGATGAACCTCTGGCACGGGAAAACCTGCGGTTTTTGCTGCAGGAGCAGAGTGATATTGAAATTGTGGGCGAGTGCGCGAATGCCATCGAGGCCATCGGGGCAGTACACAAGCTGCGCCCCGACGTGCTATTTCTGGATATCCAGATGCCGCGCATCAGCGGCCTGGAGATGGTGGGGATGCTCGATCCTGAACATCGCCCCTACATCGTGTTTCTCACCGCCTTTGATGAGTACGCGGTCAAAGCCTTTGAAGAGCACGCGTTCGACTATCTGCTGAAACCCATTGAAGAGCAGCGGCTGGAAAAGACCCTCAACCGCCTGCGCCAGGAGCGCAACGTGCAGGACGTATCGCTGCTGGCGGAACATCAGCAACCGCTGAAATTTATCCCCTGTACCGGCCACAGCCGCATCTATCTGTTGCAGATGGATGACGTGGCCTTTGTCAGCAGCCGGATGAGCGGGGTGTTTGTCACCAGCGGTGAAGGCAAAGAGGGCTTTACCGAGCTGACGCTACGCACCCTGGAGAGCCGCACGCCGCTGCTGCGCTGCCATCGTCAGTACCTGGTCAACATGGCGCACCTGAAAGAGATCCGCCTGGAGGAGAACGGCCAGGCGGAGCTGGTGCTGCGGGCCGGGCAGACGGTGCCGGTCAGCCGTCGCTATCTGAAAAGTTTGAAAGAGGCGATAGGGCTGTAAAACTGCTACACTGCGCGCCATTGCATCATCGACACTCGAAGGCTCTATGCTCAGTAATGATATTCTTCGTAGCCTGCGCTACACCCTGAAAGCCAACAATAACGACATGGTGCGCATTCTTGCGCTTGCCGATATGGAATCCACCTCTGCCGGATTCGACACCTGGATGACCAAAGAGGATGAAGAGGGTTTTGTTCGCTGCCCGGACATCATCCTGTCAGGTTTCCTGAACGGTCTTATTTATGACAAGCGCGGCAAAGATGAGTCTGCGCCTGAGCTGGCGCTCGAGCGTCGGGTGAACAACAACACGGTGCTGAAAAAGCTGCGTATCGCTTTTTCGCTGAAGACCGACGATATTCTGGCGATCATGACCGAGCAGAAATATCGCGTGTCGATGCCGGAGATCACCGCCATGATGCGCGCGCCGGATCATAAAAATTACCGCGAGTGCGGAGACCAGTTTCTGCGTAATTTCCTGCGTGGGCTGACGCATCGGGTGCACCACCCGAAACCGTGATGATTGCCAGGGGTGCGGCTTGACGTCTCGCCCCCAGCCTCTTCCACAGGGAGGGGAGAGCAGCGGGTAGTAAAAGGTATAAAAAAAGCCGGAGCGTATCTCCGGCTTTTTTGTTATTTCACCTGATGACCAGGCAGCGCACCGCTATCCGGGCTTAACAGGAAGATATCCTTCCCGCCAGGGCCTGCGGCCATCACCATCCCTTCTGAGATGCCGAAGCGCATTTTGCGCGGAGCAAGGTTCGCCACCATCACCGTATGGCGACCAATCAGCGCCTGCGGGTCTGGATAAGCAGAACGAATACCGGAGAAGACGTTGCGCTTCTCGCCACCCAGATCCAGGGTCAGGCGCAGCAGTTTGTCGGAGCCTTCAACAAATTCCGCGTTTTCAATCAGCGCCACGCGCAGATCGACTTTGGCGAAATCATCGAACGTAATGGTCTCCTGAATCGGATCGTCTGCCAGCGGGCCGGTAACCGGCGCGGCTGCGGCTTTCACCTCTTCTTTCGACGCTTCAACCAGGGCTTCAACCTGTTTCATCTCGATACGGTTATACAGCGCTTTGAACGCGTTCAGCTTGTGGCCGAGCAGCGGCTGGTTAATGCTGTCCCAGCTCAGTTCGGTGTTCAGGAACGCTTCGGTACGCGCGGCCAGCTGCGGCAGCACAGGCTTCAGATAGGACATCAGCACGCGGAACAGGTTGATACCCATAGAGCAGATTGCCTGCAGGTCGGCATCGCGGCCTTCCTGTTTTGCCACTACCCACGGAGCCTGCTCGTCAACGTAGCGGTTAGCCAGATCGGCCAGGGCCATGATCTCACGCACTGCTTTACCGAACTCGCGGCTTTCCCAGGCTTCGCCAATCACGGTAGCCGCGTCGGTGAAGGTTTTGTAGAGCGCCGGATCCGCCAGTTCAGCCGCCATCACGCCGTCAAAACGTTTGGCAATGAAGCCGGCGTTACGGGAGGCCAGGTTGACCACCTTGTTAACGATGTCGGCGTTCACGCGCTGAACGAAATCTTCCAGGTTCAGGTCGATATCGTCGATACGGGAAGAGAGCTTCGCCGCGTAGTAGTAGCGCAGGCTGTCGGCGTCAAAATGGTTCAACCAGGTGCTGGCCTTAATGAAGGTCCCGCGCGATTTGGACATCTTCGCGCCATTCACCGTGACATAGCCGTGAACGAACAGGTTGGTCGGCTTGCGGAAGCCGCTGCCTTCCAGCATGGCTGGCCAGAACAGGCTGTGGAAGTAAACAATGTCCTTGCCGATGAAGTGGTACAGCTCGGCGTCGGAATCTTTTTTCCAGTACTCCTCGAAGCTGGTGGTGTCGCCGCGCTTATCGCACAGGTTCTTGAAGGAACCCATGTAGCCGATTGGCGCATCCAGCCAGACGTAGAAGTATTTGCCCGGTGCGTTCGGGATTTCGAAGCCGAAATACGGCGCATCGCGGGAGATATCCCACTGCTGCAGGCCGGACTCAAACCACTCCTGCATTTTGTTCGCCACCTGCTCCTGCAGCGCGCCGCTGCGGGTCCATGCCTGCAGCATTTCGCTGAAGGATGGCAGGTCGAAGAAGAAGTGTTCGGAATCACGCATCACCGGCGTGGCACCGGATACCACGGATTTCGGCTCAATCAGTTCGGTCGGGCTGTAGGTTGCACCGCACACTTCGCAGTTATCGCCATACTGATCCGGGGATTTGCATTTCGGGCAGGTGCCTTTCACAAAGCGGTCCGGCAGGAACATGCCTTTTTCCGGATCGTAGAGCTGAGAAATGGTGCGGTTTTTAATAAAACCGTTCTCTTTCAGACGGGTGTAGATCAGCTCCGACAGCTCACGGTTCTCGTCGCTGTGCGTGGAGTGATAGTTGTCGTAGCTGATGTCAAAGCCAGCAAAATCCGTCTGATGCTCCTGACTCATTTCAGTAATCATCTGTTCCGGGCTGATCCCGAGCTGCTGTGCTTTCAGCATGATCGGCGTGCCGTGTGCATCGTCTGCACAGATGAAGTTAACCTGATGGCCGCGCATTCGTTGGTAACGGACCCAGACATCAGCCTGGATATGCTCCAGCATGTGGCCGAGGTGGATTGAGCCGTTAGCGTACGGCAGAGCGCACGTCACCAGAATTTTTTTCGCGACTTGAGTCATAGTGGACATTACTTCTTTGGTAGTGAAAAGGGTTTTGATAGTACCAAAAGGGGCATTATTAAGTAAGCACAAACCACGGCCTTTCAGGTAAACTTGTTCAACAAAGCTCTTATCCACAATAACAAAAGGAGTCGGGATGAGTTCTCAATCCCAGGCCAAATCACCGGAAGCCTTGCGCGCAATGGTCGCCGGGACGCTGGCTAACTTTCAGCACCCCACCCTGAAGCACAATCTCACCGCGCTCAAGGCGTTGCATCACGTGGCGTGGCTGGATGATACCCTGCATGTTGAGCTGCAGATGCCGTTCGTCTGGACGCACGCGTTTGAGACGCTGAAAGAGCAAACCAGCGCTGAGTTGCTGCGGATCACCGGGGCGAAAGCAATTGACTGGAAATTGACCCATAATATCGCCACCCTCAAGCGGGTAAAAAACCATCCGGGCATTAACGGCGTGAAGAACATTATCGCCATCAGCTCCGGCAAGGGTGGGGTGGGGAAATCCTCCACCGCCGTGAACCTGGCGCTGGCGCTGGCCGCCGAAGGGGCGAAAGTGGGTATCCTGGATGCCGACATCTACGGCCCGTCGATCCCCAATATGCTGGGCGCGGAAAACCAGCGTCCGACCTCGCCGGATGGCACCCATATGGCGCCGATCATGGCCTACGGTCTGGCGACTAACTCGATTGGTTATCTGGTCACCGACGACAACGCCATGGTGTGGCGCGGGCCGATGGCCAGCAAAGCGCTGATGCAGATGTTGCAGGAGACTCTGTGGCCGGATCTCGATTATCTGGTGCTGGATATGCCGCCGGGCACCGGCGACATTCAGCTAACGCTGGCGCAGAACATCCCGGTTACCGGGGCGGTAGTGGTGACCACACCACAGGATATCGCGCTGATCGACGCCAAAAAAGGCATTGTGATGTTCGAGAAGGTTGAAGTGCCGGTGCTGGGCGTGGTCGAAAATATGAGCATGCACATCTGCAGCAACTGCGGCCATCATGAGGCGATCTTTGGCGCAGGCGGGGCAGAGAAGCTGGCGGTGCAGTATCACACCCAATTGCTGGGCCAGATGCCGCTGCACATTACGCTGCGTGAAGATCTCGACAGCGGGAAGCCAACCGTGGTTAACCGTCCTGACAGTGAGTTTACTGAGATGTATCGCCAGCTGGCGGATCGCGTCGCGGCCCAGCTCTACTGGCAGGGGGAAGTGATCCCGGCGGATATCGCCTTCCGTGCGGTGTAGTTGTTTTACCGGGGCTGCCTGATGCACCTGTCCTGTCCCTTTCTTCCGGGAGAGGGCGCAAAGACAAAAACGGTCACCTCAGGGTGACCGTTTTGCTTTTATCTTGCCACCCGGCAAAAGCATTATTTAACGGTGATAGAAGATATCGCCGTTATACGCTTTGTAGATCTTACCGTCGGTATCACCCACCAGCACATAGTTCTCACCCATGTAGGTCCAGTGTGTGCCAGCTTGCGGTTCAGGCAGGTTGCGCAGTTTGTACTGCTTGATGGTGTACTCAGGTGTCAGATACTGCGCCGGGGCGAAATCACCAATCTTGAATTTCGTAAAATCGGCTACAAACTCCTGTTCCTCATAGGCCTGGATGCCAGAGGGTGCCGCTGCGGCTTGCGGGGCAGCAAACGCCGCGCTCGCCAGTGACATCAATACGCCCAGAAGTAGAATTTTACCTTTAGTCATTTTTTCTCCAGATTAACCGTGGCCATTACTCTTGGTCTGCTGTTTCGTGACCGAGCAACAGATAGTCTATTTTATGTTTTGCCGGCTGGCTGGGTGTGTAAAAAATGTAACAAATCAACACATCCTGACGGTAGGTATGTCACTTTTCAATTATCGATGTTGTGAATGCTTTATTATTTAGTGATTAATTAATTCTATTATTTCGTTGATGAAATCCGAAATGAACACCCGGAGACTTAATAGTTATTACATGAGTATGTTATGTTCATTGCGGGATGCTTATGATGTGTTTTAATTAACTGAAAAAAACTCTGGCTTTTATTTATCCGAAAAAACAACCTGGCCGCATGTATCCGGGTTGTTGTTTTCTATTTCAACACTCCTTGTAACTCTCTGATTATAATTGATGTTTTAATTATACTTATGTGGCGATTTTAACGAGAGCTATAGGGGAGCTAATGAGTTTTTATCGACAATAATAGAGTGCCATTTATTAATGACAACAACATTTCGCGCCGGTGCAGGATTGTTTGCCGCCCTTTTATTAGCAGGCTGCACAATTACACCCGGTCAACATATAAATACTTCAGAAAAAAATAACGTTGCTGTTGCCGACGATTCGCTTGATTTAAACAAAAAAGTGGATGTCTGGCCATTAACGCCCTCCGTCATTGAACAACTGCGGGGAAATGGTGAGAAATCTCAGGCAAATCCTACTCTGGATGAGCAGTTAAAGAACTGGGAATACCGGATTGGCCCCGGGGACGTGCTGATGATCACCGTCTGGGATCATCCCGAACTCACCACCCCGGCCGGGCAGTATCGCAGCGCCAGCGACACCGGTAACTGGGTCGGTGCCGATGGCACAATCTTTTATCCCTACGTTGGTCAACTCAACGTTGCGGGTAAAACCATTGCCCAGGTGCGCAATGAGATCACCGCCAGGCTGGACAGGGTGATTGAAAGCCCGCAGGTCGATGTCAGTATCGCGGCGTTCCGTTCGCAAAAAGCCTATATCACTGGCGAAGTGGTCAAATCTGGGCAACAGCCCATTACCAATATTCCATTGACCATTATGGATGCTATCAATGCGGCAGGGGGGCTGTCGGCTAATGCTGACTGGCGCAACGTGGTGCTCACCCACGAGGGCAAAGATACGCCGATCTCGCTGTATGCCCTGATGCAGCATGGCGACCTGACGCAAAACCGCCTGCTCTGGCCGGGCGATATCCTGTTTATCCCACGCAATGACGCCCTGAAAGTCTTCGTCATGGGCGAGGTCGTTAAACAGAGCACCCTCAAGATGGATCGCAGCGGTATGACGCTGGCAGAAGCCTTAGCCAACGCCGGTGGTCTGAATCAGGAGAAGGCTGATGCTACCGGTATCTTCGTGATCCGCTCCACCACCGGGAAAAGCCCGGACGGCAAAATTGCGCGCATCTGGCAGCTGAATGCCCGCGACGCGTCAGCCATGGTGCTCGGCACAGAATTTCAGCTCCAGCCCTACGATATCGTCTACGTGACCACGGCACCGGTCTCACGCTGGAACCGGGTTCTGTCGCAGTTGGTGCCTACCATCAATGGCGTGCATGACCTGACGGAAACCGTGCGTTTTATCAGATCGTGGCCTGAATAATGATCCAATCGATTCTGGTGGTGTGTACAGGAAACATTTGCCGCTCCCCGCTTGGGGAACGGCTCCTACAACAACATTTGCCTGCATTGTCCATCGCTTCTGCAGGTACGTGCGGCCTGGCGGGACATCCGGCAGATCGCCGTGCCCGGCAAATTGCGGCCATGCATGGCCTGTCGTTGGCCGATCACGTTGCACGCCCACTGACGGCGGCAATGATGCGGGAATACGATCTGATCCTCGCCATGGAGCCAGGACAGATTAACCGGATCTCGCTCATGGCGCCGGAGGTGCGGGGTAAAGCCTTGCTGTTCGGCCAGTGGCTAAGGGTCCAGGAAATTCCCGATCCGTACGGTAAAAGCATTGAAGCGTTTGACTATGTTTTTCGCCTGCTTGGCGAAGCAAGCCAGGAATGGACCAACCGACTTACAGGAAAGGGATTACGTACATGTCGTCGAAAACCGTAAATGCGCAGGGTTATGTTGCAGATAATCATGAGCTGGATCTGACGCGTCTTCTCGGAGAGTTAATCGATCATCGGGTGTGTATTTTTAGCTGTACGCTGCTTTTTGCGTTATGTGGCTTGGTATACGCGCTTTTTGCATCGCCGGTATATATCGCGGACGCGATGGTACAAATAGAAGAGAAGCAACAAAACAGCCTGCTTAAATCGTTAGACCAACTCTCACCTGCTTATTCGCCGGATTCATCCGCCGAACTTCAGTTGTTGCGCTCCCGCATGATCCTCGGCGGAACCGTGCGAGCGTTGCGCTTATACGATCAAATTACGCCCATCCGCTTTCCCCTGATTGGCGAGGGTTGGGCAAGGCTCACCGGCCAGCAGCCCGCTATCCTGAGACTCGATACACTGACGCTGCCTCCCGCGCAGGGGAAAGCGATGTCACTCACCATTACTGCTCTAAACAATGGAAAGTATCTGCTGGAAGGGGCCGGGAATAGCATTGAGGGTACGGTCGGTAAGCTGGTACAACACGCGGGGATGACCATTAAGGTCCGTGAGTTGTCAGCGCCTGCCGGAACACGTTTCCGGGTGAAGCAGGCTACGCAGCTTGAGGCAATCAATGCCCTGAGCCAACAGCTTAACGTGACGGAACAGAGTAAAGAGAGTGGCATCCTCACATTGAGCCTGACAGGTGCCGATCCGGTGCTGATTGCCAGAACGCTGAACCACATTACCCAGAGCTACCTGCAACAAAACATTGCCCGGCAGGCAGCGCAGGATTCGCAAAGTCTGGCCTTTTTACAACGGCAAATGCCGCTGGTGCGCAGCGAACTGGAGCAGGCCGAAGAACGGCTCAACACCTATCGTAAACAACGCGATTCGGTGGATTTATCGCTGGAAGCCAAAGCGGTGCTGGAGCAGATCGTCAACGTTGATAATCAGTTGAATGAGCTGACCTTCCGGGAGGCGGAAGTGTCGCAGCTCTATAAAAAAGATCACCCGACCTACCGGGCCTTGAGGGAAAAGCGCCAGACGTTAGAGAAGGAACGTAAACGTCTGAACGATCGCGTCAGTGCGATGCCGACGACACAGCAGGAAGTGCTCCGCCTTAGTCTCGATGTGGACACCGGTCGTGCAGTTTATCTCCAGCTGCTTACTCGCCAGCAGGAGCTTAATATCTCCCAGTCGAGCGCCATTGGCAACGTGCGAATTATTGACCCGGCGGTGACGCAACCGGCTCCAATAAAACCGCGTAAGTCGATGATAATTCTGTTACTCACCCTGACAGGATTTTTTATCTCTACGGGACTGGTGCTGGCAAGAGCGGCCCTGAATCGCGGCATTACCAGCCCGGAGCAGCTCGAAAGCGAGGGGATAAACGTCTATGCCACCTTGCCGCATTCCGAATGGCTAAGCAACAAAACCTCTCTGGGCGGCAAGTCTTTCTTACGCTATTACATCCGGCATAAAACCACGAGAGTGCCTTTTTTACCGGTGGTCAGGCCGATGGATATTTTTGTTGAAGCCGTACGTGGATTACGCACCAGCCTGCATTTTGCGATGATGGATGCGGAAAACAACATCCTGATGTTCAGTGGGCCGAGCCAGGATTGCGGTAAAACGCTGGTCAGTACCTCGCTGGCGGCATTGGTCGCACAGATAGATCAACGGGTGCTGTTTATCGATGCGGATATGCGCAAAGGTTACGTGCACAAGATTTTCGCGCTCAGTAATGAGAAAGGGTTATCGAATGTGCTGTCAGGCAAAGTGGCCTTTGATGATGCCGTGCAAACCTATACCAGCGGCAACTTCGATGTGGTGACCTGTGGACAATATCCGCCAAATCCGTCGGAGCTGTTAATGCACGGACGTTTTCGTGAATTCATGGCATGGGCAAGCGAGCGTTACGACATGGTCATCGTCGATACCCCACCCATTCTGGCGGTGACGGATGCGGCAGTGGTGGGGAGTGTTGCTGCTTCTACGTTGCTGGTGGCGCGTAACAACATAACGACCGTGAAGGAGATCCAGGTCAGCTACGGGCGTTTACAGCAGATGGGCGTCAAAATTAAAGGCGCGATTCTGAATGACGTGGTGAAATCGTCCGTCAGCTATTACAGCACAGCCTATGACGCCTACGGTTACGCCTCTGCGCAAAACGAGAATAAAGAGAAAAAAACCTGTTAAAGGGGAAGGGGAATAAACCCGGCGGCAGAGCGCTGCCGGGTTGAATAACTTACTTCGCCAGCAGCTCGTGCGCCGTGCGTTCGACCAGTGACAGCAGGACTTTAACATCCTCCAGGGTCACGATTGGGTTCAGCAGGGTCAGCTTCAGGCAGGTGACACCGTTATGCTCAGTCACACCGACGTTGGCACGGCCAGATTCCAGCAGCGCATCACCGATTCTCTGGTTGAGCAGCGCGATGGCCGCATCGTCCAGGTTCAGTTCAGGGCGGAAGCGGAACAGCACGCTCGCCAGCTGTGGTGGCATCACCAGTTCCAGCAGTGGCTGTTCGGTGACATACGCGGCAACCTGCTGCGCCATGGTCACACCGTGGTCGATGATCTCCGCGTATTTCTTCTGGCCCAGCGCTTCCAGGCTCATCCACAGCTTCAGCGCGTCAAAGCGACGGGTGGTCTGCAGCGATTTGGATACCAGGTTAGGTACGCCAGCCTCTTCGTCAAACTCAGAGTTCAGGTAAGCCGCCTGATAGCGCATCAGCTCATAGTGACGCGCTTCTTTCAGCAGGAATGCGCCGCAGCTGATGGTCTGGAAGAACTGCTTGTGGAAGTCCAGGGTAACGGAATCCACCAGCTCGATACCGTCGAGGTAATCGCGATACTTTTCAGACATCAGCAGTGCGCCGCCCCAGGCCGCATCCACGTGAACCCAGATATTCTGCTTCGCCGCCAGTTCCGCAATCGCCCGCAGCGGATCAATAGCGCCCGCGTCGGTGGTTCCTGCGGTGGCAACGATCGCCAGAATCTGTTCACCGTTGGCATTGCACTGCGCGATTTTCGCAGCCAGATCGGTCAGATCCATGCGCGAACATTCGTCAGTTTTCACCTGGATAACGGACTGATAGCCGAGGCCCATCAGCGCCATATTCTTCTGCACAGAGAAGTGCGCGCTGTCGGAGCACAGCACCCGGATCTTACGCAGATCGCCCATCAGACCATCCTGCTGGACGGAGTGGCCCTGACGCGCAAAGAAAGCATCGCGCGCCAGCATCAGACCCATCATGTTGCTCTGGGTGCCGCCGCTGGTGAAGACACCGGCGTCGCCTGGCTGGTACCCCAGACGGGTACGCAGCCACTCGATCAGTTTTATCTCGATAATGGTCGCAGACGGGCTTTGATCCCAGGAGTCCATGCTCTGGTTAGTGGCGTTGATCATCACTTCCGCCGCCTGGCTTACCACCAGGCTTGGGCAGTGGAGGTGCGCCACACACTGCGGATGGTGCACCGCCAGGCTGTCCTTCAGGAAATATTCAACGGCACGCTCGATGGCGGTCTCGTTACCCAACCCTTCCGGGCTGAAATCCAGGTTGATACGTTCGCGCAGCTCGGCGACCGTTTTACCCTGGTACATTTCCGGCTGTTTCAGCCACTGCATAACCGCCTGGGTGCTCTGCTCGATGGCCTGTTGATAGGCTTCGATGCTTTGCGCCGACGACGACAAAATCGGGTTTAAATCTGACATTGTATCCATTGTCTCCGGTTAGACTGGGCGAACGCCCGCAGCAAGCAGTGCCTGCTCAAATTTGTCCAGGAACACGTTCAGCTCCTGATCGCTGATCAGCAGGGAAGGCAGCAGACGCACAACGTTACCGTTACGGCCGCCACGCTCCAGAATCAGACCGGCTTCGAAGCATTTTTTCTGGATCAGCGCAGACAGCTCGCCGTCGCCCGGGAAGCAGCCCATATGGTCGGCAGCTTCGTGCGGTTTCACGATCTCAATGCCGATCATCATGCCCAGACCGCGCACGTGACCAATTACCGGATAACGTTTCTGCAGCTCAACCAGCTTCGCTTTCAGCCACTCGCCCTGGGCGGCAACTTTATCAGCGATGTTCTGCTCGTTGAGGATCTGCAGGGTGGTGAGGCCCGTAGCCATCGCCAACTGGTTGCCACGGAATGTGCCGGTATGGTGACCCGGAGACCAGGCATCGAACTGCTTTTTGATACCGAGCACGGCCAGCGGCAGACCGCCACCGACAGCTTTGGACATTACAATGATGTCTGGCTGGATACCTGCGTGTTCGAAGGCGAAGAATTTACCGGTACGGGCAAAGCCTGCCTGGACTTCGTCGAGGATCAGCAGGATGCCATGTTCTTCGGTCACTTTACGGATGCGCTGCAGCCACTCAACCGGCGCCGGGTTCACGCCGCCTTCGCCCTGTACGGCTTCCAGAATCACGGCAGCCGGTTTACGCACGCCGCTCTCGACGTCGTTGATCAGGTTTTCGAAGTAGTATGTCAGGGCTTTCACGCCCGCTTCGCCGCCGATACCCAACGGGCAGCGGTACTGGTGCGGGTAGGGCATGAACTGCACTTCTGGCATCATGCCGTCAACGGCTTCTTTCGGCGACAGGTTGCCGGTCACGGACAGTGCGCCGTGAGTCATGCCGTGATAAGCACCGGAGAAGCTGATAATGCCGCTACGGCCAGTGACTTTTTTCGCCAGCTTCAGTGCGGCTTCAACGGCGTCTGCGCCGGATGGGCCGGTAAACTGCAGGCAGTACTCTTTACCCTGACCTGGCAGCATAGAGAGCAGGTATTCTGAGAACGCGTCTTTCAACGGCGTGGTCAGATCCAGGGTATGTAACGGCAAGCCGCTGGTAATGACACTTTGGATGCTTTTCAGCACATCAGGATGGTTATGACCCAGCGCCAGCGTTCCCGCTCCGGCCAGGCAATCAAGATACTCTTTGTTATCCGCATCGGTGATCCACACCCCATTCGCCTTAGTAATGGCAAAAGGCAGCTTGCGCGGATAACTCCTGACATTGGATTCCATGTCGGCCTGACGGGCCAGATAGGTTTCGTTGGTTTTGAAAGAAGAGGCATTCAAAGTATCAATACGGACTTTATCCGTCATCATATCACTCCTACAACCGCAGCTCAGCACGTGGCCACGATTGAATAATTAATTAAGAAAATGAGAAGGGCATCAAAAATCGCGGCCAATATAGAGCCTTTTTGCGCAAGGCTCAATGGTTAATTGTTTATCGTTTTGTTACGCGCGTTGAATCAACGCGCGTAAGCCGTAACCCCGCATGGCGACTGATGTTTCCTGGGGGGCACGCCGGGGAAAAAAGTGGGGTATTTTAGAATGCTTTAGGACTACTTTGGACAACGTTCAGAATTCCATGATCGCGACCATGGGTTCTATTCCATGACGCATCGGTGACGCCGTCCTCATCAAGGGTAATCGACAGGATATAACCGGCACCGCGAATTTCGTAGAAGTTAGCATTTAAACGCTTCACGCTGGCTTTTTTGCCGTTGATGGTGGCCTGGGTAAAACCATTATTGATGGTGGCTTTGATGCCATTGGCGCTAAAAGAGGCTTCCCGCAGCGGGTCGGCAACATGAGCCGCCTGCGCATGTTGTACGGCATTATGGGCATTCTCTAAAGCCTGTTTTTCAGCGGCGGCATTGATTGCGGCCTGACGGTTCTGGTCTGCGATATAGCACGCATCCCGGCTGACGCCTTTTGCTTCACACTGCGCTAACCGCTGCTCTTCAGAGACGCAACCCGCAAGAAGCGCAGCGACCATACCCACCAACAAAATCTTTTTCATACATTGACCTTTAGTAAAATAAGGAAATATTCCTTGCCTAATCATTAAGTTAGCCATTTTTCTGTGCGTAGCCATGCTTATTTCGTTTCTATAAAAGAAACTATATGTGGCGGAGGATGACTATCGCGGAACATGAAGTTTTGCTAGTTGATAGAGATCACATTTAGCACGAATAGCTAAAAAGATGAGAGCAATCCTGGTGAAGACAAGGAGCACCTGAATGGCTCTTGCTATTGGCAGACGCATCCTCTACGCTGCCATCGTTATATTTTATTATGTAATTTGACTCGGGGTGCCCTTCTTTGTGAAGGCTGAGAAATACCCGTACCACCTGATCTGGATAATGCCAGCGTAGGGGCCAAAATTTGGCCTACTTATCATTTGGTTAGCTTGCTTTTTATCTTGAAATTCGATTTCAGAGGTAAAAAGAGGGCTTGTCCATGAGGTTAAAATCGCTTCCGTACACCTTCAAAAGATACGGTAACTACTACATCCAGATCCGTTTATCGGATGGACGTTCGTATAAAAAATCACTTTCTACTGACAGCTATCGTGAAGCATCTGCTTTGATGATTAGCATCATCCCGCACCTTTCTTTCGTTAAATCATTAGCTACGCCGATCCCAGTGTTCGAATCATTCTTGTCAAATCTGATTGCGTCAGAACGTAAAGCAGAGAGAAATCCACTTTTGCCCCAACAACCGATGGTTGTTTCTTCTGAGGTCCTAGAGCCACAACCACCAGTAAAACCTGAGAAAGTGCTAACCCTTGCTGATGCGTGGGCGATGTACAAAGACGTAAAGGGGCGTAACTGGACGAAATCGATCTCAATGGCGAATGAGCGTTACATCGAAGTATTGCTAACGGTCTTGGGGGGGGGAGCTGATGTAACGGTGATCACCAAGCAGGACATCAAGCTGGTGATGGAAGTGGTTGAAAATCTCCCTAAGCGCGTTGTTCAGCCTTACCGTTCAATGACCATCCAGCAACTGATTGAGTGCGATGATGTTCCACCGGATCAACTGGTAGGCGTTGAGGCCATCCACAAGCATCTCAAACTGTATAAATCATTCTTCAAAACCTTCCTCACAGAAAGCAAAGACATTTTGTCTAAGTCGCCAACTGATGGCGTAGTGGCTGCTCCATCGAAAGCGAGATTTGGCGCATACAGCACAGCGGAGATGAAAAAGTTTGTAGGGTGGGCGCTTAAGCAGCCCGATGGCTGGCAAAAATGGATTATGTTGTTACTGGCATACACGGGGGCGAGAAGAGGTGAGATAGGAAAGTTGGAGAAGTCACAAATAAAATTCGATGAAGATAGCCAGCGTTACTATTTCCTGATTGCAGAAGGAGGTCAGGGGAAAACTGAAAATGCTACAAGGCAGGTAGTTATTCACCCTAAGTTAATCGAATGGGGTTTCATGGAGTACGTTGATCGCCAGTGGAAAGAGCGAATTTTCTCGGAGGTGGCAGGTGCTAATATGACAAAGATTGGCAAAGTATTTACTGATCTGCGTGATCAGCTTGGTATTCCGTATCTTGATGATTATGGACAACGGCGTTTACTGCATTCGGTACGTCACTCAGTCTGCTCTGCTGCAATGGCTGGATGGGTGTCGAATATTCTGCACCTACAGCAGACGGTAGGCCACGAGAAGACCGGCGGCATCACAAAACGCTATCTGCATACGTTCCCGCTTTCCTCGGTTTCATATGTGATCGATGGAATTAGTTGGGAGTCCTAACTGCCGAGAATTATACGTAATTCATGCTTATAGCACTTTTGTTGATGTAGTCGTAGTTTTACAAGGTTCTTGGGCCAGCATTGGCCCAGGTGAGCCAAATGATAAAATATTTATACGGATGATATCAATACTAATTAATTCATTTGAAATAATGTCTATTGGTGGGCTGCGAAAAGCCTTTCAATTCAACCAGTTTAAAAACCTTCTTCTTATAACTTATTGATTCAAATGGTGTAATAATATTTTAAAGAAAGTGCGTAAATTGATACACTTAGCCAAAGAAAAAACTTTAACCTTTGGGCTGACAAAGAACACAAATGGACGAAACCAAAATCAATATGCTCTATGAGCATTATAAATGTAATGTTGAAACGCTTAAAGCAGCTGCTAACAAAAGGGATTTAATGTTCCTTATGCTAATTTTGTCCATTATGCTTATAGCGATCCAAAGTGTGAATGCTGAATTCATTAATGGACTATTAGTCAGTGTAGGCAAGCTCGATGATAAAAGGCTTCCTGGAAATGCATTACTGTTGGTAACCTTTGCACTGGCTTCATTTGTTTTATTCATACGCTATACCCAAGCATGTTTCTTTATAGATATGCAATATAAATATTTACACACAATTGAAGCAGAATTAAATTCGTTATTCCCAGATACACAGTTGTTTACTTTTGAGGGGTTATTTTACAAAAATAGCAGCAGCTTTTACAGAAAGGCTGTTTCATTTTTCTATAAGCGAGCCTTTTCGGTTATTTTGATTTTTTTCTTGATTGTGAAAATGATGTATGAATTAGATGGGAAAACCCATTTTGATATTTATTTTTATCTCAATGGGGTTGTTTTTATTACCTACTTGATATATGTGTTTATTTATCTTTTCAAAAGGTGAGTTTGGCATGGATAATAAATTAAAACTGTTCATTAGTTATTGTCATGAAGATAAACATCATAAAGAACAAATATTAAAGTATCTTCAACCTAATGAAGACATTGAAGTTTGGTACGATAAAGAAATGCTCGCTGGTGATGAGTTTGATGAGGTTATATCTGCTAAAATCGAAGAAAGTGATGTATTTGTATTTCTCATAACACAAGACTTTCTGACTTCGAAATACTGTAATGAAATTGAGTTAAGTAAAGCATTAGAAAGAAAAGCTTCTGACGATGAGCTTCGTATTATCCCAGTAATACTTGACTATTGTACATTCAAACGTTCTCGTTTGTCGCTCTACAATGCAACACCGAGCGATGCAAAACCTATTTCTTCCTATCCAAATCAAAAACAAGCATATTTAGAAGTTTCGGAAGCCATTGAAGATGTGGTTAAATATCTTAAAGAAAAAAAGACACAATCTTCATATGCGATAACTGAAGATACGGTAGTTGAAAAAAATGCACTGAGAACTAATTTTAAGCTGCATTTACTTGATCTTGGATTTACTATTCAGCATAGAAGGAAGGAGATCCTTTATCTTGATGATTTGTTTATTTATCCAGATTTAAAAAGAACTAAATATGAATTCGATGATTATGATGTCTTTGTAAATTCAAAAAATGTTTTAAGCCATGAAAAAATTAGTGGTAATAAAACACTAATTATTGGTAGTGAGCAGTCAGGAAAGTCAACTTTAGCTAAAACCCTTTTCCGTCAATATCATTCGAATGGTTCAATACCGGTTCTTATTAAAGGCGATTCTTTCAAGAAAGTAGCCGAAATTGAAAATGTAGTTAATGATTTCCTAAATGAACAATACGATAATGTAGGTATTATAAATTACAATGAGTTGATTATCATAGTTGATGATATAACAGAATCACCTATGAATGAAAAATTCCAAAGAGCGTTGCTGAATAACCTCGTGGAAACGTATAAAAGTATTGTTATTATTGCTGACTCAAAAATTAGATTTAGTGATCAACTTCTTAAGGATTTCGATTGTTTTACAACTTATGAGATTGCTGAATTTAGCCATATCCAAAAAACTGAGCTTGTTGAGAAATGGAATCAAATTGGCTTAGATGAAACATCTGATATTGAAGATATTCAAAGTTTAAATGATAATCTAAAGCGTAATATAGATTCAATTCTTATGAAAAACATCGTGCCAAGTAAGCCGATATTTATATTAATGATTTTGCAAATTTTAGAGTCAAATACACAAAGCAATTTTTCACTGACATCTTATGGTCATTGTTATCATTCTTTAATTATACAAGCTTTCAATAAAGCGAATGTTAAAGCAGATGAGTTGAATGACTATTTTAATTATTTAAGTGAGTTATCATATTTTATATATAGTAAGGGTAATCATGCTATCAATTATTCTGAATTGGAAGAATTTAAAGAATATTATTCAAATAACTATTATTTGATGTCACATGTGGAAATTTTGGATAAACTGAAACGCTCAAAAATCATATATATGTGGGCTGATACAGTTAAATTTCAATACAAGTATATTTATTACTTTTTTACAGCAAAAAAAATAACAGAGTTAGCAAGCGATGAGTCAGTAATAATTATTGATCGTTTATGTGATAAGATTCACACCGAAAAAAATGCTAATATTCTTATATTTATAACGCATCACACGAAAGATAAGAATATCATAGAACGAATTACTGTTAATCTAAGTAATATATTTAAGGAACATGAGAAGGCCACCCTTGGTCAAAATGATGTCGATTTCTTAAATAAAATGGCGTGTGAAATACCCCAAATTGTTATCGACAAAACAAAGGATGTTGAACAGGAAAGGCTTACTGCCTTAAAAGAAAAAGAAAGTTCGGAGCGTGATATCTATGATGCGCATTTGGAAGATGAAGATGAGGAAGAGGATGTAGAGTCAATTAATAAGGATCTTCTTGATGTTAATCGGTCATACAAAGCTGTTGAGGTATTAGGCCAAATTATAAGAAACAGAAAAGGTTCTATTCCTATTCCACAGCTTGAGAAGTTGGGCCGAGAAACCTATGCTATAGGTTTTCGTTTTTTAGGATTTTATTATTCTATAACTAAGGAACTTAAAGATGAAATTATAGCCGAGGTTCACCGGCTTATTTCAGAGAAAAAAAATTGGACTACTGATAAAATCGCCAAAGAAGCAAGTTTATTTTATTGGACATATAGCTATGTTATGTCATTGAATGTCATAAAGAAAATTGCGTATTCAGTTGGGCATAAAGATCTTACAGCATATTACACAAGCCTATCAGGTTACTTTGGTTCAGAGATAAGTAAGTTAGTAGAGATAACTATCCAGTTAGAATTTACTAAGAAAATTAATAGAAATGATATTGAGTCAATTTGGTTGTTAGTCAAAGATAATATGATGACTCGTAGATTGCTTCAAGAAATTATCATAACGCACCTACATATGCATTATACCAATCATGAAGATAAAGCTTGGATAGCACAAAAACTAAGTATCCCCATTAAGGATCAGGTTTCGATGCAAAAACGTAATGCATTAAAAACACCACAATTGAAAATTGATAAAAAAGAATTATAATAAAATTAAAGGCACCCGATATGGGTGCCTGTTTTTTTAAAAGTTAAATTAATTTCGTGGTTTTATCAATTATGAGTCTAGATTTTCATCAGGAAAGTTGCAATTCTATTTTTAAATTATTTTGATATTATGTGATAAAAATCCGAATAGTTCAATTAGAAATTGATATATGTCATTGTAATTATATCTAATAAGTTAGATTATTGATGGTTTCTCGAATGAGGAGTGATTTTTGAGGGTTTTAAATGATTGGCAGAGGTATACCTTAATAACAGCATAGCCAATCAGTCATTATTACATCATTGATGTTATAGAAGGATAGGTTTAATTAAAACCTTAATAGAATATTGTTGCATTTCTTTTAAGAAAACTCATAAAAAATAAATAGAATATCATAAAAAATATTTCATTTAGCAGCCTACATCGGTGGTATGTGAATTGCTTAGCGCAATTTTTCCGGCTCCTCCTCTTCGAGCATCAGAATTCTCAAATATCAGCAAGGCAGATGATTAATCAGTTTTTAGTCGGTAGAAGGTTGCTTTGCTGATTGCTAACCTATCCTGTACTGCTGCTGGTGCTAAACCTTGCGCTAACAATTCTCGTACCTGTTCAACTGTCGCTTTGATAGGCCTGCCGCAATGTTTACCTTCCAACTGAGCACGTTTGATACCTGCTGTTCTTCGTTCTGCTATCAAATCTTTCTCCAGACTGGCTAATCCCGCCATCATAGTGAGCATCGCTTTACCGACTGGCGTAGACAGGTCAAACCCTTCGCGTAAGCTGACAATTTTAACGCCTTTTTTCTGCAACATTTCCACGGTGGAAAGAACATCAATCGTATTACGTCCTAAGCGATCTATAGCAATCACAATCAGTGTATCCCCTTCACGCACATAGCTGAGTAATTCACCAAACCCTGGACGCTCTCCTGCCTTAATTGCACCACTCACCGCTTCATCACTAAACCAGCGAGTAACGCTATAACCAGCATCGGCTATCTGCTGCTTCTGGTTTTCAACGTTTTGTTCGCTAGTGGAAACTCGCACATATCCGATCACAGTTGTCATGATGTTCTCTAAGTCTCAAAAGGTAGTATCAAAATAATAACTGTCCCAAAATCAAAGATCAAACTTTTGAGACAAGGCGAAGCCGCATTCTGTCGTTGCGTCGATGTGGTCTTATAAGGAGATGATTTTGAGACTTTTAGTTGAAGCGAACTAAATCTTGTCGATTAAAAAAACAGCTGAGGTGGCGTCTTGTTTTATAGTTGGCGATAACCGATAAAAGAGCTTTGTATCCCATTTGAAGATCCCAATTCGGCATGCTTGCCGCCCATTTTAAAGGGCCGCTCTGTGCCAAAAGTAGACCTTGAGCCATGCTGGAGTAATCTAGAGGTTGGTCAATTTTAAATGACATAATCAGCAGAGCCATATCATAAGACTTATCTCATCTTGAAAACTGACAGATAACCCATTGAGTATAAGAAAGAATTATTAGGTAAATAAAATTTTTAGTGTACTAATATTTATATCCTAATCCTCAAGAGAATTAATACTAGAGATTTTATTCAGCTCTGTCAGAAATTCTGGTTTATGCTTTAGAAGCCACTGTAATATTTTGGGATTATCGAGTAGGCTAGTAATATGTGTTTTTACTATAACTAATTTTAGTGTATTCACTCCATAAGTCTCCTTGAGTTTTTGGGTATCGACATGTACCTGAGCCATTTCCCTTTCAAGTCTGTCTAACATTTGCCTGCGACCAACAGTGTTAGTCTCCACATTTTCTGGTTTTCCTATTAACAAACTAGGAGGTGTGTTATGAAGTAAGGAAAGTGCAAAATTCCTACTAAAGTTTTCAACGTTTATCATTAGTGCCGAACATTCAATTTGCCTCATTGGCTTCATTTGCTTGAGAATATAGAATGTGGCTTTTGGGACGTGATGATTGGAGAATATGTGAATGACCTCGGGAGAAATACCATTAAGCACTCTTATTTTACCTCTAATGGCATCAACCGACATGTTAAGTGCTAAGCTTAATTTTTCGATTGGAATTCCAGAATTAAGAGCTTCTTTAATCATTCTTTGCTCTTGAATAATGGTAATTCTGTTTACCCGGCTATTAGGTGTGAAGGTGTCATAAACACTTGATATTAGGCATTTAACCTTGTTTTCACCTAATTCTTTTAGAGCTTCAACTCTGAGATGACCATCAATGATTTTTACATGGTTTTTCACGCTGTCGATATAAATAATAATAGGCTCGACAAGGCCAACTTCTGCTAATGAGGATCTAATCTGTAAGTATTTAGTGCTTAACTTAAAATTAGAAGGTAGGATTTTAGTATGCATAAGTGAATCAAGTTTGAAAACAATCGCATCATTATGGAAACAGTAATTAATCATTATTAGAAATCCTCATGTCTACTGCTGATTATTAATTTAATGTGTTCTAGCATGTTCTCTTCTTTTACCAACTTCGCAAAGCCATCGTCATTCATAATATCCTGGATGATTTGTCGGGCCAAGATTATATTCTCCTCAACGAATAATGCTTTTTTCTTGATTTTTTTGTGACTATCAATGTTCTCTTGATATAATTTTGTCAAATCCTCAGTTGTAAGTTCTTTTTTCTTCTTACTGTATCCAAATCCAGCCCCATTGAAACCTTTTAAACCTTCATTTCTGGCATCAAGGATAGCTCGTATCTTTATAATATCTTTATGTTTGATTTCACCTTTCTCAAAGGCCTGAACAAAAAGTTCCTGTGCACCTTGATAATCTGTTTTAGCGATCTCGACAGCGAGCGAAATCGGTATTTTTCCTGACTCAACAGCAGCAAGTAATTTGTTCTCTGCTTTATCGATGAGCATGGTTATACTACTGATCCACCCATATGAAAAACCTGTAACTGTTGATATTTCTTTATCTGTCAGCCCTTCTGCTTTCATCTCTTTTATTCGATTGAATTGTTCGCCAGCTCTTGGATTCACGCGGGCCATATTTTCAATCAAGCTCATCAGATAGGCCGTCTCATCATCTATATCGATAATGAAAGCTGGTATCATATCCTCATTTAGATTATTAATAGCTTCAAGTCTTCCCTGTCCACACACCAATGCGTATTCATACTCTTTATCATTAATCTTTCTAACGGTAATTGGCTTTCTTAATCCACTTTTATCAATGCTTTCAGTTATTTCTCCATGTCGAAATTTATTTCTTGAGCGTGGGTTTAAAATTTTAATTAAGGAGGTTTTTATTAATATTATTCCTTCAGGATGGTTGTTCATTATGCAACCCTCATAGGATAAGGAGATAATAAATTCATGAGAATTTGAAGATCATCAAACCGGAATAACTCCAGTAGGAATGAGTTACTCTCTTTCAAATCCAGCATATTTTCTATTTTTTCTAAATGGGGAAGAATGTAATAGTCAACAACTTCGGTGTTACTATTATTCATTCTCATTACGATGCTGATATCAGGTGTAAGGCTTCGCTCAAGTCTGACAATCCAACGAAGCCTTCCTGATTTCATTGCCTTACACCGGGATGGTACTACGGATATCCTAAGATTATTGTTTACTGTAAGTAAATTATCGGTGGCAATATCTACATTTTGTAGCGCTAAGTAATCATGTATTTTTTTAATTTGTGAAGAGTGAATTTCACGTAGTTTTTGGTTAATGATAAGATAGCTATAATCCTTCTCTGGTGTGTAACCTATTAGTTGATAGGCATTAATTAAACCGCCAAAACGGTGTGATACAACACTGCTTGAAGGTCCATTTGGATCTTCATTAATAATGAAACCGGAAAGCTTACCGTGCTCAAGTAGTTTTTCCTTGAGGTAATTTAGGACATCATTATCAGAAAGATGGGCACTTCGTTCACGGATTATACGTTGTACCAATTGAAATTTTTCATCTGGAATTATTGGTTCTAAAAAACCTTCGTATTTAATCCATTCACTCTCTGGGTTGTTCATCCGCTTGCTTTTTAATTTATTCGAAGATTTGTTGTAGAAATAATTCCCAGTCAGTCTTTGATTAGTCAATATCGCGTGTATTTTGCTACGGTTCCACATCTCACTATCACTGGATGTACTTCCCTCACGGTTGAGAGTTTCAGCGATAAGGTACTCATTAAAGCAATTAAAAATAAAAAGATTAAATATTTTTTTTATGATCTTTATTTCTTCATCTGGGCCATGCACCAAGATGACCCTGTCTGTTTGCAGGCTTTTTCTTTCTCCAGACTGCAGAATGAATTTCTCTTTCCTTTCGCTATCTACCAGTTTTCGTCGCAGTCCATAACCCGGTACACCGCCCTGATAAAAACCTCTCTGAACCAAATTTACATGACCGGCAAAAACCTTAATAGATAAGTTTCGGCTGTAAGCTCCGGCGGCATACCTTAGCGCTGGCAGAGTAAGCATCTGAATTTCAGGTGAGTGTTCGGGTAGATTTTCTGCGCAATAAATGATTCTTACACCATGAAACTTAAGCAGATAGCTGTAATACCCAGCTTCATCATTATCCTGAAACCGTCCAAAACGGCTGACATCATACACCAGAAGAGCTTCAACGCTTAGCTCTCCAGTCACAACGTCTTTTATAAGCCTTTTAAAGTTATCTCTTCCGATGGCAGAGATACCGCTTTTGCCTTCATCATCGTAAATCCTGACAATCATCATGTTGTG
The DNA here is from genome assembly GCF_043105735.1 of Leclercia sp. GLN_9. Taxonomy (NCBI): domain Bacteria; kingdom Pseudomonadati; phylum Pseudomonadota; class Gammaproteobacteria; order Enterobacterales; family Enterobacteriaceae; genus Leclercia; species Leclercia sp. GLN_9. The sequence goes on from NZ_JBICLV010000017.1 coordinate 112,806, forward strand.
ATCATCCGCATATTTCTGAATGAACTGCACCTGATTATCAATTGAATATTGTTGATGTTCAGTAGACATTCTAAGATAGGCCGCAACGTTAATGTGCTGTTTATTATCGTTTTTTATATTCATCTAGCCATTCCTGAGTTCATATCAAGCTGAATAACTGTTTAAAAATTGATCATTTTTCAGTCAAATGCAACTTTTTAACAGCGAAAGATCTGCAACGACGGTGAATTTGCTACAAAAAGGCCATTCGTAGCGCAAATAGCGTTTCTTAAAAGAAGAAATAACCGAATCAAGGCTGTCACTGAAGCAACTTGCACAGTTTCTGCTTACCTAGCGGTTGTCTGATATGAGAAACGTCACAGGCCATGGTTCAGAGAATTCATTACCGTCGCCATAAATGGATTGTAGTAGCATCGAATAGTAGTAAGCTGATTCTTTTAACTTTTTGATTTTTAATATTTATATGCAAAAGAAGTATTGATGAAAGCAGAATTGTTTTAACTCTGTCAGGACGCCTTGCTTTTAGGAAAATATATTGAACTGGAAATGTTGTTAAAGGAATGCTCCCCACATTCTGTCCAAGAAGAGCGTTAGAGGATCTTTCAGCCGATGAGTTAGTTACATTAACTTAGGGAGAAAAATATTGAGAATGCTTCCGGTGCTACCTCAAACGTCCTCATTAATTGCTGTTTTTGGGTGAAGCTTAGGATGAAAGGACGCAAGAGGTTGTTTAATCATTACTTAATGCAGGACACAAACCCGCTAATGTGATGGGGTGGCTGGAGTATCACGCGCCACTTTCTACCAAATTAAGAAGAAGTTGGCGTGATTTCTCACGCCTGATTTTAAGCCTCAGAACATAAGCTAAGTGTATAGATAGCGGTTTGTCCGTCATTGTTGGTCGGGCGCATAACGAAAACAGGCTCACTGCCGTTATCAATGTACGTGACTGCAATCCCACCGTCTGGCGTAGCGTACATTTTCGCAATGCTTTTCTCACCTAATAAACCCAGCCGCCAGATTTTGCCGCCCATGCTGACCTTCATGCTTTTGTCTTGCACATCGAGGCGAGTTTCGACTGAAGATTTCTGGCTACCAGAATCGATCTGCCCTTCCTGAATGACTTTACAGGTGAATGTGGTTGCACTTGAGGCGAAGGGGAGAACGATCAGCGTTGCGAGAATCAATTTTTTCATGGTCTTCCTTTTGGTTGTTAGTTAAGAATTCATCAGGAGCCATTATAAATTGTTAATTGATAAAAACGATCAATTTCTATTGTATCGATCGATAAAATTGATCAACATCGGAACTATAATCCGCGTGCACAGTTGCCATGGAGCGAGGGTTTTAGCAACAAAATCAACGGGAGGACTATATTAGAAGAGCAATGTTAGTGATATGTGGGCTACTGTTTTGACAGTTGGCAGCAGCAGAACAGATCACAATGACCGATCCCCAGCAGGAAAAGACGGAGAGCGGAAAGACACTTTGCACGTACGAGAACAGCTACTATGTTTTTACCTACGTCACTAAAGGGCAGTGTCCGTATGCAAAGACATTTGACACTGATGATTCTCAGTAAAGGCTGGGATTAAACGCGCCTGGTATTTTAATTCGAATAAAGGCAGGTTGCTTAACACCAGCATCATAATTATTTTTATTATCACTTCTTCGAACACTGCACGACGCAAGCCTTTACGCAATGTGCGTGATAGTGTCAATTGCCACTATCATTGTTGGTTTGGCAACTTGACCCCGCTCACTAGCGCTTCTTTACCTGCCAATTACCACCGGATTTGATGCCTGTTTGATAGGGATAATCCCAGATTAATCTTATGCTTTGCGGCATGGACGGTTCGGAGTGAGCAGGGCGACGGTCTACCGTTGGGTGAAGGGCTGAAAGTACCGTTTTGTTACTCTCGTAATATACGGAAAAAACCCGTCTATCAAAATTAGCGAGATGAAGCATACACGGGAAAAACCCGACTGTTCAGAACGGATACACGGTAATAACCCGAGTATTCGGCAATGATACCAGTGAAAAACCCGTGCAATAGAAAGAGATTTTAGAAATCGATCCTAAAGAAAGAGATTTCTAAAAGATCTGTGTTTTGCGCTTGTCGCAAAGATCTTTGCTGGCGTGTATCGCCTGGCAAGTGACCTGTTTCGCCGTTGGGTGGCTCCTCGGTCAGCCGCTCACGACGCAGCAAAGCGTTACCTCTTTACAAGTTGGGATTGTGCCAGGCTTTGGCCTTGACGTGAGTCAGGCACAAGCATATTACGCCGTGGCGTAAATCACCTTTGCGCTGTGCGCTTAATTATCATCTGACCAACTACCGTTGACCATCTGATAAGCTGACTACCTTCAACCATCCATTCATGAACCATCGTTCACTCATGCCCGGTTTCAGCAAGTCAATGGTTCACCGTGCTACGGTTCATCCAGCAACCTAACCAATCACCACCCGTTAATAACTATCGTTATTCTCGTGCTAAGGCTCTTGGGGTTGGAGGATAAGTGCCAGATGCAAGCAGAACGCATCAGACGCGCTGTGAGCGATTATAAGAGGGTAGGTAGTGCAATGGTAGCCTGGATGCGTTAGAACACCGTACAGGGCGTTACAGGAGGTTTTTACTTATTATCTATCAGTGAGCTGTTCGGGTATGGATCATATCATAAACTTAGCTTGACAGGTAGCGTTCTTTTTTGATATAAAGCACTAAATGCACTTGACTTTTACTAAATGATTGAAAAGATGCTTGACATTAGGTGTCGTTTTAGTGTATTATTAGAAGCATAGCGATAATCATTATCACATAACTTTCATCTAACAACATTCCACCACGCATGAATTGCAGCCTCCACCGGGTAATCGGTGTGGGGGCTTTTTTGCGTCTGGAGAAAACCAAACAGGAGCAAATACAATGCGTTACTTCAACGTTGACCAAATCTACGCAGATTTGATAACAGGCCGAACAACAGGAGGACTTGTTTACAGTTCCCTTGTTCGAGCGCGTAAGAGTGAACAGCTCGACAGGGTGGAGATGTTCGAAGAAGCGATCCGACGCTTTGACGAATGGCGAGCAACGCCAAACTTCACCCCCGTGACCAGCTAACCTAGGAGGAAACCAGAATGATCGAGAAGAAATCCGAACTACCGCCGTCCACATCGTTAATGATACCGGATGCCACATTTCAGATTTTGTTCAAAGAAGCGAAGCGCCGAAAAATGAGCGTAAGCGCACTCCTTCTTGAAGAATGCCAAAGTCTGGCGGTCAAATACTCGAAAGCTGACGCGTAATAACCACGAACCAGCATTAACACCCACCTCACGAATGAGAAGCGGAGAAAACCAAATGAAGAGCATTCGTAATTTACTGAGCATACATAGGAGCAAACAACATTGGCAGAGAGCAAAATTATCAATGGGAATGTATACAAATACGCCTCAATCGAAGAAGCATTATTATCATCAACCCGAATTACAAACCTCAAAACTGGTGAGTCAGTAAAGCTAATCGGTAACGCCAAATTAGCATATATGATCCTGCGGAAGAGGTTCCATTTATTCACCGACCAATCAACAGACAATAAGTATTATACAACTGGTAAGCACTACGACACCATTGAAAGCATCGCTGAGGCAATCGGTGTTTCTGACGTTGGTACAGTGAGCAGTGCAATTGGCAGAATGGAAGCAGCCGGACTGCTAACCAAAAAGAAATTCGGAAAAACTTACGAATGGACTGTTATCGATCTCTCCCCAGAATTATTCCTTCTCGAACGTAACACCGGGACGACAAAAAAGTCTGTCTGGGTGGACTGCCTGAAACATCCAGTGTTCGGCAACGCCAAAGAAGACATGCCAGCCGTACAGCAGGAGGAACAGGGCGAAGAGGCCAACGCCGATCCGATGTGCGAGCTTGAAGAGGCACCGGAAGAAGAAGCGCAAACGCCGGAAAAGGTGAAGCCAACACCGAAGCCAAAGATAAAGAAACCTGTAACACCGTCAGCCGCACCAAGCGATGATAAGGAATATTCTACCAAATTGCTTCAATTCGAGAGTGCTGGACATTGGTATCAATTTTCTGAGTATCAGTTACCAGATTTGGAGCGCTTTAAACGTGACGGGAAACTAACGAACGAATACGCCTTGGCCTATCTTGATAAACACACGTCACAGCAAACTATGAATACCCAATAAACAGGAGGATTATGATTACCCAGCTCTACATCTTCTTATTCTTCCGTGCTGTTTGGTATATTGCCACCCGCATCCAGAAAAGAAAAAAACGAACACTTAAGGATTATATTGACGAAACTCTTCAGTGACATTTTCTACGCCAGGCGTTTTAAGAAGCATGCCATTAAGATGGATTACAAATTTGTTATCGTGGCTGGCATATCCGGCAATTTGGCGACAAACATCCACAGGAACACGAACTGCCAATACTACTTCGGCATCTTCATTAAGCTGAATGCCGATCAGGTAATCGAAATCCCAGGAACGAACTCCTCCTAACTGGGTTTTATTAACTCTGGTTTTAACCTGCAACAATGTGCCATCGTCCAGCTTTACATCGGCGCTTTTATGGGAGTTTGGCAGTAGCTTCCCGCCATAAAGTTGCTGTACGAGATGTTCACCATAATCACCAGTAACATTCCCGCCCCGCGCGAAAATACTTTTGCAAGCGGTCACTGCTTGTCGGTATTGGCGATAGGCTTCACGAGCACTCATTGATAAACCCTCAGTTTTTCTCTGTCTTAAGTGTTTTCATTCTACACAATCGGTACCAACACTCGTTGCTTAAACTACAGGCATTATAAGGGAGCTTAAAGGCTCCTTTTTTCGTTTATGGGATGGGGTTCAAAAAAGGGGTTATGCGTATTTTCAAGGTGAAAAAGCGATGACCGGAAAGGCGGGGCTTGCATCAGTAAGCCACTTCCCCTAAGCTGGCAAAAAGTAAGCTAATTTGTACCAAATGACTCGGGGTGCCCTTCTTTGTGAAGGCTGAGAAATACCCGTACCACCTGATCTGGATAATGCCAGCGTAGGGAAGTCAGATGCCCTCCGGGCTATCGCTTCTTCGCGCAAGGCAGGAGCGATACCATGCAGCCTGACCTGCTCAATTTACACGCCTTACACCATTTCCGAACCCGCTCTCCGCTGACCCACTGCATGACCAATGACGTGGTGCAGACCTTTACCGCCAACGTGTTATTGGCTCTCGGTGCCTCACCGGCGATGGTGATTGAAGCCGAAGAGGCCGAACAGTTTTCCGCGATTGCCGATGCGCTGCTGATCAACGTGGGTACCCTGACCGCACCGCGTGCCCAGGCGATGCGCCGGGCGATTGAAAGTGCAGTGGCGGCAGGCAAGCCCTGGACGCTCGATCCGGTGGCCGTTGGCGCGCTGACGTACCGGACCCGTTTTTGCCAGCCAATCCTCGCCCTGAAACCGGCCGCCATTCGCGGCAATGCCTCTGAAATCCTCGCCCTCGCCGGGATGAGCGCAGGCGGGCGTGGGGTGGATACCACTGATACGGCCGCCAGTGCCTTGCCAGCAGCCCAGGCGCTGGCGCGGCAAACCAACGCGATTGTGGCGGTGACCGGCGAGGTCGATTACGTGACCGACGGGCTGCGTACCCAGACCCTCACTGGCGGCGATCTGCTGATGACCCGGGTGGTGGGGACCGGCTGCGCCTTGTCAGCGGTGGTGGCGGCCAGCTGTTCACTGCCGGGCGACCGGCTGGATAACATCGCCGCCGCCTGTGGCTGGATGAAACGGGCCGGTACGCTTGCTGCCGCGCACAGCAAAGGGCCGGGCAGTTTTGCCCCGGCTTTTCTTGATGCCCTGTGGGAACTGGGAGCGCAACGATGAAACGGATTAATGCGCTCACTATTGCCGGCACTGACCCAAGCGGCGGCGCCGGTATCCAGGCCGACCTGAAAACCTTCTCGGCGCTCGGGGCCTATGGTTGCTCGGTGATCACCGCCCTGGTGGCACAGAATACCCGTGGGGTGCAGTCGGTCTATCGTATCGAACCTGATTTCGTGGCGGCACAGCTGGAGTCGGTGTTCAGCGATGTGCGCATCGACACCACCAAGATCGGCATGCTGGCCGAAACGGATATCGTCGAGGCCGTAGCGGAGCAGCTGCTGCGACATCAGGTAAAAAACGTGGTGCTGGACACGGTGATGCTGGCGAAAAGCGGCGATCCGCTGCTGTCGCCCTCCGCCGTTGACACGCTGCGTAAAAAGCTCCTGCCGCAGGTGGCGCTGATCACGCCCAATTTGCCCGAAGCGGCGGCGTTGCTGGATGCGCCTCATGCCCGCAGCGAGCAGGAGATGAAAGCGCAGGGCCAGGCATTGCTGGCGATGGGGTGCGAGGCGGTGCTGATGAAGGGCGGTCATCTGGACGATGCCGAAAGCCCCGACTGGCTGTTTACCCGTGACGGCGCCATGCGCTTTACCGCCCCGCGTGTCAAAACGAAAAATACCCATGGCACGGGCTGTACGCTCTCTGCTGCCCTGGCGGCGCTGCGCCCGCGGCACCAAAGCTGGGAAGAGACGGTGCAGGAGGCGAAAATCTGGCTCTCCCGTGCGCTGGCTCAAGCTGACACTCTGGAGGTCGGGCATGGTGCAGGCCCGGTGCATCATTTTCATGCATGGTGGTAGACGGCTGGTAATTTGACGACCCGCAGACCAGGCTTAAAGGGCTTACAATCCTGTGAGCCTGGATAAAACATGCCGACGTGCCGTCGGCACTGACGGGAGGAAAACCATGACTGATATTACGCAATTGCTTGGCAAAGATGCCGACAGCCTGTTACAGCATCGTTGTATGACCATTCCAGCCGACCAACTTTATCTTCCTGGCCACGATTACGTTGACCGCGTAATGGTGGACAACAACCGCCCACCGGCGGTGCTGCGCAATATGCAGACGCTGTATAACACCGGGCGTCTGGGCGGAACCGGCTATCTGTCGATCCTGCCGGTGGATCAGGGTGTGGAACACTCTGCGGGCGCATCCTTCGCCGCCAACCCGCTCTATTTTGATCCAAAGAACATCGTGGAACTGGCGATCGAGGCGGGCTGTAACTGCGTGGCTTCTACCTACGGCGTGCTGGCGTCGGTCTCTCGCCGTTACGCGCACCGTATTCCGTTCCTGGTGAAACTGAATCACAACGAAACCCTGAGCTACCCCACCGAATATGACCAGACCCTCTACGCCAGCGTCGAGCAGGCCTTCAATTTGGGTGCTGTCGCGGTGGGTGCCACCATCTATTTCGGCTCTGAGCAGTCGCGCCGCCAGATTGAAGAGATCTCGGCTGCCTTCGAGCGTGCCCATGAGCTGGGGATGGTAACCGTGCTGTGGGCCTATCTGCGTAACCCGGCCTTCAATAAAGACGGAACGGATTACCATGTTTCCGCCGATTTAACCGGCCAGGCTAACCATCTGGCGGCGACCATCGGAGCAGATATCGTCAAACAGAAAATGGCCGAAAACAATGGCGGCTACAAAGCGGTCAAATTTGGCTATACCGACGACCGCGTGTACAGCAAACTGACCAGCGATAACCCTATCGACCTGGTGCGCTACCAGCTGGCGAACTGCTATATGGGCCGCGCGGGGCTTATCAACTCCGGCGGTGCGTCAGGGGGAGAAACCGACCTCACCGATGCGGTGCGTACGGCGGTGATCAATAAACGTGCCGGTGGCATGGGGCTGATCCTCGGACGCAAGGCGTTTAAAAAATCGATGGCCGACGGCGTGAAGCTGATTAACGCCGTGCAGGATGTCTATCTGGATAAGAAAATCACCATCGCGTAACCCGCTTTTCGCCCTGTCCCGAGGAAAAGGGCAGGGGGGAAATCATCAGATCGCAGTGCCGCCAATAAACCGGGCGGCACTGCCTTTACCCAGCCTGAAAAGGCGAACCTAAACCCACACTTATTCCACTCCGATCCACCTCACATTTCCCTCTCCTTTTGTGAAAAGTGTCACTTCCTCCCGTGCATATGCCCAATAAATGGTCAGCGCTTAGCGGAATTTGTCTAAGGCAGTGGATGAATTTTGCGCTTACAGTTAGTTTCGAAACAGCTTTTCAAATTGCTAAAGGCACTGAACCTACGTTGTTTTAAGGACTCATAATGAAAATCGAATCTGTAAACGTCACCGTCTTTCAGTATCCCACGCGTCGGGTTTCCGATACTGCCGGGCATTCCCATCCGGGACCAGAAAGCCTGGCAAAAATGGCGATGCTAACCATTACCGCAGACGATGGCACCAAAGGGTATTCATTTGCACCGCCGGAAGTGGTGCGCCCTTTTGTGGTCAATACCTTCTTTCGTAAAGTGATGATCGGCCAGGACGCGTTTAATCGCGAGAAGATCTGGCAGGAGTTGGCACACTGGCAGCGCGGCAGCGCCCACCAGCTGACCGAACGTGCGCTGGGGTTTGTTGAGCAGGCGCTGTGGGATCTGATTGGCCGTAAACTCAATATGCCGGTGTGGAAGCTGCTCGGCGGCTACCGCGATAAAGTTCCGGCTTACGGCAGCACCATGTGTGGCGATGATCTGCCCGGTGGTCTCTCCACGCCGGAAGAGTACGCCAGCTTTGCCGAAAAACTGGTGGCCCGCGGTTACAAAGCGATCAAGCTGCACACCTGGATGCCGCCCGTCTCCTTTGCCCCCAATCCAAAAATGGATGTCAAAGCCTGTGCCGCGGTGCGTGAAGCGGTCGGCCCGGACATCGACCTGATGATCGACGGCTACCACTGGTACAGCCGCGCCGAAGCGCTCTACATCGGCAAAGAGCTGGAAAAACTCAACTTCGCGTGGTTTGAAGAGCCGATGGAAGAGGAGAGCATGTCCTCTTATGCCTGGCTGGCGGAAAACCTCTCCATTCCGATCATCGGGCCAGAAAGCCTGGGCGGTAAACACCACAGCCGTGCCGACTGGGTGAAAGCCGGGGCCTGCGACATCCTGCGTGCCGGAGCCAATGGCGTCGGTGGTATCTCGCCAACCCTGAAAGTGGCCAACCTCGCAGAATCGTTCGGCATGGACTGCGAAGTCCACGGCAACGGCGCGGCAAGCCTGGCCGTCATTGGCGCGATCAAAAACTGCCGCTGGTACGAGCGCGGCCTGCTGCATCCGTTCCTTGATTATGATGAACCGGCAGCGTATCTGCACAGCCTGATCGACCCAATGGACGATGAGGGCATGGTCAGCCTGCCGACTCGCCCGGGACTCGGCGAAGACATCAATTTTGCGTATATCGAAGCCAATACCGTCAGCCACGACTGATAAATAAAACTTCTACCCTACAAACGGTATACACAGATGAAGAAAAACTCCCTCACCGGGGCGTGTTTACTTGCGCTCTCGCTGATGATGGGGAGCGGGGCGGCGTACGCAAAAACGCCGCCCGATCAGCTCATCATTGGCATGAACATGAACAACCTGCTGACCCTCGATCCGGCCGCGATGACCGGTAACGAAGTGGTCGGCATTGTGGTCAATCTTTACGATTCACTGGTGGAACTGGATCCCAATACCCTCACCAACGTCAAACCGGCGCTGGCGAAGTCCTGGGACATTTCGCCGGACGGCAAAACCCTGACCTTCCATCTGCGCGACAACGTGACCTTCCACTCCGGCAATCCGCTCACCGCCGAGGATGTGGTGTGGTCGATGCGCCGCCTGCTGCACCTGAACCTGGCCCAGGCGTCGGTGTGGAAATCCTACGGCTTTTCCAAAAAGAATATTGACCAGCAGATTAAAGCCCTGGATGACTACACCGTGCAGCTCACCCTGCCAAAGGCCAACGATCCGCAGCTGGTGATCTACTCCCTCGGCGCGCTGGGCAACCTCGGCGTGCTGGACCGCAAAACGGTGCTGAGCCATGAGGTGAACAGCGACTGGGGCAACCGCTGGCTGACCACCAACGAAGCCGGTTCCGGGCCGTTTATGCTCGAGACCTGGCAGGCAAAAGACGTGCTGCGCATGCAGCGCAACCCCAACTACTGGCGTGAAGAGCCCAAGATGAACCGCGTCGTGTTGCGCCATTTCCAGGAGTCGCAGACGCTGCGCCTGATGGTGGAGAAGGGCGATCTGGATATCGCCAGCAACATGGCGGTGGCCGACATCAACGCCCTGCGTAAGGATCCGCAGCTGACGGTGGAAGCCGTGCAGAAGGGCACAGTCTACTACGTGGCGATGAGCATGAAGGAGGCGCATTTCGCCAACCCGAAAGTGCGCGAAGCGGTGCGCTACCTGATTGATTATCAGGGGATCAACAAGGCGCTGATGCCGGGCTACGGCGTGCTGCACCAGCGGCCAATCAAGGCGGGTATGCCGTCCACCTTGCCGGATCCCGGTTATAAGCTGGATATCCCGCGTGCCAAAAAACTGCTGGCGGAAGCAGGCTACCCGGACGGTTTCGACACCACTTTGCGGGTGCTGGCGGATCAGCCGTTCCTCAATATCGCCATCGCGGTGCAATCCACCCTGATGCAGGCGGGCATTAACGCCAAAATCATCACCGGCACCGGAAACCAGATCTACGGTGCGATGCGCGAGCGTAAGTTTGACATGCTGGTCGGGCGCGGCGGCAGCGGCGTGGAGCCGCATCCGCACTCCAGCCTGCGCGCGCTGGTCTATAACCCGGACAACAGCGACGAAGCCCGGCTGACCAACTTCCAGGGCTGGCGTACCAGTTTCTACGACAAGCCGCTAAACGAGATGATCGACAAAGCCCTGCTGGAGCGCGATCCGCAGAAACAAGTGGCGGATTATCAGCAAATTCAGGTGCGTTATGACCAGCTGATCCCGGCTCTGCTGCCGCTGTCGCTGATGGTCGATTCGGTAGTGGTGCGTAACGAAGTCAAAAACTTCCAGTCGCACCCGTCAGCGACCACCTTCCTGCGGGAAGTGTACAAAACCGGAGGTGAAAAATGAGCGTTGCGATCCTTGCGCCTGGCTCCCGCACCCGCCGTTTTTCAAAACGGTTAACCCAGGTGCTGGTGACCCTGTTCGGTCTGCTGGTGCTGACGTTCTTTATTGGCCGCGTGATGCCGGTGGATCCGGTGCTGGCGATTGTCGGACCGGATGCCGACCACAGCACCTACCAACAGGTCTATCACCAGCTGGGTTTTGATCAGTCGTTGCTGACGCAGTTCGGTATCTACCTTGGCAACCTGCTGCAGGGGGATTTTGGGAATGCCCTGCTGACAGGTAAACCGGTGCTGGATGACATTCTGCGTGTCTTCCCGGCGACGCTGGAGCTGGCGACGATGGCGATTATTGTCGGGGCCGGTTTAGGCATTCCGCTGGGGGTCCTGGCCGCCGCGCGACGCAACAGCGTCTCGGATTACGTGGTGCGCATCATCAGCCTCGCCGGGTATTCCACGCCAATCTTCTGGGTCGGGATGATGGGCCTGCTGCTGTTCTACGCCTGGCTTGGCTGGGTGGGCGGCGCCGGACGGCTGGATCTGGGCCTGGATGGCCTGGTGCCACGCCGCACCGGGTTAATGACCGTCGATGCCCTGCTGGCAGGCAACAGCACGGTGTTCTGGAACGCCATCAACCACCTGGTCCTGCCCGCCTCGCTGCTGGGGTTCCACTCGCTGGCCTACATCAGCCGCATGACCCGCAGCTTTATGCTGGCCCAGCTGTCGCAGGAGTTCATCATCACCGCCCGGGTGAAAGGTTTAACCGAGCGGCAGGTGATCTGGAACCACGCGTTTCGCAATATCCTGGTGCAGCTGCTTACCGTGGTCGCGCTGGCCTATGGCTCGCTGCTTGAAGGGGCGGTACTGATTGAAACCGTCTTCTCCTGGCCGGGTTTTGGCTCCTATCTCACCGGTAGCCTGCTGCTGGGGGACATGAACGCGGTGATGGGCTGCGTGCTGCTGGTGGGGATCATCTTTGTGATGCTCAACCTGCTCTCCGACATGCTGTATCAACTCTTTGACCCGAGGACGAAATCATGACCGTTTCTCTGGATACACCTCTGCAACCTGTCCGCAGCGAAGGGCGCCAGCGTCTGACGCGGATGGCCCGCCGTACCTTCGGGTTTGTCGGGCAGATGGCGCGCAACCCGCTGACGGCCATCGGTGGCGGCATCATCCTGCTGCTGTTGATCGTGGCAGCCTTCGCACCGTGGATCGCGCCCTACAACCCACTGGTGCAGGATCTGAATAACGCCCTGGTGGCACCGAATGCACAGCACTGGTTCGGCACAGACGAGTTTGGTCGGGATATCTTCAGCCGTCTGGTCTACGGCTCGCGCATCACGCTCTATATTGTGCTGCTGGTGTCGGTCACCGTCGGGCCGCTGGGGCTGCTGTTGGGCGTGACCGCCGGGTACTTTGGCGGCAAAGTCGATGCGGTGTTGATGCGCGTTACCGATATCTTTATCTCTTTCCCGAGCCTGGTGCTGGCGCTGGCGTTTGTCGCGGCGCTCGGTCCGGGGCTGGAACACGTGGTCATTGCCATTACGATTACCGCCTGGCCGCCGATCGCCCGTCTGGCCCGCGCCGAAACCCTCTCGCTGCGTCAGGCCGACTTTATCTCTGCCGTACGTTTACAGGGCGCGTCTCCGGTGCGGGTGCTGTGGCGGCATATCGTTCCCCTGTGCCTGCCATCAGTGATTATCCGTATCACCATGAACATGGCCGGTATCATCCTGACCGCCGCCGGTCTCGGCTTCCTCGGCCTCGGCGCGCAGCCGCCGGAGCCGGAGTGGGGAGCGATGATCTCCAGCGGGCGTACCTACATGATGGAGTGCTGGTGGGTGGTCACTATTCCGGGGCTGGCAATCCTGTTCAACAGCCTGGCGTTTAACTTTTTAGGAGATGGCTTACGTGACATCCTCGATCCTCGCAGCAACTGATGCGCCACTGCTGGACGTGCGTGACCTGCACGTTGACTTTATCAACGGACGCGCGGTCACCAACGCGGTGCGCGGCGTCTCCTTTCAACTCGGGCGAGAGAAGCTGGCGATTGTCGGCGAGTCGGGTTCCGGGAAATCCACCGTCGGGCGGGCGCTGCTGCGCCTGCACCCGGCAAAGGCGCAGATCAGCGCCACCCGGATGCAGTTTGGCGATGTGGACTTACGCACCGTCAGCGAGGCGCAGATGCGCGGCATTCGCGGCAAGCGTATTTCGATGATCATGCAGGACCCGAAATACTCCCTCAACCCGGTGGTGTGCGTCGGGGATCAGATTGCTGAGGCCTGGCTGACCCACCATCCGGGGCGCAAGGCGGAGGCGAAAGCCAAAGTGCTTGAGATGCTGGACGTAGTGCGCATTCGCCAGCCGGAGCGGGTGTATCAGCTCTATCCGCACGAGATCTCCGGCGGGCAGGGGCAGCGCATCATGATTGCCATGATGCTGATCACTGACCCCGAACTGGTGATCGCCGATGAACCGACCTCGGCGCTGGACGTTTCGGTGCGGCTGCAGGTGCTGGGATTACTTGACGATTTGGTCCAGTCCCGTGGGCTGGGGCTGATCTTTATCAGCCACGATATTAACCTGGTGCGCAGCTTCTGCGATCGGGTGCTGGTGATGTATGCCGGACGGGTGGTGGAGTCGATTGCCGCCTGTGACCTGCATAATGCGAAGCACCCCTATACCCAGGGGCTTATCAATGCCCTGCCAGAGATGAACCACCGCCGTCCGGTGCTGCCGGTGTTGCAGCGCCAGGCCAGCTGGTTGACGGAATAAGGAGCGAAGATGATCGAGGTAAAAAACCTGAATCTGGCGTTCGGCGAAGGCGAGAAACGCAGCCAGGTCCTGTATGACGTCAACATTAACGTCCAGCCGGGGGAGATTTACGGCCTGGTGGGGGAGTCCGGTTCGGGCAAAACCACAGTGCTGAAGTGCCTGGCCGGGTTGTTCACCCACTGGGACGGGGCGCTGGCGATTAACGGCCAGCCGCTGGGGCGACGCATCAGTCCCCAGCGCTGTCGGCTGGTGCAGATGGTGTTTCAGGACCCCTATGGTTCGCTGCACCCCCGCCACACCATCGGCGATATTCTGGAAGAGCCGCTGCAAATTCACGGCATCAACGATCGGGAGCGGCGCATCCACGCTCTGCTGGATAAAGTGGGCCTCAACCGCGCCTTCCGTGACCGTTATCCGCATCAGCTCTCCGGCGGTCAGCGCCAGCGTGTGGCGATTGCCCGGGCGCTGATTCTGGAGCCACAGGTGCTGCTGCTTGACGAGCCGACCTCGGCGCTGGATGTGTCGGTGCAGGCGGAGATCTTAAACCTGCTGGCAGAACTGCAACGCGAGTCGAACCTCACCTACCTGATGGTGACGCACGATCTCGGGGTGATCGCCCATCTCTGCCAGAAGGTGGCGGTGATGCAGTACGGGAAAATCCTCGAAACCCTGACGGTAGATGATCTGGTGGCGGGGCAGGCGCAAACGGATTACACCCGGATGCTGGTGAACGCCAGCCAGCAGTACTCCCGCGAGATGGCCCGGGAGGTGGCGGTCTACTAATGCCGGATGGTGCTGCGCTTACCTGGCCTACAAAAAACGTAGGCCCGGGCAGGCGCAGCGCTGCCGGGCAGACCCTCAGCGCAGAAGCGGACAATCCGGCGGCAACCGACACTGGAGCGTGCCGGGCAAGAGCGTGATGCGGAAATGGTCGCCGCTAAGTGGTTCGCCATCCAGGTTAAAGGTCATGCCGTGCGGGGCGACGATCTCAAACCAGGCTGACTGACCGTCAATGACGTTCGGACTTTCTTCCGGGTTGGTCAGCGTCGTCAACAGCGACGGGAGCAGTTCGTTGGCAGAAAAAATGCGCAGCTGTAGCTGTCCATCGTTAATCAATGCATCCGGGCAGAGCTGCTGCCCGCCTCCCGCCTGACGGCCGTTACCGATACCGATCACCAGCGCATCCCCTTGCCAGCGAAAATTCTCGCCGCGAATTTCACAGCTGTCGGGCTTGAGTAAATCCATCCGCGCCAGTCCGTGAAGCAGATATGAGACGCCGCCCAGCGCGGCTTTCATTTTTTCCGGGGTTTCACTGGTAATACGCGTGCCAAACCCGCCGGTGGCCATATTGATAAAGCAGGTTTCATCATTCACCCGGGCAATATCTACCGCCGTGGCTTTACCCGCAATCGCCAGCTGCAATGCTTTATCGAGGCTGTCGGGGATCCCGGCGCTGGTGGCAAAATCGTTGGCGGTGCCGAGCGGCAAAATGCCCAGCGCGGGACGCTGCGCCTCTGGCAGGGCAATTAGCGCCGTCGCCACTTCATTGATTGTGCCATCGCCACCGCCTGCAATGACAGTTTCCACCGCGAGATCGCAGGCTTCCTGTATATAACGTGCTGCATCACCTTTCTCCCATGTCACGCGGACATGGATCACCACGCCTTCTTCCCGAAGAAGCGTTACGGCTTCGCGCAACAGTTCGTTGCCTGAGCCCTTGCCGTTCAGAATTAATAAACTTGCCGGATAGGTCGCCATCCACATTGCTCCTGTGCTGATCTTTCAAAAGTGTATCGCAGCGCGGAGAAAAGCGGGTAAGAAGAGGACGAAAGGATAAAAATTAAATGAGTGGCGAGCCAAAACGTGCGCCACTCGGACCACCTCGTTTATGACGCTATAGCACCATAAGGGCACAAAGCGAACACACAATCCTGGCGATGTTCGCAGCGGGTGAGCAAGGTGCCGTTATTGCCCGGGCACGTCGAGTTCGCCAGAAATGATGACCAAAAGGGCGGGGTATAAGGAAACGCTCGCAGGATGTGTAACTGTCTGAGCCTGCCATCCACAGCGATTCCGAAAGGGCTGGTCACCAGAACCGAGCCGGGGCTGATAAAGTAATCGCCTTTATACCAGATTATCAGCCTGAGATTTTTAACTGTAAGAACATGAATGAAAATTGTTCCGGTACGCGGGCACACCATCCTCTCTTCAACCACCCAGTACATGTATTTCTCCTTATCCTTAAGTGAAATTCCATTCATACAGAGAATAACATCGTACAGGTGCTTGAAAAGCCTGACTTTACGAAATTCATAAATTCCGGTATTTCTCATTGAAAATAAAGATAAATTTACGTTAGGGAAACTTATGGATGGGGCAGAAAAGCAGGGGCGAAGGCGGAAGAAGGGCGTTTTACAGACAAAAAAATTAGCCTGCGTAAGGGAGATTACTCAGGCTAAGGAGGTGGTTCCTGGTACAGCTAGCATTTATGGGTTATGTTTTTCAGCGTTATCAATAATAACCGTAAAAAACGCAGCGGTATGTGATCGGATTCTAAGAATCATCCCATACCAAAAATAACACAATTGACTAGCCAGCATGCGGGTTACGGGTGTTTTCCCCGGTGAAATTACGCATCAGCAGGGCATAATCCAGCGAAATATCTTCCGGCACAGGCAGCCAGACGGTATGACCATCACCCGGTGCGACTGATACGGCTTCACCTTTACCATTCTGCATATGTTCGAGAGTGAAATTCACGTTGCCCTGTGGGGTCATCAACTCCAGGCTGTTACCCACAAGGAATTTGTTTTTCACCGCAACCGCTGCCAGTGGACCTTTGCGCTCGCCGGTGAACTCCCCGACAAACTGCTGGCGCTCGGAAAGCGAGTGGCCATATTCATAGTTCTGGTAATCGTCATGGGTATGACGACGCAGGAAGCCTTCGGTGTAGCCGCGGTGTGCCAGCCCTTCCAGTGTTTCCAGCAGGGTCGGGTCGAACGGTTTACCCGCCGCTGCGTCGTCGATCGCCTTGCGGTAGACCTGGGCGGTACGCGCGCAGTAGTAATAGGATTTGGTGCGGCCTTCGATCTTCAGCGAGTGCACGCCCATCTGGGTCAGGCGCTCAACGTGGGCGATGGCACGCAGATCTTTGGAGTTCATGATGTAGGTGCCGTGCTCATCTTCGAACGCGGTCATGTATTCGCCCGGACGCTGGGCCTCTTCAATCATAAACACGCTGTCGGTTGGGGCACCCAGACCTAATGTTGGCTCAATGGTCTGCACCGGGATCGGCTCGTGCTTATGCACGATATTGCCCACCTCATCCTGTTTACCTTCCTGGACTTTATATTCCCAGCGGCAGGCGTTGGTGCAGGTCCCCTGGTTCGGGTCACGTTTGTTGATGTAGCCAGAGAGCAGGCAGCGGCCAGAATAAGCCATGCACAGTGCCCCGTGGACGAAAATCTCAAGCTCCATTTCCGGCACCTGGCTGCGGATCTCTTCGATCTCTTCCAGCGACAGCTCGCGGGACAGAATCACGCGGGTCAGCCCCATCTGCTGCCAGAATTTCACTGTTGCCCAGTTAACGGCATTGGCCTGCACCGAGAGGTGAATGTCCATCTCCGGGAAGTTTTCCCGTACCAGCATGATTAAACCCGGGTCCGACATAATCAAGGCATCAGGCCCCATCTCCACCACCGGTTTCAGGTCGCGGATAAAGGTTTTCAGCTTGGCGTTATGCGGGGCGATATTCACCACCACGTAGAATTTTTTCCCCTGCGCGTGGGCTTCGTTGATGCCGAGCTGCAGATTCTCGTGGTTGAATTCGTTATTACGCACGCGCAGTGAGTAACGCGGCTGGCCCGCATAGACGGCATCGGCGCCATAGGCGAAAGCGTAACGCATATTTTTCAGCGTTCCCGCCGGGGAGAGGAGTTCCGGTTTAAACATGTTTGTTCTCGTTCTGATGACAGGTCAGATGCGCACACCAGGTGGGCGCCGGGAGGAGATCCCATACATTAAGGGCGGGCATTGTAACGCTGCGGGGCAGGGAGGTAAACCGTTATCCCGACAGCCGTTAAGGTTCTGGCTTCAGAATTTTCTCATCATTCTGGCGAATGATTCTTAGGCACATCGCCTCCTTTCTCATATATCGCTCAGGCCAGGATACCTATGATATCGCCAGGAAAAGCCGTTCTGGCCCCCAGGGATGATAACCGCGCAGGCTGCGCACAAAAATTATGATCACAGCTAATTACCCACAGGAGGTGGCCTTCTTTGGGTTGAATTTTGAGGACAATGTTTTATGTATGCTTCACGTAGGGTAGCGAATCGTTACGATCCCTTTTCCCGTCTGCTGCACTGGGTGGTGGCGGCAGTGATTATTTATGCCATGTGCATGGGGTATATACTTCACGCGCTGGAAGGGACGCGCTGGTTCCATTTTTTCTCGGTGCTAAACATGTCGCTCGGGACAATGGCGACCCCCATTATGCTGGTGCGCTTTATCTGGCGCTTCTTTCGCCCGTCAGTGCCCTACCCGGATAGCGTGGCTGGACGTAAAAAACAGCTGGTGGTCTTTCTGCATGAAATCTTTTACCTGACCATCATGCTGGTGCTGGTAAGCGGGTTTTTAATGCTGCATAAGGATTATCAGTTCTTTGGTTTACTGCACGTTTCCCGGCCCGTTAACGTTGACGTGATTAACGATTTCTTCTTCAAAATTCATCGGGTGAGCTGCATTACACTTGGCGTGATTTTGTTCATGCACGTGGCGGCAGTGATTCGATATACCCTTCAAGGCCAGGGGGAAATTTTGCGGCGTATGTTGTAGAGCGATGTAGAGCAGCAGTGCTACGGGTTTGGATAAAAAAACGCCGACGGCAGGACAGTACAGTCGGCGTTTAATTCAGCGGGGCGCTCAGAGGTCGTCCTGGGTGTGATCGACAATAATTTCCAGCGTTTTACGGATGATATCGGCTTTGACGACGTCGTGAGTGGACTCAATCTGCTTAATCAGTCGTAAAATAATCGCTTTATTGGTCACCGGTTCCTTCGCAGCATGAATAGCGCCCATCACAGATTCAAGCAGCGCCCACTCTTCGGCTAACAAACCGCCCGCGCTGCGGAAATAGTTGGATAACGCAGCATTAGGCAGTTCTTCGTACAAGTCTGGATTCTGGAGCATAGCCTGGCTCATAGTGTCACACCGGTTAAGTTAATAAATTAATAATACAGTCAGTGTTTTTTGCTGTTGGCGTGCTGGCTATTGCCAAACAGAGGATAAACATTGCTGTTGTTTCGACCATCCGTGTCCCAATCCTGCTGTTCATTCATTGGCTTGCGTTGGGCACCACCTTTACCATCGTTGGAAATTTCCAGGATGATTTGGGAAAGCACGTTCCGACGCTGGCCGTCTCGCTCTGCCGATAACATCTGTTGCAGCCTCTGTAGCAAGAGTTTCATGCTGATGGGGCCGTTATCCTTAAGCAAAGAAAGAGTGGCTTCGCCAATAAGTTCATCAGTTAATCGTTCATGGTCACTTCTGTTCATAACTACGTCTCTGTTGCCACACTTACCTGTTAGAGGAATTGCGGCCTTAAGTCAGTCTGTCGTGACAGTATAAAAAAACTGTCCTGGAGAAAAAACCGACTTGAAAACAATTCAATTAGCGGCTGTGGGCTTACATATCTTAACGTTCAAAAAGCAGGCCAATCAGCGTTTGGTAACGGCTCTCCTCTTCCTGATCGGTTGCCTGTTCCATCCGGTAAAGCAGTCGGGTGCAGATGGCTTTCCGGTTGAGGATTTTTCCTTCCCTCAGTAGCTCCACAACGATTTGTCCCAGCGTCTCCTGCTGAGAAGGCTGGTTAGCTTTATTAAAGTACTGGGTAATGGCATTGGCTGTATTCGGTGCAAACCCGTTCTCGCGCATATGTCACTCCTGAAATCCGCAGAGCTAAAATGGTTAATATCTTGTTAACTGGTGAATACTGTACATACTAATTGTACAAGTTAACAAATATATTTTGATCATTACGTGCTAAACTATATATATCAAAGATTTAGTTATAAAAAATTCGGTGAAAAAGGAAGAAAATATTGTACATTCCTGGCGTTTTTAACCGTTATTGTCGGAATACAGAAAGGGCGAGAAAACCCCCGTGTGGGTTAACAAGACGTAACGCCAACCATCTGATACTGTGAACATTCATTCACCTCCGCTATTGGAAACTTATGCTCACTACCATCATTTACCGTAGTCACTTTCGTGATCACGTACCGGTTACTGTGCTGGAAGACATGGTTGTTGCAGCAAACAAAAAAAACAGCGAAGCCGGGGTCAGCGGCATTCTTCTGTTTAACGGAAAGCTCTTTTTCCAGTTGCTTGAAGGACCCGAGGAAAACGTAAGAGCGATTTACCGCGCTATCTGCGAAGACCCGCGTCATCACAACGTGGTGGAACTGCTATGTGACTATTCCCCCGCGCGGCGTTTCGGGAAGTGCGGTATGGAACTCTTTGATTTACGACGATACGATCGCGAAGAGGTGCTGCAAAACGTGCTGGATAAAGGCACGACCAAGTACCAGTTGACCTACAACGACAGGTCGTTGCAGTTCTTCAGAACCTTCGTCGAAGAGAGTGAAAAAGAGAACTATTTTGAGCTGCCTTCGGGGGATCACTGGGACTTTATTGCTGATACCGGCGCCCCCAGCGTTCGTGCGCTGTCGCGGCGCTACAGCGAGGTGTGCAACTTTGCGTTTCAGCCGATTATCGATCCGCTGGCACGGGAAATCGTCTCACTGGAGGCCCTTATCCGTACCCCGGATGGCGGGGTATCCCGGCACTGGTTTGAGGGGTTAGTGGGAGATGAACTCTACGAAGCCGATCTCAAAAGCAAGAGCGTCGCCTTTGCGATGGCCAGCGCGCTGGGGCTGGGAGAGCAGAGCCTCTCTGTTAACCTGCTTCCGATGACGCTGGTCAACGTGCCTGATGCGGTGAGCTATCTGATTCAGGAGATAGAGGCCAACGGGCTGGTGCCCGAGCAGATCGTGGTGGAATTTACGGAGAACGAAGTCATCTCCCGTCTCGATGAATTCACCGGTGCGGTGCGTGAGTTAAAGGCTGCGGGGATCGGCGTGACCATCGACCACTTTGGTGGCGGTTTTGCCGGTCTGTTGCTGTTGGCACAGTTCCAGCCAGACCGGATTAAGATTAACCGTGACCTGATCCGCGACGTACACAAGAGCGGTCCACGTCAGGCCATCGTGCTGGCAATCATCAAATGTTGTACAGCTTTGGAAATTCTGATCTCTGCGGTCGGTGTCGAGCAACCGGAAGAGTGGATGTGGCTCGAATCGGCAGGTATTTCTCACTTCCAGGGACACCTGTTTGCCCACCCTGAACTGGCCGGTATCCCGCCTGTGGCGTGGCCTGAGCTAAAAGAAACTTTCTGAAACTGATCCACACCGGGCAGTGATACAATTCTGTTGTACAATATAACAAGTTGTACACCCCGGTGAGATTCGTTACTTTGGTTAACGAATCTATTGGTCAGACAGGGAGAATCGATGGCCTTTTACAGTATTGGCGATGTAGCAGAACGCTGCGGCATAAATCCCGTTACGCTACGTGCATGGCAGCGTCGGTACGGGTTGCTAAAACCGCAGCGTAGTGAAGGCGGACATCGACAATTTGACGACGACGACATCCTGCGTATCGAGGAGATCAAACGCTGGATTGAGCGTGGCGTGCCGGTCGGTAAGGTCAAAGCCCTGCTCGATCAGGACAAAGTCCCTGAGCCAGGAGACTGGCGTACCTTGCAGGAAGAGATGATGGGCATGTTGCGTCAGGTCAGCCCGGGTAAGTCCCGCGCGCAGATTGTCGCATTCTGCCAGCACCACGCTGTCGAGGTCCTGATTGACCATGTTTTTATTCCCGTCCGGGAAAACCTCAGTCTCGATCAAAATACCGCAAGTATCATGTGCAGCCTGCTGGACGGCATTCTGATCGAGCAGGCAGTCACCAGCCTGAGCGAGTCACGCAGCAAAGCGGGCCGGGATGCATTATTGATTGGCTGGAGCGTGGAGGACCGTACCCGTCTGTGGCTGGAGGCGTGGCGTCTTTCGCAGCGTGGCTGGCGCATTAACGTGTTTGCTGAACCGCTGGAGTTACCCCATCCCGAGTTCTTCCCCGGCCAGCACATCCTTGTCTGGGCAGGCCCGGTGTTATCGCCGCAACAGCGTCTGCAGCTTGAGCACTGGCAAAAGCAGGGTTACAGCATTACCGCCCACGGGCTGGCCGAGGCGGCCTGAGCATATCACCCGCCGTAGCGGGTCATTTTATTTCCTGTCACGCGCCGATCCGGCACGCATCCGCTTCCCAGCGATATCCCACACCGTAAACTGCGCGAATAAACGACTGCTCTGCATCAAGGGATTCCAGCTTGCGCCGCAAGTTTTTGATGTGGCTGTCGATAGTACGATCGGTCACCACCCGGTAGTCATCATACAGATGGTTCAGCAGTTGCTCGCGAGAGAAAACCTTGCCCGGCTCGTGCGACAGGGTTTTCAGCAGGCGAAACTCGGCGGGGGTCAGATCCAACAGCTTGTTGCGCCAGCTTGCCTGAAAACGGCCTTCATCGATGATTAACGGACTTTCGGCATCCAGCGCCTGTAGATCACGCTGCGGTTTGCAGCGGCGCAGAATGGTTTTTACCCGGGCCACCACTTCGCGCGGGCTGTAGGGTTTGCAGATGTAATCATCGGCGCCGATCTCCAGTCCCAACAGTCGGTCAATCTCTTCGATTTTGGCGGTCACCATGACAATCGGCACTTCGGAGAAGCGGCGGATTTCGCGACACAGGGTCAGACCATCGGTGCCGGGCAGCATGAGATCGAGCAGGATCAGGTCCGGCGGGGTCTGGCGCACATACGGCAGAACCTGGTCGCCGTGGCTGATAAGCGACGGGGCATAACTTGCCGCCCGCAGATAGTCGATTAATAACTGCCCAAGCTTAGGCTCATCCTCCACGATCAGGATGCGGGGGGTATTTTCGTCAATGGGTAACTCAGTCATACTTCTCTCGATAAATCGCGTTCCAGCGGTAGCTCTACTGTAATGCTAACCCCGCCAAAAGGCGAATGGGCGGCGCGGAGGGTGCCCCCGTGGGCCTCGACGATGTTAACGCAGATCGCCAGCCCCAGTCCCGATCCGCCGCTGGCGCGGTTGCGGGAGCCTTCGGTACGATAAAAACGCTCAAACAGTCGGTGAAGCTGATCGTCAGAGACGCCGGGTGCGGTGTCGGCAAAGGTCAGCGCAAAGCGGTGATCTTCGCATTTACCGGAAATACGCAGCGCGCCCCCCGCGTCGGTATAGCGCAGGCTGTTTTCCAGCAGGTTGTTGAAAAGCTGCATCAGCCGGTCGCGATCGCCAAACACCACCGCGTTGTCCGGCAGCGACAGCTCAATGCGAAGGTCACGACTGGCAAAGCGTTCGCGGAAAACGCCGCTGGCCATTTCCAGAATGTTAATCACATCGACAGGCGCTTTCTGATAGGCCAGCGCCCCTTCGTCGGACATCGACAGCTGATGGAGATCCTCCACCAGCTTGGTCAGCGTCCCCACTTCCGCCTGCAGGGAGGTGACGGACTCCGGGGTGAACTTGCGTACTCCGTCCTGGATCGCCTCCAGCTCGCCGCGCAGCACCGCCAGCGGGGTGCGCAGTTCGTGGGAGATATCGGCCATAAAATCCCGCCGCATCTGCTGGTTCTTTTCAAGCGTGCTGGCGAGCTGGTTAAAGTCCTGCGCCAGCTTGCCCAGTTCGTCCTGGCTGCGGGTATCCACGCGGGTGGTAAAATCGCCTGCCGCCAGTTGATGCGTCCCTTCCACCAGCCGTTTAACCGGGGCCAGCAGGCCACGCGCCAGCGGGAAGGTCGCCAGCGCCGCCAGCAGGGTGGAGAGGGCGACAATCAGCCAACTGGTCTGGCGCTGTTGGCGGTCGAAGTTGATGTCGGTATTACGCGTCAGCCGCTCGACCGGGGAGGCGATCACCCAGCCGACGGCAGCGCCGTTGACGGTAATGGCCCGCTTCGTGCCGTCCGGCGGCACCGGAGCACGCGGCCCCACCAGCACCCGCATATCCTGGTCGATCACCCAGAACTGGGTGCGCCAGCCGTGGGGCGGCATGCCGGGGCCGGGACGATCGTCGTCAGTGTCGTGCTCCAGCGAGCGCAGGATCTGGAAAATAAACCGGTCATTATTGCGTAAAAAACGCCAGTTGCCGTGCAGGGCGTATTGCTCGGCCAGCGCATCGCTTAAGCCCTGTAACCGCTGTTCGTTACCGTGTTTGATGTAGTCGATAAAGCCACGCTCAAAGCTCACCCGCACTGCCCAGTGCATGGTGATCAGCAGTACGATACAGGTGGCAAAGATGGCCAGAAACAGCTTACCGGTAATGCCGGGCCGCCAGAACTTCATGGTTCACTCCTTTTGCGCCGCCTGATGACGACATTCTTACTGGTATCATCCGGGACCCGGGCGAAAATAATGGCCGGCAGGGCGATAATCACCGCCATGCTCAGGTAGGTGTAGAGGAAGACCTGATGGACCACCGGGCTGTCAGCCGTCAGGTGATGCTGGCCGTACATGCCCAACAGCAGCCCGGCGATGGTCACGCCGACGCTCATCGACAGCTGCATAATCATCGACAGCAGGCTGTTGCCGCTGCTCGCCTGCTCATCGGGCAGATCTTTCAGCGTCAGGGTATTCATGGAGGAGAAGCGGATGGAGTTGATCATCCCCTGGCAGAACAGTACCAGCGGCAGAACGTAGTACCAGCCCAGCAGCGCCACGGCCATAAACAGCAGGCTCACCAGCGCCAGCCCCAGCGTGGAGGCCACCAGCACCCGGCGATAGCCAAAATAGTTCACCACCTGGACCACAATGCGCTTCATCCCCATGCTGCCGAGCACCATCGGGATCATCATCAGACCGGCGTGGAACGGCGAAAAGCCGAGGCCAATCTGCAAAAAGACCGGGGTCATAAACGGCAGCATCCCGCTGCCGATGCGTCCGGCAAAGCTGCCGAGCAGCCCCAGACGGTAGGTTGTATTTTGAAACAGCGTCAGGCTGAACAGGGCGCGGTCGTTGCCTCTGGCGTGCCACAGATACCACAGAATGGAAAGCACTCCGATGGCGACCAGCCCAACCAGCGATAACGTGGAGATCCCCAGCCCTTTTTGCCCGTCCAGCGCCAGGGTCAGGGTCGCCATTCCCGCCGCCAGCAGGAAAAAGCCCACCAGATCGAAGCGCCGGGTCTGCATTTTGTAGTTCGGCATCAGCCAGAGGGTGGCAATCGCCCCGATAATGCCCACCGGCAGGTTAATCAGGAAGATCCAGTGCCAGGAGGCGTACTCCACCAGCATTCCGCCGAGCGCCGGGCCAAGTAGCGGCCCGACCTGACCGGGCAGGGTGACGAAGGTCATCGCCGCCATGTACTGCGCGCGCGGGACAATCTTCAACACCGTCAGCCTGCCGACTGGCACCATCATTGCCCCGCCGACGCCCTGCAACACCCGGGATAGCACCAGTTCGTTCAGCGTCTCTGCCCGGGCGCAGAAGAGTGACCCGGCGGTAAACAGCACGATGGCGGTACAAAAGATATTACGCACCCCCACCTTATCCGCCAGCCAGCCGCTGGCGGGCAGCATGACAGCCACCGTCAGCACATAGGCGACGATCACCATATGCATATGCAGCGGACTCTCCCTCAGGCTTTGCGCCATCGAGGGGAGGGCAGTATTAACAATGGTCGTATCCAGGGCCTGCATAAAAAAGCCGAAGGCGACAATCCATAACTGCCAGCGAACGTTAGCGGGGAGATCAGTCATCAGCCGGTTACCGTCTCTTTCTGTTTACGTGAAAAACGCACCCGTAAGCGGTCAAAGAACAGATAGACCACCGGAGTGGTGTAGAGCGTCAACAGCTGGCTCATCACCAGCCCACCGACAATGGTAATGCCCAGCGGCTGACGCAGCTCTGCGCCATCACCGCTGGAGATCACCAGCGGCAGCGCGCCAAACAGCGCCGCCAGGGTGGTCATCATGATTGGCCGAAAACGCAGCAGGCAGGCCTGGAAGATCGCCTCCTGCGGGGTCATATTGCCGTTGCGCTGTGCCTCCAGCGCAAAGTCGACCATCATAATGGCGTTCTTCTTCACGATCCCGATTAACAGCATAATGCCAATCAACGCAATCAGGCTGAACGGCGCGCCAAACAGCTCCAGCGCCAGCAACGCCCCTACGCCCGCCGAGGGCAGGGTGGAGAGAATGGTCAGCGGATGGACGTAGCTCTCGTACAGAACCCCGAGCACGATATAGACCGTGGCAATCGCCGCCAGAATCAATATCACCTGCGAGTTCATCGTCTCCTGGAAGACCTGAGCCGTACCGGCAAAGCTGCCGCGCACCGTTGAGGGCACGCCAAGCTGGGTCATGGCACGGTTGATGGCCTCGCTGGCTTCAGAGAGGGATTTGCCAGTCGGCAGGTTAAACGATACGGTCGATGCCGCCGACAGCCCCTGATGATTCACCGACAGCGGCGCGTTAGCGGGTTGCCAGTGGGCAAAGTACGACAGCGGGATCGCCTTGCCGTCGTTATTAATCACGAACATTTTATCCAGCGCACTGATGTCCTGGGTATAGCGCGGATCGACCTCCATGACCACTTTGTACTGGTTCATCGGCTGATAGATGGTCGAGATCTGGCGCTGGCCGAAGGCGTTATTCAGCAGACTGTTGGCGGCGCTCACATCAATGCCCAGCCGTGACATGGTTTCGCGATCGTAGGTCAGCGCCATCTCCGCGCCGTTATCCTGTTGGTCGGAGTTAACGTCTGCCAGCTCCGGCAGTGCCGCCAGCGCTTTACGGATTTTAGGCTCCCACTCTCTGAGTGCGGCAAGATCGTCCGACAGCAGGGTGTACTGGTAGCTGGCGTTCGACTGACGGCCACCGACGCGGATATCCTGCACCGCCACCAGGAACATGTTCGCCCCCGGCTCTTTGGCTAACTTCACCCTGAGGCGGTCGATCACCTGCTGGGCGGTTTCGTTACGCTGGTCGCGCGACTTGAGAGTGATAAACATCATTCCGCTGTTGACCCGCGAGCCGCCGGTAAAGCCGGTGACGTTATCCACGGCCTTGTCTTCGCGGATGATCTTCATGAAATCCTGCAACTTACCGCGCATGGCCTGGAAGGAGATGCTCTGATCGGCCTGTATCCCCCCCATCAATACCCCGGTGTCCTGCTCCGGGAAAAAGGTTTTGGGGATGGTGATGTACATCCAGACGTTAAGTGCGATGGTGCCAATTAACACCAGCCCGACGATCCGGGTGTGGTTCAGCACCCATTTCAGCGATTTACCGTAGCTCGTCTGTAACGCCATCAGCATCCGGCCAAAGCCTTTTTTGCGCGGCTGCGACTGGGGCGGGCTGCGCTTGAGCATCCAGCCGCACATCATCGGGGTAAGGGTTAACGACACCAGCAGAGAAATACCGATCGCCACCGACAGCGTGACCGCAAACTCCCGCAACAGACGCCCTGGCAGCCCGTCCATCAGCAGCAGCGGCAGGAACACCGCCACCAGCGACAGGCTCATGGAGAGCACCGTAAAGCCTACCTCCCGGCTGCCCTGCAATGCCGCCTGGAGAGGTTTCATTCCCGCTTCGAGGTGGCGGGAGATGTTCTCCAGCACCACGATGGCGTCATCTACTACAAAGCCGGTGGCGATAGTCAGCGCCATCAGCGACAGGTTGTTGAGGCTAAAACCGCACAGGTACATGGCGGCGAAGGTCCCAATCAACGATACCGGCACGGCGACGGCCGGGATTAGCGTTGCGCGGCCCGAGCGCAGGAACAGGAACACCACCAGGATCACCAGCGCCACCGAGATGATCAGCGACTGTTCCACCTCTTCCAGCGAGGCGCGAATGGTCGGGGAGCGATCCTGGGCAATCTGCAGATCGATGGCCGCCGGAATGGTCTCCTGCAACCCCGGCAGGCGGGCGCGGATGCTGTTGACCGTCTCGATAATGTTGGCTTCCGGCAGCTTGCGGATCATCAGCAAAATCGCGGGTTTGGCATTGGTCATCCCGGCGTTGCGCACGTCCTGCACCGAGTCCGTGACGCTCGCCACATCGCTTAAGCGCACGGCTGCGCCGTTGTTGTAATGGATGATCAGCGGCTGATATTCCGCCGCGGTTTTCAGCTCATCGTTGGTCTGGATCTGCCAGCGGTGGCTGTCATCCTCCACCGAACCCTGCGGTTTACGCACGTTGGCATTGCTGATGGCGCTGCGCACGTCATCCAGCGAGACGCCCTGGTTAAACAGCGCCTGCGGGTTCAACCCCACGCGCACCGCGGGCAGGGAGCTACCGCCGACATCCACATCCCCCACGCCGTCGATCTGGGCGATGGTTTGCGCCAGCTGGGTGGAGGCGAAGTCGTACAGCTGCCCCTGGGAGTAGGTGTCCGAGGTGAGCGTCAGGATCATAATGGGCGCATCGGACGGGTTGGCTTTGCGGTAGGTTGGCCGACTCGGCATCCCGCTCGGGAGCAGGCTTTGCGCGGCATTGATCGCCGCCTGTACATCGCGCGCCGCGCCGTTGATGTCGCGGTTAAAGTTAAACTCCAGAATGATGCGCGTGCTGCCGAGGGAGCTGCTCGACGTCATCTCGTTGACCCCGGCAATACGCCCGAGCGAGCGCTCCAGCGGCGTGGCCACCGACGAGGCCATGGTTTCCGGCGAGGCACCGGGCAGCGAGGCGCTGACCATGATCACCGGGAAATCCACCTGCGGCAGCGGGGCCACCGGCAGCAGCCGGAAGCCCAGCACGCCGCACAGGGTGATGGCGAGGGAGATTAAAATCGTCGCCACCGGGCGGTAAATGAAGAGGGCGAAAAACTTCACTTACGCCTCCTCTTCTTCACGTTTCGGGAAGCGGCTTTTGCTCCACAGCGCCAGGCGGTCAAACAGCAGGTAGATCACCGGGGTGGTAAAGAGGGTCAACACCTGGCTCACCAGCAGACCGCCGACCATGGCGATGCCTAACGGACGGCGCAGCTCGGCCCCAACCCCGGTACTGAGCATCAGCGGCAGGGCGCCGAGCAGCGCGGCGAGAGTGGTCATCAGGATCGGGCGGAAACGCAGCAGGCAGGCCTGGTAGATGGCCTCCCGCGGCGGCATACCCTGCTCGCGCTCGGCGGCAAGGGCAAAGTCGATCATCATGATGGCGTTCTTCTTGACGATACCGATCAGCAGGATGATGCCGATGATCGCAATCACGTCCAGCTCGCTGCCCGCCAGCATCAGCGCCAGCAGGGCACCCACGCCTGCGGTCGGCAGGGTAGAGAGAATGGTGATCGGGTGGATAAAGCTCTCGTACAGCACCCCCAGCACGATGTACATCGCCACCACTGCGGCGACAATCAGCCAGACAGTGCTACCCAGTGCCGCCTGGAAGGCGAGCGTACTGCCCTGGAATTTGGTCTGGATGTCCGTCGGGAAGCTGAGGTTTTTCTCTGCATCGGTAATCGCCTGCACCGCTTCGCCCAGCGAGTAATCATCCGGGACGTTGAACGAAATGGTGGTGGACGGGAACTGATCCAGATGGTTTACCGCCAGCGGGGTATAGCGCTCCTCAACGTTGGCAATGGCGCTCAGGGGCACAATGCCGCCGCTGCTGCTGGTCAGGCGCACGGAGTCAAGGGCTGCCAGGCCTGGCGTCTGCCGCGTATCGTGCTCCAGCACCACCCGGTACTGATTGGCCTGGGTGTAGATGGTGGAGATCAGGCGCTGGCCGAAGGCGTTGTACAGCGCGTTGTCCACATCCGCCATGGAGATCCCCAGACGGCTGGCGCTGTCACGATCGACGTTGATGTACGCCGCCAGCCCTTTGTCCTGCCAGTCGCTGCTGACATCCGAGAGCTGCGGCAGCTGCTTAAGTTCATCCACCAGCTGCGGCACCCAGGTGCTGAGGGCATCCAGGCTGGTGGCCTGCAAGGTGAATTGATACTGGGTGCGGCTCACCGTGGTGTCGATGGTCAGATCCTGCGTGGGCTGCAGATACAACGCCACACCCGGGACTTTTGCCACCGCATGCTGGAGTCGTTCGATGACCTTGTTAACCCGATCGTCGCGATCGTCCAGCGGCTTGAGGTTGATCTGCAGGCGGGCGCTGTTCAGCGACGGGTTGGTGCCATCGACGCCGACAAACGACGTCAGGCTCTCCACCGCCGGATCCTTCATGATAACGTCCGATACCGCCTGCTGGCGCTGCGCCATGCTGGCAAAGGACACCGACTGCGGCGCCTGCAGAGTACCCTGGATAATGCCGTTATCCTGGATCGGGAAGAAGCCTTTCGGGATCATCACCCACAGCAGCACGCTCAGGGCCAGGGTGCCGAGCGCCACGCCAAGGGTGGCCCAGGGGTGGTTCAGCACTTTTGTCAGCATACGGCCGTAGGCGGCAATAATCCGCTCGAACATGCGTTCCGAGGCGCGGGAAAAACGGTTCTGCTTGCGTAAGGATTCATGACTCAGCATGCGCGCGCACATCATTGGCGTCAGGGTCAAGGACACCACCGCCGAGATCAAAATGGCCACCGCCAGGGTGACGGCAAACTCACGGAACAGACGCCCGACGATATCCCCCATAAACAGCAGCGGGATCAGCACCGCAATCAGCGAGAAGGTGAGGG
The DNA here is from genome assembly GCF_043105735.1 of Leclercia sp. GLN_9. Classification (NCBI taxonomy): domain Bacteria; kingdom Pseudomonadati; phylum Pseudomonadota; class Gammaproteobacteria; order Enterobacterales; family Enterobacteriaceae; genus Leclercia; species Leclercia sp. GLN_9. The sequence goes on from NZ_JBICLV010000017.1 coordinate 143,298, forward strand.
AGATAATGGTGAAGCCGATCTCGCCCGCCCCTTTCAACGCCGCCGCCAGCGGCTTTTCCCCTTTTTCGATATAGCGGGAGATGTTCTCGATCACCACGATGGCGTCATCCACCACAAAGCCGGTGGCGATGGTCAGGGCCATCAGCGTCAGGTTGTTGATCGAGAAGTCGAGGAACACCATCACCGCGAAGGTGCCCACCAGCGAGAGTGGCACCGCCACGGCGGGAATAATGGTCGCCGGAACGTTGCGCAGGAACAGGTAGATGATCATCACCACCAGCGCAATCGCCAGCATCAGCTCAAACTGGGTATCGCTGACCGAGGCGCGAATGTTGGTGGTGCGATCCGACAGCACCTTGACGCTGACCGATTTCGGCAGGCTGTCGATAAGCGTTGGCAGCATGGCACGAATGCTGTCGGCGGTATCAATGATATTCGCCCCCGGCTGGCGCTGCACGTTCATCACGATCGCCTGCTGCTTGTTGGCCCACGCCCCGAGCCAGCTGTTTTCTGCCCCTTGCTCGACGGTAGCGACATCCCCTAAGCGGATCGCCGCTCCGTTCTGGTACGCCACAATCAGCTGACGGTATTCGTCGGCAGACTGCATCTGATCGTTAGCGGACAGCGTTACCGCCCGGTTTGGGCCATCGAGCGAGCCTTTTGCGGAGTTAACGTTGGCGTTGCTGATGGCGGTGCGGATGGTTTCGCTGGTCAGCCCGAGGGAGGCGATCGCCTGGGCATTCAGTTTGACACGCACCGCCGGACGCTGGCCGCCGGAAAGCGTGACCAGCCCGACGCCGGAAACCTGAGAAATCTTCTGCGCCACGCGGGTTTCCACCATGTCTTCGACCTGGGTCATCGGCATGGCGGAGGAGGTGACGGCAAGGGTCATGATCGGCGGATCCGCCGGGTTCACTTTGCTGTAGACCGGCGGGTTAGGCAGGTCGGAGGGCAGCAGGTTAGTGGCGGCGTTGATCGCGGCCTGCACCTCCTGCTCGGCAACATCCAGTGACAGGCTGAGCTGGAACTGCAACGTCACCACCGACGCGCCGCCCGCGCTTTGGGAGGACATCTGCTTCAGGCCCGACATCTGGCCAAACTGGCGCTCCAGCGGAGCGGTAATGGCCGAGGTCACCACATCCGGGCTGGCGCCAGGGTAGAGGGTTACAACCTGAATGGTGGGGTAATCCACTTCCGGCAGGGCGGATACGGGCAGGAAGCGGTAGCCGATAATCCCTGCCAGCAGGATCGCCACCATCAGCAGCGTCGTGGCGACAGGGCGCAGGATAAACAGACGTGACGGCCCGCCTGTAGAACTCGGGGGCATCACCTGCATCAGGAGGTCGCTCCCTGTGATTTATGTTCACGTTTCGCCGGCTGGGTAGCGGTGTCGCTGTGGGCTTCCACCACTTCCACTTTTGCCCCTTCGGTCAGACGGTCGATGCCATCAGTTACCACGCGATCGCCTGCCGACAGTCCGGCGGCAATCACCACGCTCTGGCTGTCCTGAATGCCCGCTTTAACCCGATGTTTGCTGACGTTGTTGTCGCTGTTCAGCACCCAGACAAAGTTGCCTTCGTTGCCCATCTGCAGCGCAGCCGTCGGGATCACCACGGCATTCTCTTCGGTGGCGACCAGCATCCGGGCATTGACAAACTGGTTCGGGAACAGGGCATCGTCCTGATTGTTGAAGCGCGCTTTCAGCTTGATGGTGCCGGTGGTGGTGTCGATCTGGTTATCGAGGCTCAGCAGGGTGCCGTCGCTCAGCTTCTGCTTGTTGGCCCGATCCCAGGCCTCCACGGTTAAGGCCTTACCGGCTTTCTGCGCCTGGATCACGGTGGCGATATCGCTCTCCGGCAGGGTGAATATCAGGTCGATAGGGTGGGTCTGGGTGAGTACCACGATCCCGGTGGTATCCCCACTGGAGATCTGATTGCCGATATCCACCTGCTTTAACCCCACGCGCCCGTCGATAGGGGCGGTGATGCGGCTCCAGTCGAGCTGCAGCTGGGCGCTGGCAACGGCGGCCTGGTCCGCTTTAATTGTGCCCAGGCTTTCACTCACCAGTGCCTGTTGGGCATCCAGCTCCTGACGGGAGACGAGATTAGTTTTCACCAGTTGCTGATAGCGGGCCAAATCGCGGCGGGCATTGGCGAGGGTGGCGGTGTCTTTCGCCAGCTGTCCCTGCGCCTGGGCCAGCGCTACCTTGAACTGGCTGGGGTCGATTTCAGCCAGCAGATCGCCAGCTTTCACCTGCTGTCCTTCCTGGAAGTGCAGGGCGATCAGCTGCCCGTCGACGCGGCTGCGCACGGTAACGGTGTTGGCGGCGGTAATGGTGCCCAGCCCGGAGAGGTAGCGCGGCACGGATTTACTTTCTGCGGTCGCGGCCTGCACCGGGGCCAGCGCCCCGCCGCGCATTCCATGGCGTCCACCGCCTGTCGGGCGCTGCGCCTGGCTGGACGCACCGGTAGGGGCCGAAGACTGTTGATGCCAGTACCACGCGGCGGCAAGGGCCACCACAATGATGCCAGCGGCGATTACCCAGCGGGATTTATTGCGGCCTTTCATCGTTATACGTACTCATCCTGAAACTGTGCAGAAAATAATACTAGTTTAGTGAGGCAATGAAGCAGAAAAATGGAGGAAATATGGAAGACTGTCTGGAATTGTCTGAATGGTACCGGTCTGGATGCCGGATCGTTGCTGCGCGCTTGCTACAGCAGCAGGCCGGGCAAGCGAAGCGCCGCCCGGCCTGTCAAGACTAGCTGAAAACGACCTGTGCCCAGCGGGCTAAACCTGCCGTCACCGAGCCAAAGTCATCGCCGCCAGCAATAGGGATGCCCGGCAGCTGCTGCGCCAGCGCTTTTTTGATCAGCGGTGAGCGGGCACTACCGCCGGTCAGGTAGATCACGTCCGGCTTTTCGTTGCCGTTATCCAGCGCCAGTTGCACCTGCTCAAGGATGCGCTGTAAGGGCTGCGACAGCGCCGCTTCCAGCCCCTGCTGGCTGATAGCGGTCGCCAGCTCCTCGCTGATAAACGGCAGCGTCACGGCGTGCTCTGCGGCCCCGGAGAGGGCAATTTTGCTCTCTTCCGCGCTGCGCACCATCCGATAGCTCAGGCGCTGACGCCACACTTTATGCAGCAGCGCCACTTTCTCGCCGTCCTGGGCATCGCGCACCAGATCGTTAAGAAAACGCCCGTTGGCGACGCTGTAGAAATCGCTTTGCGCCGGTACATCGTTGATCGCCACGGCGTTCCACCACGGCAGTATTGGCAGGGCGGTGCCCTTCGCGGTTTGTCCACCCATGCCCAGCAGGGGCATCAGGCTTCTGAAGGCCAGGGCGATGTCCAGGTCGTTACCGCCGATACGGCAGCCGCTGTGCCCCAGCAGGCTGGTTTCGCGATCGCGACGCTCATGCCATTGCGGCCCCATCAGCAGCAGCGAGCAGTCAGTGGTCCCGCCACCGATATCCACGACCAGCACCCGTTTTTCACTGTTCAGGGTCGCTTCAAAATCCAGCCCGGCGGCAACCGGCTCGTACTGGAACACTACGTCACGGAACCCGGCGCGCTGTGCGGCGCGCTCAAGGATCCCCTGTGCCTGCTGGTTCGCTTCATCGCCCCCCAGCCCCTGGAAGTTGATCGGACGGCCAATCACCGCCTGGGTGATCTCCTCCGTCAGCTGGGACTGCGCCTGCTGGCGAATATGCAGCATCATGGCGCAGACCAGATCTTCAAACAGCGCCACCTGCTGCGGTTTCAGACCGCTGGCACCGAGGAAGGATTTCGGTGACTTAACGAAGTAGACCTCTTCGGGATCCTCAATGTAGTGACCCAGCGACGACAGGCCAAACTGCACGCTGCCCGGGGTAACGTCGATATCTTCGTCGCGGTTAAAATTGACCGCGCGGCGCAGCAGCGCCTGGGTTTCCGTGCCGGTAGCCGGAACCTGATGATGGCGGTACAGCCATTCGCTCACCGCTTCACGCGTCGGTGCGCAGAGCATCGACGGCAGCAGCGTGCTGTTATTTTCCATTTTCAGCAGCTGCGGCTGCCCGTTTTGCATTACTGCTACTGAGCAGTTGGCGGTGCCATAGTCAAATCCGATAAACACGTCAGCGTCCCCATGCCATTGAGAAGGGGCGAGACTTTAGCGAAATGTCAGGCTGGCGACAACTGGAATATGAAAGCAAGGCGCAACCCCTCAACTCCGTTTATGCTGTGTCAGGACAAAAAAAGGAGCAACGATGTTTACTCTGACCTGGCAGCCGCCCTACGACTGGCAATGGATGTTGAAATTTCTTGGCGACCGTGCGGTGGCCGGGATTGAAATCGTGACCCCCACCGACTACACCCGCAGCTTTGCCTGCCAGGGCTATCGGGGACTCATTCACGTCACGCCGCAGCCGCAGGCGGGCACGCTGCAGGTGGTGCTCAGCGACGGGCTGTTGCCGATTGCCGATCTCTGCCTGGCGCGCATCACCCGCCTGTTCGATCTGCACTGCGATCCACAGCAGATAGCCACAGCGCTCGGCACCCTTGGGGCGGCGCGGCCGGGCCTGCGTCTGCCGGGATCGGTAGATACCTGGGAGCAGGGCGTGCGCGCCATTCTTGGGCAACTGGTCAGCGTGGCGATGGCGGCAAAGCTGACGGGCAAGCTGGTGGCGCTCTGCGGCGAACCGCTGCCTGAAGCACCGGGCTACCGCTGTTTCCCGGAGCCTGCCGCGGTGGCGGGTGCCGATCCGCTGGCGCTGAAAGCGCTGGGCATGCCGCTGAAACGCGCGGAATCCCTGATTCATCTGGCGCAGTCGGTGGTGGCGGGGGATTTCCCGTCGGAGACACCGGATGATATCGACAGCGCGATAAAAGCATTGCAGACCCGGCCGGGTATCGGTCGCTGGACGGCGAACTACTTTGCCCTGCGCGGCTGGCAGGCAAAAGATGTCTTTCTGGCGGATGATTATCTCATCAAGCAGCGTTTTGCCGGGATGACCCCGGCGCAAATCCGTCGCTATGCTGAACGCTGGCAGCCGTGGCGCTCGTACGCCCTGCTGCACATCTGGTATACCGACGGCTGGACGCCGTCAGTTGATGGCGAAATAACTGGTATTTAGCAGGAGTTCCAGCGGCTGCGGCTCACCGATGGTGTTGCCGAAGATATAGTCGATGCCAATGCCCGAGAGCGTATCCATCATGATCGGTTGGTTGCTCGGTCCGGCAATGGTCTTGATGCCCAGGCGGCGGGCATGGCCCTGGATGATGGTCACCAGCATCTCATCCATCAGGTTGGCGTGGACGTTAACCACCAGATCGGGATCGAGGAGCAGATAATCGGCCATCTGCGCGCTCAGGTGGTTGAACACCTCCATATCGCGGCCCACATGGCTCAGGATAATGCGGCATCCGGCCTGACGCAGTTTGTCCAGGTTGTTGCGGGTGTGCTCATCCTCCAGCGCCAGCACGCTAACGTTCACCACCAGATGCAGCAGTCGCGGCTGCAGTGGACTGGCCCGCAGCATCTCCAGCAGTTCATCCACCAGCGTGGCGCTGGCAAGACCGGCGGTTGACAGCGGCAGGGCGACCCCGGTGCCTTTGCTGGTCAATGGCGTGGCGAAATTGCGGAAAAATTCCTGCAGGATGCGTCTGTCGAGGGCGTGAATCAGTTCAGGCTCTGCCAGCCCCGCCCGGAAGGCCTGCTCCTCCAGCATCTCGCCGTCGTTGGTCCACAGACGCAGGGCCAGCATCCAGAAGGTGCTGCTTTCCGGTATCCGCGGCGAAGCGACGCTACGGGCGATCATCAACAGATGATTGTCTTTGATCATGTGCCACTGCTCGTCGAGAGAGATGGTACCTGCCTCGAGCGTCCGTTCCTGTTGCGGTTCATACACCGTCACTACGCCACGACCGTTGTTTTTGGAGGAGTAGCAGGCGATATCGGCCTGGGACATGACCTCTGAGGCCTGGTTGTTGCGCTCGTCAATCTGGGTGATCCCGGCGCTGGCGCCAATCCGGTGCAGGCGACCTTCCCACATAAAGTGATAATCGTTGATTGCGTCAATGATGCGACCGGCAATGTAGCGCGCGCTTTCGGTGTTGCAGTCTGGCAGCAGCAGGCCGAACTCATCCCCGCCGAGACGCGCCAGCATGTCGGTGGAGCGCAGCATGCTGAGCATCAGCGACGACAGTTCCCGCAGCAGCGCATCCCCCGCCGCGTGGCCTGCGGTGTCGTTGACTGCCTTAAAGCGGTCCAGATCGATAAATACCAGGGCGTGACGCTGACGGGTATCCTGCACGGTGAGCAGCATCCGCTTGAGACAGGCCTCAAAGCTGACGCGGTTCGCGAGGTGGGTTAAGGCATCGTGAGAGGCGTTGTAGCTCAGCTCGCGCAACATTTTGCGCGATTCGGTGACGTCCTGAATGACCAGCACCGAGCCAATGTTTTGCCCGTCGAGGGTGCTCAGCGGCGTAATGCTGTAGTGGATATCGTAGCTGCCGCCGTTGCGGCTGTGCAGCACCACATCCTGTTCGATGTCGCTGCGGGACATATCACCGCTGTGAATGTTTTCCATCAGCGGGCCATTATCCCCGAAGGTAATATGCAGCACCGAAAGGATCGGTTGCGACAACGCATCCTGCTGCAGCCAGCCGCTCATCTTCTCCGCTACCGGGTTCATAAAGGTGACGTTCATGTTCACGTCGGTACAGAGCACCGCTTCACCGATGGAGTCGAGGGTAATATGCAGACGCTCTTTTTCCTGGAATAGCGCCTCATTCAGCTCCTTGACCTCGGTCATGTCCATATTAATGCCGAGCAGACGTTCCACTTCACCCTGTTTATTCAGCACCCGGTTCGCCAGGGCGCGGATATGGCGAATGCCGTCTTTCACCCGGATACGAAACTCCAGTTTAAACGGGATGCGGGCCGCCAGCGAATCGCGCACCACCTGTTCGGCCAGAGCGCGATCTTCCGGCAACATGCATTCGTGCCACAGCTGCCAGGTAGGTTTAACGTGGGCAGGCACTTCATACAGCTCGAACATGCGTTTGTCCCAGCTGATGACGTTAGGTTTGACGTCCCACTCCCAGATACCGATGCCGCCTGCTTCGTTAGCCAGGGTAATACGCTCCATCAGGCGCTTATTAACCCATTCGGTATGCTTGAGATCGTTAATGTCTTCGATCTGGGCGATATAGTAGAGCGGCGTACCGTCAGCATGACGCACCAGCGACACCGCCAGCAGCGCCCACACCACCTCGCCATTACGGGTGTAGTAGCGTTTTTCCAGCGAGTAGCTGTTGATTTCGCCTTTTAACAGCTGGTCCAACTGCGCCAGATCGCTTTCCAGATCTTCCGGCCAGGTTAATTGCTGGAAGTTAAGGGAACGCAGCTCTGCCTGGGTGTAGCCGAGGAACTGACACAGAGCCTTGTTGGCCTGCAGCCACTGTCCGTCGGTGCTGACCAGCGCCATGCCGATAACGGAATACTCCATTGCATTACGGAAACGCTCTTCGCTCTCGGTAATGTGCTTACGCTCTGCGCGAAACGCGTACATCACCATGGTCATGATGTTGGCGGGCAACAGCATCATCAGGAATGGCAGCCAGGGGGCATTGACCATCACGCTGGCGTTCTGCGTGACCAGCGGAGTGGGGTTTTTGGCAATCATCAACGACACCATCATCACTGTGACGAGGAAGACCAGGAAGGCTTCCAGGCGCGGCAGACGCACGGCGCTCCACATCAGCAGAACGATAATTGCCGTAAACGGCCACGGCAGAAAATGCAGGGAAATCCAACTCAGCAGCAGCGTAACTGCCATGGTGAGCAGCGTTTCGAACAACAGGCGGGGATTACGGTGACGCAAAAGATAGTGCGGTTTGAACAGCAGGCCTAAAGGCACCAGCGCCAGCGAGCCGATGGACTCCGACAGCACCCAGACCAGAAAACTGCGCAGCGGCTCGTCGCTCGGCACCAGCAGATAAATCATCACGCCGCCCAGCAGGGGAGGGATCACCGCGCTGCCAATGGCCAGACGGATCCAGTCCCCCAGATCCTGCAGCGGATTGTAGCTGGGCAGCAGTTTTCGCAGCAGCAAGGCCCCGACAAAGGCCTCAAGGACGTTGATGCCGGCGTACCAGAAGTTGATCGACGCCCACGAGAAAATCAACCAGGAGGATAAGATGTTACCGAGGGTGCAGGCGAGGGCGATCCCAGGCCACATCTTCCCGGCGTGGCGGTAAAACGCCACCATCATAATGGAGGTCGGGAACCATAAAGGTGCCAGAAATGTTCCGAAACGCGTTAATTCAAGCGAGAAAAGGGTGAAAATGAAGGTAACCAGACCAAGACTGACAAGCCGTAGTAGAGGATGTGGCGTAGTTACCAAAACGCGCTGGTATTTTTTTTTCATTACCGCTTTATCCGAAGACGCCATGCCGCCAGGAGCCAACCCCGGACGAGTTCATTTCTAATTTGAACCATGCTAGTACAAACAATTTACAATTAATATGGTATGCGCTCATAAATTGACATCACAGTGTTATTAAATACTTATCCTGCAAAAAATTCATCTTTAGCGCTGGAAAAGTAAGCAGTTAAATTTATGTCAGGGCGATCAGTATGGTCTTTGAACGCGTCTCGCATAACATTTCTATTCGACTGGTATCAGGCCCGTTAAATCCCTATAATTGCCGCGTTTGACGCTCAGGCGTCGTCCTTCCTTACATCCAGGTTACTCAGGTCGCAAAAATTTATGACTGATAAGTCTCATCAGTGCGTCATTATAGGCATCGCCGGCGCATCGGCTTCAGGTAAAAGTCTCATTGCCAGTACGCTTTACCGTGAATTACGTGAACAGGTCGGTGATGAGCACATCGGTGTCATTCCAGAAGACAGTTACTACAAAGATCAAAGCCATCTGTCGATGGAAGAACGTGTTAAGACCAATTACGACCATCCGAGCGCGATGGATCACAGCCTGTTATTCCAACACCTCCAGGCCCTGAAGAACGGCACCGCCATTGAGCTGCCGGTGTATAGCTATGTTGAACATACCCGTCTGCAGGAAACCGTTCGCATTGCTCCGAAGAAGGTCATCATCCTCGAAGGGATCCTGTTGCTGACCGACGCCCGTCTGCGTGAATCGATGAATTTCTCGATTTTTGTCGATACGCCGCTGGATATCTGCCTGATGCGCCGCATCAAACGCGACGTGAACGAACGTGGCCGCTCCATGGATTCGGTGATGGCGCAGTACCAGAAAACGGTACGCCCAATGTTCCTGCAGTTCATTGAGCCTTCCAAACAGTATGCCGATATCATCGTGCCGCGCGGGGGCAAAAACCGCATTGCCATTGATATTCTGAAAGCGAAAATTAGCCAGTTTTTTGAATAACACACGCGAATTGTGTACCGTTCAAAGATAATCGGGTTCACCCTCCGGCTTTATTGGCCTGAGGGTGCGATGCACGAAAGGAGAAAGTGGCATGCGTCTTTGTGACCGAGATATTGAAGCCTGGCTGGACGAAGGCCGTCTGACCATCACCCCGCGCCCGCCCGTTGAGCGGATTAACGGCGTTACTGTCGATGTGCGTCTGGGTAATAAGTTTCGTACCTTTAGCGGTCATACCGCGCCATTTATCGACCTGAGCGGGCCGAAAGATGAAGTCAGCGCGGCGCTCGATCGGGTGATGAGCGATGAGATCGTGCTGGCCGACGGCGAAGCGTTTTACCTGCACCCGGGTGAACTGGCGCTGGCGGTCACGTTTGAGTCGATTACGCTGCCTGCGGATCTGGTGGGCTGGCTCGACGGGCGCTCCTCTCTGGCGCGTCTGGGGCTGATGGTGCACGTGACCGCGCACCGTATCGATCCAGGCTGGTCCGGGCGAATCGTTCTGGAGTTTTTCAACGCGGGTAAACTGCCGCTGGCGCTGCGCCCGGGTATGATGATCGGCGCGTTGAGTTTTGAGCCGTTAACCGGCCCGGCGGCACGTCCGTATAACGCCCGTCAGGACGCAAAATATCGCGACCAGCAGGGTGCGGTCGCGAGCCGTATTGATAAAGATTGAGCTTAAATCCGGTCCATTGAGGAAGCCATGAGAAGAGTTCTTACAACGCTGATGATTTTGCTGGTGGTGCTGGTTGCGGGCCTGTCAGCGTTGGTTCTGCTGGTCAATCCCAATGACTTTCGCACCTACATGGTGCGTCAGGTCGAGGCTCGTAGCGGTTACACGCTGAAGCTGGAGGGGCCACTGCGCTGGCACGTCTGGCCGCAGCTCAGCATCCTGTCCGGGCGCATGTCGCTTACCGCACCGGGGGCTTCTGTGCCGCTGGTTGCCGCCGACAATATGCGCCTTGACGTGGCGCTGATGCCGCTGTTTTCACATCAGCTGCAGGTTAATCAGGTGATGCTCAAAGGGGCTGTCATCCAGCTGACCCCGCAGTCAGAAGCGGTGCGTAACGCCGATGCGCCGGTCGCCCCGCGTGAAAACACCCTCCCGGACAAAGCGGAAGATACCGGCTGGTCATTCGATATTGGTCGCCTGAAGGTGGCTGACAGCCTGCTGGTGTTCCAGCACGAGGGTGATGAGCAGGTCACGGTACGCAATATCAACCTGCAGATGGAGCAGGATGAACATCACAAAGGTAAGATCGACTTTAGCGGCCGCGTTAACCGCAATCAGCGCGATCTGACCCTCTCCCTCGCCGCACAGGTGAATGCCTCTGACTATCCGCACCTGTTGAGCGCCGACATCCAGCAGCTGAGCTGGCAACTGACCGGCGTCGATCTGCCTTCTCAGGGCATTAGCGGGCAGGGCACCCTGCAGGCGCAGTGGCGTGAAGAGCAGAAACAGCTCGAACTCAAACAACTTAATTTACAGGCCAATGACAGCACGCTGACCGGCCAGGCTAGCGTGATCCTTGGCAGCGAACCGCAGTGGAACATGAATCTGCAGTTCGACAAGCTTAATCTGGAAAACCTGCTCCCGGCACAGGCCGCCCCAGCCGCCAGGGGCGAGGTGGTGCAGCAGCAGGGGCAAGCCCAGGCTAAACCCCAGCGGCCAGTGATCGCCTCCAGTCTGGAGCAGCCCGATTACAACGGCCTGCGCGGATTTAGCGCCGATATTCTGCTGAAAGCCAACAGCGTACACTGGCGGGGTATGGACTTCACCCAGGTCACCAGCCAGATGACCAACAAAAATGGCCTTCTGACCATCGCTGAGCTGAGCGGTAAGATGGGGGAGGGGCATCTCTCCTTACCCGGCACGCTCGATGTACGTAAAGCTGTCGCCCGGTCCTCTTTCCAGCCGCGTCTGGACAACATTGAGATCGGCACCATTCTGAAGGCCTTTAACTACCCGATTTCGCTGACCGGCAGCCTGACCATGGCAGGTGATTTCTCCGGCAGCAAGATTGATGCCGACGCCTTCCGTCAGTACTGGCGGGGCCAGGCCCATCTGGAAATGCGTAACACCCGCATGGAAGGGCTTAACTTCCAGCAGCTGGTGCAGCAGGCGGTAGAGCGCAGCAGCAACGTGAAGGTGAAAGAGAACGTTGATAACGCGACCCGACTGGATAGCTTTGTCACCGACCTGAGCCTCGACGAGGGCCAGGTGACGCTGGATGATATGCAGGGCGCATCACCGATGCTGATGCTTGAAGGGAACGGCACGTTGGATCTGATCAAAGAAACGGCTGATACCCGCTTCAAAATCCGCGTGCTGGAGGGCTGGCTCGGTGAAAGCCGACTGATCGATTTCCTGAAAACGACGCCGATCCCGCTTAACGTCTACGGTAACTGGCAGGCGCTGAACTACAGCCTGCAGGTGGATCAACTGCTGCGTAAACATCTTCAGGACGAAGCGAAACGTCGTCTGAGCGGTTGGGCGGATAAGAATAAAGATTCGCAAAACGGTAAAGATGTGAAGAAGTTGCTGGAAAAGCTTCAGTAGTATTTCCCCTCACCCCGCCCTCTCCCCATAGGGGAGAGGGAGAAAAGCCGATCGCGTTCGGTCTATAAGACCGCCCCAGACTGTTCCTTCTCCCCCCAGGGGAAAGGGAGAAAAGCCGATCGCATTCAGTCTATAAGACCGCACCGGACTATTCCTTCCCTCCCAGGGGAAAGGGGGAAAAGTCGATCGCGTTCAGTCTATAAGACCGCACCAGACTGTTCCTTTCCCTCCAGGGGAAAGGGAGAAAAGCCGATCGCGTTCAGTCTATAAGACCGCACCAAACTGTTCCTTCCCTCTAGCGGAGAGGGAGAAAAGAGGATCGCGTTCAGTCTATAAGACCGCACCAGGCTGTTTCTTCTCTCCCAGGGGAGAGGGAGAAAAGCCGATCGCGTTCAGTCTATAAGACCGCCCCAGGCTGTTCCCTCTCCCCCATGAGGAGAGAGCGCTCAGTCTATAAGCCCCCCCAGACTGTTCCTTCTTCCCCAAGGAAGAGGAAGAAATGAAAATAGAGTTCAGTCTATAAGACCGTCCCGGACTGTTCCTTCCCCCCCAGTGGAGAGAAAGAAATGAAGATAGAGTTCGGTTTATAAGACCGCACCAGACTGTCCCCTCTCCCCTTGGGGGAGAGGGTTAGGGTGAGGGGCGAAGTTCCATCACACCTCGTAATCCACATCATCCTGCGACATCAGCGGAATCAACTGCACCTTCTGCACCCGGTGGTTTTCTACCTCCAGGGTTTTCAGCGCATAATCCCCGACCTGTACCTCTTCGCCCGGCTGCGGGATCCGTTGCAGGTACTCCATCAACAGCCCGGCAATGGTGTGATATTCGCGCTTATCGTCCAGCGGTAGCGGAACATATTGCACAAGATCTTCCAGCGGCATATGGCCGTTGGCGGTCCAGCTGCCGTCGGCATTCTTCTGAATATCGTGCCGGGCGTCGATCTCTTCCACCTCGTTCGGCAGGTTACCGGCGATGGTCTCCATCACGTCGCTGAGCGTCACGATCCCCTCCACAGAACCAAACTCATCCACCACAAAGGCAAAATGGGTACGCGCATTGCGGAACTGTTCCAGCGCCTGCAACAGCGGTAGCACTTCCGGGAACACCAGCGGCTGGCGGATCAGCACCCGCAGGTTGAGCGGCTCGCCGCGTAGCTGCTGATTGAGCAGGTCGATAACGTGCACCACGCCCAGCAACTCCTCCTCCTGCTCGCCGCCGGTGACCACGATGCGGGTGTGCTGGTTTTTATCCAGCAGCGCACGGATGGTGCTCTCCGGTGTGTTCAGGTCGATATGTTCAATATCGTGGCGCGAGGTCATGATGCTGCTGACGGAACGCTGGTTAAGATGCAGCACCCGCTCAATCATCCGTCGCTCCTGCGGGGCAAAGATCGGGCTGTCGTCGTGGTCAGCAAGCAGCGAGGCGGCCTGCGCATCCAGTTCGGCATCCTCCTTTTTACCGCTCAGCAGGCGAATAACCGTGTCGGCGGTGCGCTGGCGCAGCGTTTGGTTGGCGGAGAGGAAACGGCGGCGGTTAAAAATCGCCAGCTGGTTCAGGGCCTCGATAATGACCGAGAAGCCAATCGCGGCGTAGAGATACCCTTTTGGAATATGGAAGCCAAAACCGTCTGCCACCAGACTGAAGCCGATCATCAGCAGGAAGCTCAGGCATAAAATGACAATCGTCGGGTGGTCATTAACAAAGCGTGTGAGTGCCTTGCTGGCCATGACCATAAGCGCGATGGCGATAATCACCGCGGCCATCATCACACCCAGGTGATCGACCATCCCCACGGCGGTAATGACCGAATCCAGTGAGAAGACGGCGTCCAGCACCACGATTTGTGCCACCACGGCCCAGAATTTGGCGCCGCGCCTCTGGGTGGGGTTCTCGCTATCCTTGCCTTCCAGCCTTTCGTTGAGTTCCACGGTGGCTTTGAAAATCAGGAAGAAGCCACCAAACAGCATGATCAGGTCGCGGGCGCTGAAGCCAAAACCGTGGACGGTAAACAGCGGGCGGGTGAGCGTCACCAGCCAGGAGATAGAGGCCAACAGCAGCAGGCGCATCACCATCGCCATTAACAGGCCGGTAATGCGGGCGCGGTCGCGCTGAGCTGGGGGCAATTTTTCGGCGAGAATAGCAATAAAGACCAGGTTGTCGATACCGAGCACAAGTTCCAGCACCACAAGGGTGACCAGCCCGGCCCATATTGATGGATCTGCTATCCATTCCATAGTGTGCGTAATACCTTTCGTTATATGACAATTGTCACATTTCGATCATGGATACTTCGCCTGAAAAATGCAATGCCAGCCGGGCATTTATCTGCATAGATTTTCCTGAATCCGCCGGAAATAAACCTTGCACATAGTGGGTTAATATTGCGATTAGTCTGGATTAACGAAAAATAAGAAATATCGCAGGCTAATGATTGTTGTTTAATAAAGTCAATATAAAGCTATTCCTAAAAACGCAGAAATGTCGGCGTTAATACTAATCTTAAAAGCCACGCCTTCGTTGATGTTTCCTTGCCTGCTATTCCGTTAGCTGCAACAATTCTTTCAGCATTAAATGGCGCTGTCTTTTTGATGCTATTTCTGTGTCGGTTTAATGACGTGAAAAACTTATATCGGGTTCGGAATTATCCTGCCTTTTATATTTTACGTTATGCAACATCAAAAGAGGGTGTTTACTCATAACTTACTGTTTAAACAGTAGATTGGTAACTGAAAGCCAAGGGCGGTAGCGTGCCTGAAAGCGTGTTAATCAGCCTCGATTATTCTGTCAATAGTCTGAATGCAAATAAGCCTCTTTTAGGACTGATGCCAGTTATATTTCACTTTTAATGACTGCATGCTAAAAGTAATACGCCTCCGCGCTTATTTAAATGCACAGGATAATTACTCTTCCATAGTGATAAATAATCAATGATGAAATCCAAAATGAAATTGATGCCATTATTGGTGTCTGTGACCTTGATGAGTGGTTGTACGGTCTTTCCCGGCAGCAATATGTCATCATCGGGCAAGGATGTGATTAAACAGCAGGATGCTGATTTTGATATCAACCGCATGGTGAATGTTTATCCAATGACCCCGCAGCTGGTTGAACAATTACGCCCTCGCCCGGTTGTAGCGCGACCTAACGACAGCCTCGACCAGGAGATCGCCAACTACCAGTACCGCGTGGGGCCTGGGGATGTCATCAACGTCACCGTCTGGGATCACCCGGAGCTGACCACCCCGGCGGGGCAGTATCGTAGCTCCAGCGATACCGGCA
The DNA here is from genome assembly GCF_043105735.1 of Leclercia sp. GLN_9. Taxonomy (NCBI): domain Bacteria; kingdom Pseudomonadati; phylum Pseudomonadota; class Gammaproteobacteria; order Enterobacterales; family Enterobacteriaceae; genus Leclercia; species Leclercia sp. GLN_9. The sequence goes on from NZ_JBICLV010000017.1 coordinate 158,532, forward strand.
ACTGGGTTCAGGCAGATGGCACCATGTTTTATCCCTATGTCGGCAAAATCCGTGTTGTCGGTAAAACGCTTTCCCAGATCCGTAGTGATATTACCGGCCGTTTAGCGCAGTACATCGCTGACCCGCAGGTGGACGTTAATATCGCCGCATTCCGTTCGCAGAAAGTCTATGTCTCCGGCCAGGTCAATAAATCCGGCCAGCAGCCAATCACCAACGTGCCGCTGACGGTGCTTGACGCCATCAACGCCGCGGGCGGGCTGACCGATGGCGCCGACTGGCGCAATGCGGTGCTGACCCATAAAGGCAAAGAGGAGCGTATCTCCCTGCAGGCGCTGATGCAGAACGGCGATCTGAGCCAGAACCGTCTGCTCTATCCGAGTGACATCCTGTATGTTCCGCGTAATGACGATCTGAAAGTGTTCGTGATGGGTGAAGTGAAGAAACAGAGCACCCTCAAGATGGACTTCAGCGGTATGACCCTGACCGAAGCGCTGGGCAACGCAGAAGGGCTGGATATGAGCACCTCCGACGCCAGCGGTATCTTCGTGATCCGTCCGATTACAGGAAACAGTGCGAAGGGCAAGATTGCCAACGTCTACCAGCTGGATATGTCTGATGCCACTTCGCTGGTGATGGCAACCGGCTTCCGCCTCCAGCCGTATGACGTGGTGTACGTCACCACCGCGCCGATAACGCGCTGGAACCGTGTGATGAACCAGCTGATGCCGACCATCAACAATATCCATACCATGACCGACACGGTACATCAGTACCACAACTGGTGATAACGATGTTTAACAAAATTCTGGTGGTTTGTGTGGGGAACATCTGCCGTTCCCCTACCGCTGAGCGGCTTTTGAAGCAGTACCAGCCACAGCTGACCGTCGCGTCAGCCGGGCTGGGCGCGCTGGTGGGTAAAGGGGCCGATGCACGGGCAAGTCAGGTTGCGGCAGAGCATCAGCTTTCGCTCGACGGGCATTGCGCCCGTCAGGTGTCAGCCAGCCTGTGCCGCGACTATGACCTGATCCTGGCCATGGAAAAACGCCACATCCACGCCCTGTGCGATATCGCACCGGAGATGCGTGGCAAGGTGATGTTGTTTGGACACTGGGATAACGAGCGTGAGATCCCCGATCCGTATCGCAAAAGTCATGAAGCGTTTGAGGCGGTTTACACCTTACTCGACCAGTCTGCCCGCCAGTGGGCACAGGCACTGAACGTTCAGCAGGGATAATAATGACAGCAAACGTAAAACCTTCTTCCACCCCGAGTGCGGGCAGTGATGAAATTGATATTGGTCGCCTGATCGGCACCGTGGTAGAGGCGCGCTGGTGGGTGCTGGGTATCACCGCAGTGTTTGCCGTGGCGGCAGTGATTTACACCCTCTTCGCCACCCCAATCTACAGCGCCGACGCGCTGGTGCAAATTGAGCAGAATAGCGGCAGTTCTCTGGTGCAGGACATCGGTTCGGCGCTGGCGAACAAGCCGCCCGCCTCGCAGGCGGAAATCGAGTTGATCCAGTCCCGCCTGGTGCTGGGTAAAACCGTGGACGATCTCGATCTCGACATCGGCGTCAGCAAAAACACCTTCCCGGTGTTTGGCGCGGGCTGGGATCGGTTGATGGGCCGGCAAAACGACACCGTAAAAGTAACCACCTTTACGCTGCCCGCCGGGGGGGCCAGCCAGGTCTTTACCCTCGAGGTGCTGGATAAAAACCAGTATCAGCTCACCAGCGACGCCGGGTTTAGCGCCCGCGGCAAGGTGGGGGAGATGCTGGAGAAAGACGGCGTGAGCATGATGGTCAGCGACATTCGTGCCCAGCCCGGCAGCGAGTTCACCGTCAGCAAATTCTCGATGCTGGGGATGATTAACAACCTGCAGGGCAACCTGACGGTCACCGAAACCGGGAAAGATACCGGCGTGCTGAGTCTGACCTTTACCGGGGAAGATAAGGACAAGATCCGCGACATTCTCAACAGCATTACCCGCAACTACCAGGCGCAGAACGTGAAGCGCAAGTCGGAAGAGGCGTCCAAAAGTCTCGAGTTCCTGGCGAAACAGCTCCCGGAAGTGCGCGGTCATCTGGACGAAGCCGAGAACAAGCTCAACGCCTTCCGTCAGGATAAAGATTCTGTCGATCTGCCGCTTGAGGCGAAGTCGGTGCTGGATTCGATGGTCAATATCGATGCCCAGCTTAACGAGCTGACCTTTAAAGAGGCGGAAATTTCCAAGCTCTACACCAAACGCCACCCTGCCTACCGCACGCTGCTGGAAAAACGCCAGACGCTGGAAGAGGAAAAAGCCAAGCTCAATGGCCGCGTCACCGCGATGCCAAAAACCCAGCAGGAGATCCTGCGTCTGACCCGCGACGTGGAGTCTGGTCAGCAGGTCTATATGCAGCTGTTGAACAAACAGCAGGAGCTGAAGATCACCGAAGCGAGCACCGTTGGCGACGTGCGGATTGTCGATCCGGCCATCACCCAGCCTGGCGTGCTGAAGCCGAAGAAGGCACTGATTATTCTCGGCAGCATTATTCTTGGCCTGATGCTCTCTATCGTTGGTGTGCTGCTGCGCTCCCTGTTTAACCGGGGAATCGAAAGCCCGCAGGTGCTGGAAGAGCACGGCATCAACGTCTACGCCAGCATCCCGCTGTCGGAATGGCAGAAGTCGCGTGACAGCGTCAAAACCACCAACGGGGTTAAACGCTACAAACAGAGCCAGCTGCTGGCCGTGGGCAACCCAACGGATCTGGCCATCGAAGCCATTCGCAGCCTGCGCACCAGCCTGCACTTCGCCATGATGCAGGCCAGCAACAACGTTCTGATGCTCACCGGGGTCAGCCCGTCCATCGGTAAAACCTTCGTCTGCGCCAACCTGGCGGCGGTGGTCAGCCAGACCAACAAGCGCGTCCTGCTGATCGACTGCGACATGCGTAAGGGCTACACCCACGAGCTGCTGGGCACCAATAACGTGAACGGTCTGTCGGATATCCTGCTGGGCAAGGGCGATATCAACCAGTGCGCGAAACCGACCTCCGTCCCTAACTTTGACCTGGTCTCGCGTGGTCAGGTGCCACCGAACCCGTCAGAACTGCTGATGAGCGAGCGATTCACCCAACTGGTGAAATGGGCCAGCGAGAATTATGACCTGGTGCTGATCGATACCCCGCCAATCCTGGCCGTCACCGATGCGGCGATTGTCGGTCGCCACGCGGGCACCACCCTGATGGTGGCGCGTTATGCGGTGAACACCCTGAAAGAGGTGGAAACCAGCCTCAGCCGCTTCGAGCAGAACGGCATTCCGGTGAAAGGGGTGATCCTCAACTCCATCTTCCGTCGCGCTACCGGGTATCAGGATTACGGGTATTACGAGTACGAATACAAGTCGGACAGTAAGTAATGAGCCATTCGGGGAATACCATGACAACACGCCCATTGATTTCTATTTATATGCCGACATGGAACCGTCAGCAGTTGGCGATCCGTGCGATAAAGTCGGTATTGCGCCAGGACTATGACCACTGGGAGCTGATCATCGTTGATGACTGCTCCTCCTCCTGGGAACAACTGCAGCAGTTTGTCACCGACCTCAACGATCCGCGGGTGGTCTACACCCACAATGCCATCAACTCAGGCGCCTGTGCGGTACGTAACCAGGCGATCATGCAGGCTAACGGCCAGTACCTGACCGGCATTGACGACGATGATGAGTGGACGCCGAACCGGCTCTCGACCTTCCTGGCGCACCAGCATCATCTGGTCACCCATGCGTTTCTGTATGCCAACGACTACGTCTGTGAGGGGGAGGTCTACTCCCAGCCCGCCAGTCTGCCGCTCTATCCGAAATCGCCTTACTCGCGCCACCTGTTCTACAAACGCAATATCATCGGTAATCAGGTCTTTACCTGGGCATGGCGCTTCAAGGAGTGCCTGTTCGATACCGAACTGAAGGCCGCCCAGGACTACGACATCTTCCTGCGAATGGTGGTGGAGTACGGCGAGCCGTGGAAGGTGGACGAGGCGACGCAGATCCTGCACATCAATCACGGCGAGATGCAGATCACCTCGTCGCCGAAAAAGTTCTCCGGTTACTTCCACTTCTACCGCAAGCACCGGGACAAGTTCGATCGCGCCAGCCGCAAATATCAGCTGTTTACCCTGTATCAGATCCGCAATAAGCGCATGAACTGGCGCACGCTGCTGACGCTGATCTCGGTGCGTAACGGCAAGCGTCTGGCTGATGGGCTGCGGGGGAAATAATGGTGCTGGAAGATTGTCGCGCAAACAGCTGGAGCCTGCGCCCTTGCTGCATGGTGCTGGCCTATCGGGTGGCCCATTTTTGCTCCGTCTGGCGTAAAAAGAACGTCCTCAACAACCTGTGGGCCGCGCCGGTGCTGGTGCTCTACCGCATCATCACCGAGTGCTTCTTCGGCTACGAAATCCAGGCCGCGGCCACCATCGGGCGCCGCTTTACCATTCATCACGGTTATGCCGTGGTAATCAATAAGTTCGTGGTGGCCGGGGATGATTTTACCATTCGTCACGGCGTGACCCTCGGCAACCGCGGCCCGGACAGCCTGGCCTGCCCGGTGATTGGCAATAACGTTGAGCTGGGTGCCAACGTGGTAATGATTGGTGATATCACCGTGGGCAATAACGTCACCATCGGGGCCGGGAGCGTGGTGCTCGACAGCATCCCCGACAACGCGCTGGTGGTGGGCGAAAAGGCCCGGGTGAAGGTGATTAAATGAATATTCTGCAATTTAACGTACGCCTCGCCGAGGGCGGGGCGGCAGGGGTGGCGCTGGATCTGCACCAGCGCGCGCTGGAAAAAGGCCTTCAGTCGCGCTTTATCTACGGTTACGGCAAGGGCGGCAAGAAAAGCGTCAGCCACGATCGCTACCCGCAGGTGGTGAAGCACACCCCGCGGCTGACCTCAGTGGCGAACATCGCGCTGTTCCGCCTGTTTAACCGCGATCTGTTCGGCAACCTTAATAGCCTGTATCGCACCGTGACCCGCACGTCTGGCCCGGTGGTGTTGCATTTCCACGTCCTGCACAGCTACTGGTTGAAGCTGGAAGAAGTGGTGGCCTTCTGTGAAAAGGTGAAGGCGCATAAACCGGATACCACGTTCGTCTGGACGCTGCACGATCACTGGAGCGTGACCGGCCGCTGCGCCTTTACTGACGGCTGCGAAGGCTGGAAAAACCACTGCCAGAAGTGCCCGACCCTCGGCAACTATCCCCCGGTGAAGGTGGATCGCGCCCACCAGCTGGTGGACGGAAAGCGCCAGCTGTTCCGCGACATGCTGGCGCTCGGCTGCCAGTTTATCTCTCCCAGCCAGCATGTGGCTGAGGCCTTTAACAGCCTGTATGGGGCAGGGCGCTGCCGGATTATCAACAACGGTATTGATGTGGCGACGGAAGCCATTCTGGCGGAACTGACGCCGGTCGCGGTGACGCCAGGCAAACCGAAAATCGCAGTGGTGGCGCACGACCTGCGCTACGACGGCAAAACCAACCAGCAGCTGGTGCGTCAGATCATGGCGCTCGGCGATAAAGTGGAACTGCACACCTTCGGTAAGTTCTCGCCGTTCGACGGTGCGAACGTGATTAACCACGGTTTCGAAACCGACAAGCGCAAGCTGATGAGCGCCCTGAACGGTATGGATGCGCTGGTGTTCAGCTCCCGCGTGGATAACTATCCGCTGATTTTGTGCGAAGCGCTCTCCATCGGGGTGCCAGTGATTGCGACCAATAGCGATGCTGCCCGGGAAGTGCTGGAGAAATCCGGCGGCAGGACGTTCAGTGAAAACGAGGTGCTGCCGCTGGTGCAGCTGTCGAAGGCGGAGATCGCCCAGGCTGTTTTTGGCACCGACCTGGAATCGTTCCGCACCCGCAGCCGCCAGGCCTACAGTGGACAACAGATGCTGGAGGAGTATGTCTCGTTCTATCAGAATCTGTAGCTATCTGCTGCTGCCGCTGATCTACCTGCTGGTCAATGTCAAAATTGCCCAGCTGGGTGAAAGCTTCCCCATCACCATCGTGACCTTTTTACCGGTGCTGCTGTTGCTCTTCGTCGAGAAGATTAGCGTTAAGAAGCTGTTGATTGCGCTGGGGCTGGGGGCCGGGCTGACCCTCTTTAACTACATCTTTGGTCAATCGCTGGACGCCAGCAAATATGTCACCTCCACCATGCTGTTTGTCTATATCGTGATCATTATCGGCATGGTGTGGAGTATTCGCTTTAAAACCATCTCGCCGCACAATTATCGGAAGATCCTCAGGTTCTTTTATCTTGTCATTGGCATCATTGTGATTTTAGCCGCAATGGAGATGGCGCAAATTATTTTGACGGGCGGCAGTAGCCTGATGGAAATAATTTCGAAATATCTTATTTACAGTAATAGCTATGTACTGAATTTCATTAAATTTGGCGGCAAGCGTACTACCGCCCTCTATTTCGAACCGGCATTCTTTGCTCTGGCGTTAATCTCAATTTGGCTCAGCATCAAACAGTTTGGTATCAAAACGCCCAAGAGCGATGCTATGATTCTTGCAGGAATCGTTCTGTCAGGCTCGTTCTCCGGGGTAATGACCTTTATCCTGTTTTACCTTCTGGAGTGGGCATTTCAGTATCTGAATAAAGAGGCAATCAAGAAAAAGTTACCCTTGGCGATCATTTCGCTGTCGGTGTTTTTGGTCGGGGTGGTATTCGCCTTCCCGTATATTTCCGAACGTCTGGGTGATTTGGGTACCGAAGGGTCGTCATCCTATTACCGTATTATCGGTCCGCTGGTGATGGTGGGGTACTCTTTAACCCATATTGATGGCGTAGTCAGATTTGGCTCACTTTATGAATATGTCGCATCATTCGGAATCTTTAACGGTGCGGACGTCGGAAAAACCATAGACAATGGCTTGTATCTGCTGATTATTTATTTCTCATGGTTCGCAGTGTTATTAACGGCGTGGTATCTGTTCAAAGTTTTCAAAATGACGATCAACGCTTTTGGTGATAATCAGAATTTTCGCGTACAGCTTTATCTTTTTACGCCGGTGTCGCTGTTTTTTACCGGGTCAATATTTAGCCCGGAATACGCATTCTTAATTGTTTGCCCGTTTATTTTGCGCAAGGCGCTTAATATTACGCGTTCATAACGAGGTGGTTTATGTTACTCAGCGTTATTACTGTTGCCTTCCGTAACCTTGACGGCGTGGTAAAAACCTGGCGTTCGCTGCGCAACCTGGCGCGCGATCCCAGCCTCAGCTTTGAATGGATTGTGGTAGATGGCGGCTCGAACGATGGCACGGCAGAATTTCTTGAAAAACTGAACGGTGAGTTCAACTTACGTTACGTCAGCGAGAAGGATCGCGGTATCTACGATGCCATGAATAAAGGCATCGACATGGCCCAGGGGCGTTACGCTATCTTTCTCAACTCCGGTGATATTTTTCATGAAGACGTGGCGCAGTTTGTGCGCCAGCTCGCCAGAGTGCAGGGTAATGCCATGATCCTTGGCGACGCGTTACTCGATTTTGGTGACGGAAATAAAGTGCGCCGGGCGGCAAAACCGGGCTGGTATATTTATCACAGCCTGCCGGCCAGCCACCAGGCGATTTTCTTCCCCGTAAGTGGATTAAAAACGTACCCGTACGAACTGCAATATCGCGTCTCGTCCGATTACGCCCTGACCGCCAGGATGTATAAAGCCGGTTATCCTTTTAAACGTCTGCCCGGGCTGGTCTCTGAATTCTCGATGGGCGGCGTGTCAACCTCGAATAATCTTGAATTATGCCAGGATGCCAAAAAAGTGCAGCGCGAGATATTGCGTATGCCGGGCGTATTCGCGGAATTGTCTTATTTATTACGTCTGAAAACGACGGGTAAAACGAAAGCCTTATATAACAAAGCCTGAATATAAGGAAACACAATGCAGGAATTAAGCGGCTTCTCTGTGCCTAAAGGATTTCGAGGCGCAGGCGGTATTAAGGTGCAGTTATGGTGGGCGGTGCAGGCAACCTTATTTGCCTGGTCACCACAAATTATGTACCGCTGGCGTGCCTTTTTATTACGGCTGTTCGGCGCAAAAATCGGAAAAAACGCAGTCATTCGTCCGTCGGTAAAAATTACCTTCCCATGGAAATTAACCTTAGGGGATAACGCCTGGGTGGGAGACGATGCGGTGTTATATACGCTGGGTGATATTACGATTGGCGCCAATTCTGTGGTGTCACAAAAGTGTTATTTGTGTACCGGCAGTCACGATTATATGAGTCAACATTTTGATATTGATGCGCAGCCCATCACCCTGGGTGAGAAATGCTGGCTGGCGACCGACGTTTTTGTCGCGCCTGGCGTTTCCATTGGCGATGGCACCGTTGTTGGTGCGCGCAGCAGTGTTTTTAAATCGCTTCCGGCAAATAAGCTTTGCCGTGGCAATCCCGCAGTGGTGATACGCGAACGCGTTGAAACTGAATAACTTCTGATAAGTCTGGAGAAAATAAACATGTCTAAAGTCGCTCTCATCACCGGCGTTACCGGACAGGATGGTTCTTATCTGGCAGAACTTCTGCTGGAAAAAGGCTACGAAGTGCACGGAATCAAACGTCGTGCCTCCTCGTTTAACACCGAGCGCGTGGATCATATCTATCAGGATCCTCATGCCGCTAACCCGAAATTCCACCTGCACTACGGTGACCTGACCGATAGCTCCAACCTGACCCGTATCCTGCAGGAAGTGCAGCCGGATGAGGTCTATAACCTGGGCGCGATGAGCCACGTAGCGGTCTCCTTCGAATCCCCGGAATACACTGCCGACGTGGATGCAATGGGTACCCTGCGTCTGCTGGAAGCTATCCGCTTCCTCGGTCTGGAGAAGAAGACCCGTTTCTACCAGGCATCCACCTCTGAGCTGTATGGCCTGGTGCAGGAAATCCCGCAGAAAGAGACCACGCCGTTCTATCCGCGTTCGCCGTATGCGGTCGCTAAAATGTACGCCTACTGGATCACCGTGAACTACCGCGAGTCCTACGGCATCTACGCGTGCAACGGTATTCTGTTCAACCACGAATCCCCACGCCGCGGCGAAACCTTCGTTACCCGTAAGATCACCCGCGCTATCGCCAACATTGCTCAGGGTCTGGAATCCTGCCTGCACCTCGGCAACATGGACTCCCTGCGTGACTGGGGCCATGCCAAAGACTACGTGAAAATGCAGTGGATGATGCTGCAGCAGGAAAAACCAGAAGACTTCGTTATCGCCACCGGCGTGCAGTACTCCGTGCGTCAGTTCGTTGAGATGGCGGCCGCCCAGCTGGGTATCAAGCTGCGCTTTGAAGGCACCGGCGTAGATGAGAAAGGCATCGTTGTTTCTGTCACCGGCCATGACGCACCGGGCGTGAAACCAGGTGATGTGATTGTCCAGGTTGACCCGCGTTACTTCCGTCCTGCTGAAGTGGAAACCCTGCTGGGCGACCCAAGCAAAGCGCACGAAAAACTGGGCTGGAAGCCGGAAATCACCCTGCAGGAGATGGTGTCCGAGATGGTTGCCCACGATCTTGAAGCGGCGAAGAAACACTCCCTGCTCAAGTCCCATGGCTACGAGGTTGCCATCGCGCTGGAGTCCTGAGTATGAGCAAACAACGAATCTTTGTTGCCGGTCATCGCGGAATGGTGGGTTCCGCGATTGTTCGCCAGCTGGAACAGCGGGGCGACGTCGAGCTGGTGCTGCGCACCCGTGATGAACTGAATCTGCTGGAGCCCGTTGCGGTGCAGGCATTTTTTGCCGACCAGCGCATCGACCAGGTTTATCTGGCGGCGGCAAAAGTGGGCGGCATTGTCGCCAACAACACCTACCCGGCGGATTTCATCTACGAAAACATGATGATCGAGAGCAACATCATTCACGCTGCGCATCTGCATAACGTGAATAAGCTGCTGTTCCTCGGATCCTCCTGTATCTACCCGAAGATGGCGAAACAGCCGATTGCCGAGAGCGAACTGCTGCAGGGTACGCTGGAAGCGACCAACGAGCCGTACGCCATCGCCAAGATTGCCGGGATCAAGCTGTGCGAGTCCTATAACCGCCAGCATGGCCGTGACTATCGCTCGGTGATGCCGACCAACCTGTACGGGCCGAACGATAACTTCCACCCGAGCAACTCCCATGTGATCCCGGCGCTGCTGCGTCGTTTTCACGAGGCAACCGCGAACAACGCACCGGAAGTGGTGGTGTGGGGCAGCGGCACGCCAATGCGTGAATTCCTGCACGTGGATGATATGGCTGCTGCCAGCATTCACGTTATGGAACTGGCCCGCGAGGTGTGGCAGGAAAATACCGAGCCGATGCTGTCGCACATCAACGTCGGTACCGGGGTGGATTGCACCATCCGCGAGCTGGCAGAGACCATCGCTCAGGTGGTTGGGTACAAGGGCCGCGTCGCCTTCGATGCCAGCAAACCGGACGGCACACCGCGCAAGCTGTTGGATGTGACCCGTCTGCATCAGCTGGGCTGGTTCCACGAGGTGAACCTGGCGCAGGGGCTGGCCAGTACCTACCAGTGGTTCCTGGAAAACCAGCAGCGCTTCCGGGGGTAGATATGTTTTTAAGTCAGGAAGATTTTGCCACTGTGGTGCGTTCCACTCCGCTTATCTCCATCGATCTGATTGTGGAGAACGAGCGGGGCGAGTTTCTGCTCGGGCAACGCACCAACCGTCCGGCGCAGGGCTACTGGTTCGTGCCGGGTGGGCGAGTGCAGAAAGACGAGACGCTGGAAAATGCCTTTGCACGTCTGACGCAAGCGGAGCTGGGGCTGCGCCTGCCAATGACGGCGGGGCAGTTCTACGGCGTCTGGCAGCACTTCTATGACGACAACTTTTCCGGCACCGATTTCACCACCCACTACGTGGTGCTCGGATATCGCCTGCAAGTGAATGAGGCAGACCTGCGTCTGCCTGATTCTCAGCATGACGACTATCGCTGGCTCAAGCCGGATGCCCTGCTGGCAAGTGATAACGTGCATGACAACAGCCGGGCCTACTTCCTGGCGGATCGTCAGGCCGGGGTGCCGGGATGTTACACGAAATCATTCAGCCTGAATCAAGGCGGCAAGTCTGGGAATCCCCAGGAGCTTGCTGAAGCAAGTGACTGGGGTGAGCAGACGCAGCCAACGCAGAGTCAGGTTGAAGGATGAAGTGTATGAAAATCCTTGTGTACGGAATTAACTACTCGCCAGAGCTCACCGGTATCGGCAAATACACCGGCGAGATGGTGGAGTGGATGGCCAGCCAGGGGCATGAGGTGCGGGTCATTACGGCCCCGCCTTACTACCCGGAATGGCAGGTAGGTAAGCACTACTCCAGCTGGCGCTACCGCCGCGAAGAGGGGGCGGCCACCGTCTGGCGCTGCCCGCTGTATGTGCCGAAGCAGCCATCGACCTTAAAGCGTTTGATTCACTTGGGCAGCTTTGCCCTGAGCAGTTTCTTCCCGCTGATGGCGCAACGTCGCTGGAAGCCGGATCGCATTATTGGCGTGGTGCCCACCCTGTTTTGCACTCCAGGCATGCGCCTGCTGGGCAAACTCTCTGGCGCCCGCACGCTGTTACACATTCAGGATTATGAAGTGGACGCCATGCTCGGCCTGGGTATGGCGGGCAAAGGCAAGGGCGGCAAAGTCGCCAGACTGGCCAGCGCGTTTGAGCGCAGCGGCCTGCACAACGTCGATTACGTCTCGACTATCTCGCGCTCAATGATGAACAAAGCGCAGGAGAAGGGCGTGGCAGCGGAAAAGGTGATCTTCTTCCCCAACTGGTCGGAAGTGGCGCGTTTTCGCGACGTAGCGCCTGCCGACGTGGCGGCGCTGCGTGCGCAACTGGGTCTGGCCGAGGCACACAAAATCGTTCTTTATTCCGGCAACATCGGTGAGAAGCAAGGGCTGGAGAACGTGATCGATGCCGCTGCTGCGCTCAGCGATAAGCCCTGGCAGTTTGTGATTGTCGGGCAGGGCGGCGGAAAGGCGCGGCTGGAGAAAATGGCCCGCGAGCGCGGCCTGCAGAATATTCAGTTCTTCCCGCTGCAATCTTACGACGCCCTACCGGCGCTGCTGAAAATGGCTGACTGCCATCTGGTGGTGCAAAAGCGCGGCGCGGCGGATGCGGTTCTGCCCTCCAAGCTGACCAATATTCTGGCGGTGGGCGGTAATGCGGTGATCACCGCCGAATCCCACACCGAGCTGGGCCAGCTGTGTACCAGCCTGCCGGGGATCGCCGTATGCGTTGAACCCGAGTCAGTACCCGCGCTGGTGGCCGGGATCGAACAGGCGCTGACGATGCCCAAAGAGAACACGGTAGCCCGTGACTATGCCGAACGCACGATCGAGAAAGAGAACGTGCTGAGCCAGTTTATTGCAGATATTCGGGGATAAATCATGAGTAAAAATACGTTGTACCCGGTGGTGATGGCAGGTGGCTCTGGCAGCCGGTTGTGGCCGCTCTCCCGCGTGCTCTATCCAAAACAGTTCCTCTGCCTGAAAGGGGAACTCACCATGCTGCAGACGACGGTGAACCGTCTTAATGGCGTGATGTGTGAAAGTCCGGTGGTGATCTGTAACGAACAGCACCGTTTCATTGTCGCCGAGCAGCTGCGTCAGCTGAACAAACTGACCGAAAATATCATTCTGGAGCCTGCCGGCCGTAACACCGCCCCGGCCATCGCCCTGGCAGCCCTGGCCGCCCAGCGCAGCAGCCCGGATTGCGATCCGCTGATGCTGGTGCTGGCAGCCGACCACGTGATCCAGCAGGAAGATGCCTTCCGCAACGCCGTGCGTTCAGCCATTCCGTATGCCGAGAGCGGCAAGCTGGTGACCTTCGGCATCGTGCCGGATCTGCCGGAAACCGGCTATGGCTATATTCGCCGTGGCAACGTCACCCCGGGCGAGGGCGAGAGCCTGGCCTTTGACGTGGCGCAGTTTGTCGAAAAACCAAATCTGGAAACCGCGCAGGCCTATGTCGCCAGCGGTGAGTACTACTGGAACAGCGGCATGTTCCTGTTCCGCGCCGGCCGTTATCTGGAAGAGCTGGAGAAATACCGTCCGGACATCCTTAACGCGTGCCAGCAGGCAATGGCGACCGTTGACCCGGATCTGGATTTTATTCGCGTCGATGAAGCGGCGTTCCTCGCCTGCCCGGAAGAGTCGGTGGATTACGCGGTAATGGAGCGTACTGCCGATGCGGTAGTCGTCCCAATGGATGCTGGCTGGAGCGACGTCGGCTCCTGGTCTTCACTGTGGGAGATCAGCGCCCAGACCCCGGAAGGCAACGTCCATCACGGGGACGTGATCAGCCATAAAACCGAGAACAGCTACGTCTATGCCGAATCCGGGCTGGTGACCACCGTCGGGGTGAAGGATCTGGTGGTGGTACAGACCAAAGACGCGGTGCTGATTGCCGATCGCAACGCGGTGCAGGACGTTAAAAAAGTGGTGGAACAGATTAAGGCCGATGGCCGCCATGAGCACCACATTCACCGTGAAGTTTATCGCCCGTGGGGCAAATACGACTCTATCGACGAGGGCGATCGCTACCAGGTCAAACGCATCACCGTTAAACCGGGCGAGGGGCTGTCGGTGCAGATGCATCATCACCGTGCCGAGCACTGGGTGGTGGTAGCGGGCACGGCCAAAGTGACCATCGACGACGTGGTGACGCTGCTGGGTGAAAACGAATCGATCTACATCCCGCTGGGGGCGACCCACTGCCTGGAAAACCCGGGAAAAATCCCGCTCGATCTGATTGAAGTGCGCTCCGGCTCGTACCTGGAAGAGGACGATATTGTCCGCTTTGAGGACAGGTACGGCAGGGTTTAGCACTCACGCATTTTGCCCGGTGGCGCTGCGCTTACCGGGCCTATGAAAACAAAAAATTTAATTGGCCCTGTCCGGGTCGGGCCAACTGTTGCCTGAATAAGGGGTAATGATGCAAAAATTAACCTGTTTTAAAGCCTACGATATTCGCGGCAAGCTCGGTGAAGAGCTGAATGAGGACATTGCCTGGCGCATTGGCCGTGCGTACGGCGAATATTTAAAGCCGAAAACCATTGTGCTGGGCGGCGACGTGCGTCTGACCAGCGAATCCCTGAAACTGGCGCTGGCAAAAGGGTTACAGGATGCGGGCGTCGACGTGCTGGATATCGGTTTATCCGGCACCGAAGAGATCTACTTTGCCACCTTCCATTTAGGTGTCGATGGCGGGATCGAAGTGACCGCCAGCCATAACCCAATGGACTACAACGGCATGAAGCTGGTGCGCGAGGGCGCCCGCCCAATCAGTGGCGATACCGGCCTGCGCGACGTTCAGCGTCTGGCGGAAGCCAACGATTTCCCGCCGGTGAACGAAGCCAAACGCGGCAGCTATAAAAAAATCGACCTGCGTGACGCCTATATCGACCACCTGCTGGGCTACATCAACCTGGCGAACCTCAAGCCGCTGAAGCTGGTTATCAACTCCGGCAACGGTGCGGCTGGTCCGGTAGTCGATGCCCTTGAAGCCCGCTTTAAAGCGCTTAACGTGCCGGTGACCTTCGTTAAAGTCCATAACACGCCGGACGGTACTTTCCCGAATGGCATTCCTAATCCGCTGCTGCCGGAGTGCCGCGCCGATACCCGCAACGCCGTGATTGAGCATGGCGCAGACATGGGCATTGCCTTTGACGGCGATTTCGACCGCTGCTTCCTGTTCGATGAAAAAGGGCAGTTTATCGAGGGCTATTACATTGTCGGCCTGCTGGCAGAAGCCTTCCTCGAGAAAAACCCTGGCTCGCGCATCATTCACGACCCGCGTCTCTCCTGGAACACGGTGGATGTGGTCGCTGCGGCGGGCGGTACGCCGGTGATGTCGAAAACCGGGCATGCGTTTATCAAAGAGCGGATGCGCGAAGAAGATGCCATTTACGGCGGCGAGATGAGTGCTCATCACTACTTCCGTGATTTTGCCTACTGCGACAGCGGGATGATCCCGTGGCTGCTGGTTACCGAACTGCTGTGCCTGAAGGGACAGTCGTTGGGCGAGCTGGTCCGCGACCGCATGGCGGCGTTCCCGGCGAGCGGAGAGATCAACAGCACCCTCGCCGCGCCTGCCGAGGCGATTGCCCGCGTGGAGAACCACTTTGCCCTGCACGCGCTGGAAATTGACCGCACCGACGGCATCAGCATGACCTTCCCCCAGTGGCGCTTCAATTTACGTTCGTCAAACACCGAGCCGGTGGTGCGCCTGAACGTGGAATCCCGCGCCGATGCGGCGCTGATGGCAGCGCGAACGCAGGACATTATGGCGCTGTTGAATCAGTAATCCTTGCCCCTCTCCCGACGGGGGAGGGGACCCTGAAACAGGAACAACGATGACAAATCTAAAAAAGCGCGAGCGAGCCAAAACGAATGCATCGTTAATCTCTATGGTGCAGCGTTTTTCTGATATCACCATCATGTTCGGTGGCTTGTGGATGGTGTGTAAACTCAGCGGGCTGCCCTTCCTCTATATGCATCTGCTGATGGCGCTGATCGCGCTGGTGGTTTTCCAGATGATCGGCGGGATGACCGATTTCTACCGCTCATGGCGTGGCGTCAAGATCGCCACCGAACTCCTGCTGCTGTTGCAGAACTGGACCTTGAGTCTGGTCTTCAGCTTCGGGCTGGTGGCCTTCAACAACGACTTTGATAATCGTTTTGCCACCTATTTTGCCTGGTATCTGCTCACCAGCGTGGGGATGGTGGTCTGCCGATCGCTGATCCGCTACGGTGCCGGCTGGCTGCGTAACCGCGGCTATAACACCCGCCGGGTGGCGGTGGCCGGGAGTATGCCCGCAGGACTGGCGCTGCTTGACGGCTTCCGAAAAGAGCCGTGGCTGGGGTTCGATGTGGTCGGTGTTTATCATGACGCGCAGCCCGGCGGCGTGTCGGCTGACTGGGCCGGTAACTATTCCCAGCTGGTTGACGATGCTAAAGCCGGCAAGATCCACAACGTCTATATCGCCATGCCGATGAGTGACGAGGCCAGAATCAAAACCCTGATGCGCAAACTGGCGGACACCACCTGCTCGGTGATCCTGATCCCCGATGTCTTCACCTTTAACATCCTGCATTCCCGCATTGAAGAGGTGAATGGCGTGCCGGTGGTGCCGCTGTATGACACGCCACTCTCGGGGCTTAACCGGGTACTGAAGCGCGTGGAGGATATTGTCCTCTCATCCCTGATCCTGCTGCTGATCTCCCCGGTGCTCTGCGCCATCGCGCTGGCGGTGAAGATCACCTCCCCGGGGCCGGTTATTTTTCGCCAGACCCGCTACGGCATGGACGGTAAGCCCATTATGGTGTGGAAATTCCGCTCCATGAAGGTGATGGAGAACGACCAGGTGGTGACCCAGGCGACGCAAAACGATCCGCGCGTCACCCGCGTCGGTAATTTCCTGCGCCGCACCTCGCTGGACGAATTGCCGCAGTTTATCAACGTCCTGACCGGGGGCATGTCGATTGTAGGCCCGCGCCCGCATGCGGTGGCCCATAACGAGCAGTATCGCGCCCTGATTGAAGGCTACATGCTGCGCCATAAAGTGAAACCGGGCATCACCGGCTGGGCGCAGATCAACGGCTGGCGCGGTGAGACCGACACCCTTGAGAAGATGGAAAAACGCGTTGAGTTCGACCTGGAGTACATCCGCGAGTGGAGTCTCTGGTTCGATATCAAAATCGTTTTTCTCACCGTCTTTAAGGGCTTTGTGAACAAAGCGGCGTATTAACATGAGCTTACGTGAAAAAACCCTCAGCGGGGCAAAGTGGTCGGCTATCGCCACAGTGATCATCATCGGCCTCGGGCTGGTGCAGATGACAGTGCTGGCGCGCATCATTGATAACCACCAGTTTGGCCTGTTGACCGTCTCGCTGGTGATCATCGCCCTGGCCGATACGCTGTCGGACTTCGGTATCGCCAACTCGATCATCCAGCGTAAGGAGATCAGCCATCTGGAGTTAACCACGCTCTACTGGCTGAACGTCGGCCTCGGTGCGCTGGTGTTCGTGGCGCTGTTTCTGCTCAGTGATGTTATTGCTGACGCGCTGAATAACCCGGAGCTGGCCCCGCTAATGCGCGCCCTGTCGTTTGCTTTTGTGGTCATCCCCCACGGGCAGCAGTTCCGCGCCCTTATGCAAAAGGAGCTGGAGTTCAGCAAAATCGGCATGATTGAAACCAGCGCGGTGCTGGCCGGGTTTACCTTTACCGTGGTCAGCGCCCACTTCTGGCCGCTGGCGATGACGGCCATCCTTGGCTATCTGGTGAACTCTGCCGTACGTACGCTGCTGTTCGGCTACTTTGGCCGCAAGATTTACCGCCCGGGTTTTCACTTCTCTCTCTCTTCGGTGTCGTCCAACCTGCGCTTCGGTGCCTGGCTGACCGCCGACAGCATCATTAACTATGTGAACACCAACCTCTCGACGCTGGTGCTGGCGCGCATCCTCGGTGCCAGCGTGGCGGGGGGCTATAACCTGGCCTACAACGTGGCGGTGGTGCCGCCGATGAAGCTTAACCCGATTATCACCCGCGTGCTGTTCCCGGCGTTCGCCAAAATTCAGGATGATACCGATAAGCTGCGGATCAACTTCTACAAGCTGCTGTCGGTGGTGGGGATCATTAACTTCCCGACGCTGCTGGGGCTGATGGTGGTCTCCGGCAATATGGTGCCGCTGGTGTTCGGTGAAAAATGGATCAGTATTGTGCCGATCCTGCAATTGCTGTGCGTGGTGGGCCTGCTGCGCTCCGTCGGCAACCCGATCGGTTCGCTACTGATGGCGAAAGCCCGTGTCGATATCAGCTTCAAATTCAACGTGTTTAAAACATTTCTGTTTATTCCGGCGATCGTCATCGGAGGCCATCTGGCGGGCGCGATGGGGGTGACGCTGGGCTTCCTGCTGGTGCAAATCATCAACACCGTGCTGAGCTACTTCGTGATGATTAAGCCGGTGCTGGGTTCCAGCTATCGGCAGTACATCCTGAGCCTGTGGCTGCCGTTTTACCTGTCGCTGCCGACGCTGGCGGTGAGCTATGGCCTGGGCATCGCTCTCCACGGGCATCTGCCTCTCGCCGCGCTGCTGGCGGTGCAGGTGGCTGCGGGTGCCGTGGCCTTTGCCGTGATGATTGTGCTGTCGCGTAATGCGCTGGTGGTAGAGATTAAGCGTCAGTTCTGCCGCAACGAAAAGATTAAAACGCTGCTTCGCGCAGGCTAATTTTAAGAGGTCATTATGAAATTACTGATTCTGGGCAACCATACCTGTGGTAACCGTGGTGACAGCGCCATTTTGCGCGGCCTGCTGGATGCCATTTACACCCTGTCGCCTGAGACCGAAGTCGATGTGATGAGCCGTTACCCGGTCAGCTCCTCCTGGCTGCTGAACCGCCCGGTAATGGGCGATCCGCTCTACAGCCAGATGAAACAGCACAACAATGCCGCAGGCGTGATGGGCCGGGTAAAGAAGGTGCTGCGCCGCCGCTATCAACACCAGGTGCTGCTGTCGCGTGTCACCGACACCGGTAAGCTGCGCAATATCGCCATCGCCCAGGGTTTTACCGATTTTGTTCGTCTGCTCTCTGGCTACGACGCCATCATCCAGGTGGGCGGTTCCTTCTTTGTTGATCTCTACGGCGTGCCGCAGTTCGAGCACGCGCTCTGTACCTTCATGGCGAAAAAGCCGCTGTTTATGGTCGGCCACAGCGTCGGGCCATTCCAGGATCCACAGTTCAACCAGCTGGCAAACTATGTGTTTGGCCACTGCGATGCCCTGATCCTGCGCGAGTCGGTGAGCCTGAATCTGATGCAGCGCAGCGAGATAGACACCCGCAAAGTGGAGCAGGGCGTCGATACCGCCTGGCTGGTGGATCACCAGGAGGCGAACTTTACCCCCAGCTACGCCGTAAAGCACTGGCTGAACGTGGTCGGGCAGCAAAAAACGGTTGCCATCACCCTGCGCGAACTGGCCCCGTTCGACAAACGGCTGGGTACCACCCAGGCGATCTATGAGAAGGCCTTTGCCGAGGTGGTCAACCGGGTATTGGACAGCGGCTACCAGGTGCTGGCGCTCTCCACCTGTACCGGGATCGACAGCTACAACAAAGATGACCGCATGGTGGCGCTGAATCTGCGCCAGCACGTCAGCGATCCGTCGCGCTACCACGTGGTAATGGACGAACTCAACGATCTTGAGATGGGCAAGCTGCTGGGAGCCTGCGATCTGACCGTGGGCACGCGTCTGCATTCGGCGATTATCTCGATGAACTTTGGTACGCCAGCCATCGCCATTAACTATGAACACAAGTCTGCCGGGATCATGCAGCAGTTGGGCATGCCGGAGATGGCAGTGGATATCCGCCATCTGCTGGATGGCTCCCTTGGAGCGATGGTGGGTGACACCCTCGGCCAGTTGCCGGCCATCAACGACCGCCTGGCGGTGGCGGTCAAAGCCGAACGTGAAAACGGCATCAGAATGGTGAAATCGGTGCTGGATCGGGTCGGGGAGGGCAAATGAAGGTTGGTTTCTTCTTACTGAAATTTCCGCTCTCGTCCGAAACCTTTGTGCTGAACCAGATCACCGCGTTTATTGATATGGGTTATGACGTGGAAATTGTCGCCCTGCAAAAGGGCGACACGCAAAATACCCACGCGGCATGGACGCAGTACGACCTGGCCAGCAAAACCCGCTGGCTGCAGGATGAACCGCAGGGCAAGCTCGCGAAGCTGGGCTACCGCGCCCGCCAGACCCTGCGCGGGCTGCATCGCCCGGGAACGTGGAAGGCGCTGAACGTTTCCCGCTATGGCGCTGAGTCGCGCAACCTGATCCTCTCCGCCATCTGCGGCCAGACGGTACGCCCCTGGCGCGCGGATGTGTTTATCGCCCATTTCGGCCCTGCGGGCGTGACGGCAGCCAAGCTGCGTGAGCTGGGGGTCATTGACGGAAAGATTGCCACTGTTTTCCACGGGATCGACATCTCCAGCCGGGAGGTGTTGGCGCACTATACCCCGGAATATCAACGCCTGTTCCAGCGCGGCGATATGATGCTGCCAATAAGCGATCTCTGGGCCGGACGGCTCAAAAGTATGGGTTGCCCGGCCGAGAAGATCACCGTCTCGCGCATGGGCGTGGATATGCAACGCTTTACCCAACGGCCGGTGAAGACCCCGGGAAGCCCGCTACAGATTATCTCTGTGGCGCGCCTGACCGAGAAAAAAGGGCTGCACGTGGCGATTGAGGCCTGCCGCCAGCTGAAAGCGCGTGGCGTTGCTTTTCACTATCGCATTCTTGGCATCGGCCCCTGGGAGCGCCGCCTGCGCACCCTGATCGAACAGTACGAGCTGGAAGACTATGTTGAGATGCCGGGGTTTAAACCCAGCCATGAAGTCAAAGCCATGCTCGATGCCGCCGATGTCTTCTTATTGCCGTCAGTCACCGGTACCGATGGCGATATGGAAGGGATCCCGGTGGCGCTGATGGAGGCGATGGCGGTGGGGATCCCCGTTGTCTCCACCGTTCACAGCGGCATTCCCGAACTGATCGAACCCGGCCACTCCGGCTGGCTGGTGGAAGAAAACAATCCGGCGGCGCTTGCCGGGCAGCTGGAGCGCTTTGCCGCGCTTGCCGACCACGAACTTTCGCCCGTGCTGCACAACGCGCGCCGGAAAGTGGAGACCGATTTCAATCAACACCTGATTAACCGGCAGTTAGCCACTCTGCTTCAGACGCTTTAAAAAGGGAGGCGATATGCCGAAAGAGATGACGCGACGCGCGTTTGTCACCACCTGTTCCGTACTGGCCGCCGCACCGCTAATAGGGGTGCGGGCCGCAGCGAACAACGCCACGGTGGATATCAGTCGCTATAACCATCGTGACTGGATCGCGGCGTTCAAAAAGGCCTTTACCGAAGGCGACACGGTGGTGGTACCCGCCGGGCTTACCTGCGACAACATCAACACCGCCATTTTTATCCCCGAGGGCAAAACCCTGCGCATCCGCGGCGCGCTGACCGGCAACGGACGTGGGCGGCTGGTGTTGCAGGATGGCAGTAAGGTGATTGGCGAAGGAGAGGGGCGCAGCGAAAACATTACCATCGACGTCCGCGGTTCCGACTGTGTGATCCAGGGGCTGGCGATGAGCGGTTATGGCCCGGTGACCCAGATCTATATCGGCGGCAAAAAACCGAGAGTAATGCGCAACCTGGTGATCGACAACCTGCGGGTCACTAAAGCCAACTATGCGATCCTGCGTCAGGGTTTCCATAACCAGGTGGATGGCGCACGGATCACTAACTGTCACTTCAGCTATCTGCAGGGCGATGCCATTGAGTGGAACGTGGCGATCAACGACCAGAACATCCTGATCTCCGACCACGTTATCGACCATATCGACTGCACCAACGGTAAAATTAACTGGGGCATCGGCATCGGGCTGGCCGGCAGTACCTATGATAATGCCTACCCGGAAGACCAGGCGGTGAAGAACTTTGTGGTGGCCAATATCACCGGCAGCAACTGCCGCCAGTTAGTGCACGTTGAGAATGGCAAACACTTTATTATCCGTAATGTTAAAGCCAAAAATATCACCCCGGATTTCAGCAAAAAAGCGGGCATTGATAACGCCACGGTAGCGATATATGGCTGTGATAATTTTGTCATCGATAATGTTGAAATGACCGGCAGCGCAGGCATGTTAATTGGGTACGGTGTGATTAAAGGCAATTATTTGTCGATACCGCAGAATTTTCGCCTCAACAATATCCATCTCGACAACCAGAAACTTGCGCGAAAGCTGCGCGGAATACAGATCTCCTCCGGCAATGCGACCTCGTTCGTGGCCATCACCAATATCGAGATGAAGCGTGCCACGCTTGAGTTACATAATAAACCGCAGCATCTTTTTATGCGTAATATCAACGTGATGCAGGATTCCAGTGTCGGGCCTGCCCTGAAGCTGAACTTTGATCTGCGCAAAGATGTGCGCGGGAAATTTATGGCTCGCAAAGAGACGTTGCTGTCGCTGGCCAACATTAACGCGATTAATGAAAAGGGCCAAAGCTCGGTGGATATTGACCGCGTCGATCACCATACCATTAACACGGAACGGCTGAATTTTAGTCTGCCAAAGCGCTAGAAATTAACCAGACGGCATTTTGCGAAGATTCCTGGAATTGAAGCGCGCGGATTCGGATTGCAACTACTGGAATTTAGACGATAGTTGCGTAACATCGTCATCAGATTTGTAGCAATCCGTGCTGGCGAAACCATGCTAAAGAGCTATAATTCGGCAACCATTTTAAGGTGGAAGAAATATGATTAATTTGAAAGCGGTTATTCCGGTAGCTGGTCTGGGCATGCATATGCTCCCGGCCACAAAAGCCATTCCTAAAGAGATGCTGCCGATCGTTGACAAGCCGATGATCCAATACATCGTCGACGAGATTGTTGCTGCAGGGATCAAAGAAATCGTTCTGGTGACCCATTCTTCAAAGAATGCGGTAGAAAACCACTTCGACACCTCCTACGAACTCGAAGCCCTTCTGGAGCAGCGCGTTAAGCGTCAGCTGCTGGCAGAAGTGCAGTCCATCTGCCCGCCAGGTGTGACTATTATGAACGTTCGCCAGGCACAACCGCTGGGGCTTGGTCACTCAATCCTGTGCGCGCGTCCTGTGGTCGGCGATAACCCGTTTGTTGTCGTATTGCCGGACATCATTCTGGACAACGCCTCTGCCGACCCGCTGCGCTACAACCTTGCTGCTATGGTGGCGCGTTTCAACGAGACCGGCCGTAGCCAGGTGCTGGCGAAGCGTATGAAGGGCGATCTGTCCGAATACTCTGTCATTCAGACCAAAGAGCCGCTGGATTCAGAAGGTAAAGTCAGCCGTATCGTTGAGTTTATCGAAAAACCGGATCAGCCGCAGACGCTCGACTCCGATCTGATGGCCGTTGGCCGCTATGTGCTCAACGCTGAAATTTGGGCTGAGCTGGAGCGTACCGAGCCAGGCGCATGGGATCGTATTCAGCTGACGGATGCTATCGCGGAGCTGGCGAAGAAGCAGTCTGTCGATGCGATGCTGATGACCGGTGACAGCTACGACTGCGGTAAAAAGATGGGATACATGCAAGCCTTTGTTCAGTATGGCCTTCGTAATCTGAAAGAAGGGCAAAAGTTCCGGGAAAGCATGAAGAAACTACTAACCAAAGACTAACGATTGGTTTGTCGTTGACTAAACGGCAGTGGATCATTCCAGGCTTTTATAAGCCATGTGAATGACACTGCCGTTTTCTTTTTAAATATTTTCTTAATTTTCAGTGGCTTAATTGCTGTTTTTTTGTATGACTGGCTTGCTTTTTTCCCTTGTTTCTACACGCATTTAAGACGACAATTATTAATTGACTTAAACGCTACCCTGTCACGATTTGCCGGGGAAAGGCGATTACATACCTCTCAATATGATCACGTTCAGTGCACTGGTAGCTGTTAAGCCAGGGGCGGTAGCGTGTCTGATTTCTGAATATTCGCTTTAAGGCATTGTCAGAAATCCATTATCCCAATGTAAACATTTAACGGAAAATAACGCGTGAAAATTCTTGTTACTGGTGGTGCCGGTTTCATCGGCTCTGCGGTTGTACGACATATTATTCAAAACACCCAGGATTCGGTGGTTAATGTCGATAAATTGACCTACGCCGGTAACCTGGAATCTCTGGCTGAGGTGAGCAACAGCCCGCGTTACGCTTTTGAGCATGCCGATATTTGCGACAAAGCGGCAATGGACCGTATCTTTGCCGAGCATAAGCCTGACGCGGTGATGCACCTGGCAGCCGAGAGTCACGTTGACCGTTCGATTACCGGCCCGGCTGCGTTTATCGAGACCAATATCGTTGGGACTTACGTGCTGCTGGAAGCGGGCCGAGCGTACTGGTCAACGCTGGACGATCAGGCGAAAAAAGCGTTCCGTTTCCATCATATTTCCACCGACGAAGTGTACGGCGATCTGCCGCACCCGGACGAACATCCTGCGTCTACCGAGCTGCCGCTGTTTACCGAGACCACGGCGTATGCGCCAAGCAGCCCCTATTCAGCCTCGAAAGCGTCCAGCGATCACCTCGTGCGCGCATGGTTGCGTACCTACGGCTTCCCGACCATCGTCACCAACTGCTCAAATAACTACGGGCCTTATCACTTCCCGGAAAAACTGATCCCGCTTGTGATCCTGAACGCCCTGGACGGAAAAGCGCTGCCGATTTACGGCAAGGGCGATCAGATCCGCGACTGGCTCTATGTCGAAGATCACGCCCGTGCGCTCTATACGGTAGTGACCCAGGGTAAACCAGGCGAAACCTACAACATCGGCGGCCATAACGAGAAACAAAACCTGGATGTTGTGCATACTATTTGCGATCTGCTTGATGAGATCGTGCCAAAAGATGGCTCTTATCGCGATCAAATTACCTATGTTACTGACCGCCCCGGCCATGATCGCCGTTATGCCATCGATGCGGATAAGATTAGCCAGACATTGGGCTGGAAACCGCAGGAAACCTTCGAGAGCGGGATCCGTAAAACGGTGGAGTGGTATCTGGCTAACACCCAGTGGGTCGAGAACGTCAAAAGCGGCAACTATCAATCCTGGATTGAACAGAACTACGGGGAACGTCAGTAATGAATATCCTTTTGTTCGGCAAAACAGGGCAGGTGGGTTGGGAGCTGCAACGCTCGCTTGCTCCCCTTGGTAACCTGATTGCCGTCGATGTTCACTCCAGCGAATATTGCGGTGATTTCAGCAATCCAGAAGGCGTAGCGGAAACCGTGCGTCGCATTAAGCCAGATGTGATTGTGAATGCGGCGGCGCATACGGCCGTAGATAAAGCCGAATCAGAAGCAGAATTCGCCCAGTTGCTGAATGCCACAAGCGTTGAGGCCATCGCTAAAGAGGCGGCTAAAATCGGTGCCTGGGTTGTACACTATTCTACCGATTACGTTTTCCCGGGTAACGGCGAAGAACCGTGGCGAGAAACGGATGCGACAGCACCGCTGAATGTGTATGGCGAAACCAAGCTGGCGGGCGAAAAGGCTTTGCAGGCACACTGTGCTCGCCACTTAATTTTCCGTACCAGCTGGGTTTATGCCGGTAAGGGAAATAACTTTGCGAAAACCATGCTGCGTTTTGCAAAAGAGCGGACAGAGATGTCGGTTATCAACGATCAGTTTGGCGCGCCAACAGGTGCTGAGCTGCTGGCAGACTGCACGGCACATGCGATCCGCGTGGCGCTGAAGCAACCTGATGTTGCAGGACTTTATCATCTGGTTGCGAGTGGGGTGACTACCTGGCACGACTATGCCGCCCTGGTGTTCGACGAGGCGCGTAAGGCTGGTATTGAACTGGCGATTACTACGCTCAACGCCGTTCCTACCAGTGCTTATCCTACTCCGGCACGTCGCCCGAATAACTCCCGTCTGAACACAGATAAATTCCAGCAAAACTTTGATCTCGTATTACCTGCGTGGGAAACCGGCGTAAAGCGTATGCTGGCAGAATTGTTTACGACGACTGCGGTCTGACCTTACATTAAATGCCCGTTTACGGGCATTTTGCACATAAAGAGATGATGAAATGAAAACGCGTAAAGGGATTATTTTAGCCGGTGGTTCAGGAACTCGTCTGTACCCGGTCACTATGGCTGTCAGCAAACAACTGCTACCGATCTATGACAAGCCGATGATCTATTACCCGCTGACTACGCTGATGCTGGCGGGGATTCGCGACATTCTGATTATCAGTACCCCGCAGGATACGCCACGCTTTGAACAGCTGCTTGGTGATGGCAGTCAGTGGGGCCTTAACCTGCAGTATAAAGTCCAGCCAAGTCCGGACGGCCTGGCGCAGGCATTTATCCTGGGCGAAGAATTCATCGGCGATGACGATTGTGCGCTGGTGCTGGGCGACAACATCTTCTATGGTCATGACCTGCCGAAGTTGATGGACTCCGCGGTGAGTAAAGAAAGCGGTGCTACCGTCTTTGCTTATCATGTTAACGATCCTGAGCGCTATGGTGTCGTGGAGTTTGATAAAGACGGTACGGCTGTCAGCCTCGAAGAAAAACCGGTTGAGCCAAAAAGCAATTACGCCGTAACCGGACTCTATTTCTATGACAATAGCGTTGTTGAGATGGCGAAAAGCCTTAAGCCCTCTGCGCGCGGTGAACTGGAAATCACAGATATTAACCGGATCTATATGGAGCAGGGGCGTCTGTCCGTTGCCATGATGGGACGCGGTTTTGCCTGGCTGGATACCGGTACACATCAGAGTCTGATTGAAGCGAGTAACTTCATTGCGACCATTGAAGAGCGCCAGGGATTAAAGGTGGCCTGCCCGGAAGAGATTGCTTATCGAAAAGGGTTTATTGATGCGGAGCAGGTTAAGTCGCTTGCCAAACCTTTAGCGAAGAATGCCTACGGTCAATATTTGTTGAAGATGCTTAAAGGTTATTAACCTGACAATGTAGTTAATGTGACAACGTTGAATGCGGCACATCTCTATTTAAGCTCCTGAAAGGCCGTGATGCGTTTGAAAGGATGATGACAAGACGTCATGTCGCCGCATTCCAGACAAGTCATTTTGAATGATTGATTAATCAGATATGTGAGAAAAATCAGCCATTTCAGAAAAGGTTAAAATAAAAACACTTTTATGAACAGAAATTAATTAGCTTATGTCACTTTTGAAAAACAGCATATGGAATATGGCAGGGTATGCAATCCCAACATTAATAGCCATTCCAGCATTTGGAATCATCGCACGAAAAATAGGCGTTGAATTATTTGGCCTGTATACGTTGTCGATGATTGTCATTGGATATGCAAGCATATTTGATGCAGGTTTAACAAGAGCTGTAGTACGTGAAATAGCTTTATTAAAAGAAAATAAAGTAGACAGCAATATCGTCATTAATACATCGCTGGTCGCTATCTTTATATTAGGTGCGTTAGGCGGAGGGGCGTTATTTGTATTCAAGGATAATATCATCACCTTGCTTAATATTAGCAGCCAGTATTATTCCGATGTTTACAACTCAATCATTATTCTTGCCTTACTGATTCCTGTTTTCTTGGTGACGCAAATATTCCTCGCCGAACTTGAAGGCCGTGAATATTTTGGACACTTAAACATTCAAAAAAGCATAGGTAACTCACTTATTGCTGGTTTGCCTGTTTGCTTTGTATTCTACCAGGAAACTCTTTTCTATGCCGTATTAGGCATTGCTTTGGCAAGGATCATTTGCTTAGTATTAAGTTATTTATATGTCAGGAAAAGAATAACATTAGGTATAAAATATTTTTCACTCTCAGTGCTAAAGCGGATGTTTTACTATGGAGGGTGGGTCACCGTCAGTAATATTATCTCTCCGCTGTTGATCAGTATGGATAGATTTATCTTATCAAATATTGCGGGTGCATCGAAAATCTCTTTTTATACGGTGCCAAATGAGCTTGTAAACAGATTATCGATAATTCCCGGTTCGTTAGGTAAAGCTATTTTCCCAAAACTTAGCTGTTTGAATAATTATGATGAGTCTATTAAGCATCAAAAATATGCCTACAAGCTGATGACGCTTATCTGTTTCCCTCTGTGCCTTTTCGTATATTTGTTCGCAGAAAAAATATTAACTATCTGGATGGGTAGTCAATTTGCAGGAACATCGTCAACAATCCTACAAATTATGATTGTTGGCTTTTTCTTTAACTGCTTCTCACAAATACCTTTTGCAAATATACAAGCTTTCGGGAAAGCGAAATATACAGCTTATATTCATATGCTGGAATTTATCCCGTATATGATCCTGTTGTTTGTCTTTACAAAACAATTTGGCATTGTTGGTGTTGCCTTTTTATGGACTGCAAGGGTTATTGTTGATTTTATACTTTTGTATTATATGAGCCATAGATGTAATATTCTTATGAAGAAGCAAAGGTAAAGTGATGGTATATGTAATAGTATTAAACTGGAATGGTGCGAAAGACACATGTTTGTGTGTTAATAGCTTACTCCAGATGAATTATGATAAATTTAGAATTGTTATAGTAGATAATAAATCAACTGATGACTCATATACTACAATAAAAAATGAAGTAATCAATAAGGTCAGTGATAATAGCCAGGCTACGATAATTACTTCAGAAGATATTAATAAATATAAAGTTAAGCCTGATGAAAAAATAATTTACATTCAGTCAGACTATAATCGCGGCTATGCTGGTGGGAATAATCTTGGCGTGAAATTCGCGCTTAATCAGGATGATGCAGATTATGTCTGGGTGCTGAACAATGATACAGAAGTTGATGCCAATGCCCTCCAATATTTAGTTGATAAATGTAATCAAGATTCAAACATTGGGATATGTGGTTCTCGGTTGGTTTATTTTGATGACAGAGAAACTCAACAAGGCTTGGGTGGGTTACATAATAAATGGCTGTGTACTACTAAACAATACGGCATTGGTGAAAGTGCTCATGCTAAATATAATGATGAAATTGTTGCACAGCAAATCGATTACGTAATCGGCGCGGCTATGTTCTTTACTAAAGAATGCTTAAATAAAATTGGTTTGATGTATGAAGACTATTTTTTATATTACGAAGAATTAGATATTTGTTTGCGAGCAAGAAAGGCTAACTTCAAGCTAGGTATCTGTTCTGATAGCATTGTTTATCATAAAGAAGGTGCAAGCACGGGTGGCGGAAAGAGCAAAGTTGCAGATTTTTGCTCCATCAGAAACCGGCTTCTTGTGACTGCCAAATTTTATCCTGAATGTTACATCACAGTTTGGTTGTCTCTGTTTGGTGTTGCTTTTAACAGGGCCAGACGAAAAGAATTCAACAAGATGATTGTATGTCTTCTCATCATTTTTAGTTTTGGTAGGAAAAAATTACAACATGGAAAATAATCACAGCAAGATATTTATTTCCATTGTATCTCATGGTCATGATGATATGATTCGTGAAAGTGGGATTTTAGAACAAGTCAAAAATTATAAGGATGTATTCCTTGTAGTAAAAAATAATAAAATACATTCTTCTTTAAATGAAAATGATTCAGAATGTATCTATTTTATCAATGAGCATTTTAATCGTGGTTTTGGCGATAATAACAATATTGTTTTTAACTTCTGTAAAAATCATTTAAACATGAAAGAAGAAGATTACTTTATTGTTTTGAATCCAGATGTGTTAATTGATTTGAATGACGTAATAAAATTATGTGATTCTATGCGGCAAAATAATGAAAAAGCTGCAACAATAAATTTATATAAAGACGATTTAAAAACTGTTTATGATAATTCGATAAGGCATTTTCCAAAGTTTAAGGATTTTTTCCTTTCATATCTTGGCTTTAAAAATAAAACTATTATCGAAAAAAGCGCTGTCAATAATAAATGTATTGTTGATTGGGCTGCTGGTTCATTCCTCGCATTTCGGGCAGAACATTACGCCAGACTAGGCGGCTTTGATGAATCATTTTTCATGTATTGTGAAGATATCGATATTTGCTTTAGAAGCAAAGCAGAAGGTGTTGCTTTGGTTTATTACCCAACGATTAGCGCAGTGCATAAAGCACAGCATGCCAATAGATCATTATTCTCAAAACATTTCGTTTGGCATGTAAAAAGTATTATTAAATATTGTGCAAAAACCAAAGCCTTTTTTTAGTGGAGTACATTGATGAAAGTTGCATTTCTGTCATCCTATGATCCCACCTCAACAGGTAGTTGGTCAGGGACGCCTTATTATATGTTGTCTGCGTTAAAAAGACATAATATTGATGTTAAGGTGCTTGGTCCTATAAATTCGTTAACTAAACCATTTTTGAAAGCATTTAAACTGTTTCTTAAATTGTTTGGGATCAATTATGATTATAGTTATTCTTCAATTTTATCGTATGAGTACGCATTTCGGTTTAATAAAATTCTAAAAAAAATATCAGATGTGGATTTCATTATCGCGCCGGCAGGCTCTACTCAAATAGCACATTTGAAAACTAATATTCCGATATTATATTTATCAGACACAACCTACGACCAGCTGAAAAAATACTATAGCAATTTTAATTCTATTAATGATTCTTTCCATTATCAGGGGAGCAAGATAGAAAGAGCTGCGTTAAATAATGCTGCAATAGTTTCCTTCCCTTCAGACTGGGCTGCTGAATTTTGCGTTAAACATTACAAATTACCAGAGTCAAAAGTTAAAAAATTACTGTGGGGGGCTAATATAGTAGAACCTAATGCTCATCCGAAAATTAGAACACAAGATGATGATAAATCATTTACCTTATTATTCCTGGGCGTTGACTGGGAACGTAAAGGTGGAAAAGTAGCGTTAGAGGCAGTTGAATATTTACGTAAAAGCAAAAATATTGACGCTAAGCTTATTGTTTGTGGATGCACTCCTGAAACGAGCGAGCTTCCAGATTGGGTTGAAGTAACGGGCCGCTTAAATAAAGACATTCCATCTGACATGACTATTTTTAAAAATGTTCTCATGAAATCAGATGTACTGTTACTTCCAACAATAGCAGAATGCTATGGCATGGTGTTCTGTGAGGCGGCGGCTTATGGAATGCCAGTCGTTGCAACCAATACAGGTGGCATTAGCTCAATTGTTGTTGAAGGTGAAACTGGGTTGTTGATTGATGATCCAACCGATTCACAAGCCTTTGCAAACAGTATTTATGAAATAATAAACAATTTTGATAACTATAATCGTTATTCAAATAATGCATTTGAACGATATCATAGTCATTTAAATTGGGATGCGTGGGCGAAAAAAATAATTGAGTTAATGTATGACTATAAATAATATTAGGCCTCACAATACGAATACTTTTTTATTCTTTTTAATGCTTGTGTTTATTGCGCCTGATTTTATCTATTATAGATTAGGACTCGGGAATTTCTCGCTTTCAACGTTAGTCGCATTAACTGTTTTATTCGTTTGTTTGCGGTTGAAATGGATAACTCGTGATTGTCGTTTAGCAATTGCACTTGTCTTTTTTATATTGATATTGAATATAATTTCTAGCTTCTTTGTTAATGGTATCGCAGACCTCTTTAATATTAAAGTATATTTCTCTGTTGTATCATTACTGCTTATGGTTTACTTTGCATCTTGTTTTGCAAATAACATTAGCTATTTATCAGACTCCACTATTAAAAAAGCTTCATTTAGGATGTTTTACATTCTTTGTGCCATTGGAATGGTCGGAGCAGTGCTAATCATTGGCGGAGTAGTGCAAGATAAAAGCATGGTGTTTTTCTCTGAACCCTCTGCATTTGCCTTGATATTTTTGCCATTCTTCTCGTTTGCATTGTTTTATGCGAGAGGAACAACAACGATAATCATTTTTATCGTGTCGTTTAGTATTGCACTTGCGGTACAGAATTTGACCTTACTGGTTGGTTTGGTCTTCTGCGTAATCGCTCTTAAAAAGGTCAGGATTTTACCTTTCGCTGTCGCTTTTTGTTTAATGTTGTTTGTCTGGACCTTTTATCAATTTACTTATGATTATACATACTTTTCCTCACGCTTAAGTTTTGCCAACTCTACTAACTTTTCTGTACTGGTCTATCTTTCTGGACTGGAACGTGCATTTTTAAACTTCACTGAAAGTTTAGGGTTGGGGACCGGCTTCCAGCAAATGGGCTACAATGGCGTCGTTGGAGAAAGCCAAAAAGTCCTGGAAAGCTTAGGGGCAGGACATTTAAATTTGTATGATGGATCATTTATAGCGTCAAAGTTTATTTCTGAATTTGGACTGATTGGCTTAATTTTTTGTATTTTATTTACGCTTAAATTTATCAAGTCTTTCATTTCGTTTAACTCGAAAAAATCCTACTCTGCTCAGCATGTGTTAGCGTATTGTTTCTTACTGTCATTCATTATCCCACTTTTCATCCGTGGTGCTGGGTATTTAAATCCATATGTGTTTATGATGTTATCTTCGATGTTTATGTATCGTAATTTATCAAAAAAAGTGTAATCTGGCGGAAAGGAATATTTATGTTTATAGTTATTTCAGGCGTTAACCTCGTAGAGGGGGGAACGCTTAAAGTATTCAGAGATGCATTGATAACATTAGATAAGAATACATCGCCTGAAGATACCGTTTATGCATTGGTGCATAAAAAAGAATTGTTCAATGATCTTGTCTTCGAAAACATTACGTTTATTGAATATCCTGACATCAAAAAAAGCTGGCTCAAAAGACTCTATTTTGAGCTTGTTACATGTAAGGGTTTGAGTAAAAAATGGGGCGCAGACGTTTGGTTGGCAATGCACGATATCACGCCTAATGTCGCAGTAAAAAAGCAATTTGTTTATTGCCATAACTGCTCTACAGTTTATAAGTCTAATTTCAAAGATTTTCTTTACGAACCCAAATTCTTCCTTTTTTCTAAATTCTATAATCTACTTTACAAAATCAATATTAAAAAGAATGATGCCATCATTGTGCAGCAGCGTTGGTTTGGCGAGTATTTGAAAAATCATGTAGGCGCCGAGCGGTATATTGTCTCTCGACCAATTAGCCCTGTTGTTAATGACACGAAACCTTCATTTAGTCCTGAGCATACGGTAAATCTTTTCTATCCTGCATTGCCTCGTACGTTTAAGAATTTTGAGTTACTGCTTGATGCCCTTTCGCTATTCAATGAGAAATCGCCTGCTCATAAAGGGAAGCTAACGCTTACGTTAACGTTTTCAGAAGATACGAATAAATTCTCAAAGTATATAATAGATAAGTATAAACATGTTGAAGGTGTTAATTTTACTGGCCTGCTAAACTTCGCCCAGGTTGAACAGGCTTATAATCAATGTGATGTCGTAATATTCCCGTCATTATTGGAAACATGGGGCCTACCCATTTCAGAAGCCAAGATGCATGCGAAGCCGATTATATTGGCTGATTTACCTTATGCGCATGAAACCTTGGGTAATTATGAGTGCGCTGCTTTCATTGATCCTTATTCCGCAGAGGATTTAGCAAACCTTTTTGTTGATTTAATGGATGGAAAACCCGTTTTCAATGAAGTGAATTTGAAAAAAGATGATGAATTTTATGATTGGGATAAAACCATAAAGCATTTATTAACAACAAATAACTAATATATTTCCTATTGTTAATATTAAAAAAATTATCTTTTAAAAAAAACACTCGTTGAGTTAACATCTAAGCCACATTTCAAGCCGCGTATATGGCGCGGTGACCACACCTGACAGGAGTATGTAATGTCCAAACAACAGATCGGCGTCGTCGGTATGGCAGTGATGGGGCGCAACCTGGCGCTGAACATCGAAAGCCGTGGTTATACCGTCTCCGTTTTCAACCGCTCCCGTGATAAAACTGAAGAAGTGATTGCCGAGAACCCAGGCAAAAAACTCGTTCCTTTCTATACGGTGCAGGAGTTCGTTGAATCCCTGGAAACCCCTCGTCGCATCCTGTTAATGGTGAAAGCAGGCGCTGGCACCGATGCGGCCATCGACTCCCTGAAACCGTACCTGGAAAAAGGCGACATCATCATTGATGGCGGTAACACCTTCTTCCACGACACCATTCGTCGTAACCGTGAACTGTCAGCTGAAGGCTTCAACTTCATCGGTACCGGTGTTTCCGGCGGTGAAGAGGGCGCACTGAAGGGTCCATCTATCATGCCTGGCGGCCAGAAAGACGCCTATGAGCTGGTTGCGCCAATCCTGACCAAGATTGCTGCCGTTGCTGAAGACGGTGAACCGTGTGTGACCTATATCGGTCCAGACGGTGCGGGTCACTATGTGAAGATGGTTCACAACGGTATTGAATACGGTGATATGCAGCTGATCGCTGAAGCCTACTCACTGCTGAAAGGCGGCCTGAACCTTACTAACGACGAGCTGGCGCAAACCTTTACCGACTGGAATAACGGTGAGCTGAGCAGCTACCTGATCGACATCACCAAAGACATCTTCACCAAGAAAGATGAAGAAGGTAAATACCTGGTCGATGTAATTCTGGATGAAGCGGCGAATAAAGGTACTGGTAAATGGACCAGCCAAAGCTCCCTGGATCTGGGCGAGCCACTGTCACTGATCACCGAATCGGTCTTCGCGCGTTACATCTCTTCTCTGAAAGAGCAGCGTGTTGCGGCATCTAAAGTGCTGACCGGTCCACAAACACAGCTGGCTGGCGATAAAGCAGAATTTATCGAAAAAGTCCGTCGCGCTCTGTACCTGGGTAAAATCGTCTCTTACGCGCAGGGCTTCTCTCAGCTGCGTGCCGCCTCTGATGAGAACAACTGGGATCTGAACTACGGTGAAATCGCGAAGATCTTCCGTGCCGGTTGCATCATCCGTGCTCAGTTCCTGCAGAAAATTACCGATGCATACGCTGAAAACGCGGGCATCGCTAACCTGCTGCTGGCCCCATACTTCAAGCAGATTGCTGATGATTACCAGCAGGCGCTGCGTGACGTCGTGGCTTACGCGGTACAGAACGGCATTCCGGTGCCAACCTTCTCTGCTGCAGTCGCTTATTACGACAGCTACCGTGCTGCCGTTCTGCCTGCGAACCTGATTCAGGCGCAGCGCGACTACTTCGGCGCGCACACCTATAAACGTACCGATAAAGAAGGTGTTTTCCACACCGAGTGGCTGGATTAATCTGATTTAACTCAGTCATGTAGCGAGACCCGGTGAATGTCACCGGGTTTTTTTTATTTGTAATATCCCCGTGTTGCCTAACCCTGGTCATCGGGGCAGTGTTAATGCAGCATAAAACACTACAATTGTTCCTTTCTGCAGCCGGCCATTCGCCTTGACATCAACTCAGCATACGGGGTAAAAACCCCAAAAGTTGCTTATAGCGGTGGGGCGGTTGTCGCTCCCGACACTTAACTTAAAGACGTTAATTCAATGAAAATAACAATCTCAGGAACAGGTTATGTGGGTCTCTCTAACGGGAT
The DNA here is from genome assembly GCF_043105735.1 of Leclercia sp. GLN_9. Taxonomy (NCBI): domain Bacteria; kingdom Pseudomonadati; phylum Pseudomonadota; class Gammaproteobacteria; order Enterobacterales; family Enterobacteriaceae; genus Leclercia; species Leclercia sp. GLN_9. The sequence goes on from NZ_JBICLV010000017.1 coordinate 193,575, forward strand.
CCTGATTGCGCAGCACCATGAAGTGGTGGCCCTGGATATCGTGCAGGCCAAAGTAGATATGTTGAACCAGAAGATCTCGCCCATCGTGGATAAAGAGATCCAGGATTATCTGACGAATAAGCCATTGAATTTCCGTGCGACCACTGACAAAGTTGACGCCTACACCGGGGCGGATTTTGTCATCATTGCCACGCCAACCGACTACGATCCAAAAACGAACTATTTCAACACGTCGAGCGTAGAAGCGGTGATTAAGGATGTGACGGCGATTAACCCGAATGCCGTGATGATCATCAAATCAACCATTCCTGTCGGCTTCACCCAATCGATCAAAGAAGAGCTGGGTATCGATAATGTGATTTTCTCACCTGAGTTCCTGCGTGAGGGCAGGGCATTGTACGATAACCTGCACCCGTCTCGTATCGTTATTGGTGAGCGCTCCGAGCGTGCGGAACGGTTTGCTGCCCTGCTGCAGGAAGGCGCCATTAAAAAGGACATCAATGTTCTTTATACCGACGCCACAGAGGCGGAAGCCATCAAACTCTTTGCCAATACCTATCTGGCCATGCGAGTTGCCTATTTTAACGAGCTGGACAGCTACGCAGAGAGCCTGGGCTTGAATACCCGCCAGATCATTGAAGGCGTCTGCCTCGACCCGCGTATCGGTAACCACTACAACAACCCTTCCTTCGGTTACGGTGGCTACTGCTTGCCAAAAGATACCAAGCAGCTGCTGGCTAACTACCAGTCCGTACCGAACAACTTAATCTCTGCGATTGTAGATGCTAACCGCACGCGTAAAGACTTCATCTCTGATTCCATTCTGGCGCGCCACCCTAAAGTTGTGGGCGTGTACCGTCTGATTATGAAGAGCGGTTCGGATAACTTCCGTGCCTCCTCCATTCAGGGGATTATGAAGCGTATTAAGGCAAAAGGCGTTCAGGTCATCATTTATGAGCCGGTGATGAAGGAAGACGAATTCTTCCATTCCCGCGTGGTTCGTGACCTGGATGCCTTCAAGAAAGAGGCCGATGTGATTATCTCTAACCGAATGGCGGAAGAACTCTCCGACGTGGCGGACAAGGTCTATACCCGCGATCTGTTTGGTAACGACTGACTTTATCAACAGCAGAAAAAAGCCCGGCAATTATGCCGGGCTTTTTTTTAAACCTTATAAAACTCGCGATACCAGTCAACGAAGTTCTTAACGCCTTCTTTCACCGAGGTCTGAGGTTTAAAGCCGATAACCTCATACAGCGCCGTGGTATCTGCGCTGGTTTCCAGCACATCACCGGGCTGGATCGGCATCATGTTTTTGTCAGCTTCAATGCCTAACGCCTCTTCCAGCGCCGTGATGTAGTCCATCAGTTCAACAGGGGAGCTATTCCCGATGTTATAGACACGATAAGGTGCGGAGCTGGTCGCAGGGGAGCCAGACTCCACCGTCCAGTTACTGTCCGCCTGGGGAATAACGTCCTGCAAACGAACAATCGCTTCAGCAATGTCATCGATATAGGTGAAGTCACGCTTCATCTTGCCGAAGTTATAGACGTCGATACTTTTGCCTTCCACCATGGCTTTGGTGAATTTAAACAACGCCATGTCAGGACGCCCCCACGGGCCGTAAACAGTAAAGAAGCGCAGGCCAGTCGTCGGCAGACCATACAGGTGGGAGTAGGTATGTGACATCAGCTCGTTGGCTTTTTTGGTCGCGGCGTACAGCGAAACCGGGTGATCCACGGAGTCATCCGTTGAGAACGGCATCTTACGGTTCAGACCGTACACGGAACTGGAGGAGGCATAAAGCAGATGCTGCACCTTATTATGACGGCAGCCTTCCAGTACGTTCAGATGCCCCACCAGGTTGGCTTCTGCATAAGCATGTGGGTTATCCAGGGAGTAGCGCACGCCAGCCTGGGCGGCGAGATGGATCACCCGATCGAATTTTTCTGTAGCGAAGAGGGCCGCCATACCGTCGCGGTCGGCCAGTTCAAGCTTATGGAAGCTAAAATTCGCGGAGGTGAGCAGATCAAGACGCGCCTGCTTCAGGTTCACATCGTAATAGTCATTAAGGTTGTCGATACCCACAACCTGATGTCCGGCATCCAGGAGCCGCTTGCTGACATGAGCGCCGATAAAGCCTGCAGCGCCAGTGACCAGAAATTTCATAACTGTCCTCATCTGTTACGTATCATGTCCGGTGCGTTAAGTACCGGATTTGGGGTATGATAACGCGATGCGAAGGGTATCCAAACATCATATTTTCGATATGCCTAATCGGATTCCTATAGAAAATCCGAAAACAATCGATAAACTATATCTGAAACTTTATTATTTGCGCTTTTTCGCCTTCTAAGGATTATATGACGCACAACAACAATAACACGGTCATGCGTAGCAATGACCCTGAACAGATTGATTTGATTGATCTATTGGTACAGCTGTGGCGTGGAAAATGGCTAATTGCTGTGTTTATCGCCATCGCCCTTATAATTGCTGGCCTGTACCTGGCCTTTGCCAAAGAGAAGTGGACATCTACCGCGATCATCACTCAACCTGATGCCGCTCAAATTGGCAGTTACAGCAACGCGCTGAATATCCTTTATGGTAGTAATGCGCCGAAACTGACTGAAATCCAGGCGAGCGTAATCACGCGTTATAACGCCTCCTTCTCCGCATTATCCCAGACGCTGGAAAACGGTGCTGTCCCGGAATCCCTGACTATCGAGCCTACCGTTAAAGGCCAGGATATCCCTCTCAGCATTAAATATGTGAGTAGCTCAGCCGAAGCGGCGCAAAAGCAGGTAGCGCAATATATTCAGCAGATTGATGAGCAAATTCAAAAAGAGCTGGAAGTTGATCTGAACGATAACATCAAGCAGCAGGTCACCAGCTTGAACGATGTGCTGGGTAACCAGGAGACCATCGCTCAGGAGCAAAAAGATGTGCGAATCAAGCAAATCACAGAAGCCCTGAAGTATGCTGAAGCTGCCAACATTGCCACCCCAAAAATCCAGCAGACTCAGGACGTTACGCAAGAAACGATGTTCCTGTTAGGGACTGAAGCGCTGCAATCCATGATTGCCCATGAATCTTCACGTCCATTGACGCTGTCCGACAGCTATTATCAGAACAAACAGAAACTGCTCGATATTCAAAAACTGAAAATCGATCCGACAACCATCCATGCCTATCGCTATGTCATGAAGCCGGACCTGCCGATTCGTCGTGACAGTCCTAAACGTTCGTTGGTACTGGTTCTGGCGGTACTGCTGGGCGGGATTGTCGGTTCCGGCATTGTGTTAGGACGTAACGCCCTACGCAACTACCAGAGCAGAGCTTAAAAGCTGAAAAAAAACCGGGTTTCCCCGGTTTTTTTATTTGTGCCGTTGACGGAGATTCTCAATCACGGTGGTCAAATCTAAGTCCTGATCCTGCAGCAGCACCAACAAGTGATACATCAGGTCGGAGGCTTCATTCGTCAGTTCAGCCCGGTCGTTCACGGTGGCGGCCAGGGCTGTCTCTACGCCTTCTTCTCCCACTTTCTGCGCAATGCGCTTGGTGCCGCTGGCATAGAGCTTCGCGGTATAGGAACTTTGCGGATCGGCAGTTTTGCGCTCAGCTAACAGTTGTTCCAGCTGGTACAGGAAAAGCCACTGGTGGCTGGCGTCGCCAAAGCAGCTGCTGGTGCCCAGGTGACAGGTGGGGCCGATGGGATTGACCAGTACCAGCAGGGTATCATTATCGCAGTCCGGGGTGATGCTGACCACATTCAGAAAATGGCCGGACGTTTCACCTTTGGTCCACAGACGCTGTTTAGTGCGTGAGAAGAAGGTCACTTTGCCGCTATCGATGGTCTTCGCCAGGGCATCCTGATTCATATAACCCAGCATCAGCACTTCACCGGATACCGCGTGCTGTACTACGACTGGCATCAAACCGTCCGTTTTTTCCCAGTCCAGCTGCGCACGTTGTTGCTCTGTTAACATACCCTGATCTCCACGCCCTGATTTGCCAGGAACGTTTTTAACTCACCAATATTAATAATCTGCTTGTGGAACACCGAGGCTGCCAGCGCGCCATCTACGTCGGCATCGCGGAAGGCTTCAAGGAAATGTTCCATGGTGCCCGCACCACCTGAGGCAATCAGCGGTACATGGCATACTTCGCGTACTTTCTTTAACTGCGCCAGGTCGTAGCCGTTACGCACCCCGTCCTGGTTCATCATATTCAGGACGATCTCGCCCGCGCCGCGCTTCTGTACTTCCTGCACCCAGTCCAGTGTCTCCCACTGGGTGACACGGGTACGGCTCTCATCGCCGGTATACTGGTTGACGTGGTATTTGCCGGTGGCCTCGTCAAACCAGGTATCGATCCCGACCACGATGCACTGCACGCCAAAGCGATCGGCCAGACGGGTAATCAGCTCCGGCTCAGCCAGGGCAGGGGAGTTAATGGAAATTTTGTCGGCGCCGAAGGTGAGGATTTTTGCCGCGTCGTCAGCAGATTTGATCCCGCCCGCCACGCAGAAAGGAATATCAATCACTTCCGCCACGCGCGCAACCCAGCTTTTATCCACCACGCGACCATCGCTGGAGGCGGTGATATCGTAAAAGACCAGCTCATCGGCACCTTCTTCCGCATAGCGTTTTGCCAGGGGAACGATGTCGCCGATAATCTCATGATTGCGGAACTGCACGCCTTTAACGACCTGGCCATCACGCACGTCGAGACAAGGAATTATCCGTTTTGCCAGCATTGAATCGCCTCCTTCACAGTAAATTTTTCTTCCAGCAGGGCGCGTCCAACGATGACCCCACGTACCCCGGTCCCGCGCAGGGCGGCGATATCATTCAAATCACCAATACCGCCGGATGACTGGAACGCCACCTGCGGATAACGGGCGCAGACCTCTTCATACAGCGACACGTTAGAACCGGCCAGCGTGCCGTCACGGGAGATATCGGTGCAAAGAACATGTTTCAGGCCCACTGGCAGATAGCGATCGACCAGCGCTTCCAGCGTCACGCCGGAGTTTTCCTGCCAGCCGCTGACCGCAACCTGCTTGTTTCCCTGTTCGTCGATACGGACGTCCAGCGCCAGCACCAGCGCGTCAGCGCCAAAGCGGCGGAACCAGCCTTGTACCGTCTCGGGATCTTTTACCGCGGTAGAACCCACCACTACGCGCGCCACGCCCGCTTCCAACAGTGCGGCTACGTCCTCTTCAGTGCGCACGCCGCCGCCAACCTGCACCGGGACGTTAACGCCCGCGACCAGTGTTTTCAGCAGCGGGATTTGGCGTTTGGCCGGATCTTTCGCGCCGGTCAGGTCAACCAGATGCAGCACTTCTGCACCCTGCGCAGCATAGTCCTGCAGGCGTGGCAGCGGATCGTTGCCATAGTCGCGTTGCTGGCCATAATCGCCCTGGTGCAGACGGACAACCGTGCCGTCGATTAAATCTAAAGCGGGAATAATCATCACATCTCCAGGAAGTTTTTCAGCAACTGCGCGCCAGCGGCCCCGGAACGCTCCGGGTGGAACTGCACGCCGTAGAAATTGTCTTTCTGCACGGCGGCGGTGAAGGCTTCGCCATACTGGCACTGGGCGATGGTATTGGCGTTCACCGGCATCGCGTAGCTGTGCACAAAATAAAAATATGCCCCGTCCTCGATACCGCGGAACAGTCGGTCACCCGCTTTCGGGTAGACGCGGTTCCAGCCCATATGCGGCAGCGGCAGGCCGTGGTCGGTCATTTTCGGCACATCCTCATCGATAATGCCCAGCAGATCCACACCGTTGGACTCTTCGCTGCGACGTCCCAGCAACTGCATTCCCAGACAGATGCCCAGCACCGGCTGGGTACAGGCTTTAATCAGATCCACCAGCTCGCGCTGGTGGATCTGATCCATCGCCGCCTGTGCCGTACCGACGCCAGGTAAAAAGAGTTTACTCGCATGCAGCACGACATCCGGGTCGCGGCTGACCAGCGGATTGTAGCCGTGGCGCGCAATCGCGGATTTCACTGAGTTGAGGTTGGCGCAGCCGGTATCGAGGATCACCACGTTCATTACAGCACTCCTTTCGACGACGGCAGGGTATCGCCTTCCACGCGTATGGCCTGGCGCAGGGTGCGGCCAAAGGCCTTAAACAGGCTCTCCACGCGATGGTGATCGTTCTTACCTTTAGTTTTCAGGTGCAGCGTCAGGCCCATGGTGTAGGAGAGGGAGCGGAAAAAGTGCTCAACCATCTCGGTGCTCAGATCGCCCACGCGCTGATAGGTAAAGTCGGCTTTATATTCCAGATGCGGACGGCCGGAGATATCGAGCGCACAGCGGGCCAGGCACTCATCCATCGGCAGCACAAAGCCAAAACGGTTGATTCCGCGCTTGTCGCCCAGGGCCAGCTTCAGAGCCTCGCCCAGCGCCAGGCCGGTATCTTCCACGGTGTGGTGATCGTCAATGTAGAGATCGCCTTTAACGCCGATCTCCATGCGGAAGCCGCCATGGGTGGCGATCTGATCCAGCATATGATCGAAGAAGCCCACACCGGTGTGGATCTTGCTGCTGCCTTCGCGATCCAGCCAGACCTTGACGTCGATCTGCGTCTCTTTAGTATTGCGCTCCACATGGGAGTAGCGGTCACGTTTGGTCAGCTGTTCGCCAATCATCGCCCAGTTCAGGGTCTCGCGCTGATAGCGCAGGCCAGTAATGCCCATGTTGGTCGCCAGCTCAATGTCCGTCGCGCGATCGCCAATCACATAGCTGTTGGCTTTATCCAGCGCCGTGTCGGCCAGATACTGCGCTACCAGCTGCACTTTCGGCTTGCGGCAATCACAGTTGTCGGCAGGCAAGTGCGGGCAAATCAAGACCTCATCAAAGACCACGCCCTGAGAGGTGAGGATCTGCATCATCAGATCGTGCGGGCCGTCGAAATCAGCCTGCGGGAAGCTATCCGTGCCGAGGCCGTCCTGATTGGTGATCATCACCAACTTATAACCGGCTTTTTGCAGCTTAAGCAGCACCGGAATGACATCGGCTTCAAAAGCCAGCTTGTCGAAACGATCGACCTGATAGTCACTGGGTGGTTCCGAAATGATAGTGCCGTCACGATCGATAAAGAGGTACTTCTGGCTCATACTTTCTCCGCATTCAGGGCGTCGATAACGCGCTGGCTCTCTTCACGGGTACCCACGGTAATGCGTAAGCAGCCACTTAAAGAGGGTTGTTTGTTCTGGTCTCGTAAGATAATGCCCTGATCCCACAAAGATTTAAATACTGCACTTGAGGCGGTAAAACGCGCCAGAATATAGTTGGTTTCCGAATCGAAAACCTGCTCTACGCAAGGGATGGTTTTCAGCTGGCTGACGAGATACGCACGCTCGTCGAGGATCTGCGCCACGCGACTCCGCATGGCCGTGATGCCGTCTGCCGACAGCGCCTGGGCGGCGATATCCGCGACCGGCGTCGAAAGCGGATAAGGGGCAATCACTTTCATCAGCAGGTCGATCACCTCTTTATTGGCCAGCGTAAAACCGCAGCGCAGCCCGGCCAGGGCGAAGGCTTTTGAAAGCGTACGCAGGATCACCAGGTGCGGATACTCCGCCAGCCACCCTGCGAGAGTCGCCTGCGGGCAGAACTCAATATAGGCTTCATCGGCCACCACCAGTGCTTTACCGCGGGTCATCTCCAGCAGAGTGCGGATATCCTCTGGGTTAATCAGCTGGCCTGTAGGGTTGTTCGGGCTGCAGACAAACACCACCTTTACACCATCAAGATTGTCGGCTATCCCCTGCAAATCCAGCTGCCAGTTTTCCAGAGTAGGCACTTTACGCAGCGCAACGTTAAATGTTTCGCTGCTGACGCTGTACATCCCGTAGGTCGGTGGACAGTAGAGTACCGCGTCTTTACCCGGCTCGCAGAAGGCGCGGATCAGCAGTTCAATGCCTTCATCAGCGCCGCGGCTGACCAGCACCTGCTCAGGTTGTACACCGGCATAGGCCGCATAGTTTTCAATGACCGCTTTCGGCTGACATTCCGGGTAGCGGTTCAGCGTCTGCTGGCTCAACGCGAAATGAACGGCGGTAGGGAATTCATTCGCGTTCAGCCACACATCGCCGTTACCACCCAGGCGGCGGGCAGACTGATAGGGGGTCAGGGCGCGAACGTTCTCGCGGGCTAACTCTTCAATACTCATGCTTGCTCCTTCAGGGCGGCAACGCGCAGCGTCACGGCATTTTTGTGGGCAGTCAGCCGTTCGGCTGCGGCCAGCGTTTCAATCGTTGCGGCAAGAGAGGCGAAGCCCTCACGGGAAAGCTCCTGCACGGTCATGCGCTTCTGGAAATCTGCCAGCCCCAGGCTGGAACAGGTAGAGGTATAACCGTAGGTCGGCAGCACATGGTTAGTGCCGGAGGCGTAATCACCTGCGGATTCCGGTGACCAGTCGCCAAGGAACACCGAACCGGCGCTGGTGATACTGTCGACCAGCTCACGGGCATTGCGGGTTTGAATGATCAGGTGCTCCGGGCCGTAGAGATTGGAAATGGCGATACACTGCGCCAAATCCCGGGCGACGATCAGACGGCTGGCAGAGAGCGCCTGGCGAGCAGTATCGGCACGCGGCAGATCGGCAAGTTGACGTTCGACCGCTTCACCCACCCGTTTTGCCATACCGGCATCCGGCGTCAGCAGGATCACCTGCGAATCCGGGCCGTGCTCTGCCTGGGAAAGCAGGTCCGAGGCCACGAAATCCGGCGTCGCGCCGCTGTCGGCAATGACCAGCACTTCAGACGGGCCAGCCGGCATATCGATAGCCGCACCGTCCAGCCGCTGGCTGACCTGACGTTTCGCTTCGGTCACAAAGGCGTTACCCGGACCAAAGATTTTATCCACTTTAGCGATAGACTCCGTACCCATCGCCAGGGCGGCAATGGCCTGTGCACCGCCGACTTTGAAAATCTCCTGAACGCCGCAGAGTTGCGCCGCATAGAGGATCTCATCGGCAATCGGCGGTGGAGAGCAGAGCACCACCTTGCGACACCCGGCGATACGCGCCGGGGTGGCAAGCATCAGCACCGTAGAGAACAGCGGTGCGGAACCGCCCGGAATATATAAACCCACCGAGTCAACCGGACGGGTTACCTGCTGGCATCGCACGCCCGGCAGGGTTTCCACATCCACAACGGGCAGGGCTTGCGCGCGGTGGAAGGTGTCGATGTTGTTGACCGCCACCGCCATCGCCTGCTTAATGTCATCGCCCAGGCGGTTACAGGCGTCCGTGATTTCCTGCTCGCTCACCTTCAGCGCACCGACTTCGGTTTTGTCGAATTTGGCGCTGTATTCCCGCAGGGCATCGTCGCCACGGGCTTTCACATTGTCCAGAATCTCAGCCACGGTACGGGTAATGCTTTCGGAGGCAGAGATAGCCGGGCGCATCAGCAGGTCGCGCTGTTGTTCCGCGCTACAGGTGTTCCAGTCGATAACGGTGTTAAAGGTCATGGTGGTTACTCCATCATCTTCTCAATTGGCAACACCAGAATCGAACTGGCACCCAATGCTTTCAGTTTTTCCATGGTTTCCCAGAACAGGGTTTCGCTGCTGACCATATGCATCGCCACGCGCTGCTGATCCCCCGCCAGCGGCAGAATGGTAGGACGCTCGGCACCTGGCAGCAGGGCAATAACCTCATCCAGACGCTCAGTCGGCGCATGCATCATGATGTATTTCGATTCGCGGGCCTGAATCACCCCCTGAATACGGGTCAACAGACGGTCAATCAACTGCTGCTTGGCTTCCGGCATCTCGCCGTCGCGCTGGATCAGGCAGGCTTTAGAGCGGTAGATCACCTCAACTTCGCGCAGGCCGTTAGCTTCCAGGGTCGCGCCGGTGGAGACCAGATCGCAGATTGCGTCAGCCAGACCGGCACGCGGCGCCACTTCAACAGAGCCGTTGAGCAGGCAGGATTTAAACTGGACCCCTTTCTGATCGAGATAACGCTTCAACAGGTGAGGGTAAGAGGTGGCGATACGCTTGCCATTCAGTGCAGCCGGGCCGTCCCATGCTTCGTCAGCCGCGGTTGCCAGCGACAGGCGGCAACCACCAAAATCGAGACGGCGCAGCGTAAAGTAGCGTGGGTCTTCGCCCTGTGCGCGGCGGGTGAGGAGTTCTTCTTCCAGCACGTTCTCGCCAATGATGCCCAGATCCACCACGCCGTCCATCACCAGACCCGGAATGTCATCGTCACGCACGCGCAGAATATCAATCGGCATATTCTCTGCCAGCGCAATCAGGCGCTGAGTGTGCAGGTTGATTTTGATGCCGCAGCGCGCCAGCAGTTCGCGTGAATCGTCGCTAAGACGACCTGATTTCTGCATAGCTATGCGTAAACGTGAATTATCTAACATTGTCGGTTCCTCATGATCCTGTTGTAACTTGCCTGAACACGGTCCAAAAAAAAGCCCCCGGAAGGCGATCTTCCGGGGGCTTTTTCTTGCGTTCATGCACCGCTGGAAGATCTAACTGTCTTCCAGCACACATCGCCTGAAAGACTAGTCAGGATGATGGTGATGATGGTGGTGTTTAAATTGAACGCGTGTCATAAAATTCTCGATGAATGCTTATTCATGTGATGTCGTTTAACCTAAACCACTTACGCTACATAAAGCAAGGGCTTTTTTTAATCATTAAACGATTTCATATTGGTGCTATCAATTGTCAGTTGCGCATGGCTGGCGTAGCCTTAAAGCAGAGGCGTAAACGTCAGGAGAAAACGCATGAAAAAGGTCGCAATTGTCGGTCTGGGATGGCTTGGAATGCCGCTGGCCATGTCGTTGCTGTCACGGGGCTGGCAGGTCACCGGCAGTAAAACCACCGTGGATGGGGTCGAGGCGGCGCGGATGTGCGGCATCGAGAGCGTTGAATTGCGCCTGGAGCCAGAGTTAGTGTGCGACACCGACGATCTGGATACGTTAATGAGTGATGTGGATGCGCTGGTAATTACCCTGCCGGCACGCCGCACCGGGCCGGGTGAAAATTATTATCTGCAGGCCGTACAGGAAATTGTCGACAGTGCCCTCGCGTACCATATTCCCCGCATTATTTTCACCAGCTCCACCTCGGTATATGGCGATGTGGACGGCACCGTGAAAGAGAATATGCCGCGCCAGCCGGTGACGGCAAGCGGGCGGGTTTTAAAAGAGCTGGAAGACTGGCTGCACAATTTACCGGGTACCCAGGTAGATATATTACGGCTGGCGGGGCTGGTGGGGCCGGGGCGTCATCCTGGTCGCTTTTTTGCCGGAAAATCAGCGCCTGACGGCCAACATGGCGTCAATCTGGTGCATCTTGAAGATGTGATCGGCGCAATTACTCTGCTATTACAGGCTCCGAAGGGCGGGCACATCTATAATATATGTGCGCCCTCTCATCCAACACGCAGTACATTTTATCCGGTGATGTCGCGTCAGCTTGGCCTGGCGCCGCCGCACTTCCACGATGCCCCGGGAGAGGGGAAGGGCAAATTGATTGATGGGAACCGCATCTGTCATGAACTGGGATTTGAGTATCTCTTTCCCGATCCGCTGGTTATGCCTATGGAGTAACGCCGCTGGCGGAGCGTAAGCGCACCACAAGGGGGTGAGCATGAAACCGCTGCTGGATGTCCTTATTATCCTTGATGCACTGGAAAAAGAGGGGAGCTTTGCTGCGGCCTCGGCAAAGCTCTTTAAAACTCCTTCGGCACTCAGCTACACCGTTCACAAGCTTGAAAGCGATCTTAATATTCAGATCCTTGACCGTTCCGGCCACCGGGCGCGCTTTACCCGCACCGGACAAATGCTGCTGGAAAAAGGGCGTGACGTACTGCATACGGTACGTGAGCTGGAAAAGCAGGCCGTCAAACTGCATCAGGGCTGGGAAAACGAACTGATTATTGGGGTCGATGATACATTCCCCTTTTCCCTGCTTGCACCGCTCATCGAAGCCTTTTACGAACGACACAGCGTTACCCGCCTGAAGTTTATCAATGGCGTGCTGGCTGGCTCCTGGGAGTCGCTGGTGCAGGGGAGGGCGGATATTGTCGTCGGCGCGCTGCTTGAGCCGCCGCAATTAAGTGATTTTGGCTTTGCCTGTCTCGGGCACCTGGAACAGGTGTTCGTCATTGCACCACACCATCCCCTGGCCCAGGAGCCAGAGCCGGTTAACCGGCGAGTGATCAAAAATTATCGCGCCATCGTTGTGGGTGACAGTTCATTACCAAGCTGTGCGGCCTCTTCGCAGTTACTGGACGATCAGGAAGCCATCACGGTATTTGATTTTAAAACCAAGCTGGAGCTGCAAATTAGCGGCTTAGGCTGCGGTTATCTGCCACGTTATTTAGCCCAGCGCTATATTGAAAGCGGAGCGCTAATAGAGAAACAGGTTATCGCGCAATCCAGTTATGATTCCGTATGGATAGGTTGGAATGAGCAGACAGCCGGGCTTGCGAGTGCATGGTGGCGACAAGAAATTTTAGCAAATAGTGCTATTGCTGCCGTTTATGCGCAGGGTGCGGCTGAAAAATCAGGTGAATAATAAAAAATTTAACTTTAGGATGCCTTCCGATCTCTTGCATTTTAACTATCATTTAGGGAAAATGCGCCGCAGCAAACATGGAATAATCGACGATATAAAAGGCGTCGATTATTTTTTTTTGCATGTAAGAAAACCATTAAATCCAAGAGGCCGGGCTTCGTACCGGATAGATATTTACTAAAATCCGACAGTTGTTGTCGCTGAGGAAGAAAGAAATGGGGCAATTTTTCGCTTACGTGGCGGTATTCACCGTAAAGGAGAATAACTATGTCGCTTAACGCAACTCCAAAAACCTCTCGCGTGGAATTACGTAAAACGCTTACGTTAATTCCGGTTGTTATGATGGGCCTTGCCTATATGCAGCCGATGACGCTGTTCGATACGTTTGGTATCGTTTCAGGCCTCACTGACGGTCACGTTGCAACGGCGTATGCCTTTGCGCTGATCGCGATCCTCTTTACCGCGCTGAGCTACGGCAAGCTGGTTCGCCGCTTCCCGTCCGCAGGCTCTGCGTACACCTATGCTCAGAAATCCATTAGCCCGGCTGTCGGCTTTATGGTGGGCTGGTCATCTCTGCTGGACTACCTGTTCATGCCGATGATCAACATTCTGCTGGCAAAAATTTATTTTGAAGCGCTGGTGCCTTCCGTACCGTCGTGGATCTTCGTTGTAGCGCTGGTGGCCTTTATGACCATCTCTAACCTGCGCAGCATCAAGACCGTTGCCAACTTCAACACCCTGATTGTTATCCTGCAGATGGGTATTGTGGCGGTTATCGTTGGTCTGATCATCTACGGCGTTTCTCACGGCGAAGGCGCAGGTACGCTGACCAGCACCCGTCCGTTCTGGTCTGAAGGCGCACATGTGGTGCCGATGATCACCGGTGCGACGATCCTGTGCTTCTCGTTCCTCGGCTTCGACGGTATCTCTTCTCTGTCTGAAGAGACCAAAGACGCTGAGCGTGTGATTCCGCGCGCGATCTTCCTGACGGCATTGATTGGCGGCATCATCTTTATCGGTGCCTCTTACTTCCTGCAGCTGTACTTCCCGGATATCTCTCGCTTCAAAGATCCGGATGCATCGCAGCCAGAAATCATGCTGTATGTTGCCGGTAAAACATTCCAGTGGGGCGTGCTGATCTTCTCCAGCGTTACCGTTCTGGCATCCGGTATGGCAGCACACGCGGGTGTTTCCCGTCTGATGTATGTGATGGGCCGTGATGGTGTGTTCCCGACTCGCTTCTTCGGTTATGTCCATCCAAAATGGCGTACCCCGGCGTGGAACGTGCTGCTGGTTGGTGCGATTGCGCTGCTGGCCATCAACTTTGACCTGGTCACCGCGACGGCGCTGATTAACTTCGGTGCGCTGGTTGCCTTTACCTTTGTTAACCTCTCCGTGATCTCTCAGTTCTGGATCCGTGAGAAGCGCAACAAAACGCTGAAAGACCACTTCAACTACCTGGTTCTGCCGGTATGTGGCGCACTGACCGTCGGCGCGCTGTGGATCAACCTGGAAGAAAGCTCTATGGTTCTGGGTCTGATCTGGGGTGGTATTGGCCTGATTTACCTGGCATGCGTAACCAAAAGCTTCCGCAACCCGGTTCCTCAGTACGAAGATGTCGCGTAACAATACTCAGGCCCGGCACCTTTAGCGCCGCCGGGCAAAGAAAAAAAAGCCGGAGACATCGCCTCCGGCTTTTTTGTTTTCTCAGGTCACACAATTTCCTGCGCATATTGATACAGCGCTTTCAACAGCATTTGCTTTTCAGCATTGCCTTCATACTCGCCGTAAAGCATCTCAAGCTCCTGCGCGTAAGCCTGCAGATATTCCGGGGTAAACACGTTGCGGCGATGCTGCAACCAACGCTCCTGCTCGGCCTCATCCAGCGTGCCGGGGAAATTACGCGCCCGGTAGTTAAAGATCAGCTTGTTAATACGTTGATCGGCAAAGGTGATATCCAGCGCGGGCAGATTACGGGGATCGGTCTGCAGAACGATATTCATGGCAGAGCGGTCAGCGTCGCTGAAAAAGCCGTTGTAGAGTTGGGCATCAACGTTATCTGACGGAACGAACGGCTCCGCTTCAGCAAAAATCGCCACCACTTTTTCCCGCACCTGCGGGTTCTCCCGCAGCCGTTTCAGGTTATCCAGACAGTGCTGACGGTCAATCCCCAGCCGTTCGGCATCTTCCGGGCGCAGGGTATTGGCAGGGGCCAGCACCGGACACTTGTTGATATGCACCAGCTTCACCGGCACGGCAGCAGCGTCGCCCAGCGCCTCTTTCGGGGTGTACAGCCGCTCGCGAAGGGCGTCGCTCTCCAGCGTCAGCAATGGCGTAATATCCCCTGCCAAATCCACCATAATGACCGCGTTGCGGTTTTCCGGGTGCCAGGCCAGCGGGGCCACCCAACTGGTATTTCCGCGCCAGGCACCGAACATCCCGGAGATATGCATCAGTGGCTTCATTTGCGGCACGTCAATCAGGGTGGTCAGTTTCTGTTTACTGCGATGGCTGAGCAGGTACTCAAACAGCTTCGGCTGCCGGGTCTTCACCAGCTTCGCCATAGCGATAGTGGCGTAGACATCCGCCATCGCGTCATGGGCATTACTGTGTTCAATGCCGTTTGCGCGGGTCAGATGTTCAAGACGGAAGCTGGGCAGCCCATCTTCATTGTCAGGCCAGACGATCCCCTCCGGGCGCAGGGCATAGCAGGCGCGCATAACGTCCAGCAGATCCCAGCGCGAATTCTTGTTTTGCCAGCTCCAGGCATAGGGATCGTAGAAGTTGCGGTAAAAAATATGCCGGGTCACTTCGTCATCGAAGCGCACGTTGTTGTAGCCCACTACGCAGGTGTTGGGCACGGTAAAAAGGTCATGAATGCGACGGGCGAACTCTGCTTCATTCACCCCTTTTTCACGGGCTTCCTGCGGGGTGATGCCGGTGACCATCACTGCGCCGGGCTGAGGCAAATAGTCATCGGCGGGTTTGCACCAGAATACCTCCGGCTCACCGATGATATTGAAATCAGCATCGGTGCGTATCGCGGCAAA
Organism: Leclercia sp. GLN_9; assembly: GCF_043105735.1. Classification (NCBI taxonomy): domain Bacteria; kingdom Pseudomonadati; phylum Pseudomonadota; class Gammaproteobacteria; order Enterobacterales; family Enterobacteriaceae; genus Leclercia; species Leclercia sp. GLN_9. Next base: position 209,191 of record NZ_JBICLV010000017.1, read on the forward strand.
CTGGGCAGGGCGATCCAGCGAGGGGCTGGTGCCAAAGGTTTCGTAATCGTGGAATAAAAATGTAGGCAGCGCGACGGAGTCAGACACCAGTAATACCATCCTGTTTATGAGTGACCCCCTTATGGTAAACCATCCAGCCTGGCACGCCGAAGGAAAAGCACCCTAAGCCTGCAAATTTGCGAGACACCGTCCGGGAAAAACGTGCGTGCTGTCACAATTTTTTGCAATTATTCCAGGTATCAAGCGGAAAACTTCCGTAAAAAGGTCAACGATTTTAAATGACTGAGGATATACCGTTGAAACGCCGTCTGTTTATTGCTGTTTCTTTACTCACTTTGAGCATTTCTTCCGCGCTGGCTGCCGACCCGATTAATTATGCGCCGCAGCCGCCAGCTATCCAGGCCGGTTCCTGGGTACTGATGGATTATACGACGGGGCAGATTTTAACGGCGGGCAACGAACATCAGCAGCGCAATCCAGCCAGCCTCACCAAGTTGATGACCGGCTACGTGGTGGATCGCGCTATCGACAGCCATCGCATCACCCCGGACGATATGGTCACGGTCGGTCAGGATGCCTGGGCCAAGGGGAATCCGGTTTTTGACGGCTCCTCGCTGATGTTCCTGAAGGCGGGCGAGCAGGTTTCGGTGCGTGACCTTAGCCGCGGCCTGATTGTCGATTCCGGCAACGACGCCTGTGTGGCGCTGGCCGATTACGTGGCGGGCGGGCAGCCGCAGTTCGTGAACATGATGAATGATTACGTTAAAAAGCTGAATTTGCGCGATACCCATTTTGAAACCGTGCACGGTCTGGATGCGCCGGGCCAGCACAGTTCGGCGTACGACCTGGCGGTACTCTCCCGGGCCATCATCCACGGAGAGCCAGCGTTCTATCACATGTACAGCGAGAAAAGCCTGACGTGGAACGGCATCACCCAGCAGAACCGTAACGGCCTGCTGTGGGATAAGTCGCTTAACGTCGATGGCCTGAAAACCGGTCACACTTCCGGCGCTGGTTTCAACCTGATTGCCTCTGCTGTGGACGGTCAGCGTCGCCTGATTGCCGTCATCATGGGGGCTGAAAGTCCGAAAGGGCGCGAGGATCAAGCGCGTAAGCTTCTGCATTGGGGACAGCAAAACTTCGATACCGTGCAGATCCTGCGTAACGGTAAGCAGGTAGGCATCGAGCGGATCTGGTACGGCAATAAAGAACAGATTTCGCTGGGAACCGACCAGGACTTCTGGCTGGCCCTGCCGAAGTCAGAGTTGCCGAATATTAAAGCCAAATATGTGCTGGATAAAAAAGAGCTGGAAGCGCCAATTGCCGCGCATCAAAGGGTTGGGGAGATCGAACTCTACGATCGCGATAAAGTGGTCGCCCACTGGCCGCTGGTGACGCTGGAAAGCGTAGGGAAAGGCGGGATGTTTTCACGTCTGAGCGACTATCTTCACCATAAAGCCTGACGGCTGAAGGAGCAGGCTGGCGACTGTGCGAGCCTGCTCGCATAATAAACAGGTCATTATTGTTAAACCGCTTTTCTCTGCATTACAGTGTATGTATATACAGTAACCAATCGGAGGCAGCATGGACTACAGCATCAAGCACCAGAATAAACGCAAAATCGCCGGTTTTCATATGGTTGGCCCCTGGGAGCAAACGGTAAAGCAGGGTTTTGAGCAACTGGTGATGTGGGTCGATGGCCGACAGATTCAGCCGCTGGAGTGGGTGGCGGTTTATTATGATAATCCTGATGAAGTGCCAGCCGAAAAGTTACGCTGCGGCACGGTTGTCACCGTGCCGGACGATTTCGTTATCCCCGCTAACAGCGAAGGAGTGATCCTTACCGAAGTGGCAGAAGGCGAGTACGCGGTTGCCAGCGCCCGCGTTGAGAACCATGACTTCGCCACCCCGTGGAACCTTCTTTTTGATAGCCTGCTTGAAGATGTCGATTACCAGATAGCGCCGAAACCCTGCTTTGAACGTTACCTGAATGACGGTAATGCCGATGGCTACTGGGATATCGAAATGTTTATTCCGGTACAACACCGGGTCTCATAACCCCGCACATATTCCCACTGTTTACAGGGTTTTTCTGCCGGGTTATCACCGCTCCGGCAGAAAACACAGTACAATCAGGATTTGCCGTAATGCTGGAGAGCGTGTGCGTCCCGACAAATCTCTAACGCCTTTTGAAATCAGACTGTATCGCCATTACCGCATCGTACACGGCTGCCGTATCGCGCTGGCGTTTATCCTCACCTTTTTACTGGTGCGTCTGCTGGACGTGCCGGAAGGGACCTGGCCGCTGATTACCCTGGTGGTAATTATGGGGCCCATCTCCTTCTGGGGTAACGTGGTGCCACGCGCGTTTGAGCGTATTGGCGGCACCATCCTTGGCTCGGCGCTGGGGCTGATTGCCCTGAAGCTGGAGCTTTTCTCCCTGCCGCTGATGCTACTGTGGTGCGCGGCAGCGATGTTCCTTTGCGGCTGGCTGGCGCTCGGCAAGCGGCCTTATCAGGCGCTGCTTATTGGTATCACCCTTGCGGTGGTGATCGGCGCGCCGACCGGGGATATGCATACCGCATTGTGGCGAAGCGGCGACGTGATCCTCGGCTCCCTGTTGGCGATGTTGTTTACCGGGATCTGGCCGCAGCGGGCGTTCCTGCACTGGCGTATCCAGATGGCGAACTACGTCACCGCTTTTAACCGGGTTTATCAAGCGGGCTTTTCTCCCAACCTGGTTGAACGCCCACGTCTGGAAAAACATCTGCAAACCATCCTCAATGACGTGGTAAAAATGCGCGGCCTGATCACGCCGGCCAGCAAAGAGACTCATATTCAGAAATCCATCTTCGAAGCCATCCAGACTGTCAGCCGCAACCTGGTTTGTATGCTGGAGCTGCAAATCAACGCCCATTGGGCGTCCCGTGCCAGCCATTTTGTGATGCTGAATGCCCGGACTTTAAAAGAGACGCAGCAGATGACGCAGCAGACGCTGCTCACCATCGCCCATGCGCTCTACGAAGGCAATCCGCAGCCCATCCTGGCCAATACCGAGCGGCTAAACGAAATCGTTGCCGAGCTGCGCCAGCTGATCAACGATCGGCCCAGCGAAAACGTGGCGGAAACGCCCATTCATGGCTATGTATGGTTGAGCATGGAACTTGCGCGCCAGCTCGAGCTGCTGTCGCATCTTATCTGTCGGGCATTGCGCAAATAAAAAGCGGCCATGCGCGGTTGTGATGCCTGCTGCTTCGATTCAGCAGAAATTGAGGTTATGATAGGGACAAAGGAAAAATTATTGTCATCAGCAATCGCTGTCAGTAATGTTAACGGCATCGCGGTTGTTTAAACGAATCCGAATCTCACATTATCAGGGGTGTAAAAATGGAAACTACCAAGCCTTCGTTCCAGGATGTTCTGGAATTCGTCCGCCTGTTCCGTCGCAAGAACAAACTGCAACGTGAAATCCAGGACGTTGAGAAAAAGATCCGTGACAACCAGAAGCGTGTCCTGCTGCTGGACAACCTGAGCGACTACATCAAGCCAGGCATGAGCGTTGAAGCCATTCAGGGCATCATCGCCAGCATGAAAAGCGATTACGAAGACCGCGTGGATGACTACATCATCAAGAATGCTGAAATCTCTAAAGAACGTCGTGAAATCTCGAAAAAGCTGAAAGTTATGGGCGAGATGAAACACGTTGAGACCAAAGGCGAATAAGCGCCGCTGAACAGGCTAAGCCCTCCGACTTGTCGGGGGGCTTTTTTTTGGCTCTGGTTTACCGAACCCGGAAAAGCAAAAGGCCTGCTCGAAAGCAGGCTTCTTAAATGTGGCTCCTCTGACTGGACTCGAACCAGTGACATACGGATTAACAGTCCGCCGTTCTACCGACTGAACTACAGAGGAATCGTTGTGGAGCGTTATCTTAACGGCGAAAAAACTTTTGTCAAACCTGATCTTACCTGATTTAGATCAACTGCTGATTCTGTCGTCAGTTTGACGTAATTACCAACAAATTTTTGTGGGAAATACTTTGCAGGATCTGCTTTTCTCCCTCATCATTTGAAATGGAGTTTCAACTTTTCTCGCTAAGGTCCATTTTGAACGTCACCTCCGCTTTACGCCAGGCCGTGATGCGCACGCCCTGGTATACCAAACGTAAGAGCTACAAGGTTCTCTTCTGGCGCGAAATCACCCCCCTTGCCGTGCCTATCTTTCTGGAAAACACCTGCGTCCTGCTGATGGGCGTGCTCAGCACCTTCCTGGTCAGCTGGCTCGGTAAAGAGGCGATGGCGGGCGTCGGGCTGGCCGACAGCTTTAATATGGTGATTATTTCGTTCTTTGCGGCGATCGATCTTGGTACCACGGTGGTGGTGGCCTTTAGTCTGGGGAAACGCGATCCCCGTCGTGCGCGGGCGGCCGCCAGGCAGTCGCTGGTGATCATGACGTTGTTCTCCATTGTGCTGGCGGCGGTGATCCACTATTTCGGTGAAGAGATTATTAATGTAGTGGCTGGCGAGGCGACCGGTGAGGTGAAAGCCCTGGCGCTGTCCTATCTCGAAATGACGGTGCTCAGCTATCCGGCCGCAGCGATTGCGCTGATTGGCAGCGGGGCGTTACGCGGGGCAGGGAACACCAAAATTCCGCTGCTGATTAACGGCGGGATGAACATCCTGAATATTATGATCAGCAGCGTGCTGATTTACGGCCTCTTTTCCTGGGACGGGCTGGGCTTTATCGGAGCAGGGCTCGGGCTGACGATCTCGCGCTATATCGGCGCCGTTGCCATCATCGTGGTGCTGGCCGTCGGTTTTAACCCGTCCCTGCGTATCAGTATCAAGAGCTATTTCAAGCCGCTTAATTTCGCCATTATCTGGGAAGTGATGGGTATTGGCGTGCCTGCCAGCATTGAATCCGTGCTGTTCAACGGCGGTAAGCTGCTGACCCAGATGTTTGTTGCCGGGATGGGCACCGATGTCATTGCCGGTAACTTTATCGCCTTTTCCATTGCGGCACTGATCAACCTGCCGGGTAACGCCCTCGGTTCCGCGTCCACCATCATTACCGGCAAACGACTCGGTAAAGGGCAAATCGGCCAGGCGGAGCGTCAGCTGCGCCATGTCTTCTGGCTCTCGACGATCGGCCTGACCGCCATTGCCTGGGGAACCGCGCCGTTCGCCGGCCTGCTGGCGTCTTTCTATACCCGCGAGCAGGACGTTAAGGACGTGGTGGTGATCCTCATCTGGCTAAACGCCGCCTTTATGCCGATCTGGGCCGCTTCGTGGGTGTTACCTGCCGGGTTGAAAGGGGCGCGCGATGCGCGCTTCGCGATGTGGGTGTCGATGCTCGGGATGTGGGGGTGTCGCGTCGTGGCAGGTTATACGTTGGGGATCATGCTGGGTATGGGCGTGGTCGGGGTCTGGCTGGGAATGTTCCTCGACTGGGCGGTACGCGGCGCGCTCTTCTACTGGCGAATGATCAGCGGTCGCTGGCTGTGGAAATACCCACGGCCACAGCGTGACAATGTGGCGCCCATTGCCTCAGAACGGGTGGCAAATGTGCAAAGTGGGGAATAAATCGGCAAACGATACAAAATATGCATTCTGCCTTTGACAACGCCAGGTGGCATCGCTAATATTCGCCCCGTTCACACGATTCCTCTGTAGTTCAGTCGGTAGAACGGCGGACTGTTAATCCGTATGTCACTGGTTCGAGTCCAGTCAGAGGAGCCAAATTTGAAAAGCCTGCTTAAGGAAACTTAAGCAGGCTTTTTGCTTTTCTACCCACAACAACAAAGAAACGGCAACCCGAAGGTTACCGTTTTTAGTGTCTGTATCTATCTCTGCGGTGAGGGCATCAGGCCGCACGCTCTTTATGCTCGCGCACCGGCGCCGTCGCTGCCAGTAGCCACTGACGCGCGTCGCTATCAACGTGCGGCGAGAGCACCTCCCGTACCTGCTGGTGATACGCATCCAGCCACTGGATCTCTTTTTCACTCAGCAGATGCCACTCAACCTGGCTCAGGTCGATTGGCGCCAGCGTGAGCGACGCGAAGCGGCAGAAGCCTGGCAGGCTTTCCACAACCTCCACCTGATTTTCAATCCGGATCCCATACTCATCAGCCAGATAATAGCCCGGCTCGATGGTGATAATATTGCCCGCGACCAGCGGCCATGGGTTGACCTTCTTCGCGATACGCTGCGGATTCTCATGAATCAGCAGCTGGTGGCCCACGCCGTGTCCGGTGCCGTGATCAAAATCCAGCCCCAGCTCCCACAGCCCACGCCGCGCAAAAGCATCAATCTGATGCCCGCAGGTACCGGAAGGGAATTGCAGGGTGATAAGCGATAAAAAGCCTTTCAGCACCGCGGTGTAGTGCAGACGACACTGGTCGCTCAGAGAGCCAAAGGCAAGCGTGCGCGTGGCATCGGTCGTGCCGTTATGGTACTGCCCGCCGGAATCGTTCAGATAAAAATGGTTGCGGGTAATGGCCGCATTGGTCTGCTCGCTGGCGTGGTAATGGCACATCGCCGCATTGCTGGCCGAGGCGGAAATAGTGGCAAAACTCTGCTCGATAAAGCCCGGTCTCTGCTGGCGGAACACCAGCTGCTGCGCCTGTGCTTCCAGCTCCGTAAGCGGATTGCCTGCGGCCTCACGGCGGGGCACCTCATGCGCCAGCCAGGCAAGGAAGTTGACCCATGCCACGCCATCCTGTTGGTGACTGTCGCGGTAGCCTGCCAGCTCGGTAGGATTTTTATGCGCTTTCATGGCAGTGATCGGGTCGGCGTGCCAGACGATCTCCCCCTGCGGCTCCACGGCAAAACGCAGGGCGACGGGAGCCGAATCGGCATCCACCATCACGCGTTTCCCGGCGCACAGCTGCTGGCTGCGCGGCAGAAAATCGGCTTCTGGTGCCAGCGTCAGACTCTCCAGCAGGGAGGCGGAAAGCCCGTGCGTTTTTCCGGGGACCACAAACCACTCCACCGCGGCTTCGCGGCTCAGCAGAGCAAACGAGTTCGGCACCGGGCTCATGGGAATATCGCTTCCGCGCACGTTAAGCAGCCAGGCAATGTTATCCGGCTGGGTGATGGCGAGATAATCGGCATTGCGCTCAGCCAGAATAGCGGCGACGCGCTTGCGCTTATCGGCGCTACTCTCGCCGCTGATGTCGACCGGCATCTCCCTGATCGCGCCAACGGGCGGTGCAGGGCGATCATGCCACAGGCTATCGAACGGTGAATCGTTCAGAGCGACAAGCTCACAATGGCTGGCGTTCAGGGCCTCGTACTGGCCGTTGGTCATCAACAGCGCTTCAAAGGCAATTCTCGAACCCGCTTCGACATGCTGATCCAGCCAGGCTGCCAGCGGATCGTTGTGCAGATGCAGGATCTCAATCTCAGCCAGATCAACCTGTTCACGGGCCTGCACCTGGTAGCGCCCGTCGACAAACAGCAGGGCGCGATCGCGCAGGATCAGGGCGTGCCCCGCCGAGCCGTCAAAGCCGGTCAGCCAGGCGAGAACATCGTCATGTGGGTGGCAATATTCGCTCTGAAAGGCATCAGTCCGCGGGACAATAATGCCATCCAGCGCCTGGGTTTCCAGCCACTGGCGCAGGGCAGAGAGCGGTGATGTGGTTTGCATAACTTTCCTTTTTATGATTAGCGGAACGGCGGCTCGTTAAAGGTACGCAGTTTGCGCGAATGTAGCTTATCGCCCTCGGCACGCAGCAGGTCGATGGCGCGAATACCAATCTGCAGATGCTCAGAGATCGCTCCCTCGTAAAAACGGTTCGCCTGGCCGGGCAGTTTAATTTCGCCGTGCAGCGGCTTATCGGAGACGCACAGCAGGGTGCCGTAAGGTACACGGAAGCGATAACCCTGAGCGGCGATGGTGGCGCTCTCCATATCGATGGCGACCGCGCGGCTTAAGTTAAAGCGCAGCGCCGAGGCCGAGTAGCGCAGCTCCCAGTTACGATCGTCGGTGGTCACCACTGTCCCGGTACGTAGACGCTGCTTAACCTCTTCGCCCGGCATCCCGCTCACCTCTTTCGTAGCGTCGTACAGCGCCCGCTGCACTTCGGCAATGCTCGGGATCGGAATATCCGGTGGCAGCACCGCATCCAGAACGTGATCGTCGCGCAGGTAGGCGTGGGCCAGCACGTAATCGCCAATCAGCTGGCTTTCACGCAGTCCGCCGCAGTGGCCAATCATCAGCCAGACATCCGGGCGCAGCACCGCCAGGTGATCGCAGATGGTTTTAGCGTTTGACGGGCCAACGCCAATATTAATCAGGGTAATGCCCTGACCATCGGCAGTTACCAGGTGCCAGGCTGGCATCTGATGCTTTTTCCAGGCCAGATCGGAGATGGCCTGCTCGGGGGCTTCGGTTTCGGCGGTGATCCAGATCCCACCTGCGCAGGAGAGGGCGATGTACGGGCTGTCGGGATCGAGGATCTGACTGCAACCCCAGCGCACAAACTCATCCACATAGCGGGTGTAGTTGGTGAACAGCACAAACGGCTGGAAATGTTCGGCTGGCGTACCGGTGTAGTGACGCAGGCGTGCCAGCGAGAAATCAACGCGGCGGGCGTCAAAATGCGACAGCGGGGAAAACTCTGCCGGATGGTAGATCCCGTCGGCGGTTTCATCCCCAATCTGCGACAGCTCGGTGGTCGGGAAGTGGCGCGTCAGGCCAGCGCTCATGGAGCGGTCCAGCGTCAGTTCGGAACCATCAATCACATACGGATAGGGGATCTCATGGCGCGATGGCTCGACGGTGATGTGGGCACCGTAATCCTGATACAGCAGCGTCAGCTGTTCTTCCAGATACGGGCGAAACAGCGTCGGACGGGTGATGGTGGTGGAGTAGCAGCCAGCGTGGGTAAAGCGTGCATAGGCGCGGGTCTTTGGCGTATTGGTGGCGCTACCATCCCAGGTCACTGAAAGTGAAGGATAAACAAAGAGGCCATTCATTCTGGCCTCTGTATCAGGGAGCGTTCCGTCTTTTATATAGTCGCTGATGGCGCTGCGCAGAGCGTTGACCGCCTGGTCGTACAGCGCATCCAGCGTTTCCAGTGCCTGAGTCGGGGTCAGGCTGGCGCCTTTATTATTCATCTCTGTCTCCTTGTTCCACAGGTGTACGGCGTTCACCGATAGTATGTCACCTGGATGTGAAACAAAAGTGAGATCAGGACGCGGTCGGTTTCATCAGCAGAGCCGTGGCGGCAGAGAGCAAACAACCAGCCAGCAGGTAGATCGCCACGCTGTGCCAGTCGCCGTCGGAGAAGGTCACCAGCGCGGCGGCGATAAAGGGCGTAAACCCGCCGCCGACCACGCTCGCCACCTGATAGCCAACGCCCGCGCCGCTGTAGCGGTAGCTCGCGCCAAACATACTGGTGAACATCGGCTGCTGCACGCACACCACCATGTCATGGGCGATATTCGCCAGCAAAATAGCGAATACCACAATCCAGAATACCGACTGGGCCTCAAGCGCCATAAAGAACGGGAAGGTGCTTATGGCCCCCGTTAGCGCCCCGGTGATATAGACCCGGCGGCGGCCAAAGCGATCTGCCAGCCAGGCAAAGCAGGGGATGGTCAGGCAGCTGATACCGCCCACCAGCAGGCCAATATTGAGAAACAGCTCGCGGGGCAGGCCGAGATTCTGAGTGGAATAGCTCAGGGCAAAAGCCGTGACGATATACATCGTCAGCAGCTCGCACAGGCGCAGGCCGATGATTTTCAAAAAAGCGCCCGGGTGACGGATTAACGCCTCCATGACCGGCAGGCGACGCTTCTCCGCGGGTTGCTGACGCTGTTGCTCGAATTCGGCAGACTCGTCCATCCCTTTACGTACCCACAGGGCCGCCAGCACCAGCACGATGCTGAACAGGAACGGGATCCGCCAGCCCCAGCTCAGGAACTGCTCGTCAGTCGTGAGCGTGCTGATGAGCGAGACCAGCCCGGTGGAGAGCAGCAGTCCCACGCCATACCCCACCTGTACGCCGCTGCTGTAGAAAGCCTTTTTTCGCGCCGGGGCGCTTTCCACCGACAGTAGCGCCGCCCCGCCCCATTCGCCGCCAACGGCAAAGCCCTGAACGGCACGCAGGGTAACCAGCAGAACCGGCGCCCACCAGCCTATCGCGGCAAACGAGGGCAGGATACCAATCAGCGCGGTGGCGATGCCCATCATCCACACTGTCAGCATTAACATCCGCTTGCGGCCCAGCTTGTCACCAAAGTGGCCGAAGATCACCCCGCCGAGCGGGCGGAACAGAAAGCCGACGCCAAAGGTGGCAAAGGCGGCGAGCGTGCCCATCGCCGGGCTAATCTGCGGAAAAAATTCGCGGTTAAAGACCAGCGCGGCGGTAATGCCGTACAGCAAAAAATCGTACCAGTCGACTACCGCACCGGCAAAACTGCCGAGGGCCGCGCGGCGCGCGCGATTGAGCGATGGTGTTGTTGCCCCATCGGGGGACGGGGATGCGAGGGTGGTATCCATAGTGGTCCTGTCTGACGTTATTTTCTTATAGGTATAGGGAGAAGATCACTCACATTGCGGCCGCATAAAAACAGCGACGGGTATGAGACTACCCCGACAGCGAACAGCTGAAAACGTTTTTATCCCGGCGTGAGCTAAACGGGTGATATTTATCGACATCATGGTCTGATATCTGGCGATAAACGCAGCAACAAGACTATGCTTGTCTGATACGTGGAGCGACAGAGGAAGGGAATGATGCGTCGTAGTACTTTTTTGGGCTGTTTTGCCGCATTACTGGTCAGTCAGAGTGCGCTGGCGGTGAGCTATCCGTTGCCGCCTGAAGGGAGTCGTCTGGTAGGAAGCCCACGGTTGATCACCGTTCCTGCTGACAACCGTTTACCGCTCGAGGCCTTTGCGGCGCAGTATGGGCAGGGATTGAGCAATATGCTGGAGGCCAACCCGGGAGCCGATCCGTTTTTACCGAAATCCGGCTCGCAGCTGGTGGTACCCCAGCAAATCATCTTACCGCCAACGGTGCGGGAGGGGATTGTGGTCAACGTGGCGGAAATGCGCCTGTACTACTATCCCAAAGACGGAAATACCGTTGAGATCTTCCCTATCGGCATTGGTGAAGCCGGGCGGGAAACACCGCGTAACTGGGTAACGGCCGTTGAGCGCAAGAAGGATGGGCCAACCTGGTCGCCAACCCCCAACACCCGTCGCGCCTATGCCAAAGAGGGCAAAACCTTGCCCGCTTTTGTTCCTGCCGGCCCGGATAACCCGATGGGGTTGTATGCGCTGTATATCGGCAGGCTATATGCCATTCATGGCACCAATGCGAATTTTGGCATCGGGCTGCGCGTGAGCCAGGGCTGTATTCGTCTGCGTAACGATGACATTAAGTATCTGTTCGATAATGTCCCGGTCGGGACGCGCGTGCAGCTGATCGATCAGCCGGTGAAAGTCACCACCGAGCCGGACGGCAGCCGCTGGGTAGAGGTCCACGAACCGCTGTCTCGTAATCGCGCGGAGTTCGAATCCACAAACAGAGTGCCGCTGCCGATAACGCCAGGTTTACGCGCCCAGCTCAACGGTGGGGATGTGGATGCTGTACGGGTGAGCGGGGCGCTGGAGCAGCGGTCAGGAATGCCGGTGAACGTCAGCTTCGGAGGACAGAATACGCCGCTGGTAATGACCTCCAGCCCGTAAGCTGAACCCGGAAAGCAAAAAGCCCGCTTAAGTTTCCTTAAGCGGGCTTTTCAAATTTGGCTCCTCTGACTGGACTCGAACCAGTGACATACGGATTAACAGTCCGCCGTTCTACCGACTGAACTACAGAGGAATCGTGTGAACGGGGCGAATATTAGCGGCGTCGCCTGTACTTGTCAAAGGGTGATCCCGCCTGTTGAGATCGTTTGCTGACAAAATCAGCAAAGTGATGTTTTCCCCAGCGGATTGCACGTTTTTGGTGCGCACATACCCCGAATGGGGCAGATCATAAACCGCTGTTTCAGGTTTAAAAGTGCAGGCAGCGATTAGATTTCCTTATTTTCCGCCGCTTAGCGGACATATCCGACCTCTTCACAAAATTGGCAAGCATCTTGCAAAACCCTCATTACATTCGCGCCGGAACCGGCAACGCATTTCGTACAGGGGGCAAAATGAACTTAAGACGACTGAAATACTTCGTAAAAATCGTCGATATCGGTAGCCTGACCCAGGCCGCTGAGGTGCTGCACATCGCACAGCCGGCACTGAGCCAGCAGGTGGCCACTCTGGAAGGTGAGCTGGATCAGCAGCTGCTGATCCGCACGAAACGCGGCGTCACCCCTACCGAAGCAGGCAAGATCCTCTATACCCACGCACGCACCATTCTGCGCCAGTGCGAGCAGGCGCAGCTGGCGGTGGGTAATGTCGGGCAGACGCTGAGCGGGCAGGTGTCGATCGGGCTGGCACCGGGCACGGCGGCTTCGTCAGTCACCATGCCGCTGCTGCAGGCGGTACGCGCAGAGCTGCCGGAGGTGCTGGTCTATCTTCACGAGAACAGCGGTTCAGCGCTGAACGATAAATTACTCGGCGGGCAACTGGATATGGCGGTGCTCTACGATCGCTCCCCCGTGGCGGGGATCACCAGCCAGCCGCTGCTGAAAGAAGATCTCTTCCTGGTTGGAACGCGGGACTGCCCGGGACAGAGCGTAGATCTAACCGCGGTGGCCGAGATGAATCTCTTCTTGCCCCGGGATTACAGCGCCGTGCGTTTGCGCGTTGATGAAGCCTTCTCTCTGCGCCGCCTGACGGCCAAAATCATTGGCGAGATCGACTCCATCTCTACCCTGACCGCCGCCATTGCCAGTGGTATGGGTGTGACCGTCTTGCCGGAATCGGCAGCCCGTTCGCTCTCCAGTGCAGCCAACGGCTGGATGACGCGGATTGCCTCGCCATCGATGAGCCTGCCGCTGTCGCTGAACGTCTCGGCGCGTGGCTCGCTGACGCCGCAGGCGCAGGCAGTGAAAGAGATCCTGATGTCGCTGGTGAGCCGTCCGTCACTGGAGAACCGCGAGTTGCAGTTGGTCAGCTGATATTCCATTAAGGTATAAGTTGCGGGTTTTTATTATTTGTTCTCACGGCGAGCACGCTTTAACAATAGCGATATGTCAGATGCGCCGGAGTGAACCGTGAATTTCCAGCAACTTAAAATTATCCGTGAGGCGGCCCGTCGGGATTACAACCTGACCGAGGTCGCCAACATGCTCTATACCTCCCAGTCGGGAGTCAGCCGTCATATCCGCGAGCTGGAGGAGGAGCTGGGCATTGAAATTTTCATCCGTCGCGGCAAACGCTTGCTGGGAATGACCGAGCCTGGCAAGGCCCTGTTGACCATCGCTGAACGTATTCTTAATGAAGCCAGCAACGTGCGTCGGCTGGCCGATCTTTTTACCAACGATGCTTCCGGCGTGTTGACCATCGCCACCACGCACACTCAGGCTCGCTACAGCCTGCCGCCAGTGATTAAGGCGTTCCGTGAGTTGTTCCCCGACGTGCGTCTGGAGCTGATCCAGGGCACGCCACAGGAGATAGACGTTTTGCTGCAAAACGGCGGGGCGGATATCGGCATCGCCAGCGAACGTTTAAGCAATGACCCGCTGCTGGCCGCCTTTCCGTGGTTTCGCTGGCATCACAGTCTGCTGCTGCCGGTCGACCATCCGCTGACACAGGTCTCGCCGCTCACCCTGGAGGCTATCGCTAAATGGCCGTTAATTACCTATCGGCAGGGTATTACTGGGCGTTCACGTATCGATGAAGCCTTCAACCGCAAAGGCCTGACGCCGGATGTGGTGCTTAGCGCGCAGGATTCCGACGTGATCCGCACATACGTCGAACTGGGGCTGGGCATTGGCCTGGTGGCTGAACAGTCCGGCGAAGAGCGCGAGCAGGGCAGTCTGGTGCGTCTCGATACCCGCCACCTGTTTGATGCCAACACCGTCTGGCTCGGGCTTAAGCGCGGCCAACTGCAGCGCAACTATGTCTGGCGCTTTATCGAACTCTGCAACGCCGGACTCTCGGTGGATGAGATCAAACGCCAGGTCATGGAGCCGGAAGAGGCGGCGATCGACTATCAGATATAATCCACCGATCCCGCAAAACGGCGACCCATTGTGGTTTCGGTCACTACCGGCATGTTCGCCTGCACCGCTGGTTTTACCGTGTTCCCGTCTGAAGCGGGATCAAACACCGCGAGCCTGTTTCGCAGCGCTCGGCCCCGGACGATAGATGTGTCCACATGCCATGGCATAAAGTGGGGGCGAATATCGGATTGCATTATCAATGAGGGGCTGGCGAGACGTTGAGCTCTGCTGCCATAAGGTGGTGAGGAACTAAAGTGAGAAATGTGGAAAAGCAAAAAGCCCGCTTAAGTTTCCTTAAGCGGGCTTCTTAAATATGGCTCCTCTGACTGGACTCGAACCAGTGACATACGGATTAACAGTCCGCCGTTCTACCGACTGAACTACAGAGGAATCGTGTGAACGAGGCGCATGTTAATGGCCTCGCCATTTTGTGTCAACACTAAATTCAACGCGCTGATTCAATTGATTAATTAAGCTTCAGAGTGCTGGTTTAGTGTACTTGCGCGGAGGGATCCCCGGTCTGGCCGTCATTTTCACGTAACCGCTGTAAAGGGTCCTGCTGGTAAAACTGGCAGAAACGCTGCCACAGCGCCGGGAAGCGAGGGGCGAAAAGCTCAGGCGCGCTGAAGAAATATTCCGATAACACGGCGAAGCATTCAGCAGGGTCGGTGGCAGCATAGGCATCAATGCTGGCTGCGCTTTCGCCCACCAGATCGATTTCATCCTGAATATTGTTCATCGCGGCGTGCAGATCGTGTTCCCAGCCAGCCACCTCACGCAGCGGGATAAAGGGAACGCCGCTGGCGCGATCGCCATTACGGGTGTCCAGCTTATGCGCCACTTCATGAATGATGAGATTGAAACCGGATGCGTCGAACGAGTCCTGAATGTCCAGCCAGTTGAGGATAATCGGCCCTTGCTGCCAGCTTTGGCCGGATTGCACCATTCGCTGAGTGTGCACCAGCCCGATATCGTCCTCCCATTCATCGTCTACAACAAACGGCGCCGGGTAGATCAGCACTTCATGGAAGCCGTCCAGCCACTCAATACCCAGTTCCAGCACCGGCAGGCAAAAGAGCAGGGCGATGCGGGTGCTCTTGCGATCGTCGAGTTCAAATCCCTGTAGCGGGACCAGCCGTTTTTGCTGTAAGAATCGTATCGCAAGCTGTACCAGACGTGATTTATCCTCATCCGATAAAGTGGACAGGACGGGGATCGCCAGCGCCTCTTCCCACGGCAGCGCCGCGCTTCGGGCAGATTCATTCGACTTCCAGGGCCACTTAATCATCGCTTTGCTCGCAAACTCGTCACTTGAACAAAATTGAACGGTTATGGTCTGTTAAAATGCCAAATTCCCCGGCATGATGGCAACCATCAAAACGGAGAGATGCCGGAGCGGCTGAACGGACCGGTCTCGAAAACCGGAGTAGGGGCAACTCTACCGGGGGTTCAAATCCCCCTCTCTCCGCCATTATTCAATCACTTACCCGATTTCCTTTCAACGATCCAGATCCCAATGAGAAAAAGTGAGAAAATCTGTTGAGAAAAAAGCGGGTATTGATGGTCACATTTTTCGGTTTAATGTCGGGCTTACTTTAACCTTTCTATCGTAAACCAGCACCTGCGATTCGGTCTTATGACCACTATAAACTTGCTTCTCTCTACTGGATCCTTCGTAATCTGATATTCCTTTAGCTTTGAGATCATGGAAGGTGCAATCCAGAGCCCGTCCAAGTTTTTCGCTGGCGCCAGTTCGCGCTTTCCTCCAGGCTTCATTAAAACCTTTATACGAATACCGTTCTCCGTACATCGTCCTTATAACTGCTCCTTCATTACCCCAAGGCTGGCATATTTCTACCGCAGCCCTCAGCCTGTCATTCCATGCCTTAATCTGCTTAATACCAGTCTTGCCTTGTTGAATAAAAATTCCTTTATCCATTATCTGATTCCAGTCCATTTTCAGAACATCAGAAACACGCGCTGCACACAGGTAAGCAATTTCCATCGCAGCACGTACAGCTGGCGTAGCGCTCTCAAAGATCGCGACGTACTCTTCGTCGGTGATATAGCGATCACGCTGCGGCTTGGGGTATTTGTCGACACCAACACAAGGATTACCAGGAACATACCCGCGTTGATAACTCCAACGGAATACGCGTGACATAGAACTATGCTCATGGTTGGCCTGAACTCGGCTTTTCTTTCCTCTTGCATCCATGTAACGACGAATATGCTCAGGCTTTATCGACTTAGCTTCAGCTTCGCCGAACACAGCCAGGATGTATTTTTCATGAGCGTGATAGTCTTTCTGAGTGCGGGGTGCCAGATCAGAGAAGTCAGCACTTGCCAAAAACTTTTGCCAGAGCTGCTTGAACAGGAGGCGATTCTTACGGCCCTCTACTACCTTCTCATAGGCCACCCAGACTTCAGCTTTCGTTGCGTTCGCGGGGGCCAGTTTCTCTGTAGATCCGCCGGGTTTCCAGTAATAGCCAGAAGGCCGAAAAAAAACACCCTTTGGCATCCACTCGTTACCAGGTGCGCGTTTGCGTCCCATATCAACTCTCTATAGCGTCAAAGTTCATGCCCTTAGAGGGCGGGAACCCTGCTGGTGGCACGAGCCGATGAATCGGGTGGTTGATGTGATACCAGGTGGTTTTGATAGAACCATCTCGCCTCTCAATGAAATAAATACCATTAAGTTCAAGCACCTCTTTCTGCAAAGACTTTTGTGGTGATCCTGTAGCCTCTGCCAGCTCCTCATCAGTCAGGAAACGATCGCTCATGGGTTGCTCTCCACTTTACCGGCTGCACCCGGTCACTCTTTGAAAATACAGGTCCCGCAACCATTGCGGAACCAGTCACAACAACTACCACATCGGTTTACTTTTTTATTTTCGGATCCTCCTGCTGCGGTGCTGCTTTCACCATCGCCGTCCAGCACCATTTGGCACGCAGTGCAGCCTGCTCACATCCGCTCATAACCTCATATGCCTCCCATGCATCCGGGTCGCGAAACTCTTCGCGTAGCTCTGCCTCAAAGCCGTTAATAATCATGTCCTCTGTTGGAATGATCGGCACCAGTGCATAACCATCCGGCACTACCGGTGCCAGTGCCGAGGTAATATCACGAGTACGGCGAAGCTCCAGAACAGCAACCTGAACTGCATAAGCGAAGTTGGCAGAAGGGAAATTGCGATCAGCTTCAGCATCACGCTGCATACGAACTGCAACAGTCAGCAATTCGTCCAGTTGTTCGCCGGTCATTGGTTTACTGGTTGTCATGATTCGCCTCTTGCTGAAGTTTGTGCTGCTTAACGAAGTGGGCCACAGCCTTTGACTGGCTGGTGACTACACCGTTGAGATTCACATTTTTGCCGCGATAGATTGGAGCCGACCCGATTTCTTCTCCACCGAGAGAAACGTAAAGGATTTTCCCGCGTACCTCAGCGGAAGGGATTGGCTGAGACAGGCGATAGGTTTCTCGTGCCTCAGCAATCGCTTTGTATTCGTCGATAATGGACAGAGCTTCGGCCAGAGCAGCACCC
The DNA here is from genome assembly GCF_043105735.1 of Leclercia sp. GLN_9. Classification (NCBI taxonomy): domain Bacteria; kingdom Pseudomonadati; phylum Pseudomonadota; class Gammaproteobacteria; order Enterobacterales; family Enterobacteriaceae; genus Leclercia; species Leclercia sp. GLN_9. The sequence continues at coordinate 226,847 of NZ_JBICLV010000017.1, forward strand.
TGGATGGTGAACACACCTTCGTCACTGATTTCAGCCTGGGCCATCAATTCCACGAAACGACGCGCATTCTTGATACTGAGTTCTGGGGCGATAGCGCTGCGGGTAACTTTCGTTTTACCCTGGGCGGCAGCAACAGCTTTATCGTGCTGCAGCACCTCGCCAGCCTTTTCGCCGTACTCTTTTACGCGATCAACAGCAACATCTACGGAGACGGCCCCGGATTTAACTTCCTGCTGAACGTCATAATTTGCGGTGCTGAGCGTCAGTAATTTTTCAACCGTACCGACTGACTTGTTGACCAGCTTTGCGATCTCGTTGGTGGTCTGGTTAAAGGCGTTATGCAACTCCTGAATAACCGCAGCCTGTTCAATGTCGGAAAGAGGAAGCTGGTTGTTACTGGTCATGATGCGAGCGAGGCGCTGAACATCGTTACCGTTGAACGGCATGATGTGAATGCGGTCGACGGGCTTACCCGCGGCGCGGCAGCGCTCATAGCAACGACGACGGCGATGTCCTTCAACGACCCAAACACCACCTTCATCACGTGCGATAACTTCCAGTGGAGGAACCGAACCTCCGTTCATCAGATAGGTAAACAGTTCGTCGTCTGCCTGGATGGTGCGTTCATCGTCGTCATGACGCTTGTTGAAACCTGCGCGAACGTGAATATCGTCGAGGCTGATGAACATTCCAGTGTCGGTACGCTTGATTGTCCCGTCGCGGGACATCTGCTTGAATGAGTTAGCCATTAGAGAACCACCTCGTTATTTACACAAACGGCAACAGAGGGCAGTTCACGTAATTCTCGCTGCGCTTCCAGTAGGTGCATATTGGTTGGTGTTTTGGTGAACCGCTCTTCGAGGCGATCACACTCTCTGGCCCAGCTTGTTACGTCTTCACGAAGAGTAGCGTTCTGTGTGGCCAGCTCTTTTCGCTGTGCCATGGCTTCACAAAGAGCGACGCTGGTATAGTCCAGACGGTTAGCCAGTTCGGTCATGATCCCGCGATAAGCTGGGGGAAGGAGAGGGGCTGCTTTACGGGCAGCGTCGATCAACTGCTCTCTGGTCATGCGTGGTTGTAACTCGGTGACGGTCTGTGCGTTCGTCATGGTTAGTTTCTCCGTTATATAAGCGCCCTGCACGACGCTGAATTTTGGCTGCACGAATCCCGGCACTTGAATGCTGCCAAATTCGTAATAATTCATTTGGTATTAAAAATATTCGCGCTTATCAGAACGAGCACGTTCGAGAATAATTCTTGCTTCCTCTAGTGTTGGCGCAAGCAAAGCTTTCTCTATCGTTCTGGCAAAACTAATTGCATCGCATTCGTAACCGTCAGCCCGTGATTCCCAATTCGATGCCTCTTCTTCAGCATCCGAAATGCGGTCATCGTATTCATACTCCAGCTCGTTACGGACTTCAGCGCGAAGACGTTCACGAATGATGTCAGTTGCTTCATCCAGCGGAAGGATTACCAGTAAATTTTCAGGCTGATAAGTACCGTACTTAACCGCCAGATCATTTGCAGACATGTAACCTCCAGAAAAAGCGCCCGCCGCAAAGCGGGCTAAGTTGTTTCTCTCCAATCCAACCAGAACAGAATCATCAGCTCCTGTAAGGTTGAGATGGCGTTATTACCATCACCAAGCACCCGTAGGATGCTTGAGGCTGATCGCCATTATCGACACTGCCATGACGATGCGTTTTTTCTCCACAACTGGAAGCGCACTCCAGCATGTCACACCTGTCACCCATATCTGGTTTGAAGGAGTGCGCTTCCATGTTGTGCGCCTGTCTTTTATCCACGTCAGGCTCGGTGGATCCTGCTATTCCCCAACAACAAGGATTCGGTTACTCTGGACTCCCCAACAAAAAAAAGGTTATTTGGTTATGGCTCGTAATCTATATGATCTCTATCAATCTCATTTACTTCATGTTGCCAAGCAAAGAGACATTAAAACCAGTGGCATGGTCGATGTGGCAGAAACAAATAAGGCACAAGCCCGAGCTTTGTATTTTTTAATGCTGGATTCGGTACTTGGAGATCATCGTAAAAAATACGGAACTCAATTTAATCAACTGCCTGACAAACAGGCTCTTGTGCACTTTTTGGTTATGAAGTATCAGTGGACTCCGAAGCAAATTAATGAAATGTCACTAGCTGAGCTGCTTTTGGTAGTTCAGGATGATCTCCGCTACGATAAGATGAATGAGCAAACCCAAAAATTCTTAGATACTCAAAATTGGTCGACTATCAACATGAATTTTAATGATTTTCTTGAGAATGAGTGGGACCCTTCTATTGGCGGTCTATATTTAAGGTGGCGTCCAAATCAAGATCTTTAATCCGTCCTTCAGATTTGACTATCGACTCCTTTAGCTCCTTATTCAGGTCTTTCTCATATTTAAGCTGGCGAATTGCTGCCAGCTTTTTATCCATCCAGATATACAATTCTTCATCGCTATAGCCTGGAGCAATGATTCTTGGCTCAGGTTTAGACATACTCACCCCTATAATGATTGTTTGTTGGAAAGTTCCAGATTTTTAAAGAGCAAGCGTCCATCGGGGCGCTTTTTTATTGCCAACGAATCATCCCCATCTTCATACGCCTGGGGCGGCTACTGCGTGGGCGTCCTGCCTGTTCGCTGTTGCTTTCAGGTACATTATGTACCGTTAGGGTACATTGTCAAGCACAAAAAAGCCCGCTTCCGCAGGCTCAAGATTAAAATTTAAATTTTGCTAAGGTACCTTCGAGGTTTTCCTGAAAAGATCACCGTACCGATTATGGAGCAGCTGCCATCTATCTTAACGTAGGGCTCCGGCCAACTTTGATTCAAGGCTTTCAGGTACTTACTGCCGCCATCCTCAATTAACCTCTTGAAGGTGGTCTCCCCTGAATCGTGCATTAGCGCGATAACGTCATCGCCATGGCATGCTGGAATTTCGGGATCTACAAAAATCATGTCGCCCGGACGGTACTCATCGATCATAGAGTCACCAATCACGCGCAAGATATACGTCATAGGTCCGCACGGCACAGGGCACGGATAAGTTTCAACACTACTCAAGTCAACCTCGGCAAAGCCAGCTTCCGTCCATGCTCCTGCCTGCACCCAGGATATAACCGGAACCAATGTTATATTTCTATTAGTGTCTGATACGTCAGGACTTTTTGCAACGTTAGTAGTTTGGTGTTCCTGATCCAACCAGCCTAACGGCAAATCAAAGCATTTTTCAATATGACGAGCCATTGCATCGCCAATATTTTTAGACGCGCCATCCCCCATAAACCTGCTGGTTTGGGTAGGTTCTCTGTCGATCATGGTGGCGAAGTAAGTGTTTCCGCCGACACCGTCACGCAGTTTTCTGGCGTTTAACCGCCTAATTTCCTGAATCGTTTTCATCCCAGAATTAAACATTGTGTACCTTAAAGGTACAAGTACCTTGTAGGTTCATATTATTCATGTAATATGTACACAGGAGGTACATATTATGAAAGAGTATTGGGACTCTTTATCGAAAGAGCAGCAGTGCGAATTAGCAGTTAGCGTCAAATCAACCCCCGGTTATCTGCGTTTGGTTTTCAACGGCTACAAAAAAGCAGGGTTCGCCCTCGCCAAAAAGCTCGAAGAGATCACAGCAGGCGCAATAACTAAATCTGATTTGCGGCCTGACATCTACCCGAAACAGTAACCAAGAACGCGAAGAAAAGACACCACAGCATCAAGGAGTTAACCGTGGATAACCAACAACACTGGCAAGTCGAAAAGCAACCCGCATGGCTGGTGGCGGCAATTAAAAAGACCATCTCAAGCCTGCCGGGCGGTTACGCCGAGGCGGCTGAATGGCTGGGCGTGACAGAGGATGCGCTCTTTAACCGTCTGCGCACTGGTGGCGATCAGATATTCCCAATGGGCTGGGCGATGGTTCTACAGCAGGCCAGCGGCACCAAGCACATCGCTGATGCGGTATCGCGCCAGTCAAACAGCGTCAATGTTCCGCTGGTGGAGATTGAGGACGTGGATAACGCCGATATCAATCAGCGCCTGATGGAGTCTATCGAGTGGATCGGTAAACACTCGACATATGTTCGCAAGGCCACTGCCGATGGCGTGATTGACCAGGCCGAACGCGAGCAAATCGAAGAGAACAGTTATCAGGTCATGCAGAAGTGGCAGGAGCATTTAACGCTGCTGTATCGCGTTTTTTGTGCGGCTGAAAAGAATGACGCCCGCGAGTGTGCAGCTCCGGGCGTCGTGGCGTGTCGTAACAGTGGAGAAACTAACGCATGAACAGTTTAACGGTAAATCACCGTCTGCCGCAACTACGTGGCGTTCCAGTGCATGGGGCATCGTCGTTTCGGTATGAGCGCATGGTATCAGGCCGCTGGGTTCCGTGTAACCACAGTCGGGCTATGGCAATCGTGGGGGTATGGCGTCGTAAAGCGGAGGTCTTATGCCAGAGCTTGATCGCAGGTTCAGAGACCACTACGGCGTCCCGGTCCGTGTCATCAGATGGGAGCCGCAGACTCGACGCGTTATATACCTGCGCGACGGCTACGACCATGAGTGCTTCAGCCCTCTTGAGCAATTCCAGCGCAAATTTACAGAGTTAAAGGACTGCCATGAGCCTGTTAATGCCATCCCGGCCAATAGTGATAAACCCTGACCTTGCTTACAGCATTGGCCTCAATGAGGCGATTGCCTTGCAGCAGGTGAACTATTGGCTTAAAGAAACCAACTCCGGCCTGGAGCGCGACGGCGTACGCTGGATTTATAACACCAACGAGCAGTGGCTGGAGCAGTTCCCGTTCTGGTCTGAGTCCACTCTGAAGCGCACCTTCACCCGCCTGAAGACCCTCGGCGTGCTCAAAATTGAGCAGCTAAACAAGTCCCAGCGCGACATGACGAACTACTACACGATCAACTACGAAAGCGAGCTTTTAGACGAGGTCAAAGTGACTAAATCCAGGAGTTCAAAATGCGCTCTTCCATCAGGTCAAAATGAACCAATGGAACAGGTCAGTGTGAAACGCTCCAACGGGTCAAAACGAAACGATGTCATCAGGTCAAAATGCACTGATGTTCTTACAGAGAATACAACAGAGAGTACTACAGAGAATAAAACCCCTTCTTGTCCGGTTGCCTCGCAACCCGACCGTGATGTGTTGATCACCGATCAGGCGAAACAGGTTTTGGTTCACCTGAACCACGTAACCAACTCCCGTTATCAGGTTTCAACCACCTCGTTGCAGAACATCCGTGCCCGTATTGGCGAAGGATTCACCGTGGAAGAGCTGTCGCTGGTGGTGGATTACTGCAACGCCAAGTGGGGCGACGACCTGAAGATGTCCGACTACCTCCGTCCACAGACGCTGTTCCAGCCGTCAAAGTTTCCTGGTTATTTGAAGTCAGCGAACAACTGGAACAACGCTGGTCGTCCTGAACGTGTTAACGGGGAATGGACCCGAGAAGATGGAATATTTAAATCCAGCTTCAAAAACACCGACTACAGCCAAATTCCTGCAGGTTTCAGGGGGGCAAATTAATGAGCCTGATGAAAACACTAGAAATGTTCATCGCCGATAATCCTGGCTTAACCAGCCGAGAGATTTCTGACGCTTTCGCAAATTACAGCATCGACTCTGTTCAGCGCACTGTCTGCCGCCTGCATGATTTCAACTTCACCACCCGCGAACTGGTTGGTTCCCAGTACCGTTATTACGCAGTAAATGCTTCAGCTGGATGTGGTCAGCCGATTCAGCGCGTAGACACCGGGGCCGCCGATTTGATGAAGAACGCCAAAGCTCTGCAGGAAAAGGGTCTGTACCGTCGCGCCGCATCTCTTTGGTTTGAAGCTTTCCAGTGTTCAGACCTGATCACCGAGCGCGAACGTTGCCTCAAAGAACGCCAGCGCTGTCTTCGTCAGGCCAAGTCAACCTCAAAGCCAGAGGGCCAGTGGTTCCTGGCTGGTCAGTTCAACGGTGGCCACTGATGAAATACTCACTGATTTACGCTGATCCAGCCTGGGAATACGGGAACAACATCAGCAACGGCGCTGCCACGAATCACTACGGGACCATGAAGCTTATCGATATGAAGCGCCTGCCTGTCTGGGAGCTGGCTGCCGAGGATGCTGTTCTGGCTATGTGGTTCACCGGCACCCATACCCGCGAGGCTATCGAACTGGCTGAGGCGTGGGGCTTTAAAGTCCGAACCATGAAGGGATTCACCTGGGTGAAGTTCAACCCTCTGGCAGAACAACACATCAACAAAGCACTTGCATCCGGCAATGTTGAGGACTTTTACGACTTCCTCGATCTGCTTAACGGTCAGACGAAGATGAACGGCGGCAACTACACCCGAGCCAACACCGAGGATCTTCTCATCGCCACCCGTGGTAAGGGTCTGGAAAGGCTGAGCGCCAGCGTTAAGCAGGTTATCTACAGCCCACTGGGTGAGCATAGCGCGAAACCAGAGGAAGCCCGCTTCCGTCTGGAGAAGCTTTACGGTGACGTTCCACGCATTGAGCTATTCAGTCGTTGCGGCGCACCTGGCTGGCACCACTGGGGTAATCAGGCCGAATCATCTGATGTTGAGCTTTTGCCTGGCTGGGTGGCGTCGATCAGCAAACTGGAGGAACGTGCAGCATGAAACTTTCAGCCGAGCAGGAAAATGCAGTCCGCGATGTTGCGCGCCGCTGCATCCGGGAGATAAGAGAAGCGCTTAAACAGAAGCCTAAACCAAGCTGGAATACTGCTGTTCCGCCGATCCTGAAGAAGTATCACGAGCTGGTGAAGCCGATGGGCGTAACCCTGGTGAAGTTTAACAGTGAAATTGGACGCCTGAACGGGCGCTATGGAGCGGAGTCATGATCGGATTAACACCACGTCAGAGTGAAGTGCTGGATGCCATCAACCTCTACAAAGAGCGTACTGGGTTTCCGCCAACCATATCAGAGCTTACCGGATTGATTGGATGCTCATCAGGAAACACCGCTGCAGGCCATGTGAAATCACTTCAGAAGAAGGGCTACATCTCCGTTGCGCCTGGCGCGGCGCGGGGAATAACCGTCCTCAAATCTGAATGTGATATGGATGCTGCATCGATCATCAAGGCCCTTGTTAACGGTGAACAGGGTGCTAGAGAGATGGCAGTCGCCTGGCTGGAAGAACGCAGGGTTAAACCATGAAGCTGATCCTACCTTTCCCGCCGAGCGTAAACACCTACTGGCGCGCCCCGAACAGCGGGCCGCTCAAAGGTCGGCATCTTATCAGCGCAAAGGGCAGGGCATACCAGAGCGCAGCATGTGCCGCCATTATTGAACAACTTCGCCGCCTTCCGAAACCATCAGCGGCCGCAGCAGCTGTAGAGATCGTCCTCTATCCACCAGACGCGCGCCGCCGTGATATCGACAACTACAACAAGGCGCTGTTCGACGCTCTCACTCATGCGGGCATCTGGGAGGATGACTGTCAGGTAAAACGTATGCTGGTGGAGTGGGGGCCTCAGGTGCCGGGTGGAAAGGTGGAAATCACGATCACCAAACATGAACCATTGGCGGGTGCAGCCGCCTGATAAGTGGAGAAACGCATGAACCAGACAACTATATTCACTCTTTGCGCTACACATCACGCTGTAGCAGCAAGCCAGACGATGACTATGTCCAGCCGGGATATCGCCGCGCTTGTAGGTTCACGTCACCCTGATGTGTGCATTACAATCGAGCGACTGATGGGTAAAGGAGTAATCGAGGGGTATACGGCATTGCCGTACACCCATCCGCAGAACGGCCAGGAGTATCACCACTATCAGGTGAATAAGCGTGACAGCTATGTGATTGTTGCGCAGCTCTGCCCCGAATTTACTGCCCGCCTGGTTGACCGTTGGCAGGAACTGGAGAGCGGCCAACAGATGAGCGTCCCTCAGACCCTGCCAGAGGCGCTGCGTCTTGCTGCTGATCTTGCCGAGCAAAAAGAGAGGCTGGCGCTGGAGCTGGCCGCTGCGGCACCAAAAGTTGAATTTGTCGATCGCTACTGTACCGCCAACGGCTCACTTTCATTCCGCCAGGTGGCAAAGCTGCTTAAAGCCAAAGAAACAGAATTCCGCCTTTTCCTGATCGAGAACGACATCATGTACCGGCTCGGCGGTGTGCTGACGCCGCGGCACCAGCATATCGACGCCGGACGTTTTGAAGTTAAAACCGGGACTTCTAACACTTCCAACCACGCCTTCAGTCAGGCGCGCTTCACGGCTAAAGGGGTGAAGTGGATTGGTGGGTTATGGGCAGAGCATATCGCTAAAGGGAATGCTGCGTGAGAGCGTTACTTACCCCTGTCGTCGTGAAGGAGTTCGGGATCGTGGCTTTCCGGCCTGGTCCTGAACTCATGCCGCATTTCCATCGCGGGCGCATTCTGCTGGAGAACGAACCGGAGCGCCTGGCCAACCTGCCAACCGGCGAACTTCCAGCGGCAGGCCAGCCGCTGGCAGAGGACCCATTAATGGTGCCTGTCTTTGAGCATGCCGATGTCATTCAGCGGGCTGGTGGCCTGTCATGCCTTGAGGCCTGGCTAATGCGTGAATCTGGCTGCCAATACCGCCACAGCGACTATCACCATCACGAAATGGTTACCATGCGGCATGCACCCGGCGCGCTGCGGTTGTGCTGGGCCTGTGATATCCGGGTGCGAGAGCAATTTACTGCCGAACTGTCGGGCATTGCACGAAAGAACCTGGTAGCCTGGGTATTGTCGGTTGTTCGCGCCGGGCTGGGTTTCGATGATGCCCACCCGGTGACTCTTCCAGAACTGTGCTGGTGGCTGACGATCAATAAGCTGGCCCACGTCATCCCGGAGGCGGTAGCACGCAAGGTCCTGCGTATCCCGGCTGAGAAATTCCAGTCGGTGACGCGTGAGGCTGACATTGTGCCGTCGGTACCGCCCACCAGCATGGTGGAGGAGGCCGTTGAAAAGGTGCTGGCGCTGCAGGTGGATCCAGAGACGCCGGAATCCTACATGCTGAGGCCGAAGCGCCGACGCTGGCAAAACGAGAAATACACCCGCTGGGTAAAGGCGCAGCAGTGCGCATGTTGCCAGAACCCGGCAGACGACCCCCACCACCTGATCGGCCACGGCATGGGTGGTATGGGCACCAAAGCGCATGATTTGTTCGTGATTCCGCTGTGCAGAGCGCATCACGACGAATTGCACGCTGACGCTGTGGCATTTGAAGCGAAGTACGGCACGCAGCCGGAGCTGCTGTTGAAAACATTAGACCGGGCGCTGGCCATCGGCGCACTGGCGTAGACGGAGTGGAGAACGCTATGAATCTGGACGGAGTTTTGAAGTTTTTTGCACCGAAAGGGATGCACATCTCTGATAGCGTGCGCGCAACCGCGGGCGATCAGTTAACGGTAACCGACATCATGGCGGCGCTGGGCATGACCCAGGCCGACGCTGGGATCGGTCTTGCCATGTATCTGGGTAAGGCAGGCATCAGCCCACAGGATAAAGAAGCCGCTATCAACTGGCTGACGGAGTACGCCAAGCAGCACGCACCAATGGCCGTGCGTAAAGCCGCAGGCAAAAAATTCTCTCTCTGCATGCGGATCCTCGCCAGATACGCATTCAAGGATTACGCCTCATCAGCAGCTGATAGTACCGACTGCCCGAAATGCCGGGGCAAGGGCTTTAATACCAAAACCAGTGTGATCACCAAAAGCCATTACACAATGCGCCTGCCTCAATTTGCTAAGGATCTGGGCCAGTCCCCGTCTGATTTTGAAGTCTTCCGCCAGGTAGAGGATGTTGACCACCAGCTGTGTGGCAAGTGCAACGGTACGGGGCTGATCAGTAAGCGCTGCCAGTGCGGCGGTTCTGGTCAAACCCTCGACCGAAAGCAAACTGAGTTGCAGGGCGCGCCGGTTTATAAGGAGTGCAAACGCTGTGAGGGTCGAGGATACAGCAGGCCGAAATCATCAGTGGCGTATCGCGGCGTTCTGGCCGAGCTGGACAGTCTTCCTGATCGCACCTGGCGATACAGCTGGAAGCCGTTTTATGAAAGCCTGGTGATGAAATGTTTTCAGGAAGAGAGCAATGCAGACGCGGAACTCAAAAAAGTAACAAGGATGCAGAGTTTGCCCTAAATCTCATATTTTAGCGTCACGTTACTTGCAATGTTGCCGTTTTTGTGTAAATTTGACGTTAACGATGGGCATTGTATGTTCACAGTTAATCTTTAAAACCTAAACCTCGCTTTGGCGGGGTTTTTTTTCGGATTAACCTTACCAACATTGAAACTACCAGCGCGGAAAAGGTAAAATCGCTCTTCCCGTTTCGTCTGGATGACAACAATGTTCCAAGCTTTCCAAACAGCAGTATTCAAAAGCGTTGCTGAGCAGTTAAAAGAGCGGTTTCCTCATAAATCGCTGGGGCTTGTCTTCGCGGACGAACTGGTTTTGAAGGATATGGAGTTTCTAAAAACTCATAACAAACTCCGTTGGGATCCGGGTTTAAAGTCCAGAACATTTATCGACATGATGGAAGAGCACCCCATCAAGCTGGTTGTTTACTATCGAGGCGAACCGATTGGTTTTGCTTTCGGTTGCTACTCCAAAGAAAAGCAAGCGGTTCATATTTGCTGGATGGAAAAACGGAATGATGCTCATGAGGATCTGGACCATCAGATGCTTGGCATCGTTTTAGATTGTTTCGCCACATACGCACAATTTCTGCAACGTCGTGGTGAGACTATTGGTACGATAGCTTTAATCAGCCCCGTCGATGGTGCCATGAGGTACTATACTGATAGTGGTTTTGAGTATGTAGCCGACTACGATCACGGTGGTAGCGCTATGATTCTGAAGAACCGTATCCAGGCTGATTAGTAGTGTGAGTGATGTTCCTAATTTTGTACTGGATTAGTACAAAACTGTTGTAAACAACTTTTAGTTGATGCAATCTGGGCTCACTACAAAGTATCTAAAAATGAACTACGCTTAAATTTACTCATTTTTCAAGTAATTGACTTAATTACTTGCACACGCTTTAACTACGGTATACAGCCTGGCGCTGACGAAGGGGACTGTAATGAAACATCATGAGCAGATCGAGATGGAAGCAGCACGTCTTGTTGCTGAACTCTTTGCTGATAACGCTTCTCCAATGGAAACATTTGGCATTACATGGAGCCAAACTCAGATGTTAGAACGTAAAAATCCAGGGATCGTTATCAAACTAGCACCTGATGACGGCAAGAGACGAGCTTGCTGCTGAAAAATCGAATTCTAGAAACGCCCCTTGAGGGCGTTTTTTTATGCGTCAAGATCCACTAGTGGATTCACTTCAGACTATTACATCCTAGGGCTGCCACCAGGCGGCCTTTTCTTTTTCAGGCTCTCGGAACCCCGATCACTCGCCTTGTCGTTAATTCATCCTGAGATCCTGAACCTTCCCAACTGACACCCGCGAACCAGCGAGGTGAGAGACATGAAAATGAACAACGACCCTCACTCCTGGACGGAGTTAATCGATCTACTCCATAGCTGGTGGCGTGGTGAAACACCCATAGGCGCTGTGCTGCTGTCGGTTGTGATGGCAGTGCTGAGAATTGCCTACGGCGGCGGTGGATGGAAAAAGATGCTGCTGGAAGGCCTGATGTGCGGCGCCATGACGTTAACGGCTGTATCCGCTCTGGATTACGTCAATCTTCCTCAATCCCTCTCTATTGCGATCGGCGGGGCGCTCGGTTTTGTCGGCGTAGAGCAGGTCCGTTCGGTGGCAAACCGAGTTATCAACGTCCGCTTTGGTGGCGACACCAAGTAAGGAACCCTATGAATCAGGCACAATTTCAAAAGGCGGCTGGGCTAAGCGCCGAATTGGCTGCGCGCTGGTATCCGCATATCGACGCGGCTATGAAAGAGTTCGGCATCACCGCAGTTAACGATCAGGCTATGTTCATCGCGCAGCTGGGCCACGAATCGGCAGGCTTTACCTCGCTGGTGGAGAGCTTCAACTATTCGGTCGACGGCCTGAAGAAAACTTTCGGTAAGCGCCTGACGCCGTATCAGTGCGAGATGCTGGGCCGGGTTGACGGTAAGCAGAACGCCCACCAGCCGCAAATTGCCAACCTGGTATATGGCGGCCGCATGGGCAACATCGCCGAGGGTGACGGCTGGAAGTATCGTGGCCGTGGCCTGTTGCAGATCACCGGGCGGGAGAACTACACCAAATGCGGTACCGCCCTGAAGGTGGATCTGGTCGATACGCCGGAACTGCTGCTGCAGGAACGGTACGCTACGCGGTCGGCGGCCTGGTTCTTCGCGTTACGCGGTTGCCTGCTGTACTCCGGCGATATCGTGCGCGTTACGCAGATCATCAACGGTGGGCAGAATGGACTGGCTGACCGGAAGGTGCGTTTCAGCCGTGCGCAGGCGGTGCTCTCATGAAGCTGCGATACGTTCTCTTGGCGCTGGTGGTCACCATCTCTTTCACTGGCGCAATCGCCTGGCGTTCCGGCTGGAGCGCGCACGCTGACCATATCAACGCGCTGGCGGCCAAGAAGAAGGAAAAAGCCGAGAAGGCCATCCAGCCGGTTGAAGAGAAAGCCGCCGTGGCCACCGCCGAGGGCAAAGTGATTTACCGAACCATTACCCGCGACGTGGTGAAATATGTTCAGTCTCCGGATCGTACTGTGTGTCAGTTTGACGATGATGTTGTGCAGCTGCGCCAGCGTGCCATCGACGCTGCCAACTCCATCAGCGGATTTGATGCAGGAGCCGTGCCGGGCAAGTGATGCTGGCACCAATAGCGATGACGATCTGCAGGCTGATATCGAAACTGCGGAATGTCTGCGCCAGCTGCGCCTCGATAAGTACCGCTGGCAGGCCTGGTACAGCGCGGTGAAATAAGCCTTTCTAAATGAATTTAACTGGATGCGTTTCATAAATTAAACTTATTACTTATGAGGGTTGTTATATGATTCAGGAAAATAAAGAAGCATCAATTTCTATGATGATTAATAAAAAAAGTGATAGTGCTCTCTCAAAAAGTTGTTATATTAGCAGATCGAATATCATTAAGGTTGCTGAAGACTCAGGTTCAATTGATGATTTTATGAAATGTGGGGTAAGTGTTTTTGGCGAGGTTGCGAGAACTGACCTTATACAACTTGCTGAAAAATACTTGCAGAGTTAACAATTTCAATTTTTTCATAATATACAGTTTAATATGGTAGTGGAATTTCATGGCTAAAGATGATAAATAGTGGTTTTTCTCTAAGGGAAAACTCATCATGAATTCTATCAGCCAAAACATAAACAAATCTACAGTAAGAATCGTCTGTGACAATGGAACAGGAACTGGATTTTATTTTTGCTTTGTTAATAAAGATATTCCAGATCAATTTCATCCCTTCATTGTCACCAACAAGCATGTTATCGAAGGCGCGAAAGAAGCTCGTTTAAGGCTAAAATTGAAGCCAAACGATCAAGGGATTGATTATTTTGACTTAAGCATTCAAAATCTTTCTAATACTTTTATAGGACACCCAGATCCTAATGTAGACTTAACTATTTTCCCACTTAGCAGTAGTTATGCAGAATTATCGAAAAGAGGCCTTGAACTTGATCCGTTTTTCTTTTGTGACGCAAGTATATCTGGAACCAGAAACCTGACACCTGTCGAGGATATTTACATGACAGGCTATCCTAACGGATTATGGGATGAGGTTAATAACAAGCCGATTACACGAAAAGGAATCACTGCATCGGATGTTAATTTAGACTGGAATGGCAAGAAACAATTCATGATAGATATGGCTTGTTTTGGCGGTTCCAGTGGCTCTCCAGTGTATGTGATGACTGAAGGGAGTTTTTCATCTGGTGATGGAATTGCAATTGGCAAGAGGTTTGTTTTTTTAGGGGTTCTTTTTGCAGGCCCTCAATTTCGGGTTGATGGCAGTATCGATATTGTTGAAGTGCCTACATCAACGGTTGCCATCTCCAGAACGGATATAATGATGAATTTAGGTATAGTTATAAAAGCTGCCGAGTTGTTAAAATTTAAAACTTTGATAGGTATAGCTTGATTATTTGAAATAACAACCGCCTCCCGGCGGTTTTTTATTGCCATCACTATTGGTAGGTCCATCGTAATGGCTTAAGGAGAGGTTGTAATGCCGCCACGCACACCTAAGGCCTGTCGCGTTCGCGGCTGCCGCTCGACCACAACAGACCCCTCAGGCTACTGCGAGGGTCATAAGGGCGAAGGCTGGAAGCAGTATAAGCCCGGCCAGACACGACACCAGCGCGGCTACGGTACGAAATGGGAGGCCATCCGCCCGCGAATCCTGAAGCGTGACAAAGGACTGTGTCAGGATCATCTGAAGCAGGGCGTTGCCAAGTCGGCGTCATGCGTTGACCACATCATCCCGAAGGCGCACGGCGGCACAGACGAGGACTCCAACCTGCAGAGCCTGTGCTGGTCCTGCCATGCCAAGAAGACCGCGCGCGAACGCCTCAAATGAGAGTAATTCTCGATTGCATCGAGGCGGGGGAGGGGGGTAAAATCCCTGCGCCCGACCGCCTTCCGGACTGCCCGCCTCCTCGTTTTTTTATACCCGCGAAAAATCAAATTTAACCAGGAGTGTCGCTTATGGCTGGAACGGCGGGGCGTTCCGGGCGCCGCCCAAAGCCAACGGCGCGCAAGGAGCTGGCCGGGAACCCCGGTAAGCGAGCCCTGAACAAAGAAGAGCCGGTGTTCACCCCCATCAAGGGCGTGGAGCCGCCGGACTGGTTTGAGGAAGAGAATCTGCCGCTCGCGGCGATCATGTGGGAACTGACCACAAAAGAATTATGCGGGCAGGGACTGATCTGCGTTACCGATCTCGCCGTGCTCGAGCGCTGGTGTGTCGCGTACGAATTCTGGCGCCGGGCGGTAAAGAATATCGCCGTGGAAGGCCTGTCCATAACCGGTGCGATGGGCGGCAAGATAAAGAACCCTGAGCTGACCGCGAAGAAAGAACAGGAATCGGAGATGAGTTCTACCGGTTCAATGCTGGGCCTCGACCCCAGCAGCCGCCAGCGTCTGGTCGGCCTTGCAGGCCAGAAGAAAACCTCCAACCCATTCCTGAAGATGATCAGCTCATGAGCCGGAAATCGTATCCCAACGTTAACGCCGCGAATCAGTACGCCCGCAACGTTGTGCGGGGGAAGATCCCGGCGTGCCAGTATGTCATTCAGGCCTGCCAGCGCCATATCGACGATATGGCTCAGGAGAAGAGCCGTAAATTCCGGTACCGCTTTGACAAAGACATTGCGGAGAAGGCCGCGAAGTTTATTCAGTTGCTGCCGCACACCAAGGGGGAGTGGGCATTCAAGCGGATGCCGATTACCCTAGAGCCCTGGCAACTTTTTATCATCTGCTGTGCCTTTGGCTGGGTCCAGAAGGGGACAAGGCTTCGCCGTTTCCGGGAGGTTTACACTGAGATCCCCCGCAAGAATGGAAAGTCTGCGATCTCTGCCGGCGTGGCGCTGTACTGCTTCACCTGTGATAACGAGTTCGGCGCTGAGGTCTACTCTGGCGCCACAACGGAAAAGCAGGCGTGGGAAGTATTCCGGCCTGCGCGCCTGATGTGCAAACGCACCCCGCTGCTGGTGGAGGCGTTCGGCATCGAGGTCAACGCTTCAAACCTGAACCGGCCGGAAGACGGGGCCCGTTTCGAGCCGCTGATCGGCAACCCTGGCGACGGGGCCTCGCCACACTGCGCGATAGTCGACGAATATCACGAACACCCAACCGATGCGTTGTACACCACGATGCTGACGGGCATGGGTGCGCGCCGGCAGCCGCTGATGTGGGCGATCACCACAGCGGGCTACAACATCGAGGGGCCTTGCTACGACAAACGCCGCGAAGTAATTGAGATGCTGAATGGCTCAGTGCCCAACGAGGAGCTGTTCGGCGTGGTTTATACAGTCGATGAAGGTGACGACTGGACCGACCCGAAGGTGCTGGAGAAGGCAAATCCGAATATGGGGGTGTCGGTCTACCGCGATTTTCTGCTGAGCCAGCAACAGCGCGCTATCAACAATGCCCGCCAGGCGGGCGTGTTCAAAACGAAGCACCTCAATATCTGGGTCGCTGCCCGGGCCGCGTTCTTCAACCTGGTGTCCTGGCAGAACTGCGAAGATAAGACGCTGACCCTGGAACAATTCGAGGGGCAACCCTGTGTGCTGGCGTTCGACCTGGCGCGCAAACTGGATATGAACAGCATGGCACGCCTGTTTACCCGGGAAATCGACGGGAAAACGCATTACTACTGCGTGGCACCGCGCTTCTGGGTGCCGTATGACACGGTATACAGCGTCGAGAAAAACGAGGATCGCCGTACAGCTGAGCGCTTTCAGAAATGGGTTGAGATGGGGTTACTGACGGTAACTGACGGGGCGGAGGTGGATTACCGCTACATCCTTGAAGAGGCGAAAGCGGCAAATAGACTGAACCCGGTCAGTGAGTCACCGATTGACCCGTTTGGCGCTACCGGCCTTTCACACGATCTGGCCGATGAAGAGCTGAATCCCGTCACCATCATCCAGAACTACACCAACATGTCTGACCCGATGAAGGAGCTGGAAGCCGCCATTGAGTCGGGCCGCTTTCATCACGACGGCAACCCCATCATGAGCTGGTGTATTAGCAACGTCGTGGGGAAGTATCTGCCTGGTAACGACGATGTGGTTAAACCCATCAAAGAGCAGAACGAAAACAAAATTGACGGCGCGGTTGCGCTGATTATGACTATCGGGCGGGCAATGCTCAAAGAGCCTGGCAATTTCCTCTCATCCCTTGATCCGGACGATGACCTTCTAATTTTATGAAATCACTCATTACTGATGTTATCGGGCTGGCCGGGTACGGCCTGCTCACCGCCGGATTTTACCTGCAGTTCGGGTTGGCTCCGGCACTGATGTTCTCCGGCGGGCTCCTGCTGGTGGGCGCCCTGGCGATGGCCAGAAGGAGGAAGCGTGCTGTTTGACTCTCTGTTCAGAAGTGAATCTCTTGAGAATCCGGCCACGCCAATCAGCGGTGAACTGGTAGATGCCGACGGGTTGTTTGCAGCAGACGTATATGTCAGCCCTGAGACGGCGATGAAGCTCGCGGCGGTATATGCCTGCATTTACGTCCTGTCCTCGAACCTCGCCCAGATGCCGCTGCATGTCATGCGAAAGCACAACGGCAAGGTCGAGCCAGCGCGGGATCACCCAGCGTTTTATCTGGTTCATGATGAGCCGAACACCTGGCAGACCAGCTATAAGTGGCGCGAACTGAAGCAACGCCACATCCTCGGCTGGGGCAACGGCTACACCTGGGTCAAGCGCAGCCGCCGCGGAGAAGTCACCTCCCTGGACTGCTGTATGCCCTGGGAAACGACCCTGATTAATACTGGAGGACGCTACACCTACGGCGTTTATAACGAAGAGGGAGCCTTCGCCATCAGCCCTGACGACATGATCCACATCCGGGCGCTGGGGAATAACCAGAAAATGGGCCTCAGCCCGGTGATGCAGCACGCCGAAACAATCGGCATGGGCATGAGCGGGCAGAAGTATACGGAAAGTTTCTTCAGCGGTAATGCCCGTCCGGCGGGAATCGTGTCAGTAAAAACAGCACTGGATAACACAAGCTGGGGCAGGCTAAAAGACCAATGGAAAAAGGCAGTCCAGGCGTTACGCAGCCAGGAAAACAAAACCATGCTGCTGCCTGCGGATCTGGATTACAAGGCACTCACTGTGTCGCCGATTGACGCCCAGATCATCGACATGTCAAAGCTCAACCGCTCGATGATTGCCGGGATCTTTAACGTGCCGGCGCACATGATCAACGACCTGGAGAAAGCCACCTTCAGCAACATCACGCAGCAGGCCATTCAGTTTGTCCGCTACTCGATGATGCCCTGGGTGACGAACTGGGAGCAGGAGCTTAACCGCCGCCTGTTTACCCGCGCCGAGCTGGCCGCCGGGTATTACGTCCGGTTTAACCTTACTGGCCTGTTACGCGGCACCCCGCAGGAACGCGCGCAGTTCTACCACTTCGCGATCACCGATGGGTGGATGAGCCGCAACGAAGCCCGCGCTTTCGAGGATATGAACCCGGTCGATGGCCTGGACGAAATGCTCGTCAGCGTCAACGCTGCCAACCCGGCGGACGATTTCAAAACCACCAAAACCGAAAAGGAAAAAACCGATGAGTGATCGCGAGACTCGCTGTTACAGCGGTGAGGTCCGTGCCGAACAGCAGGGGGAGAAGCCCACGCGCATTATCGGTTACGGCTCGGTGTTTAACAGCCGTTCCGAACCCCTCTGGGGATTCCGCGAGATCATTAAGCCCGGCGCTTTCGATGACGTACTGGGCGACGATATCCGCGGACTGTTTAACCATGACCCGAACTTTATCCTCGGCCGCAGCGCTTCTGGCACCCTGAGCGTTGGCGTCGATGATAAAGGACTGAGCTACGACATCGCAGCACCTGACACACAGACCATTCGTGATCTGGTGCTGGCGCCGATGATGCGAGGCGATATCACCCAGTCGTCTTTCGCATTCCGGATCGCCCACGATGGTGAGCACTGGTACCAGGACGATGAGGGGATCGTCATTCGCGAAATTAACCGCTTTTCCCGGCTCTTTGATGTAAGCCCGGTGACCTACCCGGCGTATCAGGATGCCGATTCCGGAGTTCGCTCCATGAAAGCCTGGCAGGAGGCGCGCGACAGCGGCGCGCTGGCGCAAGCCATTAACCAACGAATGGCGCGCGAGCGCCTGCTGACTCTTCTTAACGCGTAAGGAAAAACCATGAAATTGCACGAACTGAAGCAGAAACGTAACACCATCGCTACCGACATGCGTGCCCTGCACGACAAGATTGGTGATGCCAACTGGACTGATGAACAGCGTACCCAGTGGAACGCTTCAAAATCTGAACTGGACTCGCTCGATGAGCGAATCACCCGTGAGGAAGAGCTGCGCCGTCACGACCAGACTTTTGTTAATGAGCAGGAGCCTGAACAGCGCCAGCGTCAGGAAAACCCGGAGATGCAGGCCGAAGGGCGCCGCGCTGCTGCATTTGATCGCCTTCTGCGCCACGGCTTCAGCGAACTGACAGCCGAAGAACGCCAGGCCGTCAAAGAGCTGCGTGCTCAGGGCACCACCCCTGATGATAAGGGCGGCTATACCGTACCTACCCAGATGCGCAATACCATCATCGATGCGATGAAGGCTTACGGCGGGATCGCGAGCGTTGCCCAGATTCTCAATACATCAAACGGTCAGGATATTACCTGGTCCACTTCTGACGGTACCGCTGAAGAGGGCGAGCTGCTCGCTGAAAACAGCGCAGCCACTGAAGGTGACGTGACGTTCGGCACGGCGACCCTGGGTGCCAAAAAGCTTTCATCCAAAATCATTCGCGTCTCTAACGAACTGCTGCAGGACAGCGGCGTTGATATCGAGGCATATCTGGCAGGCCGTATTGCACAGCGCATCGGGCGCGGTGAGGCTAAATATCTCGTTCAGGGAAGCGGTGCCGGCACGCCACTTCAGCCTAAGGGCCTGGCCGCTTCAGTAACAGGCACTACTCAGTCTTCAGCGGCGGCGGCGTTCAACTGGAAGGATATGAATTCCCTGATTCACTCCCTCGATCCGGCGTATCGTGGCGGTCCTTCTTTCCGCTGGGCTTTCAATGACGCGACGCTGCAGAGCATCGAGCAAATGGAAGATACACAGGGCCGTCCACTGTGGCTGCCAGATATCACCGGCGGATCCCCAGCGACCGTTCTGGGTATTCCGTATGTTATCGATCAGGCCATCGACAATGCTGCCGCCAGCAAAAAATTCATTTATCTGGGGGACTTCAACCGCTTCGTGGTGCGCCGCGTTGCTTACATGACGCTGAAGCGTCTGGTTGAACGCTACGCCGAATACGATCAGACCGCGTTCCTGGCTTTCCACCGCTTCGACTGCGTGCTGGAAGACACCGCAGCCATTAAAGCGCTGGTGGGTAAAGCGCCGTAATTCATAGCACTGCGAAAACGAATGCCGCGTAAGCGGTTTTTTTATGCCCGCAACCAGACCGTTGCGGGCTGGAGACTGACAATGGCGCTAACGATCGACGAGTGCAAAGTGCAGTGCAGGATTGATGGTGATGACCCGGGGGATAAACAGCTTCTGGAGATCTACATCGGTGCGGCGCGTCGTAAGGCTGAGAGCTATACAAATCGCCAGCTCTATGATGACGCGCTTCCGACAAACGATCCGGACGGGCTGGTTATCAAAGATGACGTCAAACTGGCGCTAATGCTGCTGGTCGGACACTGGTATGAAAACAGGGAGCCGGTGAACATCGGCAACATCGTGTCGACACTGCCATTTGGCTTTGAGTCTCTTCTTGAACCTTACCGGTTCATTGCGCTGTAGGAGGTGATATGCAGGCAGGCAGGCTGCGGCACCGCGTCACCATTCAGAATTATGTAACCACCCGATCTCCCTCCGGTCAGCCCGTTGAGCAGTGGTCTGATGGGGAAACAGTATGGGGTGAGGTTCTGGCGGTCAGCGGCCGCGAACAACTTTCCTCCGGCGCTGAGTCGCCTGAGGCAACAGTCAGGGTATGGATGCGTTTTCGTAAGGACATATCGGCTGCTTCACGGCTAAAGATACTAACTGGGCCGCTTGCCGGCGCGCTGCTTAACGTTGTTGGCCAACCAATTCCTGACAGGAAGGGCGCCCGGCTGGAAATTCTTTGCAAGAGAGGTACTGAAAAGTGATCGATCTGAATCTGGACTTCTCAGGGCTTGAGGATATCGCCCGCGACCTCACCCGGCTGAGCAAAGCTGAGAACAACAAAGTGCTTCGTGATGCTACTCGGGCTGGCGCTGGCATATTGCGTGAGGAGGTTATTGACCGGGCTCCGGTGGATACCGGAAAACTACGACGAAATGTAGTGGTGGTAACACAGCGTGGTCGAAGCGGGGAGATCACTTCTGGTGTCCATATAAGAGGCGTTAATCCCCGAACCGGTGGAAGCGACAATACGATGAAGGCGTCCAACCCGCGCAACGCTTTTTACTGGCGCTTTGTGGAACTCGGCACGTCCAAACTGGCACCTCATCCATTCGTCAGGCCCGCTTATGATGCCCGGGAGGATGAAGCTTATGCAGCTGCTGTTCAGCGCATGAATCAGGCGATCGATAAGGTGCTGAGCAAATGACTGAAGCAGATATTTATCTTCCGCTCTCCGGCCTGGCTGGCGGACAGGTTTACCCATACGTCGCACCTTTATCGCCAGATGGGAATGTCTCGATCTCACCTCCCTGGCTGGTTTTCTCACTGCCGCAGGAAAATTCTGCTGATGTGTTCTGTGGCGTCGCAGAGTCAATGACCACCATTCAGATCGATGTTTATGCGTCAACTGTGGACGGCGCGCGGGAAATCCGTCGCCTTGCCATTGAAGCGCTTACTCCTCTCGGCATCACCGAGATCCGTAAATATCAGGATTACGAGCCAGACTCCCGACTTTATCGCTCCACATTTGAGGCGAGCGTAACCTGGTGATCCCACAGACTCACAACCGCCCGCTTCGGCGGGTTTCTTATTTTCAGGAGACAGCGAATGAGCGCTCAGTTTGAAAAATCGCAGGGCACGAAGATTCAGATCACTTCAGTGCCGGCAACTCCCACTACGATCGATGCTGCCGTGTTCCTGCCGCTGGAATGCTCGCTAAAAGAGGCGCAGTTCACCGCGGGTCAGAAGCAGGATATTGACGTCACCACGCTTTGTTCCGATGAGCAGGAGAATATTAACGGGCTGGCGGCAGCTTCTGAAGTATCCCTATCAGGTAACTTTAAAGAAAACCCTGGCCAGGCAGCGCTGCGTGACGCCTATGACAATGACACCGTTTATGGCTTCAAAATCATCTTTCCTTCAGGTGTTGGTTTCCAGTTCTTTGCGGAGGTTCGCCAGCACACCTGGTCAACTGGTACAAACGGTGTTGTCGCCGCTACGTTCGCGTTACGCCTGAAAGGCAAGCCGACTCG
The DNA here is from genome assembly GCF_043105735.1 of Leclercia sp. GLN_9. NCBI lineage: Bacteria > Pseudomonadati > Pseudomonadota > Gammaproteobacteria > Enterobacterales > Enterobacteriaceae > Leclercia > Leclercia sp. GLN_9. The sequence continues at coordinate 248,933 of NZ_JBICLV010000017.1, forward strand.
TATCACGGCACCGCCGGCTGTTGCCCTGGCGTTTACTACCGATCTGCCTGCAACAAAAACCGCCGCAGTAGGCGACAACTTTTCTATTGGAGTAGTGGTTACCGGTGGCGTACCGCCGTACCGGCTCGACTGGTACAAAAATGGCGCGCATTCCGGCCTGGGCAACACTACTACGACCATTGATTTCAATAACGCGCAGGCGAACGAAAGCGGCCATCGTCAGGTGATCGTAACCGATGCGGTGGGCGCGACCATTGTTTCAACTGTTTGTGACGTAGAAATTAGTTAACCGGAGCGCCGGGAAACCGGCGAAGAAATTACATGGGTAAAAACATTCGTGAGCTGGCACTGGCTCGTTTGTCCGGCTTCCGCAATAAAACTGAAGCCGTCAAAGAGTGGGGCGGTGCCAAGGTAATTCTGCGTGAGCCATCAGCAGAAGCATGGCTTCGCTGGCAAGAGATCGTTAAAGAAAGCGATGAAGAGCTTTCCGTCTCTGAAAAGGCCATGCGTAACCTGCGCGCCGACGTGACGCTGTTTATCGATGTGGTCTGTGACGAAAATCAGGAGCCTGTTTTTACGCCTGAAGATGCCGAAGAGGTGCAGGGCGTATACGGCCCGGTTCACTCCCGACTGCTGAAGCAGGCTCTGGATCTGATAACCAGCAGTGACGACGCCAAAAAAAAGTAGCAACGCCGGGCATGAAGTTTCTGATGGCGCTGGCTCTGAGGATGGGGCGTACCCTGGCGGAGTTGCGCCAAACCATGGCTCCCAGTGAATTACTGATGTGGGCTGAATACGATCGTACCAGCCCGGTCGGGGATGTCCGGGGCGACATTCATAATGCCCAGCTCGTTTCGGCAATCTATGGGGCGCAAGGCGTCAAAGTGCCGATAGATGAAGCAGTCATTCAGTGGACAGGCGATGCGCAAGATGTGAGTCAAAAAGATCCGTTTGCCGGTTTAGAGGCTGCATTTTTGGAAGCAGCCAGATGACTTTTTTCTTCACGTAGCAACTCATGCCTCTCAAAACGGGGCTTTTTTATTTCTGGGGATAGTTGAATGGCAACTCTGCGTGAACTGATTATAAAAATCTCAGCAAACTCCCAGTCGTTTCAGTCAGAGATTGCCCGCGCCTCACGCATGGGAAGTGACTACTACAAAACCATGCAGAACGGCGGACGGCAGGCTGCGGCCGCTTCGCGAGATACCCGCACAGCCCTGGCCGAGGTGTCGGCTCAACTCAATGAAACAAAATCTGCAGCAATGGGTTTGGGTGGGGCTTTTGCTGGTGCGTTCGCAACCCAACAGCTGATCAACTATGCCGATACCTGGACTCAGCTCAATAGCCGCCTGAAACTTGCCTCGGGCAGCGCCGAAGAATTCACTCAGAACCAGCGTGTACTGATGGATATTAGCCAGCGCACGGGAACAAGCGTAGAGGCAAATACCAACATGTTCTCGCGCATGTCATCGTCGCTTAAGCAGTTGGGCTATACAGCATCCGATACTGCAAAGGTTACGGAGCTGGTGGCCACAACACTCCGACTTTCTGGGGCCGGTGCGAGTGAAGCCTCTGCTGTGATCACCCAGTTCGGCCAGTCTATGGCATCAGGTGTGCTGCGCGGGGATGAGTTCAACTCCATCATGGAAAACGGAGGGAGGTTCGCTCAGGCGCTGGCTGATGGCCTTGGCGTTAATGTCGGGCAGTTGCGCGCGATGGCAGAAGCGGGGCAACTTACGGCAAACACTGTAATGCCAGCTTTGCTCGGTCAGCTATCCAGGGTACGAACTGAGGGTGCCCAGATGGGCGCGACCGTCGCGGCTTCAGCGCAACGTGTGGAAAACGCCTTTATGGCCTGGGTTGGCGGCGCCAACCAGGCGAGCGGTGCGACCAGCTCCCTGGCTGGCGGACTCGACTCCCTGGCCGAAAATATTGATTCAGTGGCAACTGCAGCAGGTGCATTGGTTGCCGTTGGTCTGGCGAGATATCTTGGTGGCATTGTATCCGGCACCGCATCAGCCACTGCTGGCGTGTTGAACGCAGCAAAAAGCGAAGTTGCTTTGGCCGAAGCCCAAGTGCGCGGTACTCAGATTTCTACGGCGCGAGCTCGCGCGGCTGTGTATCGCGCACAACAGGCGGTGGTTGCCGCACGCGGTACTGATGCTCAAGCTGCAGCGGAAAAGCGTCTTTCAGCAGCTCAGCAATCTTTGGGGCGTAATATTGCCGCCAGGACTGCCGCGCAAGGGGCTTTGAATAACGTGACAGCCGTTGGATCGCGGCTGATGGGGGGCGCGCTGGGTCTGATCGGTGGAGTGCCGGGTCTGGTCATGCTTGGCGCTGGTGCATGGTACACCATGTACCAAAACCAGGAGCAGGCTCGTAGATCCGCACAGGAATACGCATCCACCATCGAAGAGGTTCGCGCCAGCACAAAGAACCTCAGCCTTTCTGAAACCACCGACAATCAGGCCAAAACCCGGCAGGCTCTGGATGAGCAAAACCGTTTGGTTGATGTTCAGTCATCTAAGGTGAAAAGCCTTAAGGAAGAAATTGCTGGTTATCAGTATGTGTTAGCCAACCCTGGACCGACGACCAGCGGTGGCTTCATGATCAACCACTTAACTTCTGTAGAGACGGCCACACGGGGGTTAGAAAATGCCACCGCGGCTCTGGCAGTCGAGCAAGAGCGGTTGGGCCAGATGCAGGCAAAATATCAGGACATTCAAAATGTGCTTGAGGGACTTGAAAACCGCAGGGTTGTTCTAATTCGCCAGCAGGCCGCCGAGCAGAATGCAGCCTATCAGTCACTGCTGATGATGAATGGCCAGCACACGGAATTTAACCGCCTGCTGGGGCTGGGCAATAGTTTACTGATAGCGCGACAGGGGCTTGCCGCCGTTCCGATGCGAATGCCACAGGCTGAAATTAGCGGCAAGCAGGCTGATGCTTTAGAGAAGGCAAGGCAGGACCTGGAGCTGTCAAAACTCAAAGGCGAAGCGCGCGAGCGAGCGCGCCTTGGGTTTTCTGCTGATGCTCTTGGCCTCACCAACGATCCCGAGTTCCAGACTGCTCGACAGAATTATATCGGCACAAGCCTGGAAGCCTGGCGCAACAACGAGGCCAGCAAACCGCAGAAAAAAACGCCCAAATCTGACGAGCAAAAAGCATCTGAGAAGCTGGAGGAAACTTACAAGCGTCTCATCAGCCAGCAGCAGGAACAGATCGCGCTCTCCGGGCAAAGCACCGATCTCGCCAAAACCAAATATCAAGTTACCCGAGGGGAGTTAGCCGCTTTAACTGAAAGCCAAAAGGCAGAACTGCTACGTGGCTCCGCTGCGCTTGATCATCTCAAAGCGGTTGAGCGCCTGAAATCCCTGAATGAAGATCTGCTGAAACCAGAGGAGGCGCTGCTAAACACCACCCGGGAACGTATTAAGTTGCTGCGGGAGGCAGCTCCAGCGACCGAAGAATACCGTAAGACCATGGAGCGCATCTCGAAAGCTTCAGTTCAGGAAGCGCCGAAGTTTGGCGGTATCGATTCTTCCGTCGGCGGTGCCAGCGGCGAACTTATACGCGTCGCTGATGCGCAGAAGGAACTGGCAAAATGGTACGACACTCAATTGGAAATGCAAAAGGAGTTGCTCGATCAGAAGGAGATCAACGAGCAAACTTATGCAGACCGTGTCGCTGAAATCAATAAGAAGAATGCTTCGCAATTAGAGAGCATCCAGGCGGGATACACATCTGCCAGCTTGGCCATGTTCTCTGACCTCGCGGGTCAGTCAGCGCAGCTGCTACAGAGCATCGGACAGGAAGGCAGTATCGCCTATAAAACGCTATTCATCGCCAGCAAGGCGGCCGCTATGGCACAGGCCGTGATCAACACCGAGCTTGCAGCAACTAAAGCTATGGCGGAGGGCGGCCTTATTATGGGGATACCTGCGGCAACAGCAATCCGCGCTGTCGGCTACGCATCAGTAGCGATGATCGCCGGGCAATCGCTCGCTGGCATGGCGCATGATGGGATTGACCGTGTGCCGGAAACTGGAACCTGGTTGCTGCAAAAAGGGGAGCGAGTAGTTACTGCCAGCACGTCGGCCAAACTGGACGCAACCCTGGAGAGGGTTCAGCAGTCCCGGCAGGCTTCTGCTGGTGGGACCTTTCACATCCAAAATTCTTTCACAGGCAAACCTGACGACGCAACGCTGATGGCGATTGACCAGCGAAACCGACAGTTGGCAGTTTCAATCCGTAAAGAAATGGCCGCCCAGGTTGTCAAACCTGACAATGACTTTGGCCGAGCCTTGAAATCCATGTATCCGAACAGGAGGCAATCATAATGGCGGATTTAGCATCGTACCCGCACGATTATCTGCCGATGCCACTTCAGGATGGCTATGGTTTTAAACCTGTCAGCCCTCTACAGAGAACGCAAGCAACTTCAGGCCGTTCACGACAACGGCGCAAGTACACGTCAACGCCAACGATCGCCACCGTGAACTGGATTTTCACGAAAAATAACCAGGCGCAGCTGTTTGAATCTTGGTTTCGCGATGTGCTTACGGATGGTGCTGCGTGGTTTCTGATGAGGCTGCAGACGCCACTTGGTTGCCAGCAAACGTATAAATGTCGGTTTACCGATGATGCCTATGAGGGCCCGACCCTGGTGCCACCTAAATACTGGCGCTTCAGTGCACAGCTGGAATTGTGGGAGCGACCTTTGCTACCGCCTGGTTGGGGATTCTTTCCTGAGTTGGTGGCCGGATCTGACATCATCGATTTTGCGTTAAATGAGGAGTGGCCAGAAGCATGACCAGTTCCGTGCTGAACCGACTTTATGCATCCTCTGGCGAAGAGGTCATACTTGATACCCTGCAGATTAATGTTGGCGGCCAGAGCTACTGGCTGACCCGCGGATGGGATGATATTACTGTTACCCTTGAAACCGGAGCGCAGGCCTCTTTCATCGGCTCTGCCATTGATGTAGCGCTGCCGGCACGCAATTCCGATGGAACTCAGGATCTCAAGTTCGCCATCAGCAATATCGACGGTGTGGTATCGACTGCAATCCGTAATGCACTCGACAACCTCAGCAATGCCTCTTTGACGTTTCGACGTTATATTTCCACCGATTTGTCGGCACCTGCCTCTCCGCCATTCACCCTGGCGATTAAAGAGGGCTCATGGACAGCAACGGAAGTGCAAATCACCGCGGGCTACATGAACATCCTCGATACGGCATGGCCCAGATTTCGCTATACGCTCCCACTATTCCCCGGACTACGTTACCTGCAATAGGGAATCACCATGTTCAATCCTGATAAATACCGTTCTGTCGAGTGGCAGAAGGGCGGGCGCGCTTACCCCGCGCTGGACTGCTTTGGCATCGTCAATGAAATCAGGCGCGATCTTGGCCTGACGCCGTGGCCTGATTTCGCCGGAGTCACGAAGGATGATAACGGCCTTGACCGGGAAGCGCGCGGGCTGATGGCTGGTCTGTCGCGATGTGAACCGGCCCCGGGAGCGGGTATCGCCTGTTATTCCGGCTCAGTAGTGACACATGTTGCAATCGTTGTCGAGATTAACGGCCAGCTGCGCGCAGCAGAGTGCAATCCCCGCACTAACGTAACCTTTTTGCCGCTGGCGCGGTTTGTGCGCCGCTTTGTCCGCGTGGAGTATTACCAGTGACGATCCGAATTTATCCCTCCCGCTTTCCGGGCGAACCGCTGGAAAAGCACGAACACGAAACGATGCCCCTCAGCGCCTGGTTTACGCAGAACGTGAAGGACTGGAAGCCGGATCAGCAGCACCCGGTTGCGGTTGAAATCGACGGTGTTCCCGTCCCGGCGTCAGACTGGCCACTGTGCGTTATCAAGCGAGAAACAGACGTAAGGATGTATCCAGTGCCCTACGGAACGGGGGCAGAGATCGCATTATGGGTCGCTGTCAGTGTAGCTGTTGCCTCAGCTGCATACAGCCTCTACATGATGAGCACAATGTCTCAGGATGGCGGCGGTGCCCAGGCGGCCAGCGGCGACCAGATTGACCTCAACACGGCCAAGGCCAACGCGGCGAAACTGGGTGACCCCATCCGGGAAATCTTCGGCAAATATCGCGTCTGGCCTGATTACGTTGTGCAGCCGGTGAGCCGGTTCGTTAACGAGACCAGCATGGAAACCAGCATGTTCCTGTGCGTGGGCGTCGGCGACATGGTGATTAACCAGTCCGATATCCGGATCGGTAATACGCCAATTTCCGCGTTCGGTACAGACGTGCGCTACACCCTCTATCCGCCTGGCGCCACGGTGTCCGGCGACACGCGCACTGAAAACTGGTTCAACTCACCAGAGGTCGGGAATACCGGTTCCGGTACCGCCGGGTTGGATCTGGGCTCAAGCGGCCCGGAGACGGTCAGCATTATCGCTGATGCGCTGGTGGTATCCGGGAACTCCATCACACTGGTGGACGTATCAGCATCTGGCGGCGATGAGGAGATCCCGCCGTCGTGGGCTGTCGGAACGGTGATCACCGTGCTGGCGCCAAACTCTTATACCGTGGTGTCGTCCGGCGGTTACAGCGTGATTTATGGCGGGGTAGAGGAACTGGCTCCTTCCGTTGGTCTGCCGGTATCCCTGAACTATAACGGCAACGACTATGACTTGGTGATCGCCAGCTATGCCCCGGGCGTTCCGGCAGTACCGGGGGTAGGCGGTAGCGCCGCCAGAATAACCGCCAGTGCAGCGCCGACGACATACGATTTCAGCAGCACGCCTGTGACGTTCAGCATCAGCTGGCAGGGCACAACCTACCCGGTATCACTGGTGACCAACTACGTGACCATGTCAGGTCTTGTTTCCTCGATCACTTCACAGCTTTCAGGCTCCGGCCTGGTCGCGCGCGATAACAGCGGTCGGCTTGAAATCGGCGAGGCCAGCAGTCCTTATGCTGGCGGGGCCATTACGAATAGCCCGTTGCCCGTTGCTGTGTTCGGCGATGCTCCGGTTAATACGGTTGGCGTGAAATCAACGGGCGGCACGGCGGAGGTCAGGGCGCACATCACCCTGGCCTACAACAGCGCCACCGGCACCCCATTCACCGGACTACCGGAGGGCATTCAGCGCTTTTCCCTGGGTCTGGCCGGGAACCAGTTCCGGATTACCGATGTGGACAGTCAGACCATTACCGTTGAGCGGCTTACAGTCACTACCGGCCCGGGCGGTGAAACCATCACCACGCCGGATCCATCATGGCCTGGCTTCACTGAGCGCACGCTGCTGGATGCGACCGTTACGGGTGTTAGCGACGATTACGAATGGGTTGGCCCGTTCCTGGCCTGCCCCGACGGCGAAACGCTGGACGCATTCGAGGTGAACATCAACTTCCAGAGCGGCCTGGTGCGTTACACCGACCAGGGGAATAAGCGTTCAATGCCGGTACGCCTGGTGATCCAGTATCGCAAGGTTGGCACCACCGCCTGGCAGCAGCAGTCTCCGTTTTATTCACGCAGCACCGAAAACCAGATTGGTTTTACGCATCGCTACAGCGTGTCTCCGGGGCAATATGAGATCCGGATGCGCCGCACCGAACCGGTTAAGGGTGGCAGCACTCGAGATCAGGTGTTCTGGCAGGCGCTGCGATCACGGCTCAGCAAACGGCCAACGAAGTATGATGGTGTCACCACTATGGCCCTGACTGTGCGCACAGGGAATCGCCTGGCGGCCATGTCCGATCGCCGGATAAGCGTCACGCCAACCCGCATTTACAGTGGTGGCAGAACGGCGCGGAGCATCAGCGGCGCGCTTTACCACGTGCTAGAGTCGCTGGGGTTCACGGCCAGCCAGATTGACACGGCGGCGATTGATGCGCTGGAACAAACCTACTGGACGCCGCGCGGTGAGAAGTTTGACTGGGCGAGCGGGGAGAGCAAGTCAGCGCTTGAGGTGCTGCAGAAAATCACCAACGCCGGGATGGGATATTTCCTGCTGTCTGACGGACTGGCTTCTGCCGGCAGGGAAGGGATTAAACCCTGGGTAGGAATGATCACCCCGCAGGAAACTACCGAGGAATTGCAGACCGCGTTCAAAGCTCCGTCACAGGACGATTACGACGGCGTGGACGTAACATACATCAACGGCACCACCTGGGCAGAGGAAACCGTGCAGTGCCGCCAGCCCGGCAACCCAACCCCGCTGAAAATTGAGAGCTACACGCTGGATGGTGTTCTGGATGAGGACCGCGCCTACCGCATCGGCATGCGCCGGTTACTGGGCTATCAGCTGCAGCGCCTGCAGCACACCACCTCGACTGAAATGGATGCGCTCTGCTATGAGTTCATGGATCGCATCGTGCTGGCTGACGACATCCCTGGTGGTCAGCAGCTGAGTTGCCTGATTACCGATATGACGTATGACAGCAGCATAATCACCCTGACGCTCAGTGAGGCGCCGGACTGGTCGTTCCAAAGCCCACGCGTGATCATCCGCCACCAGGACGGCAGGGCATCGGCAATGGTTGTGCCGACACGCATTAACGACTTCACCATTTCGGTACCGTACAGCGCCGCGCTGGAGCCAGAACTGTGGGCGATGAATGACGCGTACATTGAACCGCCGCGTCTGCTGTTCTGCTCATCAGTTCGTGTGCCGTATGACGCGCTGGTGGGGGAAATATCTCCGGGCAATGACGGGATCAGCCAGGTGACGGCTATTCAGTATCACCCCGGCAAATATGCCTACGATGACGCCACTTACCCCGGCGACGCCGCTTAAAACCAAATCAAAATTATCTGACCCGCTTCGGCGGGTTTTTTATGCCCGGAGCGAGCATGACCACATACGCCACTAATAACCCGCCGGGTTCTACGGACCCGCGTGATCTTTTTGATAACTCCCAGAATCTGGATTTTGCGCTGAACGACATTGCCCAAGCGTTCTGGAAGGATCGTTTTGGCAGATCCAGGAAGTCATTCTGGGGGATGGAGCAGGAGTCTGCGGCGCAATTGATGAGGCAGCAACTGCGTTTTAATACGTTTATCCAGAACTCCGGTTATGATGTCATCGGTGAATACACCGATGGTCCGCTGACGATTAGCGAATTTAACCAGGTGATCCGTTATGACGGCGAACTATGGAAGCTGACCGCCTCGACCAGCATCCCTTTTACGACAACCGGGAATGACGCTGCGTCATGGTTGAACGACTCCGCGCATTTCATCAGTGTCGGAGATGGTGCACTTCGCCAGGAGTTGCTGCGTAAACGAGTCTATGCAGTGGATTTCGGTGATATCCCTGACGCCGCGCATCCTGACATTGCCACAACTACTATACAGACGGCGATCGAATACGTTTATGCCAATGGTGGCGGAGTTGTTGACCTCGGTCCGTTCTCATGGAAAGTGGCCGCCTCAACGCTGAATGAAACATACGATAACTACGGCGTGGCCGTTCCTGCAAATACCGGCTGTATCATCTTGCGTAAAGGCGTATCACTGATTGGTAAGCCAGGCAGGACTAAGCTTTATACAGACAATAAGCTTGCAACGCCTCTCTACATGATCGCCCCTGTAGGTAACGTAGTGCATGGCATAGAAATTTATGGCGGCTGGAACCCGGGCGATGTCGGCGGAAATAACGGCATTTTCACGCTGGGAACCCAGGGCGGGGCGGATATTTCTTGCTATCGTGTGACTTTTTCTGAGCTATTTATTCACAACGTCGCGTCCTATGGACTGGCGCTGCAGAACGGCAATCCGAGATTCTGCAAAATTGAAAGTGTTCGTGTTGATAATATTGGCGCTGATGGGCTTGACCTGAAAGCGCGCGGTGATCTGTCTATCCCTGCCCAAGGTAACTCTGTCAGTGATGTGTGGGTCTCCCGCTATAATCAGCGCGTTGACGGTTCAGCTGGTGTGGATGTTCGCGGCATCTGGCATCTTCGCGGGATTACGGTGACTGATTTTGGTGGGGATGCCACCAAAACGTATGTCGGCATTCGTTTCCGCACCAAGCCGCCAGTTAACGAACAACAGCAGGTTGCAGATAAGACCACCCTATCCGGGTTTACCATTCGCCCAACGAACGGTGCGGCCGCATTGTCAATTGCTGGGATTGAGTGCGGATCTGATGACACTCATATCAACGATGGGTATGTTGAAGATGCACACCACGGCATTATCCATTCTGGCAATACGAACGGATCTGCTATTCGCGGTACCGTATCCAACGTTACATCCGTCAACTCCCGTCAGTACGGGTTCCGCGCTGTCGCAGGCACGCAGGGTATCAGTTACATCGGATGTGTGGATGTTGGAGCTGCGACTGCCGGATTCAGGATTGAAGGTGACAACTGCAACGCTACCGCGTGCGTGGGTGGCTCTCTGTCAGTTTCATCTGGGGCGCTGCCCACTTTCCAGCAGTCCGGATGTCGGTTCGGCGGAAGTTGGCCTGTTGCTGAGCGACAGAATGACGCATCGGTATCCTTTACAGCCAAAGGAACAGCTCCAGATATTGCCGTGCGCCTGTCTGTAAAAGGCAATAGTTTTGTCGGCGTGAACGCTGACATTCGCCCTGACTCTGCAAATACCCGTTATCTTGGCTCTAACTCCCTGCCTTGGGCCGGTGGATTCACGCAGACTGCATTCACGATCACATCAGGCGCCAAGTTTAAAACAGAACCGCTAGACATAACGGATGCCATGCTTGATGCCGCCGATGAATGTCCTCCAATTCAATATCAATTGCTGGATCGGGTTGCTGCAAAAGGCCCCGATGGAGCTCGCTGGCACTTCGGCACGATTGCTGAAAGACTGGAGGATGCCTTTGCCCGTCACGGACTTGATGTAAGGCGATTTGCATTCTTCTGTGAAGATTACGTCATGTACAAGCCAGCAGTGATTGATGAAAAAACTGGCCTGGTGATTGAGCCCGAACAGGAAGAAGGGATCCGATTGGGTGTTCGCTATGAAGAATTGCTCATGCTTGAGGCAGCTCTCCAGCGGAGAAACTATGCGAGATTGTCAGCCGAGCAGAAAGCAATGGCCGCGCGCATTGACAAGCTTGAAACCCTGCTCAGTAAAGCGAATTGATAGGCGCCGCCGCATTGATCTGCAACCCCTTTAAAACTACTGTATATATAAACAGTAAAATAAGAAGGAGGGGTTATGCCACGCAGAATTGATATTGAGGGTGCTTTTCACACAGCCATTAAACACGAGTCCAACGGGCGCCGTACGGTGACTACTGAGGACTTCGTGAAGCACCTGGCCCGCGCTAACTGGAACTGGTCGCTTAAAGAGGCGAACGACTGGATCGAGAGCCACGTTTCTACCTTTAAGGATGTTTCGACCTGTGAGGGCCAGGCGCGCACCTTCATGCTCTACAACCCGAACGGAGGTCTGTAATGGGCTTTCCATCCCCAGCTGCTGATTACGTGTCTCAACGGATGACGCCAGAACTCATCTGCGGCGTCGGCATCGATACCCGCATTCTTGAAACATCATCCGGGTTCGCATTAATCGAACCAGTTACCCGGTTGGTACAGGGTCAGACTCTGCTGATCCTCATTGGCGGTCGAACGCAGTTTGCGAAACTCAGGGGGAGGGCATTAATCACGGATGATGGCGAAGCAATAGAAGGTGAGGCCGCGGAAGAGGTCGAAGTGATGGGGCGTGTAACATTCTTCATCAACAGTACATACGCTGATGATATTCCGGTGTAACAAATGCCGTGTAGCAGCTGCTGCATCAGCAACACGGCGCCAATAAAAAAGCCCGCATCAGCGGGCTTCTTATCACTCGGGAGCCGCGGCTCCTTTGCGTATCCTTTTTTGTCCCCTCACCGTCTGGTCGGTGTCCTGCTGAGACTGCTAACTTCCTGTTATATCTAGTGATGTCCTATCACTGTCCAATCATGATTGGTGGAGCTGGCGGGAGTTGAACCCGCGGCCTCGAAACTTCGCCAGGATTAACGATGATCAAACCGGTCTGCATCTGTACGCATTCGAAATAAAGACATGATGGCCTTGCCTAAAAGTCTAAGGTCCGCTATGAGCGAGGAGCTGAAGTTGGCGCTCCAGCCCCGCCATAAAAGTGACTACAGAAACAATGGTGTTTCATATTCCAGCATTGGCACCTGACCAGGGCTCGGAATGACTACAGCCACATCGGCGATTTTATTCATTGAGAAACTCGCAGCGGTTGTTTGCGTACTTGAGAGAAGCGACTCTGAACTTCGTCATAAATTTGTCAATTAAAGTGGGAGAAACTTTCGGCGTGACTGTGTCACTCTGGTTTTTCATATGTTCTGAGAATGGGGTAATTAGTCGCTCATCTAGTTTCTGCGCAATTTCAGTACAGGAGGCTCCTGCATTGATACCATTACTTATAAAATCATCCATCTTGTAAGCGACTTTATTGGCGAACTCATAACCCACAGCTTCACCTTGTGATTTTCCCTGCTCTGTGAAGGACTGAGTGAGAACGCCCATCTTATAAAATGCTTGTCCCATCTCAACTTTTGCATCTTCTGCGTTAGATTCATACGAAGCGTGGGCTGTGCTTGCCAGTAATAAAAGTGCCAATAGCGGATATTTCATATTATCTCTCGTTGTCTGTTAGAAAATTAAAAATCTTTCAACAGTACAATAACAAGCTCCCAATATGATTGAAAGCCAAAGCACTGATGAGAAGGTACATACTGGTCGAAACTCAAGGGGGAGGATCACCAAAATTAAACTGTGTACTGCGAACACCAATAATCTTATACAGCAAATTGACCTGCTCACCGTTAATCAATACAACTTGTCTGCAGTAACGTCCGTTCCTGGCACAAAGCCGGCTTTGGCAGTTGCACCTGGTTCGCGAAATACAACCTAATAGCTAGATATTCTTTAGAGTTTTGACTGGCACAAGGGGTTTGAACCTCCGCCCCCGCCAGTCAGTTAACCCTGCATTGACTGAGAAAACGCAATCATCTTTGGGTGCAAGTTATTGAAAGAATTACATCACCAAAATATCCTTTTTTCTCATAATTGAAGGTAACTACTTAAAAGTAAAGGCGTAAGGGACGGTCTCGAAAACCGGAGTAGGGGTAACTCTACCGGGGGTTCAAATCCCCCTCTCTCCGCCACTTTATCTCTTCAGTCACGCTTTCCGCTAGCTTTCTCGTCAGACATCCTGTGCGCCGGGTACATTATCATCCCATTTACGGGAAGTAACAGACCTTTACCGCTGCAAAACAATATATGTGAGCTAAATCAGGATGTTTACCCGAATCGGTTGTATTACGGGCGTTACTCCTGATGGCAATATTGCCTGAGCAGGGCAACCTGCTCGGCACGCAGACGATAGCGATACACGGGTCGTCCGGTGGCACCATAATGAATACTGGTGTGCAAAATGTTGACCTGTGCCAGCCAAATCAGATATTTGCGACAAGAGACGCGCGAGATATTGACCGCATGTGCCAGATCATCGGTGGAAAACTCGATACCCGGATGGGCATCAATCCACAGGCACAGCGTGCGCAGCGTCTGTGGGGTGAGTCCTTTCGGCAGGCGGCGACTGTCTGCCAGCCCTGGCGCACCGCCGCGCATCAGCCGATCGACATCCGCCTGGTCATGATACTGATGCGACGCCATCAGGGCTTTTTTCTCACGCCAGCCGTTCAGGGCCTCTTCGAAGCGCGGGAACTGGAACGGTTTGATCAGGTAGTCTACCACCCCGTAGTGCATGGCGGTCTGAATGGTTGCGGCATCGGACGCCGAGGTGATCATGATGACATCAGTGTTACGCCCGGATGCGCGGATAACCGGCAGCAGGCTCAGGCCGTTTTCACGCTGCATATAGACATCCAGCAGAATCAGGTCCACCTGCCTGGCGGGCGCGTTCAGCACCGCCCCGGCCTCAGCCAGGGTGGTGGCCACGCCGCAGCAGCAAAAACCGTTCACCCGGTTAACGTACTGACAATTAAGATCGGCCACCATGGCATCATCATCGACAATCAAAACATGTATCACGCGCTTTTCCTTTCACTGTCCCAGGGGAGCTGAACAAAAAACTGGGTAAACACGCCCGGCTCAGATTCAACGGCGATCTCCCCGCCCAGGTTTTCAATCTGCTGACGGGCGAGATAAAGCCCCACGCCCCGGTTTTCCCCTTTGGTGGAAAACCCTTTGCTAAAAATGTCCTGCAGATGCTCGGGGGCGATGCCCGGACCATCGTCACTGACTTCCGCGCTGAGCCAGCCCCGCTGATAGTGAAGTAGCAGGCCGATCTCCCCTTCAGGCTGTGCATCCAGCGCATTCTCGATCAAGTTGCCAAGCACGGTGATAAGCCCCGCGACCTGTTGTTCATTCGGGTTGTCCGGCACCTGACTGGCGTCGGAAAGCGTCAGGCTGAATCCCCGCTCTCTGGCGCGGTTGATCTTGCCCAGCAGAAAGCCCGCCACCACTGGCGATTTCACGTTACGCTGCAGTGTGCCGACATCGTTCTGCCAGGCATTGGCCGTCAGCAGGACATACTCTTCCAGTTTGGCATAGTGCTTCATATGCAGCAGGCCAAGGATCACATGCAGCTTGTTCATAAACTCGTGGGAGTGGCTGCGCAGTACATCCAGATAGCTCACCATTCCGTCCAGCCGCTGTAGCAGCTGGCTGATCTCGGTCTTATCGCGAAAGGTAGTAATAGCGCCCATCAACTGAGTATCACTTTTGACGGGCAGGGTGTTGCAGAGCAATAGCCGACCGTGGCAGTTGATTTCCTGATCCTGACGCGGCAGCCCGGTTTGCAATACCTCACGCAGGTTCGCCAGCAGTGGTGTCTCGTGCAGGGCATGGCCGCTGGTACTGGTATTCAAAATCTGCCGGGCGGCATGGTTGATTATCGTCACATGCCCCTGCTGATCCACTGCGATTACCCCTTCGCGCAGGGATTGCAGCATGGCCTGGCGCTGCTCCAGCAGAGCCGAAATCTGATAAGGCTCCAGGCCAAACAGCACCCGTTTGAGCATCCGCACCAGCCCCCAGGCACCAAGCGCACCGAGCAGGGCACTGAACAGAACCAGCCAGATGGCGTCCCAGCGGTTGCGGGCGATCTGCTGCTCCACTTTATCCAGGGAGATCCCTACCGCCACCACCCCAATCTGCTGATGCTGAGCGTTATAGACCGGCGTAAACACGCGCAGTGCCTCGCCCAGCACACCGTGGTTGATGGCGACATTCTCTTTATCCTCCAGCGCAGGCCGGAGATCGTCGCCAATAAAGGCTTTGCCGAGCAGGGCGCCGTTGGGATGTGAATAACGGCGCCCGTGCATGTCGGTGACGACGGCGAACAGCAGGTTGTTGCGCTGCATGACCGTCAGGGCGACAGGCTGAATGATGTTGCTGTCCGGTGGCAAGGCTAAGCCCCGGATCACCGTCGGGCTATCGGCCAGGGTTCTGGCCACCGCGAGGGCAGTATCCCGCACACCATCCCGCGTGGCCCGGGTAATTTGCGCAAAATAGAGGACAAAAATCACCAGCAAGATCGCGCCCGTCACGCTGTAGACCATCAGCGTGACCAGGGTATTCAGTTTCATTGGGCGCGTGTGCGTGGGGGGAAGGGGCGGCAAATCGCGCATTGAAACTCCAGGACATGCGGAAAAGCAGGCATTATCGCTGATGGCGTTAATTTGTTAAAGCTATGTAAAGCTGGTGGCGGCAGAAAGCAAAAAGCCCGCTTCGCAGCGGGCTTGAAAGAGGTGTAACAGGCAATCAGAACTGGTAAACGATACCCATTGCAAACTGGTCGTCAGCAGGCATGCCAGTAATAGCCGCGTCGTCTTCATCCAGCAGGTTGAACTTGTACGCGGTATAAACGTTCATGTTCTTGTTAAAGTAGTACCAGGTACCCAGTTCAACATAGTTGACCAGATCGGCATCTACGCCGCGTTGGCCGTTACGCGCACCCAGGTCCTTGCCTTTGGAGTAAACATAACCCAGGGAAGGACGCAGGCCGAAATCAAACTGATACTGCACCACGGCTTCAACGTTCTGCGTTTTGTTGGCAAAACCGTTATCGTTAACCCAGGTCATGTTACGGGTTTCACCGTACATGACGGCAGCGTAAAGGTTGTTGGCGTCATATTTTGCCGCCAGAGACCAGACTTCAGCGGTATCGCCATAGCCGTCAACAGACTGGTTGTCAGTACGATCGGACTTGCCGTACACACCAACGAAGCCGAAGCCATCGACGTTATAGGCGAGGGAGGTGCTGTAACCATCACCGTTGCCTTTTTTAACCTGGCTGTCGTGGTTTTTGCCCTGGTACTGCAGTGCAAAATCCAGCCCGTCAACCATGCCGAAGAAATCGGCGTTGCGATAAGTCGCCACACCGGTGGTACGGCCGGTCATAAAGTTATCGGTATGAACCCAGGAATCGCCACCCCATTCCACCAGCATATCGGTGTATGCGCCCGCGTCATACGCCACGCCGTAGTTACGGCCATAGTCAAATGAACCGTAGTTACCGAACTTCAGGCCCGCGAACGCCAGACGGGTGTCTTCATTCTGTTGGCCTTCCGGCGCGCTGGCGCCCAGGTTGAACTCAAGCTGGCCGTAACCGGTCAGTTCGTTGTTGATTTGTGTTTCGCCTTTAAAGCCGAAACGGGCGTAGGAGTCATCAAAGTTTTCGCTATTGCTATCATCAGTGTTGTTCCAGACGCGCTTTCCGACCATCTTTCCGTACAGGTCGAGTTTATTGCTGTCCTTGTTATAGATTTCCGCGGCATTGACTGTGCCAGCGCTTAATAAAACAGGAACGAGGACTGCCAGAACTTTTCTTTTCATTATATATTCCCTTTAATGTATTTTCTTAATGAATATACGTAACCCTTTCCAGGGCACGGGGTAATACTATTTCAGGGTGGGATTTTACTCTTTAAAAATAAATGTAACTAAATCCTTTAGATTATTTCAAAATATTAATATAGATGTCATTATATTTTATTTCTATGGGTTTTTTGATGGTATATTTCTGGTGTATAGATTTTCATAGCAGTTGGTTATGGATTGAATTGGTTTGATTTATTGCGTGTATGCTTTGGGCGGGGAAGACAGGTAATAAAAAAGCCCGATAATAATATCGGGCGAAAAATGAAGGCGATAATGAAGATTTTCTGAGGATGTAACGCTAAAAATGCTTTAACGCTCTCATCATTGCACAGTTGCGCGTTTAAACAAATATCCTTTCCCGGATAAAAATGCGCGATAAATCCATTTATCCCTGCCTTCTCGCTCAAGATATTTTTCAGGCTCATAAATATGAGCGAATAATAAATCTGGTCTATCTTTAGTGGCGAAAGCTCAGCCTGACGCGGTCATCGGCGGAAAAACTGCACCGGGGGAGTGCGTTTAATTGAAAAATGTGATTTATTGCCGGGGTCAGATTGGCGATGTGAATGCGGCGAACCCCTGCCGCGAAAAGGAAAAAGGACTACATGGAACAGAAACACGATCGCAGCCTGGGAGGCAAGCTGGCTTTGTGGGTATTTTACGCCTTTTGCGGCTATTTCATCTGGGCGATGGCACGCTATTTTTGGATCGTCAGTAAGGTCACCTCGGGACCGGGGCCGCTGATTGAGGGCGATCTCGGCTCGACGTCGGGTAAATGGCTGAGTGCCCTGTTCGGTTTTCTGCTGTTAAGCGCGGTGGGGGCGATCCTCGGCGCCATTGCCTGGTACACCCGGCCACGTGATGTGTCAGAGGAGTAAATAATTGCTATTGTACGGTTTTTCACAGTAGGGACAGCACTATGGAACTCGTGCAATGGCAGGAACGTTTTGAACGCTGGCTGAAGGCGCATCATGCCACCGATGATACCGCTCATGATATTTCTCATTTTCGTCGTGTCTGGCACACCTCACAACGGCTGATGAAAGATCAGGGTGGCGATGCGCTGGTCATCCTGACGGCCTGTTATTTTCACGATATTGTCAGCCTGCCGAAAAATCATCCACAGCGGGGCCGCTCGTCGCAGTTGGCCTCCGCAAAAGCGATAGCCATTCTGCGGGAAGCGTTTGCCGATTTTCCCGCCCATCACTATGCCGCCATCCAGCATGCTATCGAGGCGCACAGCTTCAGCGCGGGCATTACGCCGCTCACCGTTGAAGCGAAAATTGTGCAGGATGCCGACCGGCTGGAGGCCCTCGGGGCGATTGGCCTGGCGCGCGTCTTTGCCGTGTCCGGCGCGCTGGGAGTGCCGCTCTTCGACCCGGAGGACCCTTTTGCCGATGCGCGTGAGCTGAACGACCGGGCCTATGCGCTGGACCATTTCCAGACCAAACTGCTTCGCCTGCCCGAAACCATGCAGACCGACGCCGGTCGGCAGCTTGCGCGACAGAGTGCCGATGTTCTGATCCAGTTTATGGCCCGGCTCAGTGCAGAGCTACGCGGTGATTACGACGGCATCGACACCGCCGTCCTGCAGCGTTTCCGCGACAGTCTGTAATGTCTTTCTGTGTTACTCTCTCTTCAGTCTCATTTGGCCCGGTTAAATCTATGCAGGAAAATGTATCAGTGATGGAGTCCGCGCTTGAGCTGGCAAAGAAATCAACGGCGTCAGTCCAGGCGTTATTGAGCCAGCTGCTGGAAATTTATGATGCCAGAACGTTGGCGCATCTTCTGAATGCTCAGGGTGATAGCCACTGGAGCCCGGCGATCCTCAAGCGACTGGTCACCAGCGAGCGGGCAGGCCATCGCCTCAGCGACGGTGAATATGGCATGCTGCAAAACCTGCTGCCGCGCCCTCCGGCCTGTCATCCTCACTATGCGTTCCGCTTTGTCGATCTGTTCGCCGGAATTGGCGGCATCCGCCATGGCTTTGAGGCGATTGGCGGCCAGTGCGTGTTCACCAGCGAGTGGAATAAACACGCGGTGCGCACCTATAAAGCCAACTGGTATTGCGATCCCGACGCGCACCAGTTCAACGATGACATCCGCGAAGTGACGCTCAGCCACCAGAGCGGCGTGACCGACGACGAGGCGGCGCAGCACATCCGTGACGCCATTCCGGCGCATGACGTGTTGCTGGCGGGTTTCCCCTGTCAGCCGTTTTCCCTGGCGGGCGTATCAAAGAAAAACGCCCTTGGCCGCGCGCACGGTTTTGCCTGCGACACACAGGGAACGCTGTTCTTCGACGTGGCGCGTATTATTGACGCCCGCCGTCCGGCGATCTTCGTGCTGGAAAACGTTAAAAACCTGAAGAGCCATGATGGGGGCAAAACATTCCGCATCATCATGCAGACCCTGGACGACCTGGGGTATGACGTGGCAGATGCCGCGGAGAGCGGGCCTGACGATCCGAAGATCATTGATGGCAAACACTTCCTGCCCCAGCATCGCGAGCGCATTGTGCTGGTGGGTTTTCGTCGCGATCTCAACCTGGGGGGCAACTTCACGCTGCGCGATCTCCCGGGACTGTGGCCGACACGCCGACCCACGATTGCCGATCTGCTGGAGCCGGTGGTAGACGCGAAATTTATTCTTACCCCGGTGCTGTGGAAATACCTGTATCGCTATGCGCAGAAGCATCAGGCGAAGGGCAACGGGTTTGGCTTCGGGATGGTCGATCCCACTAATCCCCATAGCATCGCCCGCACCCTGTCGGCGCGCTATTACAAAGACGGAGCCGAGATCCTCATTGACCGGGGCTGGGACAAAGCACTCGGCGAGCGTGATTTTGACGATCCAGAGAACCAGCGCCACCGTCCTCGCCGCCTGACGCCGCGTGAGTGCGCCCGCCTGATGGGGTTTGAAACCCCGCAGGGCTACCACTTCCGCATCCCGGTGTCTGACACCCAGGCTTACCGCCAGTTTGGTAATTCGGTGGTGGTTCCGGCGTTTGCCGCCGTCGCCCGGCTGCTGGAGTCCCGTATTTTGCAGGCGGTAGCGCTACGCAAAGCCGGAGTAGTTGATGGCGGACGTTCATAATAAGGCCACCCGCAGTAAAAACATGCGCGCCATCGGCACGCGGGATACGGCCATCGAAAAACGGCTGGCTGGCCTGCTGACGCATATCGGTTTTGAATTTCGCGTGCAGGATGCCAGCCTGGCCGGGCGGCCTGATTTCGTGATTGATAGCGACCAGTGCGTGATCTTCACCCATGGCTGTTTCTGGCATCGCCACGACTGCTATCTGTTTAAAGTCCCGGCGACCCGCACCGATTTCTGGCTGGAAAAGATTGGCAAAAATGTCATTCGCGACAACCGCGATATTGCCCTGCTACAGCAGCAGGGCTGGCGGGTACTGGTGGTGTGGGAGTGCGCGCTGCGCGGCAGGTTGAAGCTGGATGATACCGCGCTGACGGAGCGGCTGGAGGAGTGGATCTGCGGCGGTGGAGAGACCGCCCAGATCGACACCCAGGGCATTCGCCCGCTTAAGGTTTCTCCGCCTGATACGGCGTAACCACCGGTTTGGCCGGGAACAGGTACTTGCCTAACGTCACCAGCACCACCGCCATAATAATGATCCCCAGCGCCATCCACTCTACCGCAGAGAGCGACTCCCCGCCGAGACCCGTCCCCAACAGAACAGCCACCACCGGGTTGACGTACGCATAGCTGGTGGCGACCGCTGGAGAAACATTGCGGATCAGGAACATATAGGCATTAATCGCAATCACCGAGCCGAAAATAACCAGATAACCCACCGCCAGGAAGCCTGAGGTATCGGGCAGGGCGGTCAGCTTCTCCCCTGAGAGCATCGATGCCGCCAGCAACACGATCCCGGCAGTGACCATCTCAATGGCACCGGCCATCATCCCTGAAGGGAGTTCAATGCGTGAGCCATACACGGACCCAAATGCCCAGCTCATCGACCCCATCAGGATCAGCAGCGCCCCCCAAGGATTCCCGCTCAGATTACCGCCGCTGTTGAGCAGAATAATGCCCGCCATCCCGATGGCGATCCCCAGCCACTCCAGCTTGCGCGTTTTAATGCCAAACATGCGGCTGAAGCAGAGGGTAAACAGAGGAACTGTCGCCACCACTACCGCCGCAATCCCGGAGGGGACATTCTGGTGTTCCGCAACGGTGACAAAGCCATTTCCGACCGCCAGCAACAGGATGCCAATCAGGGTGGCGTTAAGAAGCGGGCGCAGCGGCGGAAGCCTGTGGCCGCGCAGGAATAAAAACGCTAGCAGGAGCACCCCCGCAGAGAGGAAACGCACCCCCGCCATCATCAGAGGTGGCCAGCTCTCCACGCCGATACGGATCACAAAGTAGGTGGATCCCCAGATGATATAGAGCGCAAACAGCGCGCCTGCTAATGGTAAAACTTGCCTGAAACGCATACTCCCTCACGGCGTAATAAAAAGGACGCATATAGTTAACGTGAAAACTATCATGCTGGCGAGTCCTTTAATTGTGTGTCAGTTGTGAATTATTTGTTGACATAAACGGGATGGTTTCGGGGTTGCGGGTTTTACTCCATACTGTTCAGGTTATTAACAAAAAAGAAGGAACGTAATTTTGGCGGGAAGTAGCTTATTAACACTGCTGGATGATATCGCCACGCTGCTGGACGATATTTCGATGATGGGAAAACTGGCAGCGAAAAAGACC
Organism: Leclercia sp. GLN_9; assembly: GCF_043105735.1. Classification (NCBI taxonomy): domain Bacteria; kingdom Pseudomonadati; phylum Pseudomonadota; class Gammaproteobacteria; order Enterobacterales; family Enterobacteriaceae; genus Leclercia; species Leclercia sp. GLN_9. Next base: position 270,527 of record NZ_JBICLV010000017.1, read on the forward strand.
GCGGGCGTACTGGGCGACGATCTCTCTCTCAATGCGCAACAGGTCACCGGGGTACGCGCCAATCGGGAGCTGCCCGTGGTCTGGGCTGTCGCAAAGGGGTCCTTACTCAATAAAGTGATCCTCGTGCCGCTGGCACTGCTGATCAGCGCCTTTATCCCGTGGGCCATTACCCCATTGCTGATGATTGGCGGGGCGTTTCTCTGTTTTGAAGGGGCAGAGAAAATATTGCACACGCTGGAATCGCGTAAAGAGAAAGACAAGGAAAGCCCGGCGGCGCGACAACAGCGGCTGGAAGCGCTGGCAGCACAGGATCCTGTTACCTTTGAGCGGGATAAAATTAAGGGCGCAATCCGCACCGACTTTATTCTTTCGGCTGAGATCGTGGCCATCACCCTGGGCATCGTGGCGGATGCGCCGCTGTTGAACCAGGTGCTGGTGCTATCCGGGATCGCTATTGTGGTCACCATTGGGGTCTACGGCATTGTAGGGATCATCGTTAAGCTCGATGATATGGGCTACTGGCTGAGTGATAAAACCAGCGCGCTGGCGAAGATGACCGGTAAAGCCCTGCTGGTGGTTGCCCCCTGGCTGATGAAATCCCTGTCGGTGATCGGCACTCTGGCCATGTTCCTCGTCGGTGGCGGGATTGTGGTGCATGGCATTGCGCCGCTGCATCATGCCATTGAGCACTTCGCGCAGGCACAAGGTGCTGTTATTTCAGCCACTTTACCTACCTTACTGAATCTGGTGATCGGTCTGATCATCGGCCTGATTGTGGTGGCGATAGTAAAACTCGTGGAAAAAATGCGAGGTCGCTCACATTAATAACTTCTGGCTATACCAGGCATAACTGCTATTCCTCGACTAAATTGATACAGTTTCACACTGATAAAGGAGGCGGTTATGGTCTTTCTGGTCAGCGATGAAGTTAAGCCTAAAAACGGCGGTCCACGTATGGTCGTAACCGGCTATGCAAGCGGAATGGTGGAGTGTCGCTGGTACGACGGTTACGGCATCAAGCAGGAAGCGTTTCGTGAAGAGGAGCTTCAGCATGGTGATGGCATCCGGCGGCAGGACAAGGCTTAAGTCACGCTACGCCCGGCATTGCCGGGCGTTTTTGTGCGCTATAATCGCTAACAGGCAGTAATATTTGCCCATGCGGATAGCGCAAGTGGCTTTCAGGGAGTCTGTGTGCAGCCCGACGATATTGTAAGAAAAGAGTTTTCTTCGGCACGTCATCGTTTTCATCCGAGCCGGGTTGTTAATATTTATTTTATTACTGTCCTCATCTTCTCCACGTTACTGACCTGGCGCGAAGCTGTGGTGCTGGAAGACGCCTACTCCGCCACGCAACACACGCATCTGGAGAACGTGGTCAACTCACTGGATCGCCAGCTACAGTTCAGCGTTGAAAAGCTGCTCTTCTTCCGCAACGGGATGCAGGATGCCCTTGAGACACCGCTGGCCTCTAGCGTGCTCCACGATACCGTCTCCCGCATTAGCGACCTGCGGACAAAATCCTCGTGGCAACTGACCTTTGACGAGCGGCGCACCTTAACCCTACATGGCGTTTCGGATGCCTTTGTCCAGCAAACAAACAGTCTGATCCGCGAAGATGAACGGCTCGAAAAGGAGATGAGCGCCGCCTTCGAAATGGGCTATTTGCTGCGCATCAACTCCCCGGCGGCGCATGCCAGGCGCGTCGTTTACGTCTCACGGGCGGGGTTTTACGTCTCAACCGATCCCCATGACGCGGAGCGGGACATTATCGGCCGCTACTATCAGCTGGTGACCAGTCCGTGGTTTACCGGGCAGTCACAGCGTGATAACCGTGACCGCAGCGTCCGCTGGTTTACCCACGCTGTGCTGTCTGATTATCAAAACGAGCAAATCGTCACGGTCAGCGTGCCGGTCGATTACCAGCGTTACTGGTACGGCGTGCTGGCGATTGATTTTACCCTTCAGGGGATGAAGAAGCTGCTGCAGGACGCGGTCGACGGTAATGGTGAAGGCGAGTTCCAGCTCTACGACGAGAGCTTTACGCTGCTCGCCACCTCGGAGAGTGTCGTCAGTCACGCCAACCGTTTTGACGAGCGGGAACGAGCGCAAATTGCCGGTGCGATGGAAAAGGATAAAGAAGGGGAGCTACGGCTGGGGAGCCGTTATGTTAACTGGCAGCATCTGGACCACTTTAACGGCGTTCTGCTGCGCATCCACACCCTCAGGGAAGGGGCGCAAGGCGATTTTGGCAGTATTACGATTGCCCTGACGCTGCTGTGGCTGCTTTTCACCGGCATGCTGGTGGTCTCGTGGTTTGTCATCCGCCGGATGGTCAGCAACATGTACCGGCTGCAGAGCTCGCTCCAGTGGCAGGCGTGGCACGACCCCCTGACGCGGATCAATAACCGCGGGGCGCTGTTTGAACGGGCGAAAGTGCTGGCGAAACGATGCGAACAGCAGCAGCAGCCTTACTCGGTGATGCAGATGGATCTCGACCATTTTAAAAATATTAATGACCGCTACGGCCACCAGGCGGGTGATAAGGTGCTCACCCATGCGGCCAGGTTAATCACCAGCACGATACGGAAAGTCGACGTCGCCGGGCGCGTGGGCGGCGAAGAGTTTTGTGTCGTCCTGCCGGGGGCCGGCCCTGAGGAGGCAATGCAGATTGCCGAGCGGATCCGCCTGCGCATCAACGATCGCGAAATTCTGGTGAAAAAGAGCCAGACGGCACGCATCAGCGTGTCGATTGGCGTGAGCAGCGCTCAGGAAAGCAATAATTATGACTTTGAACAGTTGCAGTCCATCGCTGATGCCCGTCTCTACCAGACGAAGCAGCGAGGACGCAATCAGGTGGTCGGTCAGGACGATACGAAGTGATCCAACCCTTCACGCCAGCCCGCAGGGCCGGGCTGTTGGGTGTGGTAAACCCGTTCCGGGTCGTCGTTTTTCAACTGGATGCCCTGGCGGTTAATGCCTTTAATCACCACCGCCAGGTCAACGTTGTCCAGCAGCGGCGCATCGTTTGGCCCGTCACCCAGCCCTAAGGTGGTGGGCAACATGCCGTCGCGCTGCAGGTACTGCTCGTTGAGCCAACTGACGGCCTGGTCCTTGCCGCCCCGGGCATCGAGGATATGCCAGAAACGCGCCCCCTGAACAAACTTCAGCCCCAGCGTCTCCAGTGCGGTTTCAAACGCCGCCATTTGTTCGTCGCTGTCGCGCCAGATGAGCGTAACCGAGGCTTCATGCAGCCGCGCCAGCGCCGCGCGTTCGCGGCTCAGCCCCGTCCACTCGCTGAGCACCTTGTCATCAACATCATCGAAGGTGGTGAACTTGTACCCCGCGTCGGCGCGTAGCTGATTAATGACCTGGACGATATCGGCATGGGGAACGCCGTTGATAAGCCGCGGGGAGTTGGGATGATCGTTCCAGCGTACATCCAGTTGGACCACGGCGCCGTTTTCAGCGATGAAAGGCAGGCCATCCAGCCCGAGATCGCTCTGAATCTGCAGCATTTCCGCCGCGGTTTTGCTGCTGCAAAGAATAACCGGGATTTGGTGGTCCTGTAACCTCTCCAGCCAGCCAGCGGCGGGCTGCCAGTCGTAGGTATGAATATCCAGCAGCGTACCATCCAGATCGCTATAGATGAGCAGCGGGTCCTTAAGTGAAGGCATAGCATCTCCCCTGACAGATGAAGGTCGCGGATAAGAATTATCTTAAAAAAACAGGCCGGTAAAAAGGGTGATTATGGAACCGATCCCGTTCAAGCCGCATCCGGTGCCCGTTGGCAACCATAAGTAGCATTTTAATTTCGCGTGGCAACTATAAATATGAAGAATATTTCCTTGTCATGCAAAAAAATTGCAGATAAGGTTGCACGCGACATCAGATTTCCTGATGTAACGAATTTACAAGTGCTTCTTGCATGAGCAAGCTTGATCCCGGTCACCCCATGACCGGGATTTTTTTCGTCTTAGCGATTCACTTCCGTCACGCTAAAATCATGGATATCGAGTTCAAAGGCCTCAGCCAGCTCGCGCCAGGTGTGATAATCCCTGTCGTTAACTCTTACCCGGGTGGGGTCATCCTCAATTCGTTTTACCTCGCTCTCGCTGATTTCGTTGATTGCGGCGAGCAGGGCATCGACGTCAACATTCACTTCCCGTTTTGCCGTTTCGCTGTACTCTTTTACGGTCTTCATCACGCACTCCTGATTACACGGTGTCCACCCGTAAGTATAGACCCGTCATACTTACAGGATGCCTGTGCGTCGGCTTGACTGATGGTCTTGCCCCTTTAGGGCCAGCACCAGTGTCCTTGCTCACTCCTGTCACTCCCTCCCATAAGCTCTTGGTGAGTTGCGGCGTCGCCCCGTTACCTCGCCCCATTAGGGCCAGCAAAAGCGCCGTGCAAAAGGGGTAAGCGTTTTGTCAGGCAGCTTGAGGGCATAGACCGTTGATAAAAGCGTCAGTCGCGCGGCAACACGCTGCCAGTTTTCCTGTTTTGTTCTACACTGGCTCAAAAACCAGAGGAGGATTTTATGAAGGTCAACGATCGGGTTACAGTCAAAACGGATGGCGGGGCGCGCCGCCCGGGTGTTGTACTGGCGGTTGAGCCATTTAATGAAGGCACGATGTATCTGGTTTCGCTGGAAGATTACCCGCTTGGGATCTGGTTCTTTAACGAGATGGGCCACCCTGACGGCATTTTTGTCGAAAGCGAGGAGTAACATGCATGTCGGGTAGCGCGGGCTGGCCCGACCCGAACAGAACGAGGAAAAATCTCTGGCATAGCCAGAGATCGGGCAACAATTGAAAAGGGAAGGGAGCGATTAACGCAGGTTAACGAAAATTCCGTTGGTCACATTGTCTGTCAGTCGCACAACATGATAGATCACTTGCTTATTATGCGTTTTTATCTTCCTTTTAATATTTCCTTTATGTGACGAAACAGTCTTGGCTTTGATATTCATCTGGTCAGAAATCTGAATCGTTCCCTGTCCTGCCATCCACATTCGCAGCATACTGGATTCAGTTCGGCTTAATGATAAAGTCGGAAATTTAATTTCTGCTACATTTTTTATTTCTTTGCTTAAATAATCCCCCACCAGGTCATCCAGTGACTCGGGCTTAATGGATTTAGAACTAATCAGAAGATTCTGACGGACCCGTAAATATTCGTCAAAATGTAGATTAGCAATCGCCATAAATACAATAAACAGGGTGCCGGGATGTTGATTAATGATCTGCTTTATTTGCTGACTGTTGGCAGGATCATGTATGAAACAGTCCTCATTAATAAACACCACACCTGGCGTTAAGGTCTCACATGCGGCGGCAAGTTCGTCAACGTTATGTACGTCGTTGATGTCTTTTTTCTTTACCCCTCTGCTTGCCAGATACCCGGTTAACCCTAGCCGGGTGTAACTGCATAAATCCATAATGATCGTTGACATGGCATACCCTCACTCAATGCATAACGATAATTTACCATCTGCCTGAGAGCTCTATAACAGCCATACGGGATGGAAAAACAAAATTACCTGTGAGCATTACAAGGACTTTCAGGCGAACTCACTATCCCGTAAAGTTACGTATAATTTGCCAGGAAACTTCTTAAAGTAAAGTAAATGTTTAATATTGTGAGATGGATAAAAACATTCAGGCCGCGCCAGATATATCCTGGTAGATGTTCCGCAGTTTTTATTTTAGGAATATCCTCAGAAAGACAATATAGAACACAAGGGTTATTATTTCGCTGAAAGCTCGCGCACGATATTGCTCAGCAGATTAAATACCTCACTGAATAAGTGCTCGCAGAAGGGGGCAATAAGGGGCATTAACAGGGAAATAAGCAACATGCCCACGGTAAGGGTGATCGGAAAGCCAATAACAAACACCGAGAGCTGGGGTGCCATACGGTTCAGTAAACCCAGCGCCAGGTTGACGGTAAGCAGCAGGGTGATAAGCGGCAGTGCCAGCATCAGGCCGCTGATGAAAATCAGACCAGCCGCGCGGGTCAGGGCCATAAAGGCATTGCTGTTCACCGCATCACCGCCAATCGGCAGGGTGTGGAAGGTGTCCACCAGCATCGAAATCAGCCACAGATGACCATCAAAAGCCATAAACAGCAGCATCGCCAGCAGGTCGATAATACGGGCGATGATGGGCATGTTCAGGCGACTGCCCGGGTCGAAGAAGGTGGCGAACGACAGACCCATCTGTAAACCAATCAGCTCCCCCGCCATACGGACGGCGGCAAAGGCGAACTGCATGGTAAAGCCGATAGCCACGCCAATCAGGATCTGCTGAAGCCCCACCCACAGCGCCGGAGCCGAGAAAATCGGCACATTGACCGGCGGCAGCGTCGGGGCAACGATAATCGTAATCAGTATGGCGAGGCCAATTTTCACCCGCTTCGGGATCGATCGCTCGCTGAGGATCGGCGCGGTGGAGATCAACGCCAGAATGCGCAGCAGGGGCCAGAAGTAGAGGCCGAGCCACTCAAGCCATTGATCGCTGGTGAAATGGATCATGGCCCGGCTTAGCCGATGATGTACGGCAGGTTGGTAAACAGATTACGCATGTAATCCAGCAGCAGGTTCAGCATCCACGGCCCGGCAATAATGATCGCCACGAACACCGCGATAATTTTCGGGATAAATGACAGGGTCATTTCGTTAATCTGGGTCGCGGCCTGCAAAATACTGATAATCAGACCGGTGACCAGGGCCACCAGCAGCAGGGGAGCGGCAACGGAGATCGCGACTTTCATCGCCTCCGTGCCCATCATCATGACCGATTCTGGCGTCATTGCGCGCTCCTCAACTGTAGAAACTTTGCGCCAGCGAACCGACCAGCAGTTGCCAGCCATCCACCAGGACAAACAGCATCAGCTTGAAGGGCAGGGCAATGGTCGCCGGCGGCACCATCATCATCCCCAGCGCCATCAGCACGCTGGCGATCACCAGGTCGATAATCAGGAACGGAATGAAGATCGTAAAACCAATCTGGAAGGCGGTTTTCAGCTCGCTGGTAACGTAGGCAGGCAGCAGAATGCGCATCGGCACCGCTTCCGGCCCCTGGATCGGCCCGGCGTTGGCCAGACGGGCAAACAGCGCCAGGTCGGCTTCGCGGGTCTGACGCAGCATAAATTCGCGCAGCGGTTGCGCTCCTTTCTCCAGCGCCACCTGCATTGAGATCTTGTCTTCACTGAACGGTTGATAGGCATCGACATAAATCTTGTCGATCACCGGCGACATAATGAAGAAGGTCAGAAACAGGGACAGACCGAGCAGAACCTGGTTCGGCGGCGCAGAAGGAGTACCCAGGGCGTTACGCAGCAGACCAAAGACGATGATAATGCGGGTGAAGCTGGTCATCATCAGCAGGATCGCCGGGATAAAGGTCAGCGAGGTGATAAATACCAGCGTCTGTACCGGCAGGGTCCAGCTCTGGCCACCCCCGGCCATTGGGGTGGAGATCAGGCCTGGCAACTGGGCGTACACGGCGGGAGCAAACAGGCCAAGGCCTGCAAGCGTAAGGGACAACAAAGGACGCATCACGATCTCCCGGAACGCTTAAGCAAACTCTTCATCACGGACTGAAAATCCGGTGGAACCTCTGCACGACTCTCTTCAGAGACCGGCGCAGGCGGCAATGTATGCAGGAGTGAAATTTGCGAGGCGGTCACACCCAGCACCAGCCGGGCGTCTTCCACTTCCACGATCACCACGCGTTCGCGTGGCCCCAGCGAGGTGCTGGCCGCTAGCTTCAACCCGCGTCCCCCCGCTGTTTTACCTGCCAGACCGACACGTTTTGCCAGCCAGGCGACGATCAAAATAAAGGCAATAATCCCCAGCAGCGCACCGCTGACCTGCAGCAGCGGCGAACCGGGCACTGCAGAGGGTTGAGAGACAGTGGCCTGGGTTTTCATCTTTAACGGCTCAGACGACGCATACGTTCGGACGGCGTAATAATGTCGGTGATACGCACGCCGTACTTATCGGCGACAACCACGACTTCACCCTGGGCAATCAGGTAGCCGTTGATCAGAATATCCAGCGGCTCCCCGGCCAGGCCATCCAGCGCCACCACGGACCCCTGCGTCAGGCGCAGCAGCTCTTTGATGGTCATCCGGGTACGGCCCAGCTCCACGGTCAGCTTGACCGGGATATCCATAATCAGATCGATATCCTGCAGCGTACCGCTGACGTCACCGCCGCCCAGCTGCTGGAACACCGCATCGGCCACGCTTTTGCTGGCGGGTGCTTTTTGCTCGTTTAACGCCTCAGCCCACAGATCGTCCAGTGCTCCGTTGTTGTCATCGGACGGATTGTTCATATCACTCATTTGGGCTGTTCCTCATTCAGAGAATTCAAAATCGGGTTAATCAGGTGCTCAACGCGTAACGCGTATTGATTGTTTACGGTGCCATACTGGCTGGTCAGCACAGGCACGCCATCCACGTGGGCGATGATGCGGTCGGGTTTTTCGATCGGCAGCACATCACCGGGTTTTAATTTTAAAATCTGCGACAACCGCAGCGGGACATCGGCAAAGTTTGCCACCAGTTCCAGCTGGGAGTGCTGAACCTGACGCACCAGGTTCTCGCGCCAGTTCTGATCTTCATGGCGGGAGTTTTCCAGCGGTGGGTTCACCAGCACTTCGCGCAGCGGTTCAATCATGCTGAACGGCAGGCAGATGTTGAACTCACCGGTCAGGTTGCCGATCTCCACGTGGAACGGGGTGTTAACCACGATATCGTTTGGCGAGGTGGTGATGTTGGTGAACTTCACCTGCATCTCCGAACGGACATACTCCACTTCCAGCGGGTGAATCGCTTTCCACGCGTCGCTGTAGCCTTCAAGCGCCAGCTTCAGCATGCGGTTGATGACGCGTTGTTCGGTATGGGTAAATTCGCGGCCTTCCACTTTCGTGGGGAAACGTCCGTCGCCGCCGAAGAGGTTATCCACGGCGATAAAGACCAGGCTTGGCGAGAAGACAAACAGGCCCGTGCCGCGCAGCGGTTTCAGATGGATCAGGTTGAGGTTCGTCGGCACCGGCAGGTTACGGGCGAACTCATGATACGGCTGAATGCGGATCGCACCGACGGTAATATCCGGGCTACGACGCAGCAGGTTGAACAGCCCCATACGGAACTGACGGGCAAAACGTTCGTTGATGATCTCCAGCGCCTGTAGACGCTCGCGCACCACGCGACGCTGGGTATTGGGATCGTAGGGGCGAATGTCGCTATCGCCAGCCGCACCCGGTTTTGGATCGTCGGTTTTGTCGCTGTCGCCGTTCAGCAGCGCATCGATTTCCGCCTGAGAAAGAATACTGTCGCCCATGTCGTTACCGCAGAATGAAAGCTGTATACAGAACGTCAGTGACTTCCTGCTTAGGTTGACCGCTAATCAGAGGCGCGGCCAGCGTTTGCTTAATGTCTGCCACCAGTTTTTGTTTACCTTCATCGGTAGACAACTGTGCGGCATCCTGGCGCGAGAACAGCAGCAGCAGACGGCTGCGCACTTCCGGCAGGTATTCACTCAGGCGGGTACGGGTAGCATCGTCTTTCAGACGCAGCGTAATGCCCACGTAAAACACGTGCTCAGCATCGCCCAGGTTAACGGTAAAAGTATCCAGCGCGAAAAAGACCGGGGCCGGCGGCGGCGGTAGCTCCGCTTTGGCTGCGGCTGACGGTGCTTTATTCATGCGCCAGTAGCTGTAACCTGCGGTAGCGCAGGCAGCGAGCGTAATTAACACCAGAAGCGGGATCCAGATGGAACGCTTACTTTTCTTGGTGATGGCGGAGTCAGTCATCTGATTCGTGCTTCCTGTTTCGGGACTGCTAATGGGGTGATTATCCCGTGTCCTCTCGCCGTCAAAGAGTCGAAAAGAGGGGGATAATCACGCTACCTCTGGCGTTTAGGTTTAGGCGAAGATATCGACAGCGTTGTTTCCACGTGCCGCGGACTGCAGGGAGGCAGGCACCGCGAGCAGCTCATCGTTCTCTTCATCGAATCCGCCCGCGTTGCCGGAGCGGGCAGTCTGCTGCTGATGCTGAGAAGAAGCCTGCTGCTGGCCATTGAAATTTTCACTGCTGATGTTGCTTTGCGTCAGCTCAATGCCGTTTTCTGCGAGCTGGGTACGCAGCACCGGCAGTGCCGCTTCCAGCGCTGCACGAACGTGGCTATGGCCTGAGACCATCTGCAGCTGCGCCTGGTTATCATCCAGCTTAAGCGTAATTTGTACCTGGCCCAGATCTTCCGGGTGCAGACGCAGCTCGGCGCTCTGCTGGCCCTGACGGGTAAACAGCGTGATGTGCTGGCTGACGGTCTGCTGCCATTCATTGCTGCCCAACTGGGCGCTGACCACCGGCGCGGCAGCGAAGGTCGGCTGCACCGTAGACGGGGTGCTGACAATCGGCCCCATGGTGGCGGTTGGCCCGGTCGGGGACGGCGTGCTCTCTGCCGCCTGCTTTGGTGTCGTCGCGGCAACGGCTGGTGTCAGTTGGGTGTCGGCAGCCATCCCCGCATTTTTATCCTGAACGACGGCTTTGGCGCTACGCAGGGCATCGGTATCCAGTACAGGCTGGCGGCCACGATCGCTGGTCAGGGAGACGTCAGCGTCAATGGCGCCGGTGCTCACCGGCTGGGGTGCGGCGGCAGTGACGGTCTGCTGATGGGGCAGCATCGCCATCAGGGCGCTTAACCCTGCCAGCTCTTCATCGCTAAGCTCGGTTTTGCTGTCGGCCTCTTTGGCTGCCTGGGTCAGGCTCTTCAGCACGTCGCCTTTAACCGCAGGCAACAGCCCGGAGGTCAGGCCCGGCTGAGTGGTGCTTTCTTCGGTAACGGTGAGATCCTGATGCGCCAGCAGTTCGGCCAGTTTCCCGGCATCGGTATCCGCATCAATATCAGTAGCATCGGCTTTCAGCGCCACGCTGGCCCGCTTACCGCCCGCGGTTTGCAGGTCGTTCAGCGTCAGCCCGGCCTCTTTCCCCTGGCCTTTAACGTCGCTTAACGCGCCCGCCAGCAGGGCAAGAAAGTCCTGCGCGCCGTCGGCCGCTTTTCCGCCCCGAACGCCAGCCGTAAGGTCGGTGTCGCTCGAAAGCAGTTGTTGAAGGGTGATCATTCCGGTGTCCTCATTGTTGCGCGCTGGGCAAACTCATCCATTTTTTTCTGATCGAGACGGTTTTCCGCCAGGGTTGCGGCGGCAAGTTGGCGATCCTGCAAGGTTTGCCACGCCTGTAAACGCTGTTTCTTCTCTCGCCAGAAGTTCAGGGCCCGGTCAACCTTCTCGGTCCACTGAAGCACCTGCTGGCGATGCTGTTCTATGGCTTTCTCCAGCGTCTGGATGAACTGTTGATAGTTGATCCAGCGCTGGCTGCCGATGCCCTGTGCCATATCCGTGTTGAGGTTGGTGCGATACTCATGCTGGTAGTCGATCAACATTTTCAGCTGTTCTTCTGCCTGCTGACATCCGCGGCGCATCGCGCCAAGCTGCTGTGCGGCATTATCAACATCTTTCTCGGCCAGATCTTTCAGCGTGGTTAACGCGCCGTGTTGTGCCATGACATTCGCCCTCTATTCGGTTACACCTGCGGGAAAATCATCTCCAGAGCCTGGATAGAGCTTTCCCAGTCGGCTTTTTCAAAAATACCCTGTTGCAGATACGCTTCCAGATGCGGCCACAGGGCGATCGCCTTGTCGAGCATGGGGTCGCTGCCTTTGGCATAGGCCCCGACGCTCACCAGATCGCGGTTGCGCTGGAAGCTGGAGAGTAACTGCTTGAAGTTACGCACGCGGGCGTAATGCTTCTCGGTAATCAATGCCGTCATTGCACGGCTGATCGAGGCTTCGATATCGATCGCCGGGTAGTGACCCGCTTCGGCCAGGCGGCGCGACAGAACGATATGGCCGTCGAGGATCGCTCGCGCCGAGTCGGCAATCGGATCCTGCTGGTCATCGCCTTCGGTCAGCACCGTATAAAACGCGGTGATGGAGCCACCGCCGCTGATGCCATTACCGGCGCGTTCAACCAGTGCCGGTAACTTCGCAAATACCGATGGCGGATAGCCTTTGGTGGCCGGCGGCTCGCCGATCGCCAGGGCGATTTCTCGCTGCGCCATGGCGTAACGGGTCAGGGAGTCCATGATCAACAGGACATGCTTACCCCGATCGCGGAAATCTTCCGCGATGCGCGTGGCGTAGGCGGCACCCTGCATACGCAGCAGGGGAGACACATCCGCCGGGGCGGCAATCACCACCGACCGGGCGCGCCCTTCGGGACCGAGGATGTTCTCGATAAAATCTTTTACTTCACGGCCACGCTCGCCAATCAGTCCCACCACAATGACGTCGGCCTGGGTGTAGCGAGCCATCATCCCGAGCAGGACCGATTTCCCGACGCCGGAGCCAGCAAACAGACCCATACGCTGGCCGCGACCCACGGTCAGCAGGGCGTTGATCGGGCGTACACCGGTATCCAGCACATGCTCGATCGGCGTTCGTTGTAGCGGGTTAAAGGGTTGGGTAATCAGCGCCCCGGTTTCGGTGGTATCGGGGGAGGGCAGGCCATCCAGCGGCTTACCGCCACCGTCCAGCACCCGTCCGAGCAGCGCCGGGCCGAGCGGCAACTGCTTGCCGCTGTGCAGCCCGTCGGCAGAGAAATTTTTCGCGTAGACGCGTGCGCCGGGCAGGACGCCTTCGACCTCTTCCAGTGGCATCAGGAACAGACGCTGGCCGTTAAAGCCAACCACTTCGCTCTCGACTTCGTGGATCTCGTTCCCGTCCTGGCGTTCGATAATGCAGGTGGCCCCCAGCGGCAGCTGTAGACCGGTCGCCTCCAGCACCAGACCGGTGGCACGGGTTAAGCGCCCGTAGCGGCGAAGCGCGGGCAGTTGCGCCATTTTGGTTTCAAAATTGTCGAGCGTGTTGAGCCAGCGGGTCAGGCGTGCGGTCATCAGATGACTCCCGGTGCTGCCAGACGGCACAGTTCCTGCCAGCGGGTTGCCACGCTGGCATCCAGATCGCCTTCATCGGCAGAGACTTTGCAGCCGCCGTGATGCAGGGTCGGATCGCCACGCAGACGCCACCCGTGCAGGCTCAGGGTCGCGCCGAGCATCTCTTCCACCCGCTGCAAATCGTCCGGGTGAACGCGCAGCTGCGGTTTGCCGCTGAACAGCGGCTCCTGCTGCAACAGACCCTGGATCTGCTTAATCAGCGAGCTATTATCCACCGGCGGGGTATGACCAATCACCTGACGTGCCGCCTCGAGCGCCATCTGCATCAGGCGAGAGGCGATAACGCTGTCCAGTGCGTCCAGCGTATTCTGGAATTCGCTGACCAGCTGCTGCATCCGGGCGTGGATCGGCGCCTGCTGTGTTCGCGCCTGCTCTAAGCCTTGTGCCAGCCCCTGGGCCAACCCTTCCTGATAGCCCTGTTCCTGGCCTTTTTGCCGCCCTTCGTTCATGCCGGCGGCGTAGCCCTGATCGTGTGCCTGAAGCTGGATCTTCGCCAGCTGCTGCGCGCGCTGCTCTTCTTCGCTCAGTTCAGGCTCTTCGTCATCCTCATCTGCCTCGGCAGGTGTCGGGGTCGCAGGCACAAACTCCGCGCGAGGAGGGGAGAGATCGTCCGGTGTCCAGATCTTCCACGGCAGTTCATCAGACATAGGTATCCTCGCCGCTGCCTACCACCATCTCGCCGGTTTCGGCCAGACGACGCACAATAAGGAGGATGGCTTTCTGTTCGTTTTCCACCTGAGACAGACGCACCGGGCCACGGTTGGCAAGGTCGTCGCGCAGGATATCCGCTGCACGCTGGGACATATTGCGCAGGAACTTCTCGCGCAGCGGCTGTTCGGCGCCTTTGAGGGCGATAAGCAGCGATTCGGAGTCCACTTCCTGCAGCAGGCGCTGGATACTGCGGTCGTCCACGTCCACCAGGTTTTCGAACAGGAACATCTCGTCGATGATTTTCTGCGCCAGTTCGCCGTCGAATTCGCGCACAGCGGTAATAACCGCCTCTTCCTGCTGCGTTTTCATCAGGTTGATAATTTCGGCCGCGGTTCTCACGCCGCCCATTTTGCTGCGCTTGAGGTTCTGGCCGTCGAGCAGGCCATTCAGCACTTCGGTCAGTTCCGCCAGCGCCGCTGGCTGGACGCCGCCGAAGGTGGCGATACGCAGCATGACATCATGACGCAGACGTTCGTCGAACAGCGCCAGAATATCCGCCGCCTGGCCACGTTTGAGGTGGACCAGGATAGTGGCGATGATCTGCGGATGCTCGTCGCGAATAAGGTCGGCAGCGGTTTGCGGCTCCATAAAGTTGAGCGTTTCGATGCCGCTGGCGGTATCGCGGGTTTCGAGAATATCTTCCAGCAGGCTGGCAGCGCGCTCTTCGCCGAGCGCTTTGACCAGCACTGAACGCAGGTATTCGTTGGCGTTGACGTTGAGCGCCGCAAACTGTTCGGCTTCCTGCTCAAACTCGGCCAGCACGTCGGTCAGCTGTTTGTTGGAGATCTGACGCACGTTGGCCATCGCCGCACTGAGAACCTGCACTTCGCGCTGGGAGAGGTGTTTGAACACCTCTGCCGCCCGGTCCTCGCCAATGGTCATCAGCAGGATGACGCTTTTATCCGTTCCGGTAAGGTTACTCATTTTCTGTACTCATCCACTGGCGAATGACCAGCGCCACGACGCGCGGATCGTTATCTGACATTTCGCGAATACGCTGGCTCATGACCTCAGCGCCCATGCGCTGGTTAGCACGGCGTTGCTGCATTTGTTCGTCTTTGCTGAGACGCACTTCCACGGCTTCATGGGTCTCTTCGCGCAGCAGGCTTTGCTCTTTCAGCGCTTTGGCCTCTTCGGCACGGCGAACCAGTTGTGGGCGTACTGCTTTACGCCACAGCAGCCAGGCAACAATCACCACCAGTAACCAGCGACCGATTTCAATCAGCAGATCCATAAAGGCCTGCTTCTGCCAGAACGGCAGTTCACCGCTGGTATCGTCCACGGCGCTGAACGGTGAGTTCACTACGTTGAGGGTATCGCCACGCTTCTCGGAATAACCCATGGCTTCACGGGTCAGGTCTTCGATCTGCTTCATCTGCTCGGCGGTCAGCGGCAGGGGCTTACCGTCCGGCAGGGTTTTGTAGTTGACGACCACCGCCACGGAGAGACGCTGCACGTCACCGGTGTTCATTTTGGTGTGGCGAATGGTGCGATCGACTTCGTAGTTAGTGGTTTCGTTACGGCTGCTGGTGCGCGGACCTGAGTTGGCTGCAGTGGTCGTTTGCTGCTGCTGCGCACCCTGCTGACCGTTCTGCTGGTTCTGTGCCGGGGTGGTGATTGGCGCGGTATTGGCAGGGGCTGGCTGGTTGGAGAGCGCACCCGGCACACCGCCAGGGTTAGGTCCACCGACCTGCAAGTTTTCATTTACCTGACGCGAGCGCATCACGGCCTGAGCAGCATCGCCGTTTGGACGATACTGCTCTTCGGTCTGCTCTTTATCCGCAAAATCGATCTGCGCGGTGACCTGGGCATGGACGTTGCTGGTGCCGACGATTGGACCAAGAATGGCTTCGATGCGGCTCTGAACGCGATTTTCCACGTCGGTGGCATACTTCAGCTGCGCATCATTCAGATCGCGAGCGCTGGTATTGGATTTGGTTAACAGGCGACCCATCTGGTCCACCAGGGTCACGTTACCCGGCGGTAAACCGGCCACGGCACTGGAGACCAGATGGACCACGGCGCTGATCTGCCCTTCATCCAGCGCACGGCCGGGTTGCAGATTAACGGTGACGGACGCCGACGGCGCTTTCTGTTCACGGACAAACAGCGTTGGTTTTGGCATGGCCAGGTGCACGCGGGCGCTTTTCAGCGGGCCGAGGGTTTCGATGGTGCGGGCCAGCTCGCCTTCCAGCGCGCGCTGGTAGTTAACCTGCTCGCTGAACTGGCTGATGCCGAATTTTTCCTGGTCCAGGAGTTCAAAGCCCACCGCGCCGCCTTTCGGCAGACCTTGCTGGGCAAGTCGTAAGCGGAGTTCATGCACTTTATCGGCAGGGACTTCCAGCGCGCCACCATTATCCGAGAAACGGTAGGGGACGTTCATCTGGGTTAACTGGGTGACGATAGCACCGCCATCCTGGTCCGAGAGGTTGCTGAAAAGGGTGCGGTAGTCTGGCTGTTTGGCCCATAAGACCATAGCGACAACGATAGCGATAGCGGCAGCACCTGCCACGATCAACGGCACTTTAGGGTTCGCGCGCAGGCGGCTCATCCATTCGAGAGATTTAGTTTGAGGGCTGGATGTTGCTGTCGCACTCATAGCGCACCTCGTGACTCATCGTGGATTTCATTATTCGTGTGGAGAAACAAAACAGGCTCCCGGGTCGGCAAACACAACAAAAATTCCATAATCATGGCTGTGCCATTATTTGATGAAACGGGAATTTCTATTCGTCAAATAACCTGGTTTTTTCACGCTATTTAGCGCCTTTATCTTATTGACAGGCTGGTACTCTTGAGCGCGTAAAAATCCATCAGGGGAACGTCATGGCAATACAGGGGATTGAAAGCGTCATCAGCCAGTTGCAGGCAACGGCAATGACCGCCCGTCATCAGAACGTGGCTGACGTGCAGTCAACCGTCAGCTTCGCGGGCCAGCTGCATGCGGCACTGGACCGGATTAGCGATACCCAAACCGCCGCACGCGTGCAGGGCGAAAAATTCACTATGGGTGTGCCGGGCATTGGTCTAAATGATGTGATGACCGATTTGCAAAAAGCATCAGTGTCGATGCAGATGGGTATCCAGGTACGTAATAAACTGATGCAGGCGTACCAGGATGTTATGTCTATGCAGGTTTAGTCCCTCTGGTGCTGGCGACCCGACGGCGGAAATGCCACACTATTTTTTTCGCCGTATACCCGTCATACTTCAAGTTGCCTGCGCGTTGGCTTTCCTCGCTCACCCCAGACACTTACTTCGGTAAGCTCCCGGGGATTCGCTGCGTTGCCGCCTTCATGCAACTCGAATTATTTAGGGTATAGACGGAACATGATGAAAAAAATAGC
Source organism: Leclercia sp. GLN_9 (assembly GCF_043105735.1). Taxonomy (NCBI): domain Bacteria; kingdom Pseudomonadati; phylum Pseudomonadota; class Gammaproteobacteria; order Enterobacterales; family Enterobacteriaceae; genus Leclercia; species Leclercia sp. GLN_9. The sequence continues at coordinate 287,611 of NZ_JBICLV010000017.1, forward strand.
AATTATCGCGGGTCTGTTGGCATTAACCGGATGTGTGCAGGTTGACAGTTACCAGGATGTGGTCAAGCATCCCGCTCCGGCTGAACTGGCCGGGTACTGGCAGTCGAAAGGGCCGCAAAGCAAAATGGTCAGCCCGGAAGCGATCGCCTCGCTGGTAGTGACGCAAGAGGGGGATACCCTCGACTGCCGCCAGTGGCAGCGCGTGATTGCGGTAAAAGGAAAGATTATGCTGCGTTCAGATGATTTTTATAACGTGACCAGCAAACTGGATATCTACCCGCTGGATCGTGAAGGCAGCGCCATTGAATATGATGGGATGATCCTGCATCGCGTCGATCGCCCGACCGTCGAGTGCGCGACATACCTCAGCAAAAATCCGCTCGACAGTAAGCTCCCGTAAGAGATCGGGTGGCCGGGCAAGCGTAGCGCTGCCCGGTTTCTCACTTTTTACAACGCATCCTCTATGACCCACACGCTGACGCTGCCGCCGTTGCAGGTAAACACCCCGGTGCCGGTTTCATCGGTCGTGACGGTTTCTTCCCGATTGCCGAGAAAATCTTTCCAGTTTCTGTTGCCGTAGTTCTCGCCCAGCGTAATTGTCTTTTCGCCCTCGTCGCCGTTAGAGAGCACCACCACGCAGCCCGGATCTTCTTCGGTGCCGCTGCGGCTGAAGGCAATGCAGTTAGGGTGATCGAACCACAGAGTCTGCACGCCGTGGGCAAACCGCTGGCGGGCGAGGATCAGCTGGTCGAGCTGCTCAATCACCGGCATGTCGATATGGTACATCTCACCGTCGCCGCCGGTATCATCATAGCTGGCACCGTACAGATCGGGATAGAAGACGCTCGGCACACCATTCTCACGCAGTAAAATCAAGGCGTAAGCCAGCGGTTTGAACCAGGCCTCGACCGGCGCCTCCAGCGCCTGTAATGGCTGGGTGTCGTGGTTAGCCACCAGCGTTACCGCATGGAAGGGATCGGCCTCCACCAGTGTGCCGGTAAAGATCTGGCTCATGTCGTAATCACGTCCCTGCAAAGAGGCTTCGTGAAACTTCATGTGCAGCGGTGCGTCGAACAGCATGGTTTTCCCGTCCACCTGATCAATGTACTGCTGCAGTTTATCGACATCCGGCGACCAGTATTCCGCCACGATAAACAGCGGCTTCGGTGCCACTTCCTGTACGTGCTCGATCCACTCTTTATAGAACCATGCCGGAATATGTTTTACCGCATCCAGACGGAAGCCGTCACACTGGGTCTGCTCCATCACCCAGCGCGCCCAGTATTTGATCTCCTCCGTCACCGCACGGTTACGAAAATCGATATTCTCGCCCATCAGGTAATCAAAGTTCCCCATCTCGTTATCGACCTGATCGTTCCAGCCTTCGCCGGTGTAGTCGTTAACGATCTTGAAGATGCCATCTTCAGTAGGGTTTTCGATGTGATCGATGCCGCTGAAACATTTGTAATCCCAGACAAACGCCGAGTACTGTCCGTTTCGAACCGGGAAGGTGTAGCGGGTCCAGGCTTCACATTCGATGATCTCATCGTCGATCTGATTGCGATCGTCCGCATTCACCCGCTGGACGCGGATGGCCTCTTTCTCATCGGCCCCCATTTTGTGGTTGACCACCACGTCCATGAGCACCGCAATGTCATTGCGTTTTAACGCCCCGATAGCGGACAGCAGCTGGTCTTTGTCACCGTATTTGGTGGGAACGGATCCTTTTTGATCGAACTCACCGAGATCGAAGAGATCGTAGCAGTCGTAACCGACGGAGTACCCACCGGATGCGCCTTTATAGGCTGGGGGCAGCCAGACCATGTTGATGCCGATGTCGTTTAAATCGTCAGCGCGCTCGGCCACTTCAGGCCAGAGTTGACTGCCGTCAGGGTAATACCAGTGGAAGAACTGCAAGAGGGTGGGGTTTTTCATCTTCCTTGCTCCAGAAGCCGTTTCGGCGGACCTCTGGAGTATGGATGATTTGAATCATAACGGGAGGTCGCGGGTTAAATTTTCCGGATAAAGAATATTGCCTGACAGTTTGCCATAAGTAGAAGTTACCGATTGTTGTTTACCTGTCTGGGTGATCAACTGGCGCAGCTCATTCATTCTGTCCGTCAACAACGCTTTCAGCTCCGTTTCATTCTGCAGCACTTTTTCCAGCAGAAAGCGTGCCTGCTCAATTTGCGCAGGAGGGCAGGCTGAGATGGCGTTTTGTCCGATACTTTCGACTAACTTCACGTACTCCGTCTCTTTTTCAACAAGCTCATCCCACTGGCCGGAATGAGCGAGTTTCAGCATGGCAATACTCAGGGCATGCAGAGCATGCCAGTTGTTAAGAGCAGTGCTAGGGTTGTTCATCAAAATTATCCTGAAATGGAGGTAGCATTGGGGCCGATTTGTTTCCAGGCATCCGCAATGTTATTCAATAAAACCTCAACCTCGACGATCGCCTCTGCATCATTACGTAAGTTCGCGTGTAATAACCGACGAACCATATAGTCATACAGTGCAGCGAGGTTTTCCGGCAAATCACTTTCGACCTCCATGTTCAGGCCAGCCTTTAAGCCATTGTCGATGATGTTGATGGCTTTAGACAGGGCTTCTCCTTTAGCAGAGATATTCCCCTGCTCAAGGAAAAGGCGCGCTCTTACCAGCGCGCTATGGGCACCGTCAAACAGCATGACAACCAACTGGTGTGGGCTGGCGCTCAACACGGCAGATTCAAGACCTACCTTTTGATAGGCCTGTACACCAGAATTGTTATACATATCGGTTCCTTTCTTATTTGCTACTAAACTGTGATGTTAGGTAAGACGCAGTACCGTTGAATTTGGTAACAAGCGCATCTAAATCGCTAAACTGCTTTTTATACCGGGCCATTGTGGCTTCAATGGACAGCTCCATCGCGTCGTAACGTTTGGCGATGGTTTTCAGCGAGGCATTAATACCGTCTTTCGCATTCTGAATAACACCTTCTTTACCTACAGAGGTGCTCAGCATATCCGTCAGTTTGTTATTCATTTGGGTCGCGAAACCGGTGGTTTTACCGTCCCCGACAAAGTAGGCCTGTACGCCAGCCGGGTTATCTGTCAGCGCCTGGGTTAACTTCTTATCGTCAATCTTAAGATTGCCTAACGTGGCGCCTGCGCCCTTCAGCGGGTCTTGGGTAATCCCTAACTGAGCCATGATCGCATAAGAGCCGGTCTGGACATTGGTTAATAAAGCACGCAGATCTGATTGTACTCCCCTGATAGTGCTGTCGCCCATCAGGACACCATTGCTGGAGTTCTGTGCGGTTGCCCCTGTTGCAGGCGGTTCATATTTGGTCAGGGAAGTAATCGTCGATTGCAGGGCGTTATATGCATTAACCCACTCAGTAACCGCTTTCTTGTTATCGTCGGTAGAACGCGTCACTGAAAGCGTTTCATCAGCGGTGCTCGGCGCTTTTAGGGTCAGGGTGACGCCCGGCAACGCATCTGTCACGGTATTACTCTGGCGGATAATATCAATGCCGTTAACGTTGATGACGGCATTCTGAGATTTCACCTGCTCTTTGAGCGCAGCGCTGCCGATGACCGCGTTCAGCGTATCATCGCCTGTCACCGTCACCGTCATGTCTGAATCGGTACCGGTGGTTTTTGAGGACAGCATCAGACGGTAATCACCGTTATCAGCTTTGACAATGCTAGCGGAAACGTTGCCGTTAGCGGCGTTGATGGCTTTGGCAATACCGTTCAGGGATGTATCGCCGTCGGCGAGGGTCACCGTCAAGGGTTTGCTGTCGGCACCGGCCTGGGTAATCGTAATGGTGCGGCTTGTGCCAGTGGTTTCACCCAGCTGTTTGGTATTGCTGTCGATTGTGCCTGGGGCGGTAGTGAGAACCTGGCCTTTAGCAATTTTATTGACATTAATTGTAAATTCGCCAACGTTCGCATTCGTTGAAGTGGTGGCGGCGAACGCGGTATTGGTGCTGGTAACAGACGTTGAGTTCCATGTGTCTGTCTTTGCCAGTTTAGCTGCAGCCGTTTGCAGAGTGGTCAGGGCGCTTTGCAGCTTTCCGTAGCCGGTGATCTGCGCGTCATATTTGGTTTTCTGAGTGGCGATAGCTGTAAGCTTCGTCTCTTCCGCAGCCTGTAACTTATCGTACAGATCTGATAAACCCGGCATCCCCACCCCAAGGTTGCTGATAGTCGCCATAATTAATTCCTTTCCAATGGTTGTTTCAGACCTATATCGGCCAAAACAGAGAAAAGTTTACGCTATAAGGAAAAAAATAAATCGCGCAATAACCCCCTCTTATAGGCGCTTTTATGAGCGTAAGGACTCTTGCGGCATCACATCGTTTTGCGGGCTGTAGTAGCGTGGGGAATCTTCGTTTTTTGCTTTAATCCTAGGCACTGGCAAAGCACTTTAAGAAATAAATTCAAAAAAACACATTTAAAAACAATGCATTAAATTTTTTATTAGATATTTTCTAAAGTCTGCTGCCAGGGCGTCGATAACCTTGTTGACGGTGAGAGACGCCGTGAGTGTTAGGCACCGACCTAGAAACCATTTTTGTTTAAGGAATTAAAATTATGGCCGTTATCAATACTAACCTGTTGTCCCTGACCACTCAGAACAACCTGAACAAATCTCAGTCTTCCCTGGGCACTGCTATCGAACGTCTGTCCTCCGGCCTGCGTATCAACAGCGCAAAAGATGATGCTGCCGGTCAGGCGATTGCCAACCGTATGAACGCACAGATTAAAGGGATGAACCAGGCTGCGCGTAATGCCAACGACGGTATCTCTTTGATTCAGACGGCTGAAGGTAACCTGAACGAAATCAACACCAACTTACAACGCGTTCGTGAACTTAGCGTCCAAGCTGCAAACGGCACTAATGATACCACTGACATTGACTCCATTGAGGCTGAAATTACTCAACGTTTAGAAGAAATTGATCGTCTCGGTAATTCTGCTAGCTTCAACGGTAAGAAACTGTTCGATGATAAAGACGTAGTAATTCAGGTTGGGGCTGGCAATACTACTGATGATACAATTACCATCTCGAAAGATGCTTTGATTAAAGCAACATCTTCTGATCTTAATACAGCTTTGAAATCAGATGGCTCAATCGACTTAAGCGATAATACTAAAGCTCAGGCCTTCATTGCTGCTGTTGACGACGCATTGAAAAATGTTGACACAGCACGTAGTAATTTAGGTGCGATTCAGAACCGTCTGGATTCCACTATCAATAACCTGAATAATTCTGTAAGTAATCTGTCTGCGGCTCAGTCCCGTATTCAGGATGCTGATTACGCGACAGAAGTTTCTAACATGTCCCGTGCACAAATTCTGCAACAAGCGGGTACCTCTGTACTGTCTCAGGCGAACCAAGTGCCACAGGGTATGCTGTCACTGTTGCGTTAAACTAGATATAAAACCCCCGCTTCGGCGGGGGTTTTTTTCGAAACTATTTAGAATCTGCTTATGAAAAATATTACTATAACCCAACCACAATTCGTGACAGACTTTAAATGCATTGGAGAGGCTTGCCGTGAGCATTGCTGTCAAGGATGGAATATTACTTTTGACAAACCCTCAGTTAATCGTTATTTGAATAGTAAACAGCTTCAAATCCGTACGACAGCAAAAGCTGCGATAAAAATAACTAAAAAGAGCCCTGCAAATTGGGGGGAAGTAATCTTTAGTACCAAAAATAGTAATTGTCCATTTATGGATGCGGCGAAACTATGCTCTATACACGGAATTCTAGGGGCTGAAGCGTTAAGCACTACCTGTTCAACCTTTCCACGTACCAGCAGAATCTATAAGAATGAAATAGAGAGATCTCTTAATCTTTCCTGTCCTGAAGTAACGCGAATGCTTGTAAGCAATAAAGATGCTATGGCTTTAAATCAGATTACGGACATTCAAAAAAATTTTAATAACGCACCTGCGTTACCGTTGAAAGATAAAATCATTAATCTCTTTTGCCAAAATATATTTTCCATCCCCGCAGGGAGTGTGGAAATCCATATTTACGCCATAGTTAAATTCCTAATGGTTGTGGAAAAAATAGAAAATATAGAGTCTGGTATTGGTCGGCTTGAAAACGCCTATCACATATTAGCGGATGAAATTGTTAATGGTAAGTTGCAAACTGAATTGGCTGGCATTAATCAAAATTATAATTTAAAAAGTTCTATTATTTCATTAATGCAAACCTTTTTTAAGGAGAAATCACATACGCGCGGCGGCGGGGTGCTCCAAAAGTATATAGAACAACTTCAGCAGCAATTAATTGGTGAAAATGAATTGTGTTCATTTAATGAAATTATTCAAGATATCGAGTCTAGCTGGTTGAATGTGTCCGAAAAATGCTTTGATCACGATTATTATGTGTTTAAGAATTATTTCAAATATAAATTTTGGCAGCAAGGTTTCCCGCAAAGAAATGGCCGAAGTATGCTGAATAATTTATATTTAATTGTTGCTGAATTTTATTTTATTAAGATTTTGCTTAGCACTCATGAGCTAGTGAACGGAAGTATTGAACAAGATGATATAATTGATGTGATTTACAGCTTTCATTCTACGAGCCAACACAATCAGACTATACAACAAATATTCCATCAGCATATTGAAAAAGTGCGTTGTGGCGACGACCTCTCTCTCTTACAATTACTCATCTAGTTACTGCTCGTTGCCACGTTTCGTGGCAACCTCAGAATAACCCCCCATTTCCCCCCCTTTTCACACGATTAAAACCCCTCCAGAAACGGATAATCATGCCGATAACTCAACTAACGCAGGGCTGTTTATCGTGAATTCACTCTATACCGCTGAAGGTGTAATGGATAAACACTCGCTGTGGCAGCGTTATGTTCCGCTGGTGCGACATGAAGCATTGCGGCTTCAGGTGCGGCTACCGGCGAGTGTGGAACTGGACGATCTGCTACAAGCGGGCGGTATCGGGTTATTGAACGCAGTTGACCGATACGACGCTCTGCAAGGAACGGCATTTACGACTTACGCAGTACAGCGTATTCGTGGTGCGATGCTCGACGAACTGCGCAGCCGGGATTGGGTGCCGCGCAGCGTTCGACGCAATGCACGCGAAGTGGCGCAAGCAATGGGGCAGCTGGAGCAAGAACTTGGACGCAACGCGACGGAAACTGAAGTTTCAGAGCGTCTGGGGATTTCTACGGCTGACTATCGCCAGATGTTGCTCGATACCAACAATAGCCAACTCTTCTCTTATGACGAGTGGCGCGAAGAGCATGGCGATAGCATTGAACTGGTGACGGACGATCATCAGCAGGAAAACCCGTTGCACCAGTTAATGGAAGGCAATGTCCGCCAGCGCGTAATGGAAGCGATTGAAGCTTTACCGGAACGCGAGCAGCTGGTGCTGACCCTTTATTACCAGGAGGAGCTTAATCTCAAAGAGATTGGTGCCGTACTGGAAGTAGGGGAGTCGCGGGTAAGCCAGCTGCACAGCCAGGCCATTAAACGCTTACGTACCAAACTGGGTAAGTTATAGGTGATTCCAATCACCCGTTAAGTGCCGCACAACGTATTGACAACCAGGAGTTATCATGACGGTGCAGCAATCTAAAAGACGGCCATTAAGCCGCTACCTGAAAGACTTTAAACACAGCCAGACGCATTGCGCCCATTGCCATAAGCTGCTCGATCGCATCACGCTGGTTCGTCGCGGCGAAATCGTCAATAAAATCGCGATTTCCCGCCTCGATACGCTGCTGGATGAGGCCGGATGGCAGCTGGAGCAACAGGAGTGGGTGGCGTTGTGTCGTTTCTGTGGCGATCTGCACTGCAAGGAGCAGAGCGACTTTTTCGATATCATCGGCTTTAAGCAATTCCTGTTTGAGCAAACAGAGATGAGCCATGGCACGGTGCGCGAATATGTTGTGCGTCTGCGTCGCCTGGGCCAGCATTTGACCACGCAGCGTATTTCTCCTGAGTTACTCACCAACGGCTATCTGGATGAAAATCTTGAGCCATGGCTGCCTGCGACCAGCACCAACAACTACCGGATTGCGCTGCGCAAGTATGCACAATTTAAAACGCAGATGCCGGTGACGCCGAAGCAGAAAGTCCACCGCGAAACAACTTCTGATATATATTAAAAATGAATAACATGTAGCGCAGTCGTGTTTGACCTTAAGGCCAAACACCCTACACTACACTCAAAATTCCAATGATATCGGGGTACGTATGAAATTTGCACTTCTGGGTCGTCAGGCGCTGATGGGTGTAATGGCCGTTGCGCTGGTTGCCGGTATGAGCGTGAAAACGTTCGCGGCAGAAGGTCTGTTGAATAAAGTGAAAGAGCGCGGCACGCTGCTGGTTGGGCTGGAAGGCACGTATCCTCCGTTCAGCTTCCAGGGCGATGACGGCAAACTGACCGGGTTTGAAGTGGAGTTTGCCGAAGCGCTGGCGAAACACCTCGGCGTGAAAGCCTCGCTGAAACCGACCAAATGGGACGGTATTCTGGCCTCGCTGGACTCCAAACGCATTGATGTGGTGATTAACCAGGTCACCATCTCTGACGAACGTAAGAAAAAATATGACTTCTCCACCCCGTATACCGTGTCCGGTATCCAGGCGCTGGTGAAAAAAGGGAACGAAGGCTCGATTAAATCAGCCGCGGACCTGAAAGGTAAAAAAGTCGGTGTTGGTCTGGGGACTAACTACGAAGAGTGGCTGCGCCAGAACGTGCAGGGCGTGGACATCCGTACCTATGATGATGACCCGACCAAATATCAGGATCTGCGCGTAGGCCGTATCGACGCCATTCTGGTTGACCGTCTGGCGGCACTGGACCTGGTGAAAAAGACCAAAGACACCCTGGCGGTTGCCGGTGATGCCTTCTCCCGTCAGGAAGCTGGCGTTGCCATCCGCAAAGACAACGACGATCTGGTGAAAGCTGTCGACGAGGCCATTGCCGAGATGCAGAAAGACGGCAGCCTGAAGGCGCTCTCCGAGAAATGGTTCGGGGCAGACGTCACAAAGTAAGCAGTTGAATGCAAAAAAAGGCGCTTTGATAAGCGCCTTTTTTATTTCCTCGCCAGCAACGTGCATAATAAAAAAAGACAGACTTAGACAGGGTTACGGAGGTTTTCATGTCATTACAGAATCTAACGCGTTTTCCGCGCCTCGAATTTATTGGCGCGCCGACGCCACTGGAGTATTTGCCGCGCTTATCGGACTACCTCGGGCGCGACATCCTTATCAAACGTGATGACGTGACGCCCATGGCGATGGGCGGCAACAAACTGCGCAAGCTGGAGTTCCTCGCGGCAGATGCCCTGCGTGAAGGGGCCGATACGCTGATTACCGCAGGGGCGATCCAGTCCAACCACGTACGCCAGACCGCAGCCGTTGCGGCAAAGCTGGGCCTGCACTGCATCGCCTTGCTGGAAAACCCGATTGGCACCCAGGCCGAAAACTACCTCAGCAATGGCAACCGTCTGCTGCTGGATCTGTTTAATGTGCAGATAGAAATGTGCGATGCGCTGACCGACCCTGCGGCGCAGCTGCAAGAGCTGGCCACCCGCGTCGAAGCCCAGGGCTTCCGTCCTTATGTGATCCCGGTAGGCGGCTCGAACGCGCTGGGTGCGCTGGGTTACGTCGAAAGCGCGCTGGAGATCGCCCAGCAGTGCGAAGGGGCCGTGGGTATCTCCTCGGTTGTGGTCGCTTCCGGTAGCGCAGGCACCCATGCCGGGCTGGCAGTGGGGCTGGAGCAGCTTATGCCGGACGTCGAGCTGATTGGTGTTACCGTGTCGCGCAGCGTTGCTGACCAGAAACCGAAAGTGGTCACGCTGCAGCAGGCGGTGGCGCAGCAACTTGAGGTGAGCGCCAGCGCCGATATCATCTTGTGGGATGACTATTTCGCGCCGGGCTACGGCACGCCGAATGATGAAGGTAAGGAAGCCGTCAAGCTGCTGGCGCGTCTGGAAGGGATCCTGCTGGACCCGGTCTATACCGGCAAAGCGATGGCTGGCCTCATCGACGGTATCAGCCAGAAGCGTTTCAAGGATGAAGGGCCGATTCTGTTTGTTCATACTGGCGGGGCGCCCGCTCTCTTTGCCTATCATCCTCACGTTTAAATCACAGGCAGAAAAATCATAATGCAAGAAAGTATTCAACTGGTGATTGATTCGCTGCCATACCTGCTGAAAGGTGCGGTGTTTACGCTGCAACTGAGTATCGGCGGGATGTTCTTTGGCCTGCTGCTGGGCTTTATTCTGGCGTTGATGCGCATGTCGTCGGTGCTGCCGGTGCGCTGGCTGGCGCGCTGTTATATCTCCATTTTTCGCGGCACGCCGCTCATTGCCCAGCTGTTTATGATCTATTACGGTCTGCCGCAGTTTGGTATCGAACTTGATCCTATTCCGGCGGCAATGATTGGCTTGTCGCTCAACACCGCGGCCTATACCTCGGAAACCCTGCGCGCGGCGATCTCCTCCATTGAAAAAGGGCAGTGGGAGGCCGCAGCCAGTATCGGTATGACTCCGTGGCAAACCTTGCGCCGGGCGATCCTGCCTCAGGCCGCACGCGTAGCCCTGCCGCCGCTGAGCAACAGCTTTATCAGCCTGGTGAAAGATACTTCTCTGGCGGCCACCATTCAGGTGCCGGAGCTGTTCCGCCAGGCGCAGCTGATTACCTCGCGCACGCTGGAGGTCTTCACCATGTACCTGGCCGCCTCGCTGATCTACTGGGTAATGGCGACGGTGCTGTCGGCGCTGCAAAACTATTTTGAAAACCAGCTTAACCGCCAGGAGCGTGATCCGAAATGAGTGCTATCGACGTTAAAAACCTGGTGAAGAAATTTCATGGTCAGACGGTGCTGCATGGCATTGACCTGGAAGTGCAGGAAGGCGAAGTGGTGGCGATCATCGGGCCGAGCGGGTCCGGTAAAACCACGCTGCTGCGCAGTATTAATCTGCTGGAGCATCCAGAAGGCGGTACCATTCGCGTGGGTGAGATCACCATTGATACCGGCAAATCGCTGAGCCAGCAAAAAGGGTTAATTCGCCGTCTACGTCAGCATGTCGGCTTCGTCTTCCAGAGCTTTAATTTGTTTCCCCATCGCACGGTGCTGGAAAACATTATTGAAGGGCCGGTCATTGTCAAAGGTGAGCCGAAGGATGAAGCCACCGCCCGCGCCCGTGAACTGTTGGCGAAAGTGGGGCTTTCCGGCAAAGAAAGCAGCTATCCGCGCCGTCTTTCCGGTGGGCAGCAGCAGCGTGTGGCCATTGCCCGCGCGCTGGCTATGCGCCCTGACGTGATTCTGTTTGATGAACCGACGTCTGCGTTGGATCCCGAGCTGGTGGGGGAGGTGCTGAATACCATTCGTCAGCTGGCCCAGGAAAAGCGCACGCTGGTGATCGTTACCCATGAGATGAGTTTTGCCCGTGATGTCGCAGACAGGGCTATTTTCATGGATCAGGGACGCATCGTTGAGCAAGGGCCGGCTAAATCGTTGTTTGCCGATCCTCAGCAGCCCCGGACCCGGCAATTCCTCGAAAAATTTCTGATGCAGTAGCATATTTGTTCTTAATTGCTCCGGTAACAATCGCCGGAGCAATATATTCACCCTTCATATGAATGCCCCCCTGATTTTATCTCGTCATAACCGCTCTAAGTGCATAAAATGCGTAGATAATTATCGTTGGGTCGATATTTTATACATATAAATAAGATTTATGTGTTAGTTTAAGATTTCATAATAATGATTATCTTTTACAGGGGCTTAATTCAGTCAGTATGAAGGATTTAGATTTTTTCACATGGCGACGGGAATGCTTCCTCCGTTTTCAGGGGATGACTTCTGCCGATGAAGTTTATCCCGAACTACAACGACAAACACAGAATCTGGGATACGATTTCTTTTCACTCTGCGTTCGTCATCCGGTGCCTTTCACTCGGCCTAAAGTCTCGGTGCATTCAACCTATCCGCAACAGTGGATGGCGCAGTATCACGCAGAAAATTATTTTGTCATTGACCCGGTACTGAAACCCGAGAATTTCGTTCACGGACATTTACCCTGGAACGATGCCTTATTCGCAGAGGCGCAGCCTCTATGGGATGGCGCACGCGACCATGGGTTGCGTAAAGGGATCACCCAATGCCTGATGCTGCCCAATCATGCGATGGGCTTCCTGTCGGTTTCCAGCACCAGTTTGCCAGTAAACCTTATGGCGAATGAAGTGGTTGAATTACGTCTGCAAATTTTGGTGCAGCTGGCGTTGACCACGCTGCTTCGGCTGGAACACGAAATGGTGATGCCGCCTGAGATGAAATTCAGCAAGCGCGAGAAAGAGATTCTTAAATGGACGGCGGAAGGAAAAACCTCGGCAGAAATAGCCATCATTCTTTCTATTTCTGAAAATACGGTTAACTTCCATCAGAAAAATATGCAGAAGAAATTCAATGCGCCGAACAAGACGCAGATCGCGTGCTATGCCGCAGCGACGGGGATTATCTGACTACACTTCTGTTCTGCGTTGCAGGCGATGAAACGGCTGAAGGCACTGCGTTCAGCCGTTTTTGTTTTATTGACGGTAAGCTTGTTTGATCTGCTTAACGGTGCTGGAAAACACGTCGGCCTGAGCCTGGTCTTCCATCTGCGCAATCTGGCGTTCCATCTTAAGGATCACACGACCGGCATCTGCCTGGCCCATCGCCTGTAGCATCAGGGTCAGCAGGGATTTCAAACAGGAGACTTCCTGTGCCAGTTCTTGATTATTCTCCGCAGTGGCAAAATCAGGTGTGCTCATTTATTTTCCTCATGATAAAAACAGCGCTTTTGCGCATAGGCCAAAGTTATGGCGGCGGAGTATATCACAAGCCGTCAGGAAAAACGCAGTGCTTGTTTTTTGTACTTTCCCGTTTTGTTTATTCAAATGAACAGGGCATTAACGCTGAGTTTTCTAAGGCTTTAGTACGGGTTAATTGTTTAACCAGAGTAGAAAAGAGGTTAATTATTGTTACAAAATTATAAGGTGTATTTTAATAGCATTAATGCAGCGCTTAAGATTTGTATGTTTTTGAAAACATTCGGCCAAGGAAACCGGCCATGGAGCATTCCGCAAGGAGTCTGTTTCCAGTTGATGTACAAGTTAATTTCCAAAAAAGGAACAATATCGACGGTATGCCTTTTTTAGCGTTTTCAGTTTCGGATAAAAACCGTTAATATATACCGAAATAACTGTCTGTTGCCGTTATCCCTATTCTGGAGAATTTCCTTTGATCAACGTCCTTCTTGTTGATGACCACGAACTGGTGCGCGCAGGGATACGACGCATTCTCGAAGATATTAAAGGTATTAAAGTTGCTGGTGAGGCCTGCTGCGGTGAAGACGCCGTAAAATGGTGCCGGTCGAATACCGCTGATGTTGTTCTGATGGACATGAACATGCCTGGTATTGGTGGCCTGGAAGCAACGCGTAAAATTGCGCGTACCTGGGTTGATACCAAAGTGATCATGCTGACCGTACACACGGAAAATCCCCTTCCTGCAAAAGTCATGCAGGCGGGTGCTGCCGGTTATTTAAGCAAAGGCGCAGCTCCCCAGGAGATGGTCAATGCGATCCGCTCCGTGTATGCCGGGCAGCGCTATATCGCTTCCGATATTGCGCAGCAGATGGCACTCAGCCAGATTGAGCCAGAAAAGACCGAATCACCGTTTGCGAGTTTGTCTGAGCGCGAATTGCAGATTATGCTGATGATTACCAAAGGCCAGAAGGTGAATGAGATCTCTGAGCAGCTTAATCTCAGCCCTAAAACGGTGAACAGCTACCGCTACCGTATGTTCAGTAAACTGAACATCCATGGCGACGTTGAACTCACTCACCTGGCCATCCGTCATGGTCTGTGCAATGCCGAGACCCTAATTAGTCAGTGAGTGATGTGTTTGAATCCAGTGCTTTCCTGAAAACCGTTACCAGCCAGCCTGGCGTCTACCGGATGTATGACGCTGGCGGGACGGTTATCTATGTCGGAAAAGCGAAAGATCTCAAAAAGCGACTTTCGAGCTATTTCCGCAGCAATCTTGCTTCCCGCAAAACAGAGGCGCTGGTCGCCCAGATCCAGCAGATCGATGTTACTGTGACCCACACAGAGACCGAAGCGCTGTTGCTGGAGCATAACTACATCAAGCTGTATCAGCCGCGTTACAACGTGCTGCTGCGCGATGACAAATCCTATCCGTTCATTTTTCTCAGCAGCGATGCTCACCCGCGTCTGGCGACGCACCGTGGCGCTAAGCATGCAAAAGGCGAGTATTTCGGTCCGTTCCCTAACGGCTATGCCGTGCGGGAAACGCTGGCCCTGCTGCAAAAGATCTTCCCGATTCGCCAGTGCGAAAATAGCGTCTATCGCAACCGCTCCCGTCCTTGTCTGCAGTACCAAATTGGTCGCTGTCTTGGCCCCTGCGTAGAAGGGCTGGTCAGCGAAGAGGAGTATGCGCAGCAGGTGGAATATGTGCGCCTGTTCCTCGCAGGTAAAGACGATCAGGTCCTGACCCAGCTGATTGCCCGCATGGAGAAGGCCAGCCAGGCGCTGAACTTCGAAGAGGCGGCGCGGATCCGCGATCAGATCCAGGCTGTACGTCGGGTTACGGAAAAACAGTTTGTTTCCAATAATGGCGATGACCTGGACGTAATTGGCGTGTCGTTTGATGCGGGTATGGCCTGCGTGCATGTGCTGTTTATCCGCCAGGGCAAGGTGCTGGGCAGCCGCAGTTACTTCCCAAAAGTGCCGGGCGGCACCGAGTTGGGGGAAGTGGTGGAGACATTTGTCGGCCAGTTCTATCTGCAGGGTAGCCAGATGCGAACCCTGCCGTCGGAAATATTGCTCGATTTTAATCTGAGCGATAAAACGTTGCTGGCCGATTCGCTGTCGGAGCTGGCAGGGCGCCGGGTGAACGTTCAGACCAAACCGCGCGGCGATCGTGCCCGTTACCTGAAGCTGGCGCGCACCAACGCGGCGACGGCGCTGAGTACTAAACTGTCGCAGCAGTCGACCATTCATCAGCGCCTTGCCGCGCTGGCAACGACGCTGCAACTGCCTGAAGTGAAGCGGATGGAGTGTTTCGACATCAGCCACACAATGGGGGAACAGACCGTTGCCTCCTGCGTGGTCTTTGATGCCAACGGGCCGCTGCGTGCGGAATATCGCCGCTACAACATCACCGACATCACTCCCGGCGATGATTACGCCGCCATGAACCAGGTGTTACGCCGTCGCTACGGTAAAGCTATCGAAGAGAGTAAAATCCCTGACGTTATTGTCATTGACGGCGGCAAAGGGCAGCTCGGCCAGGCAAAAGCGGTATTTGCCGAACTGGACGTTCCCTGGGATAAGCACCATCCTCTGTTGTTGGGTGTGGCGAAAGGCACCGATCGTAAAGCCGGGCTGGAGACGCTATTCCTTGAGCCAGAAGGAGAGGGCTTTAGCCTGCCGCCGGATTCACCCGCGCTGCATGTGATCCAGCATATCCGCGACGAGTCGCACGATCACGCTATCAGCGGCCATCGTAAAAAACGGGCAAAAGTTAAAAATACCAGTTCGCTGGAAACGATCGAAGGGGTCGGGCCAAAACGTCGCCAGATGCTGCTGAAATACATGGGCGGTTTGCAAGGACTCCTCAACGCCAGCGTGGAGGAAATTGCAAAAGTGCCAGGTATTTCGCAAGGGCTGGCAGAAAAGATCTACTACTCGTTGAAACATTGAAGGCTCTGTAGCAACATAGGGCTAATAATTACTGACAACAAACAGTTACCGTCACTATGCGATTAAACATCCCTACGTTGTTAACGCTTTTCCGCGTCGTCCTTATCCCTTTCTTTGTGTTGGCGTTTTACTTGCCCTTCGTCTGGGCACCTTTCGCGTGTGCACTGATCTTTTTTGTTGCGGCCGTGACCGACTGGTTTGACGGTTATCTGGCGCGTCGCTGGAACCAGAGCACCCGTTTTGGCGCTTTCCTCGATCCGGTAGCAGACAAGGTAATGGTCGCCATCGCCATGGTGCTGGTGGTAGAGCACTACCACAGCTGGTGGGTGACACTGCCTGCCGCCACCATGATCGCCCGTGAAATTATTATCTCCGCCCTGCGTGAGTGGATGGCCGAACTGGGTAAACGCAGCAGCGTGGCGGTCTCCTGGATTGGCAAGGTAAAAACCACCGCGCAGATGGCCGCGCTGGTGTGGATGCTGTGGCGTCCGAACGAGTGGGTAGAGTGGGCCGGTATTGGCCTGTTTATGGTTGCTGCAGTGCTGACGCTCTGGTCAATGTTGCAATATTTGAACGCGGCTCGCGGCGATTTGCTTGATCAGTGATCGTTTCGCCGTAATTTTCAGCAAACGATCCTGAGTTAAGAAAAATAACGTTGACTCAAAGCGTCAGGTAAGTAGAATGCAACGCATCGAACGACGGCACGGTTCGTTAGTCGATAGCAAAATCAAGTGATTAGCACAATGACTTGATGATTGCGGGAATAGCTCAGTTGGTAGAGCACGACCTTGCCAAGGTCGGGGTCGCGAGTTCGAGTCTCGTTTCCCGCTCCAAATTTAAGACAGTCGCACTAGCGGGTGTCAGTCGAAAGACAAAAGATTTAAGGCGCGTTAGCAAAGCGGTTATGTAGCGGATTGCAAATCCGTCTAGTCCGGTTCGACTCCGGAACGCGCCTCCACTTTCTTCCCGAGGCCGGATGGTGGAATCGGTAGACACAAGGGATTTAAAATCCCTCGGCGTTCGCGCTGTGTGGGTTCAAGTCCCACTCCGGCTACCATGGGAAAGCAAAGAATAATCAAAGCAATAAGCAGTGTCGTGAAACCACCGAAAGGTGGTTTTTTTGTGCCTGAAATTCATGACGGGTTACTGCCTGGTTTTGCGCTAAGGTCTGTCCTTCCCGTCATTCCTCTCTTTATTTACGTCACCATAAAACACCGCCAGCCACACCGTTGGCTCTTCAGGATCCGTCCACTCCACACGATGCCGACATTGCGCGGGAATATTCAACGCATCTCCCGCATGCAGTACCCGGACTTCATCTTCCGCTTCGAATTTCACCCCCGCCGAGCCACGCAGCACTACCACCCATTCGTTTTCCGCCTGGCAGTACCAGAACCCCGGCGGGCTGGCCTGGCCGGTGGAGAGAATACGCTCAATTTTAATCCCCGGCGCACTGAGTAACTGATCAACGATTTCAGCATCCAGGCGTACACCCGCCAGGGGAAGGTTGGAAAAAAGGTTTAACGCCATCTGACTGCCTCCGCTGACCATCAGGATCTGTTGAACAGGTGGGAGAGATTAGCCCCTTTAAGGAAAATAAACGCCAGCAACAGACCGCCCCACAACGCCATGGTGATATAACTGCTCACCCCGAGAATATTCAGACCACTCTCCAGCATCTGCAAAAGTATCAGCGCCATCACCATGCCAAAGACTTTGCCAAAGCCGCCGTCCGGGTTTACCCCGCCCAGCACCGCTGCCAGAATCGACACCAGCAGATAAGATTCCCCGTAAGAGGCTTTGGCGGAGTTCAGCTTGGACATCATCAGCAGCGCGGCAATCACGCACAATACCGATGAGAGAATATAGACCCACATAAGGGTCTTACGGGTGTTGATGCCGGAGTAGTGGGTCGCCTGTGCGTTAGAGCCAATCAGGTAAATGGTGCGCCCGAAGGCCGATTTTTCGAGGATCACCCACAGCACCGCTACCACCGCCAGAAACACCAGTAACGGCAGGGGGACGCCGAGGATATTGGTGCTGTTAATCACCAGAATGGTGTCCGGGAAGTTGGAGATCGACGAGCCTTTGGAGATCAGAATATTAATCCCTTTCAGCAGGGTCATGATCCCGAGCGTGGCTAAAATGGGGGAGACCCGCACCACGGCAATCAAAAATCCAATGACCGACCCTATCACGATGGCCATGGCTAACCCGGCGGCCAGCACCAGCAGCATGGTGCTGATGCCTGGGGGATAGTGCGTGGCAACCCAGGCCATCACCAGCCCGCAGGCGTTCATGGTGGCGATGATCGACAGGTTGATCCCGCCGGTGAGAATGGTGACCGCCATGGCGAGCGCCAGCACGCCGAGGATGGGCATCTGCGAGGCAATGGACTGGAAGTTGGCTGAAGACCAGAAAACAGAGGGGATGAGAAAGCTAAACGCGATCACGACGACGGCGATTAACAAACTCAGGTAAATCTCAACACGATCCTGGGTTTTTCTGGCGTTCATGCTAATGCTCCCTGACCTTTGCGTTGACTCCATGCCGTCATACTGATGCTGGTGACGATCACCACACCGGTAACGACCGTATGCCAGTAAGAGGAGATCCCTAACAGATTGAGACCATTTTGTATCATGGCCAGTAAGATGACCCCCAGCAGGGTGCCCAGTAAGGTGCCGCGCCCGCCGACAATACTGGTTCCGCCTAATACGACCGCTGCAAGCACCGTTAGCTCATAACCCAGCAGGGAATCGGGGGCGACGGTTAATACGGTTGCAGACTGAACCACGCCGGCCACACCGGACATCAGACCCATATAGCCATAGACAAACAGCTGCATTTTAAAAATGCCGAATCCCATGCGAGAGGCCGCTTCGCGGTTACCGCCCATGGCGTAAATCATGCGGCCAATGCTGGTTTTATTCATGATAAAACCGGTTAACGTAACGACCACCAGCAGGGTGATGATCGGCAGGCTCAAACCATAGTCATAACCATCCGCGGCCGTGAAGCTAAACAGCATCACCCCCTGTTCAAACCACTCTGGATAGCTATAGAGCCAGACCCCTTTGGTCAGGTAGAGCAGCAGCCCGTAAAAAATATTCAGAGTTGAAATGGTAATGATGATAGAGGGGACTTTTAGCCGGTTAACCAGCGTGGCATTGACCAACCCGAGCAATAAACCCAGCCCCCCGGAGAGCGCAAACGCCAGGGCAAAATTGCCGCTGGTGCCCTGAATCAGGGTGACCATAACGTACTGGGAGATGATGGTCATGGCCGGGAACGAGATATCGATCCCCCCGGAGATCAGCACGATAAACAGGCCGCAGGCCAGGATAGTTAACATGGCGTAGTTGTTGATCAGGTCGTAGATATTGCCGAGGGTCATAAAATCGGCGCTGGCAAACGACAGATAGCCGCCAATCACAATAATGGTCAGCCCGAGGAACAGCTCATGGGTTTTCAGCCCGATTTTATTAACCATTGACCACCTCCGCCAGCGCGGCTTCTGTGGTCTTTTCCGGGAGGATCTCCGCGACGATCTCGCCCTTGCGCATCACTAAAATTCGATGGCTGTTAAAGAACGCCTCGTCGATCTCATCGGTGATCATCAGCACTGCGATCCCCTTGCGTGACAGGGCAGAGATGATCTGGTAGATCCCCGCCTTATTGGCGATATCGACGCCGACGGTAGGAGAGTCGAGGATCAGCACTTTAGGATTGATGGCCAGCCATTTGGCAATTGCCACGCGCTGGGCATTGCCGCCGGACAGGGTATTGACGGGCAGATTCACGCTGCCAATCTTAATGCTGAGCTGCTCGACCAGCTCCGTAACGACGCGGTCCGATTTTGCCGTGTCCAGCAGCCGAAAGGGCGTTTTCAGCCGCCGCAGCACGGTAGAGATGATATTGTCGTTAATCGACTGATCCATCACCAGCCCAGTGCTCATCCGATCTTCAGAGACATAGCCTATCCCGGCTTTTATAGCGTCCCGGTTACTGGCAAACTGAACCGCCTTGCCCTCGAGTAATATCTCGCCGGAATCAGGTTTGGTCAGCCCGAACAGGCTCAGGCAGAGCTCCGTGCGTCCGGCACCCAGCAGTCCGGTAATGGCCAGGATCTCCCCCTGATGGATTTGAAAAGAGATGTCCTTATATTGCTGCTTTTTAGTCAGGTTTTTTACCCTGAGTGCCACCTCGCCAATTTTCTCAATCGGCGGCAGGACAGCATAAGAGTACTCTTTGCCGGTCATCAGGAACGCGAGTTTTTTATTGGTGATCTCGCTGGCGGGGTAAGTGCCGATCAGGTTACCGTTTTTGAGCACGCTGATACGGTCGGAGATCTCCAGCACTTCATCCAGCCGGTGACTGACAAAAACGACGCAGATATTTCTTTTTTTCAGATCGCCGATAACCCGCAGTAGCCCCTTGACCTCCTGCATGGTCAGCGAGGCGGTGGGCTCATCCATAATGATGAGCTTTGCTTCCTGCGCCAGTGCCCGGCAGATGGCGACAATCTGACGCTGGGCGATGGGCAGGGATTCAACGGTTGCATCCAGATCCAGTCTGGCCTCAATACTTTTCACCGTCAGCTCTGCGATGCGGCGAATCTCCCGCTTGTTGACCAGCAGATTGTGGTGGTGCTGGTGGATACCGATATTTTCCGCGACGGTTAAATTGGGGAATAAGGAGAGATCCTGATAAATAACCTGAACCCCGGCTTTAACGGAGTCGATGGGCGAAAGGTGGGAGTAGGGCTTCCCCGCAATGGTGATCTCAAATCCGGGATCGGGTTTATAGACACCGGAGATGATTTTAATCAGCGTCGATTTACCGCAGCCGTTCTGCCCGGCCAGACAGTGAACTTCCCCGGGAAACAGCGTCAGGCTGATGTTATCCAGGGCTTTCACACCGTAAAACGTTTTGCTGATCTTACCCAGTGAAATAAACGGCTCCATGACTACCTCTCAGGGGCTGAGACAACATGCCCCTGGCGTGATGTACGCAACAGGGGCATGCAGATTGAACGGATTAATACAGGCTATCGATATTCTCTTTCGTCACGCGCAAAACTTTGTGGAATTTGATGATCCGTTTTTCGGTATCTACGTCAGCTTTACCGAGGCTCGGGATCTCCAGACCCTGAGCGATCTCTTCCCCTTTCAGAACCTTGTCGGCAATGGCCGTGATGGCATAACCCGCCGAGGCCGGATCGTAGGTGATGCCCATGGCGATATCGCCGCTTTTAATCAGCGAGGCAGCCTGGGATGGGATCATCATGCCGTAGACAAACACTTTGCCTTTCGCCCGTTTCTCTTTGACCGCGCGGCCCGCGCCGATAGGCCCCTGAGAACCAAATGAGACAATCCCTTTCATGTCTGGATGGGCTTTCATCAGGTCAATGGTGGTGCGGCGGGCGTCGTCGATATTCTCGGCTACCGGCATCCGGTTGGTCACTTCGTGCATCTCCGGATAGTGCTCTTTCTGGTATTTCACGAATAAATCAGCCCACAGGTTATGCTGCGGCACGGTCAGGCTGCCGACATAAATGACATACCCGCCTTTACCGCCCATGGCTTTCGCCATCTCTTCGACGTTGTCGGCGGCAAATTTCTGGTTATCGATGATTTCCACATCCCAGTTGGCGCTGGGTTGTCCCGGGGATTCATTGGTTAATACCACGATGCCCGCCTCACGCGCCTTTTTAAATACCGGCTCGAGAACATCGGCGTCATTGGGGACAATACCGATCGCGGAAACTTTTTTCGCAATTAAGTCTTCAATGATTTTAACCTGCTGCGGCGCATCGGTACTGGATGGCCCAACCTGAGAGGCCTTAATGCCGAGATCGCTGCCCGCTTTAGTCACGCCTTCACCCATGCGATTAAACCAGGGCATGCCATCGATCTTTGAAATATTGACCACTTCAATTTCTTTCGCCATCGCAGCGGTGGAGAAAATCATCAGCCCGAGCAAACTCGCGGAGAATAATTTTGTTAAGCCTGTTTTATTCATCTCATACCTCTGTAGGGTGACAAAAAATTAAAGGGAAGGGTGGATGTGTTGTTTTGAGATAGCGGTATACATTTTTAATATTAGGTGAGAATAATCATTCCCTCATGCCAGAAAACCCTGAGCGCGCAAGGGGAATATATATTTTTTATATTCTTTCCTTAATGAATAAACAGTAGGGTTTTCATATTTATAATGTTATGGAACTACCGGCTCTTGGCATGGACTATTATGCCAATACTCTATTTTGAGATTGTTATCACAATTATACGGCGGTTAATAAAATAAACGGCACCCACGACCCCACTCCCTCGAGAGAGAGGGCTGAGGTGAGGGCAGGCCGCACACGCTTTAGCCAACCCTGACAGCCCAGCCCTGCAAATGTTGCGGTTATTCTGGATTTTTTGCCCTCATGCCTGTACAACCCTGCCAGAATGCCGCCTAATAACGGCGCTAACTCTTTCATTCACAGTTAACAGGTCTGTTATTGATGAATAAACGCCATCTATCCGCGTCAGTCCCTGTCTGCTGTGACACTCTTCTGTGGTGTCGGCGCTTGCCGTCGCCCAACTCATTTTCAAGGGACAGATAGCCATGCAGCGTCGCCAATTTCTTAAAACCAGTGTTCTTCTTTCTGCCGCAGGTATCGTCGGCCCGGCCGTCGCCAGCCAGACGGTACAAAACAGCGCTCCGTTCGCCGCACCGGTGATGCGCCGTCGTTTTGTCCTGTCGCAAACCTATAAACTGGCGCCGCCGCAAGGCTCCAGCGGCGTGGTCAAGCTCTGGATCCCGTTACCGGAAGATACGGCTTTTCAGCAGATGACGGGCCTGTCGTTCAGCGGTAACTACCAGCAGGCGTACATCACCACCAACAACGCCTACGGGGCAAAAACGCTGTTCGCGACCTGGCCGAAATCCGACGGCGATCTGCTGCTGCAGCTCGATCTGGAGATCGAAACGGCAGACTGGGAGCCGCTGAAACATGATGACCTGAAAAACTGGCAGGCACCGGAGCAGATTGTCTATCCTCTGGCCGTCAAACCGTACCTGCTGCCGACAACGCACACCCCGGTTGATGGCCTGGTGCGCGAAACGGCGCAAAAAATCACTGCGGGTGAAACCGATCCGCTGAAGAAAGCGCGCCTGATCTACGAGTGGGTGAGCAGCCATATGGAGCGCGATAACGACGTGATCGGCTGTGGCACCGGCGATGTGGCGACCATTCTGCAAAGCGGCAAGCTCAGCGGCAAATGCACCGATATCAGCTCGGTGTTTGTCGCCCTGGCGCGAGCCAGCGGCATCCCGGCACGGGAACTGTTCGGTATTCGTCTGGGCCGCGCCAACAAACTGGAGCGTTACTCCGCCAGCGCCTTCGGCAAGGCCGACAACGCAGGTGTGTCTGACGTCAGCGGCGGGCAACACTGCCGGGCAGAGTTCTATCTGGCGGGCTACGGCTGGCTGCCGTGCGATCCGGCCGACGTCACCAAAATGCGTCTGGCAGAGAAAAAAGCCCATCAGGATCCCGATGTACAGGCGGTGAATACCTACCTGTTTGGCAACTGGGAGATGAACTGGGTGGGCTTCAACTACGGGCGCGATTTTGAGCTGTACCCGGCGACGGAGCAGGGGGCGGTGAATAATTTTGGCTACCCGTATGCCGAAGTGGACGGCGACCCGCTCAATTTTTACGATCCAAAGGTGTTCACTTACCACTATGTCTCAACAGAACAACGCTAAAGGGGCGGGGCTGACCCTGCTGACGGCGGCCGCAGCGGCCGTCACCGCCGGGCTGTGCTGCGTCGGGCCGCTGCTCTATCTGCTGTTTGGTATCTCGGCTGCCGGTTTTGCCGGGCTGAGCCAGCTTGAATTCCTGCGGGTGCCGATGATCCTGCTCTCGTCAGGGCTGATGCTGCGGGTGTTCTGGCGGCTCTATTTTTCAACGCGCCCGTGGTGTACCGGGCGGATGACGCTGGGGCACATGCGTTTGCTGTTCTGGCTCTCACTGCCGGTACTGTTGCTGGTGCTGTTCTACCCCACGGTGGTGGCCTGGTATTTTGAGGTGATGGAATGAAACGACTGCTGATAACCGCGAGCCTGTTACTGCCGCTATGCGCGCAGGCCGCGAATGAAAAAGTGGTGCTGGATGTACAGGGCATGACCTGCTCGCTGTGCGTGATTTCGGTTAACCAGGCTCTGCGTGAAACGGAAGGGGTGGTGAAAGCGAAAGCGTCGTTAAAGACACGACAAACCGACGTTATTGTCCCGGAAGGTTTCCCGACCGAGACGTTATTACAGGCGGTGGCTAAAACGGGCTATTCGGCAACAGTGAACCGTATCGAAAAACCGTAAAAATAATAATAAAGCATGATGGCTTAATTATTATTTCTGGCGTCGCGTCTCTCTCACCGTGTGGGAAAGACGCGCTACCACAAAATTATTAATAAATTATTATGATATTGCTTCAGTTTAATCAATATTACATGACAAAACGTTGATTTTCCCGCCTGCGCGCCCTATCTTTTGATAAGTTCCACCCTGTAACGTTCTCTTTTTATCCCTGTATCGCCTTTCCCGGCGGTTTGTTGATCCCTGGTGTCCGCATTTTGCTGCGGCTTATTGTGGATTATGATAAATATGAATATAACCGCGAGTAAATATACCCTCTGGATCCGCGATATTACCCTTAATCCATGGGTGGCATTTTATTTCCTTCAGTCGGTGCTGATTAATTACTCGTTTGGATATTCATTTAACCTGCTCTATTCGGTGGCATTCAGCTGCGTATTGTATGTCCTCTGGCGCTTTGCCCCCCGGGTGCAAAAAGGGTTTATTTTTCTCTGCAGCCTGCTGGCGGCCATCTACTTCCCCTTTCAGCAGGCCTATGGCGCACCGAATTTCAATACCCTGCTGGCGCTACACTCCACCAACTTCAAGGAATCTGTCGAGATCCTGACGATATTCCCGTGGCACAGCTATCTGGTTTCTCTGGTCATTCTGGCGTTAGGCGGGGTGGCGCTGAGACGCAAAATTGGGCCAAAACAGCCCTGGCGCCGTCTCGACATACTCTGTCTGGCCTTCAGCGTGGCCTGTTTCTTTATGACTCCGGTGAAAAACCTGGTTCACTGGAACAGCTTCACGCTGCTGGACGTGGGCTATCCGGTGTTCCGCTTCGTGAAGGACGTGGTGATCAATAACCAGGAGGTGGTCCAGGAGAAGGCCCACATGCTGGAGTTGGCTAAAATGAAGGACAGCTGGACCGTGCTGGGGGTGAAGCCCCGCTATCACAACTACGTGGTGGTGATCGGTGAAAGCGCGCGGCGGGACGCCTTAGGGGCCTTTGGCGGGCAGTGGAACAATACGCCTTTCGCCAGCGCCGTTAACGGCACGCTGTTTACAGATTTTGTCTCCTCCAGCGCGTCCACCCAAACCTCGCTGGGCCTCTCCCTTAGCCGGGTGAGCGGGGATCGCCCGGAATATCAGAATAACTTCGTTACCCTGGCGAAGCGCGCCGGGTTCCACACCTGGTGGTTCTCCAATCAGGGGCAAATTGGTGAAAACGATACCGCCATCGCCAGCGTTGCGAAGCGCGCCGATGACGTCCAGTTTTTGCGTAAAGGGTATTACGAAGATGAAAATAACCCGCGGGATGAAGCCCTGCTGCAGATGACGGAGCAGGTCTTGTCGGCCCCGCGTACCGAACCGCGGCTGATCGTCCTGCATCTGATGGGGTCACACCCGCAGGCCTGTGAGCGCACCCAGGGGAAATACGTCGAGTTTGTGCAATCGAAAGAGACCTCCTGCTACATCTACAGCATGACCCAGACCGATAGCCTGTTAAAACAGCTCTATCAGCAGCTCAGGAACACCGGCGACAGCTTTTCGATGGTCTATTTTTCTGACCATGGCCTGACCTATAAAGCCCGTCTGACCGGGGGGCAATATATGGCCCATGGCGATGCCTTCCAGCAAAACTATCAGGTGCCCTTTATGATCATATCGAGCGACGACAAAGCGCATCGCCTGATCAAAGCCCGGCGGTCTGCCAATGATTTCCTCGATTTCTTCTCCGTCTGGACCGGGATCAAGACCAAAGAGCTTAATCCAACATACCCCTTTGTCTCGGAACAGGCGGCGGCTGCCCCCTGGGTGATGAACTTTAAGCTCGAAAAGGTGAATTACGCCCAGCTTCCTGACGATCTCCACCCGTAACGCCAGTCAGGGTCTCCTGACTGGCGGGAAGCGCCCGGCTACACGCCCCCCAGATAGGCTTTTCTGACATCCTGATTGCCAAGCAGCTCCTCGCCGCTGCCGCTCAGGCGGATCTGGCCATTGACCATCACATACCCGCGATCGGAAAGCTTCAGCGCATGGTGCGCGTTCTGCTCCACGAGGAAAATCGTCATCCCGTTGCGCGCCAGCTCGCGCAGGGTCTGGAAGATCTGCTTCACCACGATGGGCGCTAACCCCAGGCTCGGCTCATCCAGCAGCAACAGTTTGGGCCGACTCATCAAGGCACGGGCGATGGCCAACATCTGTTGCTCGCCGCCGGACATGGTCATCGCCCGCTGTTTGCGCCGCTCTTTCAGGCGGGGAAAGAGGTCAAACATGCTCTGCAGATCCTCTGCGGCATACTGGTTGCCGATGGGGATCGTGCCCATCAGCAGGTTCTCTTCCACGGTCATATCAGGAAAGATACGCCGTCCTTCCGGGGCCTGGGCAATGCCGCCCGACGCGACATAGTGGGTCGATTTATGGCTAATGTCTTCGCCGCAAAACAGGATTTGGCCATTGCGCACCCGCGGCTGGCCGAAAATCGACATCAGCAGGGTCGATTTCCCCGCCCCGTTAGCGCCGATCAGCGCCACGGTTTCACCGGGGTTCACCTGCAACGACACCTGCTTCAGCGCCTGGATCACACCGTAATAGACATCCACCTGACGAAACTCCAGCATTGCCTCACTCATACACTGACCTCGCTCTCATCGGTGCCCAGATAGGCGGCAATGACTTTTTCATCGTGCTGGATCTCCGCCGGTTTGCCCTGGGCAATCACATCCCCGTGGTCGAGCACGATGATGTGATCCGATATCTCCATCACCATCCCCATATCGTGTTCGATCAGCAGAACGGTAATGTCGTGATGGTCGCGCAGGAAACGGATGATGTTACTCAGCGTGTGGGTTTCTACCGGGTTAAGCCCGGCGGCCGGTTCGTCAAGGCAGATCATCTCCGGCCCGGTACACATGGCCCGGGCAATTTCGAGCCGACGCTGCTGGCCGTAAGACATCTCACCCGCCAGGCGGTTGGCGCAATCCACCAGATCCACCACCTCCAGCCAGTAAAAGGCCCGGTCGAGTGCATCGCTTTCTGCCCGCCGGTAGGCCGGGGTGTTGAGCACGCCCGCCAGCAGGTTGCGGTTCACCCGCATGTGCTGTGCCACGAGTAAATTCTCCACCACCGACATCTCACGAAACAGGCGGATGTTCTGGAAAGTGCGGGCCAGCCCGGCGCGGTTGACCAGATGGGTGCCACCAAACATCTTGTAGAACAACCGCTGGCCAAACTGCGCCGGGTTGATCCAGTCCCCCGGCTGGAATTTCTGCCCGAGGATCTGGATGACATTGGTGGTTTTACTCCGGGTGTTGAACAGAATATTGCCGCCGGAGGCTTTATAAAATCCGGTCAGGCAGTTGAAGACCGTGGTTTTCCCCGCGCCGTTCGGCCCGATAAGGGCGGTGATAGAGCCGCGCTGCACCTCGAGATTAACGTCGTTTAACGCCTTGATACCGCCAAAATGCATCATCAGATGCTCGACGCTTAAGATGGTCCCGTTCATGGCGCCACTCCTTTGCGTACCGCAAAGCCGCTGCGGTTGATGCGGATCAGCCCGCGCGGTCGCCAGATCATCATCACCACCATTAAGACGCCAAACAGCAGTACCCGATACTCTGCGAAGGTGCGCAGCAGTTCGGGGGTGACAGTGAGTACAAAGGCCGCCAGCACTACCCCGAGGGTAGACCCCATCCCGCCTAACACCACAATGGCGAGGATCAGAGCCGACTCAAAGAAGGTAAAGGAGGTGGGGTTAACAAACCCCTGATAGGTGGCGAAGAACACCCCGGCAATCCCCGCGGTCGAGGCCCCGAGGGTAAAGGCCGACAGCTTGACCAGCACATGGTTGAGGCCCATGGAGCGACAGGCGATTTCGTCCTCGCGCAGCGCCTCCCAGGCGCGGCCAATTGGCATCCGCGTCAGACGATGCTTGATGTACAGCACCAGCAGTACCACCAGCAGCAGAACGACATAGATGAAGATAAACTTCAGATTCGGGTTAAAGGTCAGGTTGAAGAACTCATGGAACGGCACGCCGCCCTCTTTGGCTCGCCGCCCAAACTCCAGCCCGAAAAACGTCGGCGGCGGGGCGGAGATACCGTTCGGCCCGCCGGTAAAGGTCAGCCAGTTGTTCAGCACCAGGCGAATGATCTCCCCGAAGCCGAGGGTCACAATCGCCAGATAGTCACCGTGCATGCGCAGCACCGGGAAGCCAAGCACCGCCCCGGCCGCGGCGGCCATCAGCGCCGCCAGCGGCAGCATGGTCCAGAAGCCTAGCCCC
The DNA here is from genome assembly GCF_043105735.1 of Leclercia sp. GLN_9. Classification (NCBI taxonomy): domain Bacteria; kingdom Pseudomonadati; phylum Pseudomonadota; class Gammaproteobacteria; order Enterobacterales; family Enterobacteriaceae; genus Leclercia; species Leclercia sp. GLN_9. The sequence goes on from NZ_JBICLV010000017.1 coordinate 316,003, forward strand.
AGATATTGATACCCCAGCGCCAGGCCGTAGGCACCGATGGCGTAAAAGGCGACATAGCCGAGGTCCAGCAGCCCCGCAAGCCCGACCACAATGTTCAGCCCGAGGCCGAGCAGGACGTAGATCAGGCCGAGGATCGCCACCGTCAGCACGTACTTGGTGGCGACGAACGGAAAACAGATTGCCAGGGTGATAATCAGCGGAAGGATCCAGCGCATCCGACTTTTGTATTCCGGCGGACGGACGTAAACCCCGGCGTTATCGTTGTCGAAACGGGCCATCACACGGCGGCCCGGGGCGGTAGATAAAAAGGCGCTCAGTAAAAAACGCCCGGTCATCACCGTGGCGATGATCCAAGCCAGCCGACGCCCTTCGAAGTTAAAGCTGTAGCCATCCAGGACCACGCCTGCCACCGGACCAAAAATGATCAACGCCACCATGCCTGCAAAAATGGCGTCGAGAAGGCAGCGTTTAAGCGAAAAACCGTCCTGGGAAACGGTGTGCGAAACGATTTGTGCAGTCATCTTTTTTCCTCACACCTTGGCCACGACAGGGCGGCCAAGCAGTCCCTGCGGACGGAAAATCAGGATCACCACCAGCAAGCCAAAGGAGAACACATCTTTGTAGTCGGAGTTCACCACGCCGGAGAATTGCGCCTCGGCGATACCGAGGATCAAGCCGCCCAGCATCGCGCCGGGCAGGGAGCCGATCCCCCCGAGGACGGCGGCGGTGAAGGCTTTAATCCCGATGATAAACCCGGCGTAAAAATCGAAAGTGCCGTAGTTCATGGTGATCAGCACCCCTGCCAGCCCGGCCATTGCCGCGCCAATCACGAACACCAGGGAGATGATCCTGTCGGTATTAATCCCCAGAATCGACGCCATTTTGCGATCCTGCTGCACGGCGCGACACATCCGTCCGAGTCGGGTATTGCTGATGATCCAGGTGAGCAACAGCATCCCGGTGAACGAGGCGATCAGGATAAAGACTTTGGTGTAGGTGATCTGAACAAAGCCTTCGCCAATATGGAATCGCAGCACGCCGTCGAGCATGGTAGGCACGCCCTGCTGGCGCGGCCCCTGACTGATTTGGGCGTAGTTTTGCAGGATCAGCGACATGCCGATGGCTGAGATCAGCGGTGCCAGGCGCGTGGAGTTACGCAGCGGTTTATAAGCGATGCGCTCGATGGTCCAGCCATACACCCCCGTCACCACGATGGTGAAGACCAGCGTGCCGAGGATCAGCAGTGGAAAAGATTCCAGCCCGAAGAAGGAGAGGAGCGCCAGGCCGATAGCGCAGAGATAGGCGGAGATCATATACACTTCGCCGTGGGCGAAGTTAATCATGCCGATAATACCGTAAACCATGGTGTAGCCGATGGCTATCAATCCGTAGACCGACCCCAGCGTTAAGCCATTTATTAACTGCTGCAGAAAGAAAGTTTCCATCATCGCGCGCTCGTGTTTTAGGCCGCTGGCGCGGCCCGCTGGTTTTAGTGCGTCGGTATGTCGCCATACCGACGTTGAGCGTGATTCCGTCCCGTTACTGCACTTCCTTATATTTACCCTTGTCGTCCCACTCATACACCACGTAGTCAGAGACTTTCAGGTCGCCTTTATTGTCCCAGGATTTTTTGCCCATAACGGTATCCACCGCATTGGCCTTCAGCCATTCGCTGGCCTTAGCCGGATCGGCACCGCCCGCGCCTTTAAATGCCGCAGCAATGGCCTGAATGGAGGCGTAGGCGTAGAGGGTGTAGCCTTCCGGCTCAAATTTACTGGCGCGGAATTTGTCGATGACCGCTTTGCCTTCCGGGATCAGGCGTGGGTCTTTACCGAAGGTCATATAGATGCCGTTGGTGTATTGCGCACCCCCGGCGGCAGTGACCATCTCTTCGTTGACGATGCAGTCCCCGGAGAAGAATTTCGCCTGCACGCCCTGCTCACGCATCTGGCGCACCAGTGGGCCGGCTTCCGGGTGGCAGCCGCCGAAGAAGACCACGTCCGGCTTTTGGGCACCGATTTTGGTCACCAGCGCGTTAAAGTCTTTCTCCCCACGCGACAGGCCTTCGTACATCACATCCTTCACGCCGCGTTTCGCCAGGGCGGCTTTGGTGGCATCGGCCAGCCCCTGGCCGTAGGTGTCTTTATCGTGAATGATCACCACCCGTTTGGCTTTCAGCTTATCAATAATGAAATCGCTGGCGACCTGACCCTGCTGGTCATCGCGACCGCACATGCGGAACATATCGCTCATGCCGCGCTCGGTGATCTGCGGGTTGGTGGAGCCGGGGGTGATCGCCAGTACGCCCGCGTCGTTATAGACTTCGGAGGCCGGCATGGTAGAGGAGGAGCAGAAGTGCCCGACCACGGCTTTGACCTTATCCTGGTCAACCAGACGGTTCGCGACCGAGACCGCCTGTTTCGGTTCACAGGCGTCATCGCCCTGCACCAGTTTGATCTTCTCGCCATTAATGCCGCCCGCGGCGTTAATGTCTTCCGCGGCCTGCGTCGCGCCGTGCCAGTATTGATCCCCGTAGGTTGCGTTCGGCCCGGTGAAGGGGCCCGCCACGCCAATCACGATATCAGCCTGGGCGGAAAACGCCGTCACCAGACACCCTGCCAGCACAAGAGAGAGAGGACTTCTGATCAATTTCAGCGACATTATTATGTACCTTTTCTGAGTGGTTTTTTGCACGAACCCTGTGTAGTCGAACGCCGGAGGCGTACCCAATCCAAAACGTATTACACAAAACGGACGACATACCGCAGAAACAGGCGAGATTGCCTGAGGATGATGATCCTCAGTACAACAGTAAGCAAAATGGTTGCCAGAACGGCAGCGTATTGCCTGTGTTTCGACAATTTTCAGTATAGAGCGCCGTTTTAAGCCACCCGGCACCATGCAGTGAAATTACAGCGGGGATCACATCTCATTAACAACAAAGCACATAAGTTGTGCAGCGGTCACGATTTGGACAGATTTGCACCAATAAAGCGCCGGGGATAAGCAGGGGAAGGGCACCGTTTAGCGGGGTTTCTGTGTTACCCTGCACGCAATTCTATTCTGCAGGAGATTTACCCATGACCGAAGGCCCGTTAAACGAAACCGAAATGGAATGGCTGGAAGAGACCTTAATGACCTACGGTCATGACGGCGAGTCCATTATGGACGTCTCCGAACTCGACGGGATGATGACCGCGGTGCTGTCCGGCCCGGTGGTGGTGGAGCCGGATCGCTGGCTGGTGGCGGTCTGGGGCGGCGAGAAAAACATTCCGCGCTGGAAGAACGATCGCGAGATGAACCGCTTTATCGATCTCTGCTTCAAGCATCTGAACGATATCGCCGAGCGCCTGAGCGATTACCCGGATCAGTTTGAACCGATGTTCGGCATGAACGACGTCGACGGTGAAACCTATACCGTGGTGGAAGAGTGGTGCTTCGGCTATATGCGCGGCGTGGCCTTGACCGACTGGTCATCCCTGCCGGAATCGCTGCGTGCCGATCTGGATCTTATTGCCCTGCACGGTTCTGAAGAGAACTTTGAGCGCCTGGATACCTTCAGCGAAGAGGAGTTCCAGCAGAGCATTGAAAATATTCGTCCGGCGGCATTGCGCCTCTATAACTACTGGATTGCCAACCCGCAAGCGACTGTCACCCAGCAGCCGGTGATCAACGGTACCAAAGTCGGTCGTAACGATCCGTGCCCGTGCGGCAGCGGTAAAAAATTCAAGAACTGCTGTCTGCATTAATCATATCCGGCGGCGCTGCGCTTGCCTGGGCCTACGATGCCTGTAGGCCGGGTAAGCACAGCGCCACCCGGCGTTACTGCGTTTATTATCCCACTTCCGGCAGCAGCCCCGCCGCAATCCCGAATTGCACCAGAATTATCGCTATCCCGCAGGCGAAGACCAGGCACAGCGCCGGTTTGCCGCCAGGTACCCGGTAGTCGCCGGTGGCATGGTGCTTACGGCTCTGCCAGACCAGCAGCGACGGCAGCAGCAGCGCCAGCACCGCCAGCGCCACACCCGCATACCCTAGCGCCATCACAAACCCGCGCGGATAGAACAGAGCGAAAGCCAGCGGCGGCAGGAAGGTGATCGCCCCGGTCTGTAAACGCCCGCTAACAGTGCGGCTGCGCTGGAACAGGTCGGCAAGGTAATCAAACAGGCCCAGCGCCACGCCAAGGAACGACGTCGCCAGAGCGAGATCCGCAAACAGATGCACCGCCAGCTCCACATGCGGCGAGGCAACCACTTCCCGCAGGGCCTGTAGCAGTCCGTTCAGACCGGTATGGCTGGCCAGCATCCCCATAAAGGTGGACGAGTTGATGCTGCCCAGGGTCACCATCTGCCAGAAGATGTACGCCACCAGCGGAATGGCGCTGCCGGTGATGAAGATCCAGCGCAGCTTGCGCACGTTGCCATTCATATAGCTGACAATACTCGGCACGCTACCGTGGAAGCCAAACGAGGTAAAAATGACCGGAATAGCCGACAGCGCCAGCCCTTTCTCCAGCGGCAGGGTCAGTAAGTTGACCTTATGAATGTGCGGTGCCAGCAGCACCAGCATCACCACCAGGAAGAGGATTTTTGCCGAGAACAGGAAACGGTTGAACAGATCCACCAGCGAGGTGCCCACGCATATCACGCCCCCGCCGATCAGGGTAAAGAAGATCACCCCGGTGGTCGGTGAAATATCCGCGTTAAACCAGTCGTTAATGCTGGAGGCGATAAGCTCGCCCGCGCCGCTGATATAGGCCGCAGTCAGGGCATACATCAGGAACATCATGCTGAATCCGGTAATCCACTGGCCGAAGCGGCCCAGATAGCGCCCGGCCAGAGTTCCCAGCCCGGTATCGGCGGGAACGTGCTGATACACTTCGAGCAGCAGCAGGGCGGTGTAACACATCAGCGCCCAGAGCACGCCTAACAATACCAGCGTCACGCCAAACCCGACGCCCGCTGCGGCCAGCGGCATCGCCAGCATTCCTGCGCCAATCGTCGTTCCGGCGACGATAAAAATACTTCCCAGCGTTCTGTTCTTCACGTTTTCCTCTACGGCCTTGCACTATCGCGACAAAATCTGCCGCGCAGCGTAAGGGAAAAATGCAGCGTCGTCAAACCGGCGTTACAACAGCTGTAAATCCATCTTTACGGAAGTTGATGGCTTCGATGGCCTGGTCGTATGCCCATGAAAGTGGGGGTATTCGTCTACTACATAAGAGCAATGTTTTCGTTCGATAATCAGGCGTAACGTAAACGTTTCTTATAAATAATCAAAAAAAGTGAGATAGCGATGACCGGCGAAAACCCCTTTTGTGCAACATGGAGTCGCTCAGGCAATTTATTGTGTCATGGACACTGGATCATCACCTGGCAGGGGCAGGCCGTAACCTTGCCGGAGGCGCGGCAGGAAAAGGATATGGGGACCTGGGCGATTTACTCGATTATTGATCCCGAGGATGAAACCTTTGCCCAGGGCTTACCGGAAGACGACTGGATTATCGACAACGTCGACTGGCTGACCGATCTCTTTTTCGATCACGCCATCCCGCTGGAAACCGACAGCTATCGCCAGTTTTATCAGGCAGTCAATAAACAGGACTGGCGCTGCACCAGCTGTGCGGGCTGCATGTAAACCTGCGCCAGCGCAAGGCGGGCAGGGGGGCAAAGGGGTAGGCTGCGCCTTTTATTCTGGAGGCTTTATGACATCCATTCACGGGCACGACGTGCTGACGATGATGATTGATTCCGGTGAAGAGTACACCGAAGAGAGTCTGGTGGCGGCCATCACCGCGCGGTTTGGTGAGGCGGCGCGTTTTCACACCTGTTCGGCGTCGGACATGACGGCGGCAGAGCTGGTGGCATTTCTGGCCGCACGCGGGAAATTTATTCCGTCAGCGGCGGGCTTTTCAACGCACGAAAGTAAAATTTGTCGCCATTAATAATAACGCGGCGCCAGAAGGCGCCGCTGTAATATTAATTTTGTGCATCGAGTGTAGACAGCTCTTTATCAATAAAGTACAGCCCTTCACCTGATTTCCCGGCCAGCGACAATTTATCGAGAACAGATTTAAACAGCTTCTCTTCTTCGTGCTGTTCTGCCACATACCATTGCAGGAAATTAAAGGTGCCGTAATCCTGGCTGGTCATGGCCGCATGAACCAGTTCGTTAATTTTCTGGGTGATCAGCTGCTCGTGCTCGTAGGTGGCGCGGAACAATTCGTCCAGCGATGCGTACTCTGCAAAAGGCGATGCCACCGGGGTAATGCGCGGCAGGCTGCCGGTATCGGTAAGATAATCAAAGAGACGCTGCATGTGGGTCATCTCTTCCTGCGCGTGACGGCGCATAAATGCCGCTGCGCCTTCAAAACTGTGATAGCTACACCAGGCGCTCATCTGTTGATAGAGCAGGGAGGAATAAAGTTCCAGATTCATTTGCTCATTGAGCTTGTCGATCATTTCGGTTTTAAGCATGGTGTAGCTCCGTTTTATTATTCACTGGCCAACGAGAGCGACACTATAATTTGTTATTTATATATTTGCAAAAAGTAAAATTATTATTTAATTAATCACAATACGAATGGGAATAAAACGCATTGCGGGTAATTCAACATTATTAATGAGAATTATTCTGTTTCGTGTTTAAACATATTATTGCCAGCGAGATCGCTGGCAACGGAATTAATAATAGGTGGTAACGATGGGCCGGGGGGCATAGCCATGACACTGATATTGAATGGTCATGGTTTCATTAAGGCACAGCGAGCCGCTGATGAGACTACAGGTTTTGACTGGCTGGCCGTAAGCCATGGCCGTGCTGTATCCCATCGCCTGGCATTCACGGGTCGCCGTGCCGCTGGTAACGTAATCGTCATAGCGGGCGTTCTGCAACATGGCCTGATCGTAATTGAGCATGACGACGCCTGAGGTGACATCGACGCTGCTAACCTCTGCTTGCCGGGTAACGCTACAGCCCGCCAGCAACAGGAGCAGGCCGCCAGTGCATAATCTCTTCATAGAACACTCTGAATGCGTTGAAATAATCTATACTACCGCCAGACGTGTGCCGCAATGCCAGGATTAAACGCCTGTTCTGCCCCTTCTCTTTGCCACGACCCCCGGCTCTTTCAATTCTATGCCATCCGCCCAACGGTCGGCGGTTAAAACGCTTCTGAGCACAAAATTGTGAGCGCATCTTTGTTTTTTGAAACTATTTTTCACTTAATTTGAAAGTGTGTTTGCTTAGTAGTAAGGTTGGACAGGTAAGCTATTCACAGCGGGATGCCCCGCATCGCATTCAGGAGACGAAGAATGAAAATTGCATTGATGATGGAAAACAGCCAGGCGCCAAAAAACGCCATCATCCTCAAGGAATTGAACGCCGTTGCTGAAGAGAAAGGTTTCCCGGTCTACAACGTTGGGATGAGCGACGAAAACGATCACCACCTGACCTACATCCATCTGGGGATCATGGCGAGCATTCTGCTGAACTCGAAAGCGGTTGATTTCGTTGTGACCGGTTGCGGCACAGGCCAGGGCGCGCTGATGTCCCTGAACATCCACCCGGGTGTGGTATGCGGCTACTGCATCGATCCAGCGGATGCCTTCCTGTTCGCCCAGATCAACAACGGTAACGCGCTGTCCCTGCCGTTCGCCAAAGGCTTCGGCTGGGGCGCAGAGCTGAACGTTCGCTTCATCTTTGAAAAAGCCTTCACTGGCCGTAACGGCGAAGGTTATCCGCCAGAGCGTAAAGAGCCTCAGGTTCGCAACGCCGGTATTCTGAATCAGGTGAAAGCCGCGGTTGTTAAAGAGAACTATCTCGATACCCTGCGCGCTATCGATCCAGAGCTGGTGAAAACGGCAGTAACCGGCCAGCGTTTCCAGCAGTGCTTCTTCGAGAACTGCCAGGATAAAGAGATCGAAGCTTTTGTCCGCGGTATTATTGGCTAAGTTGCCAACGCCAGGAAAAGCCAGCTTATGCTGGCTTTTTTTATGCCCGCTTGCTGGATACCGCACTGCCGGCATCTTTCACCAGCCGCAGGGTATCGAACATCCCCAGCAGACAGACCAGCGCAATCGCCACAAAGGCCAGCCGGAAGCTGATCCCCGGTAGCGCGTCTATCCCCAGCATCTCGCTGCACAGTTCGCCAATACGGATCCCGATAGCACCAAGGGTGATCCCCAGCCCTACCGCCAGCTGAGTGGCAGTAGAGAACAGGGTGTTGGCATAGCTCATCTGCGGGGAAGGGACATCGGCAAAGGCGAGGGTGCTGATGGCGGTAAACTGTATGGAACGAAACACGCCGCCCAGATAGAGCACCAGCATAATGACCCACACCGGGGTCTGCGGCGTCAGGAACGCACAGGCCAGCAGAGCCAGCACGTTCAGCGCGCCGTTGATCAGCAGCAGTTTTTTAAACCCCAGCCCACGCAGCAGAGGGGTGGTCGCCGGTTTAATGGTCAGGTTGCCAACAAACACCGCCAGCACCAGCAAACCGGAGTGGAACGCATCCATGCCGAATCCCACCTGGAACAGCAGCGGCAGCAAAAAAGGGACGGCGCTGATGGAGGCGCGAAACAGCGAGCCGCCGTACATGGTCACGCGAAAGGTGGGCACCTGGAGGGCATCGAGGCGGATCATCGGCCACCGGGCGCGCCTGAAATGCCGCAGCGCATACATCAAAGTGACCACGCCCGTCGCCAACAGAGCAAGGGTCAGCGTGGTATTCACCTGCTGCGCCCCCATCATCTCCATGGCACAAACCAGGCTGACCATTGCCACCGAGGTGGCGATAAAGCCCGGGGTATCGAATGGACGACGAGTCTCTTCACTGATATCGGGGATAATGCGCAGCGCCAGCACGATGGCAATCAGCCCCAGCGGCACGTTAATAAAGAAGATCCAGCGCCAGTTGGCATAGCTGGTGATAAACCCGCCCAGCGGCGGGCCGATAATGGGAGCCACCAGCGCGGGCCAGGTCAAAGTGGCGATGGCAGTGATCAGCAGATGCTTCGGGGTGGTGCGTAGCACCGCCAGTCGGCCAACCGGTACCATCAGCGCGCCCCCCATTCCCTGCAACACGCGCATGGCGACGAACTGATCGACGCTGGTGGCGAGGCCGCACAGCACCGAGGCGAGGGTGAAGATCGCCAGCGCCAGGGTAAAGACTTTGCGCGCGCCAAACCGGTCGGCGATCCAGCCGCTGGCCGGGATCAACACCGCCAGGGTGATGAGATATGCGCTGATCCCGATATTGAGATCCACCGCCTGCACGCCAAAGCTTTTCGCCATATCGGGCAGCGCGGTGGCGATCACCGTGCCATCGAGAAACTCCATAAAGAACGCGCCCGCGACTAACAGCGCAGCGGGGGAGATCCCGCTGGCCGCTTTACCGGAGATGTTTTCGGTCATTTTTCCTCTGCCACTTCAAAATTTTTTTAAAAATTTACAGGAACAAGCACGCTGCTAATTGCCTGATTTGATTTTATTTTTAACAGGAACACTGTTTTATTTTAAATAAACTGCCGTGATGAATATCACAAAATAATTGATTTTTGTGATGGCGGTCATATTATAGGCGCATCAACGATAACACCTGCATAACAAAGAGCCGGAGTAAAACAATGAAATTGCGCAAAATCCTTAAAAGCATGTTCGAATCCTACTGCAAGACCTTCAAGGACGTACCGCCAGGCGCGATGTTCTGATAAAAAAACCTGCTTCGGCAGGTTTTTTTATGCCTGCAGGCCGCATCAGGGCGGGCGTTTTGCTACTATGGCGGCCTTTAAAACAGGAGAAGCCTATGTCTCAAAACCTGAGTGCCGACCAGGAACTGATCTCTGACGTTGTTGCGTGTCAGCTGGTTATCAAACAAATCCTTGATGTGATTGAAATCCTCGCCCCGGCTGAGGTGCGCGAGAAGATGTCCAGCCAGCTCAAAAATATCGATTTCGCCAGCAATCCCGCGTCAGCCGACCCGGTCACGCTACGCGCCATCCAGAAAGCCATTGCGCTGATTGAACTGAAGTTCACGCCGCAGGGCGAGTCTCACTAAAATAAACCGACGTTTTGAATTTAGAAATGGTTTTGTGAGAATAATGTGAACGGGCGACCCAGGGTCGCCCGGAATGCAGGTTACATGAAGGTTTGCACCAGCAGATAGCTCACCGCACAGGCACAGCTTACTCCGATAAGACCGGGCATAATAAAGCTGTGGTTGATGATAAACCTGCCAATGCGCGTGGTGCCCGAGCGGTCAAAGCCAATGCAGGCGAGGTCGCTGGGGTAGGTCGGCAGAACAAAATAGCCATACGACGCCGGGAAGAAGGCAATCAGCATCTTCGGATCAACCCCCAGCATTAACCCCATCGGCGCGACCGCCGTCAACGCTGCCGCCTGGCTATTAACCAGTTTCGAGACCAGGAACAGCACGATAGCGTAGGTCCAGGGATGGCTTTTCACCACGCCCTCGAGGGCCATCTTCAGTTCATCCAGATGCGCCTGGAAAAAGGTATCGCTCATCCATGCCACGCCAAACACCGAGAAAATCGCCACCATCCCGGCCTTAAACACCGCGCCGTTTGAGATCGCAGCGGCATTCACTTTGCACACCATTAACATCACGGCCCCGGCGATCAGCATCATCATCTGGATCACCAGGTTCATCGACAGCGCCGTCAGCTTGCCTTTCACCTCAAAGGCCGGACGCAGCTCGGGCAGGGCACCCAGCAGTACCACCACGGCAATCCCGGCGAAGAAGATCCAGGTTGACCAGTAGGCCTGCTTCGGGAAACGCTGATTCATTAAGGTGTCGGTGCTGCCATAAATGAATTTCCGCTGCTCAGGATCTTTTAGCCTGGCCTGAAACGCCTCGTCGTCGGCCAGATCCTTGCCGCGGCGTAAGCTCCAGAGGGCGGCAATGGCTACGCCCGCCAGCGAGGCCGGGACTGAAATCGCGAGGATCTGCAGAATGCCAAACGCCTGACCGACGCCGTGCTGCGCAGCAAGAATTGACACCAGAGAGACGACGGCAACCGACACCGGAGAGGCGGTGATGGCCATCTGCGAAGCAATGGAGGCCACTGCCATCGGGCGCTCGGGGCGGATGCCTTTTTTCAACGCAATGTCGGCAATGATGGGGAACATGGTATAGACCACATGGCCTGTGCCGCACAGAAAGGTCAGCATCCAGGTGGTGAAAGGGGCGAGCAGGGTGATATGTTGCGGATGCCGCCGCAGCAGCCGTTCGGCAAGCTGCATCATCACATTCAGTCCCCCGGCGCTCTGGAGCGTGGCGGCGCAGCCAATGACGGCAAGGATCGTCAGCATGACGTCCACCGGGGGTTTACCGGGCTGGAGCCCAAAGACAAAAGTGAGAATAAACAGGCCTATGCCGCTGATCAGGCCCAGTCCCATCCCTCCGAACCGGGTGCCGATTAACAGGCACACAATAATGACAATAAATTCAACGGTAATCATGCGTATCCCTCGTCTGTGAAAATGAAATTTTCGCAAATCATTACACGGAGTAGGGTTATTGGGTGGGAGCCAGATCGGATTTGTTAAAGATTAATAAAAGCAAGGAGTTGGTTACAAGCCTGTAACAACATTACCCGGCGCAGGCCGGGTAAGTGACGTAAAGCAGAGGATCAGTGGTGCTGAGAGTGAACAATGTTGAGCAGGTGACGATCGGTCTGTTCCAGACCCAAACCGGTGCGATGCGCCTGGCGAATTTCATCGAGAACGGTTTTCAGTAATACCCCATCGTGCTGCTGTTCTTTTTCAATATCGTGCAGGAAGTTGAGCGTGGAGATGTCCTGCATTTTACGCGCTTCATCCGTTAATTGATTCAGCGTCAGGCAGCGTTGTTCATACTCCTCCAGCGAGCGCTGGAAAACTGCTTCCAGGCAGCTACAGTCTTCATCAGTCATCTCCACCGGCTTAAGTACCGGCATGGCGCCAGACGCTTTCAGAATATCGAAAACGCGCATCATCTGGGTGACGTTGCTCTGTGCCTGGGTGCGCAGAAAGGTCGCGGAACCGGTTAGCTGATGTTCTGAGCACCACTCGCTGAGGTGCAAAGAGAGATTTGACGCCTGGAACTCAAGGTTCATTTGCGTGTTGAGCTTGTTAATCATGTCCGAGATAGCCATATCCATTCCCTTTTCTTCGTTTATGCAACCTAAAAAATAATCATCATTAACGATAGTTCACTACAGAATAAAAGCATTCTGTTTTCCCTGTATGTGAGCCCATATTCATTGCAGGCATCGGGTAAAAATAATAATAACAGCGAACTGTTTATAAGAAAATCCTTATGAATATATTCTTACTAAAGCTTACTCACCACGAGAAATTAAAACAAATGAAGCATCTGCCGTGACCGAAGCGAAGGTAAGTAATAGCTAACCCTATGTTATACATGTTTTTGTATAAAATTAAAGCGTTTCGATGAAGGGGCGTATTTCATGTTTTTCAGCGTTGCGATGATATATGCGCATAGCAAGATAATGGAAAATTATTCCTGCCAGATGGAATAAAGATAATTCTTATAATTAATCAATTTTTACACCCGACGCAACTTGCGCCGGATCATTTTTGCCCGAAATAGTGCGATTTGTGATCCCGCAGGGAGTTTGCCGTCCTCCACTCTGTGAAAATGAAACATTGTTTTATCTTTTATCTCATGGAGTTATTTATGGCAAACGTGGCGGTGCTGTTGGCACCCGGATTTGAAGAGGCAGAAGCGATCATCACTATCGATATCCTGCGCCGTCTCAATATTCATGTCGAAACCCTGGCCTGCGCCGATTCGCGTGCGGTGGTGAGCTACCACAATATCCCGATGGTCGCAGACCATACCCTGAGCGACAAAATCGAAACGTACTACGACGCCGTGGTATTACCAGGCGGCCCGCAGGGCAGCGTCAACCTGGCGGCCAGCGCAGAAGTCCTGCGTTTTGTCGCCGCGCATGACGAAGCGGGCAAGATTATCGCGCCCATCTGTTCTGCCGCTGCGCGCGTGCTGGGCGGGAACGGCTTACTCAAAGGCCGTCGCTACGTCTGTTCGGGCGATCTCTGGCAGCCGATCCAGGATGGCGTGTATGTCGATGCCCCGGTGGTGGAAGATGGCAACCTCATCAGCGGCAAAGGTCTGGGCCATGCCTTCGACTTCGCGCTGACCCTCTCGGCGCGGCTGTTGGGCGATGACGCACCGGTTCGCGACCACGCCGAACACATCTACTATCCCTGGTAATATGGTCGGGCGCGCCTGCGCCCGGCTCACAAGGATATCTTAGCTGATCTTATGGACTAATCTGCTTCCCCTCTTTCTAATTGTCTGACAAATCCCGCTCTATTTATGTCATTTTTCGCTGAATGTATGTACGCAATTACTGTAATTCTGCGTTGTGATGGCGCTCTCTTATGGATGATTAATTTCCCGCTAAAACTATCTCAAGCAAATGCGCTTTAAACACGGTTGGCGCTAATGCCTTGTTTTAAGTCCGATTAAATAGAATTGAGATGTTGTTTCCCCTACAAATTAGAACGCTAAAGCTGGAGTTAACCATGCACAAATTTACTAAAGCGCTGGCGGCCATCGGTCTGGCTGCCGTTATGTCACAATCCGCTATGGCTGAGAACTTAAAGCTCGGTTTTCTGGTGAAACAGCCGGAAGAGCCGTGGTTCCAGACGGAGTGGAAATTCGCTGACAAAGCCGGGAAAGATTTGGGCTTCGAAGTGATCAAAATTGCCGTACCGGACGGTGAAAAAACGCTTAACGCTATCGACAGCCTGGCGGCCAGCGGCGCGAAAGGGTTTGTTATCTGTACGCCCGATCCGAAGCTCGGCTCCGCCATCGTGGCGAAAGCGCGTGGTTATGACATGAAAGTCATCGCGGTAGACGATCAGTTCGTTAACGCCAAAGGCAAGCCAATGGATACCGTGCCGCTGGTGATGATGGCCGCGACCAAAATCGGTGAGCGCCAGGGTCAGGAGCTGTACAAAGAGATGCAAAAACGCGGCTGGGATGTGAAAGACACCGCCGTGATGGCCATCACTGCTGATGAGCTGGATACCGCGCGCCGTCGTACCTCCGGCTCGATGGATGCTCTGAAAGCGGCCGGCTTCCCGGAAAAACAGATCTACAAAGTGCCAACCAAATCTAACGATATCCCGGGTGCCTTCGATGCGGCCAACTCCATGCTGGTTCAGCACTCTGAAGTGAAACACTGGCTGGTGGTCGGGATGAACGACAACACCGTGCTCGGCGGCGTGCGCGCCACCGAAGGCCAGGGCTTTAAAGCGGCAGACGTGATCGGTATCGGCATCAACGGCGTGGACGCGGTGAGCGAACTCTCTAAAGCACAGGCGACCGGCTTCTACGGCTCCCTGCTGCCAAGCCCGGACGTACACGGCTACAAATCCAGCGAAATGCTCTACAACTGGGTAACCAAAGGCGAAGAGCCAGCGAAATTTACCGAAGTGACCGACGTGGTGCTGATCACCCGCGACAACTTCAAAGCTGAGCTGGAGAAAAAAGGACTGGGCGATAAGTAATTTACTGTGATTGCGCCCCCCGGCAGTCGCGGGGGGCCAGACGTTCACTACTCGATCCTCGGAGACGTTATGCAACAGTCTGAACCGTATCTCTCATTTCGCGGCATCGGCAAAACCTTTCCCGGTGTCAACGCGCTGACCGACATCAGCTTTGACTGCTACCCGGGTCAGGTTCATGCCCTGATGGGGGAGAACGGCGCCGGAAAATCCACGCTGCTGAAGATCCTCAGCGGTAACTATGCCCCCACGACGGGCACCCTGGCGCTACAGGGCCGGGAAGTCGCGTTTGCCGACACCACCGCCGCGCTGAACGCGGGCGTCGCCATCATCTACCAGGAACTGCACCTGGTCCCGGAGATGACGGTGGCGGAAAACATCTATCTTGGGCAGCTTCCGCATAAGGGCGGGTTTGTGAACCGTTCGCTGCTCAACTATGAAGCCGGTCTGCAGCTGAAACATCTCGGGTTGGATATTGACCCGCAGACCCCGCTGAAATACCTCTCCATCGGCCAGTGGCAGATGGTAGAGATTGCCAAAGCGCTGGCGCGTAATGCCAAAGTCATTGCCTTTGATGAACCAACCAGCTCGCTGTCGGCGCGCGAAATCGAAAACCTGTTCCGGGTAATCCGCGAGCTGCGTAAAGAGGGGCGCATCATTCTGTATGTGTCGCACCGTATGGAAGAGATCTTCGCCCTCAGCGATGCCATTACCGTATTTAAAGATGGCCGTTATGTTCGCACCTTCACCGATATGCAGCAGGTCAACCACGACCAGCTGGTGCAGGCGATGGTAGGCCGCGAGCTGGGCGATATTTACCACTGGGAACCGCGTCAGTACGGCGGCGAGCTGCTGCGTCTGGAAGAGGTGAAAGCCCCTGGCGTACGCACGCCCATCAGCCTTACCGTGCGCAGCGGTGAAATCGTCGGCCTGTTCGGGCTGGTGGGGGCAGGGCGCAGCGAACTGATGAAAGGGCTGTTTGGCGGCACCCGCATTACCGGCGGCCAGGTATTTATCGACGGGCAACCGGTCGATATTCAAAAACCGGCGCACGCCATTCGCGCGGGGATGATGCTCTGCCCGGAAGACCGTAAAGCCGAAGGGATCATCCCGGTGCACTCGGTGCGGGACAACATCAATATCTCGGCGCGGCGCAAGACCATCCGTGCGGGGTGTCTGATTAACGATACGTGGGAGGTCGACAATGCCGATCACCACATTCGTTCGCTCAACATCAAAACGCCGGGCGCTGAGCAGCTGATCATGAACCTCTCCGGCGGGAACCAACAGAAGGCAATCCTGGGTCGCTGGCTGTCGGAAGAGATGAAGGTGATCCTGCTTGATGAACCGACCCGCGGTATCGACGTGGGGGCGAAGCACGAAATTTATAACGTGATTTACGCACTGGCAAAACGTGGCGTGGCGGTGCTCTTCGCCTCCAGCGATCTGCCGGAAGTGCTGGGTGTGGCCGACCGCATCGTGGTGATGCGTGAAGGAGCCATTGCCGGTGAATTGCTTCATGAACAGGCGAATGAACAACAGGCGTTAAGCCTCGCCATGCCTAAAGTCAGCCAGGCTGTCGCCTGAGCAAGGAGAATAAGATGTCCTCTGTCACTACAACCAGAGCGCCGAAAACGGCCTTCAGCTTTGGGCGGATCTGGGATCAATACGGCATGCTGGTGGTCTTCGCCGTGCTGTTCCTCGGCTGCGCCATCTTTGTACCTAACTTTGCCACCTTCATTAATATGAAGGGGCTGGGCCTGGCTATCTCGATGTCCGGGATGGTCGCCTGCGGGATGCTGTTCTGTCTGGCGTCCGGCGACTTCGACCTGTCGGTGGCCTCGGTCATCGCCTGTGCCGGGGTCACCACGGCGGTGGTCATTAATATGACCGAAAGCCTGTGGATTGGCGTGGCGGCCGGGTTGCTGCTCGGTGTGCTGAGCGGGCTGGTCAACGGCTTCGTGATTGCGCGGCTGAAAATCAACGCCCTGATCACCACCCTCGCCACCATGCAGATTGTACGCGGGCTGGCCTATATCATCTCTGACGGTAAAGCGGTAGGGATTGAAGACGAGCGCTTCTTCACCCTCGGCTATGCAAACTGGCTCGGTCTGCCAGCACCTATCTGGCTGACGGTGGGCTGTCTGATTATTTTTGGCTTCCTGCTGAACAGAACCACCTTTGGCCGTAACACGCTGGCGATTGGCGGTAATGAAGAGGCAGCGCGTCTGGCGGGTGTGCCGGTGGTACGCACCAAAATCATTATCTTCGTGCTCTCTGGCCTGGTGTCGGCGGCGGCGGGGATTATTCTGGCCTCGCGTATGACCAGCGGCCAGCCGATGACCTCCATCGGTTATGAGCTGATTGTTATCTCTGCCTGCGTTTTGGGTGGGGTATCGCTGAAAGGCGGCATCGGAAAAATCTCATATGTGGTGGCAGGTATCCTGATCCTGGGCACGGTTGAGAACGCGATGAACCTGCTGAACATCTCCCCGTTCTCGCAGTATGTGGTACGTGGCCTGATCCTGCTTGCAGCGGTGATCTTCGACCGTTACAAACAAAAAGCGAAGCGTACTGTTTAAGGTTTTTCCTGCCTTCCGCGACTTAACTTTTAAGTGTAGTCGCGACCTTCACCCCCTTTCCAGCCGCAGCGGGAAGGGGGATGTCAAATGGCGAGCGCCGTCACACTGTCTATACTTACATGGCTACTGAGATGTTAACAGTTTTTCATCTCGCCAACTGTAAGGAGGATCAGGGTGGCCGATACGTTAACTTCACCGCCATTACTTGCTGAAAACTATGCGTACTTTTTTGACCTCGACGGGACACTGGCAACCATCAAGCCGCATCCTGATGAGGTAGAAGTTCCCGCAGAGGTGTTACAGGCGCTGAAGAAGCTTGCAGATATGAATCAGGGAGCACTGGCATTGATTTCAGGGCGTTCAATGGCCGAGCTGGATCAGCTCGCCGAACCCTACCGTTTCCCGCTTGCCGGTGTACACGGAGCGGAGCGCCGCGACATCCATGGTCATTCGCAATCCGTTTCCCTTCCCCCGGATCTGGTCCAGACGCTGCATGCGCAGCTGACGACGGCGCTTTTATGGCTGCCTGGCACCGAACTTGAAGCCAAAGGTATGGCCTTTGCGATCCACTATCGCCGGGCGCCCGAGTATCAGCAGGAAGTCCTTAACCTGGCGGAGCAGATAGTGCGTGACAATCCGCAACTGTCACTGCAGCCGGGTAAATGTGTTGTTGAAATTAAGCCGAGGGGCATCCACAAGGGCGAAGCTATCTCTGCCTTTATGCATGAAGCGCCTTTCCTCGGCAGAACGCCGGTGTTCTTTGGCGATGACCTGACCGATGAGCATGGCTTTGAAGTGGTTAATCAGCTTAAAGGGGTATCAGTGAAAGTCGGCGCGGGTGAGACCAAAGCCAGCTGGCGGCTGGCAACGGTATCCGACGTCTGGCAATGGGTAATAAAAGCCGCTAATCATCAACAAGAAAAAGAAATAGCGCAAATTAACAGGAGAAAACCTTATGGGTCGCTTGATCGTAGTTTCTAACCGCATCGCTCCCCCGGACGACAAAAAAGCCAGCGCAGGTGGCCTGGCTGTAGGGGTGCTGGGGGCGTTAAAAAATACGGGTGGACTCTGGTTTGGCTGGAGTGGAGAGATTGGCAACGAGGATAAACCGCTAAAAAAGGTGACACGCGGGAACATCACCTGGGCCTCGTTTAATCTCAGTGAACAGGATTATGATGAGTATTACTGCCAGTTCTCCAATGCCGTACTCTGGCCAGCCTTCCACTATCGCCTCGACCTGGTGAAGTTTAAGCGTGAGGCCTGGGAAGGGTACTCGCGGGTCAACAGCCTGCTGGCCGACAAACTGCAGCCGTTAGTGCAGGAGGACGATGTCGTATGGATCCACGATTACCACCTGCTGCCGTTTGCCAGCGAGCTACGCAAACGCGGCGTCAACAACCGCATCGGTTTCTTCCTGCATATCCCGTTCCCGACGCCTGAAATTTTCAACGCGCTGCCGCCAGGGGACGAGCTGCTCGAAGATCTCTGTGATTATGATCTGCTGGGCTTCCAGACCGAAAACGACCGTCTGGCCTTCCTTGAAAGCGTGGCCAGCAAAACGCGGCTGACGGCTCATGACGATGACTCTCACTCTGCATGGGGCAAGCGCTTCCGCACCGAGGTCTATCCGATTGGTATTGAGCCGGAAGAGATTGCCGGACAGGCATCCGGGCCGCTGCCGCCTAAGCTTGCGCAGCTTAAAGAAGAGCTGAAGAACGTAAAAAACATCTTTTCCGTAGAGCGTCTCGATTATTCAAAAGGGTTGCCGGAACGCTTCCTGGCTTACGAGACCCTGCTGGAAAAATATCCCGAGCATCACGGTAAGATCCGCTATACCCAGATCGCGCCAACCTCACGTGGTGAGGTGCAGGCTTATCAGGATATTCGTCACCAGCTGGAAACCGAAGCCGGGCGCATTAATGGCCGTTACGGTCAGTTGGGCTGGACGCCGCTGTTCTACCTCAACCAGCACTTTGAACGCAAAATCCTGATGAAAGTGTTCCGCTATGCGGATGTCGGGCTGGTCACGCCGCTGCGTGACGGCATGAACCTGGTGGCGAAAGAGTACGTTGCCGCACAGGATCCGGCTGACCCTGGCGTGCTGGTGCTGTCGCAGTTTGCCGGTGCCGCTAATGAGCTGACCTCTGCGCTGATCGTCAATCCATACGATCGGGATGACGTGGCTAACGCCTTGCACCGGGCGCTGAATATGCCGCTCACGGAGCGTATCTCACGCCATGCGGATATGATGAAAGTCATCCGCGAGAACGATATCGACCACTGGCAGGCGCGCTTTATTGAAGACCTGAACCATATCACGCCTCGCAGTGTGGAGAGCAACCTGCAAAAAAAGGTCGCAACTTTCCCTAAACTTGCCTGAATATAATTTCACTCAGCGCATTACGCTGCGCTGAGTGAAATTAACAGCACATCTACTTTACTGTTGCTAACAATTGTTTTAGCGGAACAGGCTGTCCGAGAGAAAAAACTGTGGTTATGGTTTCCGCAAATCACCAGATCCACATTCTGTTTGTGACATATATCAAGTATCCTCGCGCTTAATTCGCCGGACGCGCAAAGTGTTTGTGCGATGGGATATTCTGCCCGAGCGATAAGTTCATCCAGAAATTGTTGGGTTTCCTCCTGAATCACATCACGAATATCTTCCAGCATTGGCGCAGCCAGTTGATTGTACATTTCAGGGTCAGCAGACAGCGTGACGAGAGTAATGCGTGCTTGGGTCGGTCGGGCGATGGCAACCGCTTTGGCGACCAGTTGATGGCTTTCGGGAGAAACAGAAACAGAAACAAGGATATGGGAGTAACTCATGGTACCCTCCGAACGTATCTGTACATTAGCTTTTCCTCAGCATTAGCGCGATTTTTTAGCACGCGCAAGGGGGGAAGATGACATTCATGTGATGCTTATCATAATTATTCATTAAATATTCTTATGTAATGAATCGCGCTAAACCCGCATAAGGTGAGTGAAAGCGCTATCTTAACGGAAATCATACAAATATATCCCCCTCAAAAACAAGGGTTTTTACCCCTTCGCAACAATTACCCCGCCGAAAACGTAAGAAAATACTTACGTATTGACCTTGATAATATTCTTTGTTTTTCAATGATTTATTTGGGTGTTTCTATCTTAGATATGTTGAGTGTTTTTGAAATTTGTAACTTGTCAACCCCCGGCAAGTAACGTGCCGGGTTAGTTCATACTTGTGCATGATTATTCGGCAATACAGAATATATCTGAGTGTTATTTGTTCATTAAATGGACAATTTAGAAGTGATACTGATGGATTTTTGGTTCAAATTCACCTAAATTATGTGACCTGGATCACATTTATTTTAAATTTCAGGCGAGGCCACATTGTATGTCCTACAGCGGACGGGTAGAGTTGCACCGAATTAGGAAAAATCTTAGTTAATTGTAAAAAGTGATAACTGTCAGGAAGCAATTATTGTTTTTCATTACGTGATTCTTCAATACAGAACTTAATTCAACTATGCGTTTAAGCCTTTTCTTCTTTTTTTTACCGGGGTTTTCCCGGCGACATCACGGGGTGCGGTCTACCGCACAAGAATATAGTGTTATTCGGGAAGGGATAAATGAACACATCCGAATTGCTAAAACACATTTATGACATCAACCTGTCATATTTATTGCTTGCACAACGTTTGATTAGCCAGGACAAAGCCTCTGCGATGTTTCGTCTGGGTATTCATGAAGAGATGGCGACAACACTTGGCGCGTTAACGCTGCCGCAGATGGTTAAGCTGGCTGAAACTAACCAGTTAGTCTGTCAGTTCCGTTTCGATAATCACCAGACCGTGACCCAACTGACGCAGGAATCCCGCGTGGACGATCTGCAGCAGGTTCACACCGGTATTTTGCTTTCCACCCGTTTGCTTAACGACATCAGTCAGCCTGATGACGCAGCCCGTAAGAAAAGAGCCTGACAATGAGTGAGAAGAGCATTGTTCAGGAAGCGCGTGACATTCAACTGGCCATGGAACTGATTACGCTTGGTGCTCGTTTGCAGATGCTTGAAAGCGAGACACAGCTGAGCCGTGGTCGTCTTATCAAACTGTATAAAGAATTACGCGGTAGCCCGCCGCCAAAAGGCATGCTGCCGTTTTCCACTGACTGGTTTATGACGTGGGAGCAGAATATTCATGCTTCCATGTTCTGTAATGCCTGGCAGTACCTGCTCAAAACCGGCTTATGCAGCGGTGTTGATGCAGTGATTAAAGCGTACAAACTTTATCTCGAGCAGTGCCCGCAGCCTGAAGAGGGACCTTTGCTGGCATTGACCCGGGCATGGACGCTGGTGCGTTTTGTTGAGAGCGGATTGCTTGAGTTGTCCCGTTGCAACTCCTGCGGCGGTAACTTTATCACCCACGCTCATCAGCCGGCCGGCAGCTTTGCCTGCAGTTTGTGCCAACCACCATCTCGCGCGGTAAAAAGACGTAAACTTTCCCGGGATGTTGCCGATAGTAATCCACAACTGCTGGATGAACAGATCGAACAGGCTGTTTAACCCGAACGTACGGGCAAGACTCCAGCAGCGGTAAGCAATTACCGCTGCTTTTTTTTGCCCCGCGGTCAGGTAAACCCTCGACCTGTGTCTCCTGGCTAAAGTCACTAGCGGAAGGATGATGTCGTGCTTATCGTATTAGGTTACCTGGTAGTTCTCGGTACAGTTTTCGGCGGTTACATGATGACCGGCGGGCACCTTGGGGCACTCTATCAACCGGCCGAGCTGGTTATAATCGGCGGTGCAGGGGTGGGTGCATTTATCGTTGGCAACAACGGCAAGGCGATCAAGGGAACGTTAAAAGCGTTGCCGTTACTGTTCCGTCGTTCGAAATACACCAAAAGTATGTATATGGACCTGCTGGCGCTGCTCTATCGCCTGATGGCCAAGTCGCGTCAACAGGGGATGTTCTCCCTGGAACGCGATATTGAAAATCCGAAAGAGAGCGAGATCTTCGCCAGCTATCCGCGGATCCTTGCGGATTCGATGATGCTCGAATTTATCGTCGACTATCTGCGTCTGATCATCAGCGGCAACATGAACACCTTCGAAATCGAAGCGCTGATGGACGAAGAGATCGAAACCCACGAAAACGAAGCGGAAGTCCCGGCGAACAGCCTGGCGATGGTCGGGGACTCCTTGCCCGCTTTCGGTATCGTGGCGGCGGTGATGGGGGTAGTCCACGCGCTGGCCTCTGCGGATCGTCCGGCGGCTGAGCTGGGGGCGCTTATTGCCCACGCCATGGTGGGGACCTTCCTCGGGATCCTGCTGGCGTATGGTTTTATCTCTCCGCTGGCGACCGTTTTACGTCAGAAGAGTGCTGAAACCACCAAAATGATGCAGTGCGTCAAAATCACGCTGCTCTCCAACCTGAACGGTTATGCCCCGCCAATCGCGGTAGAGTTTGGCCGTAAGACCCTGTACTCCAGCGAGCGTCCGTCGTTTATCGAACTCGAAGAGCACGTGCGCGCGGTGAAGAACCCAAACCAGCAGACGAGCACTGAGGACGCATGAAAAATCAGGCCCATCCCATCGTCATAGTCAAAAAGCGCAAGCACAAAGGCCACGGGGGTCATCATGGTGGCTCCTGGAAAATTGCCTATGCGGACTTTATGACCGCGATGATGGCATTCTTCCTGGTGATGTGGCTGATCTCTATCTCCAGCCCGAAAGAGCTGATTCAGATAGCTGAATATTTCCGTACTCCGCTGGCGACCGCCGTTTCGACCGGGCCGCGAATCTCCAACAGCGACAGCCCGATCCCGGGCGGTGGGGATGATTACACCCAGAAGCAGGGTGAAGTGAAGCGCGAGCCGAACATTGACGAGCTCAAAAAACGCATGGAACAGGCGCGCCTGAAGAAACTGCGCGGCGATCTGGATCAGCTGATCGAAGCGGATCCGAAGCTGCGCGCCCTGCGTCCACACCTGAAGATCGATCTTGTTCAGGAGGGTCTGCGCATTCAGATTATCGACAGCCAGAACCGTCCTATGTTTAAAACCGGCAGCGCCGACGTGGAACCCTATATGCGCGATATTCTGCGCGGGATTGCCCCGGTGCTGAACGGGATCCCCAACCGAATCAGTCTTTCCGGTCACACCGATGACTTCCCTTACGCCGGTGGCGAAAAAGGGTACAGCAACTGGGAGCTTTCTGCGGATCGTGCTAACGCATCCCGTCGTGAGCTGGTGATCGGTGGGCTGGACGATGGCAAGGTGCTGCGGGTGGTGGGCATGGCTGCAACCATGCGCATGACCGACCGCGGACCGGATGATGCCATCAACCGTCGTATTAGTCTTTTAGTGCTCAACAAGCAGGCGGAGCAGGCCATCCTGCACGAAAACGCCGAAAGCCAGAATGAGTCACTGGATGATTTAAAACAGCCAGGCCCTGTGCCGTCGGCTGCCGTTCCAACATCGCCACCAGCCAATCCGAGGTGATAGCGTGAGCATGGATATTAGCGATTTTTACCAGACGTTTTTTGATGAAGCCGACGAACTGTTGGCGGATATGGAGCAACACCTGCTGGACCTGGTGCCTGAGGCACCGGATTCAGAGCAGCTCAACGCCATATTTCGTGCTGCCCACTCCATAAAAGGGGGCGCCGGTACGTTTGGCTTTACCATTCTGCAGGAGACCACCCATCTGATGGAGAACCTGCTGGATGAGGCCCGACGCGGTGAGATGCAGCTCAATACCGACATTATTAACCTGTTTTTGGAAACGAAAGATATTATGCAGGAACAGCTCGATGCCTATAAAAGCTCGCAAGAGCCGGATGCAGCCAGCTTCGAATATATCTGCCAGGCTTTGCGTCAGCTCGCGCTGGAAGCCAAAGGTGAAACGGCAGCCGTTGCCGTCAGCCCGGCGAAACTGAGCGTCGTGGACGCCGCTCCGGCGGCGGCACCGGCCGCTGACGACCGCGTGCGCGTGGTGCTGTCTGGTCTGAAAGAGAGTGAAGTGAATCTGCTGGAAGAGGAGCTGAGCAATCTTGCCACGCTGAGCAACGTCGTGAAAGGTCAGGGCACACTGGCAGCTACCCTCGACGGCGGCATCAGCAAAGATGACGTGGTCGCCGTACTCTGTTTCGTGATTGAACCTGAACAGATCGACTTTGAAGCGGTTACGGATGCGCCGGCTGCTGAAGTGGCGGAAGTCGTTGAAGCCGCGCCTGCCGTACCCGCAGTGGCACCTGCTGCGCCAGCGCTGAAGGCGGTGCCGGGCGAAACGGCTGCGCCAAACCGCGCCGAGCGCGAAAAACCGGCCGCCCGTTCCAGTGAATCAACCAGTATCCGTGTGGCCGTTGAGAAGGTGGATCAGCTGATTAACCTGGTCGGCGAACTGGTGATCACCCAGTCGATGCTGGCCCAGCGTTCTAACGAACTGGATCCGGTAAACCACGGGGATCTGATCACCAGCATGGGCCAGCTGCAGCGCAACGCCCGTGACCTGCAGGAATCGGTGATGTCCATCCGTATGATGCCGATGGAGTACGTCTTCAGCCGCTTCCCGCGCCTGGTGCGCGACCTGGCGGGCAAGCTCAATAAGCAGATTGAACTGACGCTGATGGGCAGCTCCACCGAGCTGGATAAGAGCCTGATTGAACGCATTATCGACCCTTTAACGCACCTGGTACGTAACAGCCTCGACCACGGGATCGAGCTGCCGGAAAACCGCGTGGCCGCAGGGAAATCCCCGGTCGGGAACCTGATCCTGTCTGCGGAGCACCAGGGCGGGAACATCTGTATCGAAGTGACCGACGATGGCGCAGGCCTGAACCGTGAGCGCATCCTGGCGAAAGCCATCTCCCAGGGGATGGCGGTCAACGAAAACATGACCGACGAAGAAGTGGGCATGCTGATCTTTGCGCCGGGCTTCTCCACTGCCGAGCAGGTGACGGATGTCTCCGGGCGTGGCGTGGGCATGGACGTGGTAAAACGTAACATCCAGGAGATGGGCGGCCACGTTGAGATCAAGTCGAAGCAGGGTTCCGGTACCACTATCCGTATCCTGCTGCCGCTGACGCTGGCGATCCTCGACGGTATGTCGGTCAAAGTGGCGGACGAAGTGTTTATCCTGCCGCTGAACGCGGTCATGGAATCACTCCAGCCGCGTGAAGAAGATTTGCATCCGCTGGCGGGCGGTGAGCGCGTACTGGAAGTGCGCGGTGAATACCTGCCGATGGTGGAGCTGTGGAAAGTGTTCGACGTGGACGGCGCTAAAACCGAAGCCACGCAAGGAATTGTGGTGATCCTGCAAAGCGCAGGCCGCCGCTATGCCCTGTTGGTCGATCAACTGATTGGTCAGCATCAGGTGGTAGTGAAGAACCTTGAGAGCAACTACCGTAAAATACCTGGCATTTCAGCCGCCACCATCCTGGGTGATGGTAGCGTGGCGCTGATCGTCGATGTTTCGGCGCTTCAGGGATTAAATCGTGAACAACGTATGGCGCACACAGCCGCCTGATTCAGTTAAGAAGGTAAAAAAATGACCGGTATGAGTAATGTAACCAAGCTGGCCGGCGAGCCATCAGGGCAGGAATTCCTGGTTTTCACTTTAGGTGACGAAGAATACGGTATCGATATTCTGAAAGTGCAGGAAATCCGTGGCTATGATCAGGTGACCCGCATCGCCAACACGCCAGATTTCATCAAAGGCGTGACCAACCTGCGTGGCGTGATCGTGCCTATCGTTGACCTGCGCGTGAAGTTCAGCCAGGGCGATGTTGAGTATGATGACAACACCGTGGTGATCGTGCTCAATCTGGGCCAGCGCGTGGTGGGGATCGTGGTTGATGGGGTGTCTGATGTGCTCTCCCTGACCGCCGAGCAGATCCGCCCGGCACCGGAATTTGCTGTCACCTTGTCCACCGAATACCTGACCGGTCTGGGTGCGCTCGGTGACCGTATGCTGATTCTGGTGAACATCGAGAAGCTGCTGAACAGCGACGAGATGGCGCTGCTGGATGTGGCGGCAAGTCACGTAGCGTAATGTCGTAAATGTAACTTTTGCGGGCTTTTCCGTTCACCTTAAGAACGGGGAAATATGTTACTTGCACAGCCCGTGAACGTGATAAGGGGGCCACCGCGGCCCCCTTATCAATCCCGGCTCCCGGCAAAGAAAATCGCCGCTTCGCGTAATATTCGCCCCATCCCTCACCCCTACGGGGCCAGCGCAAGCGCTGTTCAAAATTACTCCCGGCCATTTTGTCTTCAGCTTATTCCCTTCGGCTATCGGGTCGGGCGTGATCCTACATCCATCCAGGTCACGTCCTCTCAGCGCATCCCTGCGCCTCGCCCCGGCCTGCGGTCAACGCCTCAGCGATTTTCAGCCGGACTTTCGCTCACTCAACCTTCTCTGCGGTTTGAATGTGGCACGGGTGTTGAGTCCCCGCTGAAATCGGCGAACCGGAGACCGGATGGCAAGGGCTGGACGCCAGGGATGGCGGCCAGAGGCGAATCGAGACAGGATGTCGAGTTGAGCCGACCGCAGGCAGCAGGTCGGGAGGTGAGCGTAGTGCGAAGCACCGATTTCGTCGCGGGGCCGCGGGGATTGACAAGGGGGCCGCGGTGGCCCCCTTGTCACGTTCACAGGTCCCGGAACGTCATATTCTGCTGGACATAAGGTGAACGGAACCTTTCCACCGAGCCATCAAACTTCTTGCTCGACAAGCCCCACCTCATCCTCCAGCAGCCCCTCATTCTGCGCCAGCATTGCTGTCGCCACGCCATTCCCCAGCACGTTAATCGCGGAACGCCCCATATCCAGGAAGTGATCGATCCCCATCAGCAGCAAAATCCCCGCCACCGGAATATGGAAACTCGGGATGGTGGCAGCCAGCACCACCAGCGCCGAGCGCGGCACCCCGGCAATGCCTTTCGAGGCCAGCATCAGGGTTAACATCAACACCGTAATTTCCGAAAACGACAGTTGAATGTTGTACGCCTGGGCGATAAACATCGAAGCAAACGAGCAGTAGACCATCGACCCCACGAGGTTAAACGAATACCCAATCGGCAGCACAAAGGAGACGATATTGCGGGAACAGCCGAAGCGGGTCAGCTGCTCCAGCGTTTTCGGGTAAGCCGCTTCGGAGCTGCTGGTGGTAAAGGCCACCAGCACCGGATCTTTCAGCATGCTCACCAGGCGGAAGATGTCGTTTTTCAGCACCATATAACCCACCGCCACCAGCACCAGACATGTGAGGACGATCGCCAGATAGTAGCCGCCAATAAACGAGGCATAGTTGAGCAAAATCCCCAGCCCCTCGGTGGCGATCACCGAGGAGATCGCGGCGTAGATCGCCAGCGGTGCAACGTACATTACGTAACCGGTGACTTTCAGCATAATGTGGGAAACCACGTCCAGCGCCGCAACCAGCGGGGCGTTAAATTTCTCCCCCAGCGATGCGCCGCCAATGCCAAAGAACATCGAGAACACCACGATCTGCAGGATCTCGTTATTGGCCATCGCCCCGGCAATGCTGGTAGGGATGGTATGGGAAAGGAAGCCTTTCAACGACATTCCGCCGGTCGCCAGTCCGGTCTCCACCGTGCCGGCCGGAACGGCCAGATTCAGGCCACTGCCCGGGTGGAGCAAGGTCACGATAAACAGTCCGACCAGGATGGAAAGTACCGACGAGCTGATAAACCAGACCATTGCTTTACCGCCCACACGGCCAATGGTCGCGGTCTCGCCCAGCCGCATGATCCCCACCGTCAGGGTGCTGAACACCAGCGGCGCAATGACCATCTTAATCAGGCGTAAGAAGATATCGGTCAGGAGAGTGATGTTGTCTGACCAGGCTGCTATCACGTCAGATGATGCGTATTCATGAATGACTGCCCCGGACAGAATGCCCGCCAGCATAAAGACTACGATAAAAATCGTGAGTCGGTTTGCGCTTGCCACCAAAGTACCTCATTAACTGAAAGGGGAAATTAATCAGCTGATCTGTCTCATTTTTTATTATTCAGCGGATGAATGATTCATTACCTAAATTGAAGTAAATAAGCGTGCTTTTCAATATTTTTTTAATATTTATTAAATTAGTTAATAAATGACCGACGATATATTGTGATGCAGATCACATTTTAAGCAATATATCTTCCCGCTATGCTTACGCCATAGCGGATGTCATTTCTTATCCTTATGTTTTAATTCGTAAAAATGTGTCAATAATGCAAAGGTATGGGGCATCGGGTGAAAAGTGGTTGAGAACGAAACCTTAAACTAAATTTCACAATAACCACCCGGACAACAGCATGAAGGGTGCTAACAGACTGAGTGTTATCAAAAAATGATAACCTTACGTGACATTTTCTGGAGGGTGGAAAATGAACAAAAAACTCCTGATGCTGTTTACCGGTAGCGTTTTTGCAATGGCAGCCAGCAACAGTCAGGCCGTCACCAGCAGCGGCACCATTGGCGCGACGCTGACACTGACTAATGGTTGCCTGATTAACGGCTCGCCGACCCAGGATGGCATTAACTTCGGTACGCTCGATTTCGGTACCCATCCGGCGACCTTCTCCACGCTGACCACCCAGCTTACCGGGGCCAGCGGCGGCAACACCTTCACGATTCAATGCACCACCGCCAGCTACACCGTGGCGATCACCGGCAATACCAACTCCACGGCCCCCGGCACGGTAGTGGGTACACCGGGTACGCCTGCGCGCTATCTGGTGAATACTGCCAACACCAGCCAGGGCGTTGCCTACAGCCTGTTCAGCGACGGCGGGTTCAACAACATCATCGCCAATAACGCCCCACTGCCGGTGACCTCCACCGCCGGGGGAGTTGACAGCTATACGCTGTACGGCCGCATCACCGGCGGGGGCAATAGCGTCACCGTGGTGCCCGGCACTTACACCGACACTATCAACGTCAGCGTCACCTACTAGCGTCAGCACGTTTAGATAAGCGTGGAAAAACAAAGGCTCCGACATACGGGAGAGGGCAAACTGCGCGCTTTTTTTGTCCTGAGCATGCTGCTGCTTGTGGCAGGAAACGGCGAGGCGGTGACGACGCAATCCTTTCAGGTGAGCGCCACGATCACCCCCGGCTGCTCCGTCGCCACAGGCAGCGGTGGCCTTCTGGGCACCCTTAACTTTGGCACCCATAGCGGGGTGGAACGGGGATCGGTGAACACCAGCTTTGTGCCGAACGGTTCACTCTCCATCGCCTGTACGCCTGGCGTGGCGTTAAGCATGAGTATCGACGGCGGTCAGCACTACACCTCGGTGCGCAATATGCAGCGGTCCGGGGGGACCAGTCTGGTGCCGTACCGCCTGTACAGCAGCAGCTCTCTGGCGGCCAACGGTGAGATCGGTGTTAACCAGGCGGTGTCTGTGGCCTACACCAACAGCAATAACATTGCGCTACCGCTCTTTGGTGTGGCGCTTCTGACCGGGTTCAGCCCGGCCGGAAATTATTCCGATCAACTCACCGTGACCCTGTCGTGGTGATAAAGGGAGAAGGACGATGAAGGCATTTTCGGGATATCGCAGGCTTTGTCTGCTGATGGCACTGGGCGCGACGCTCAACACCGCCCACGGGGCCGCCACTATTCTGCTGTGGCCCATCGACCCCTGGCTGGCGGCGGATACCAAAGCCACCGAGCTGTGGGTGCAGAATCAGGGCAACAGCGCCACCACCATGCAGGTACGCATCGTGCGCTGGCGACAGGAGAACGGCCTTGAACGCTATACCGCCCAGCAGGATGTTGTCGCCAGCCCGCCGATTGTCACCATTGCGAAGGGCAGCAAGCAGTTAATCCGCCTGATCAAACAGAGTGAGGTGCCGGTCGGGGTAGAGCAGGCCTACCGCATTATCGTGGACGAGATCCCTCAGCCGCAGGATAAAGAGACCCCGCAGATGGGGTTGAAACTGCAAATGCGCTACTCCATTCCGCTGTTTGTCTACGGACAGGGGATTGCCACCATCAAGGACGGCGCACACCACGCCCTGGTCGAGACGCGGGATCTGAACTGGCGGGTGATCCGCGAGAACGGCCAGGCGGCGATCCAGGTGCGGAATCAGGGCAATGTGCATGTCCGCCTGAGTCAGGTTTCGCTGCAACAGGGGGGGCAGAATCGCACCTTAGCCGACGGCCTGCTGGGTTATGTGCTGCCGGGCAGCGCCCGCAGTTGGCCACTGCCGTCAGGGATGGACCACCCGAGCCAGATGCGTGCACAGATTAATGCCCGGGATACCCAATGGCAGTCGGCCCCCGTCAACTGAAGCCGTCGATGCTTATCCTGCTCTGCGTCAGCTCCGCAAGCTGGGCCGATCCCGGTGACGATATGCTGCCTCCACCGCCGGTGCCGCAGTCGGTAAATGACGAGGCGGTGTTCCAGCTGGCGCTTATCGTCAACCACTACGACACCGGGCTGGTGGTGCCCGTCACCCGGCGACAGGCGGAGTATCTGGTTGCCAGCGCCGATCTGCGCCGCGCTGGGCTGCCCGCCGAGCACGTGCCACCGGGGGAGGTAAACGTCAGCCGTCTGAAGGACGTGCGTGCCGAGTACGACAGCACCGGGCAACGGTTGCTGCTCAACGTTCCCCGGGAGTGGGTCAGCGCGCGCGTGACCCCCTTCAGCGGGCAGATGGCGCGCAGCACCCCCCATTTTGGTAAAGGGGCGCTGCTCAACTACGACTTCTATACCAACCACACTGAACACAGCGGCGGCCAGGCCCTCCCTCTGGCATGAATTACGCTATTTTGACGACCGGGGATCGTTATCCTCCACCGGTTACGTGAGAAAGAACTTGTCCGGCGGCAGCGGGCAGCAGGAGGGGTACGTGCGCTACGACACCACCCTGATGATCACCGATGAAGAGGATGCCACCACCTGGACCGCCGGGGATGTGATCAGCGATGCCCTGAGCTGGAGCAGCAGCGTGCGCATGGGCGGCATCAGCTATGGCCGCGATTTCTCCCTGCGCCCCGACCTTGTCACCTGGCCCTTACCGGAGTTCTCCGGCGAGGCGGCAGTGCCCACGTCGGTGGATCTGTTCGTGAACGGCTATCGCGCAGGCTCCACCCGTTTGCAGCCCGGACCTTTCACCCTCACCAATTTGCCTTACATTAACGGCGCCGGGGATGCGGTGCTGGTCACCACCGATGCGCTGGGGCGTCAGGTGAGCACCACTATGCCGTTCTACGTCACCAGCGATCTGCTCCGGCAGGGGCTAAGCGACGGGGCCATGACCCTCGGCAGCCTGCGCCGCAATTACGGTATCGAGAATTTTGACTACGGCCCTGCGGCGGGCAGCGGCTCGTATCGTTATGGCCTCACCGACTGGCTGACGCTGGAAGGGCACGTCGAAGGGGCGGAGAAGCTGACGCTGGGCGGAGCCGGGACCATCGTCAAACTGGGGCGTCTCGGGGTAGGGAATAGCGCCTGGACCCAGAGTAAAATGCGCGGCGATACTGGCGGACAGCTCAACTGGGGTTACCAGTACAGTACCAACGCCTTCAGTATCGCCACCCAGCACAGCCGTCGCGATCGCGGCTTCGGCAATCTCGCGCTCTACGATCAACCCACCATTTATGATGAATACAACCAGCCCATTGCCAGCCTGAGCCGCAATACGGATCAGTATTCCCTGACCTTTAACCTTGGCGATTTTGGCAACGTTGGCGCGGCGTGGATCGGCGTGCAGAGTTTCGACGATCAGAAAACCGAGCTGCTGAACCTCTCCTGGAGCCGTAATCTGTGGGGCAGCAGCAGTATTTACCTCGCCGCCAGCCGTGACCAGCAGCAAGGCGACTGGACGGTCGCCCTGTCGCTGCAGATCCCGCTGGGCGAACGCGACAGCGCCGCCATCACCCTCGAAAATACACCGGATGCGGGCAGCACCCAGCGGCTTAACTATAACCACTCGATGCCCACCGACGGCGGCTTTAGCTGGAACATGGCGTGGGCGCGGCAGTCGCAGGCCAGCAACTATCAGCAGGCCACGCTGGGCTGGCGTAATAACAATATCGAAGTGCAGGGCGGCGGTTACGGCGAGCGCGACATGATGACCTGGTGGGGCGAGGCGATGGGTGCGCTGGTGCTGATGGACGGCGAGCTGTTTGCCGCCAACAAAATCAACGACGCCTTCGTGGTGGTCAGCACTGACGGTCAGCCGGACGTGCCGGTCAGCTATGAGAATCAGCCGGTGGGCAAAACCAACCGCAACGGTTATCTGCTGATCAGCGGTGTATCGGCCTATTACCCGGCCAGCTACAGCATCAACACCCTTAACTTACCCGCCGACACCCGCCTGAAAGAGACTGAACGCCGTATTGCCCTGCGGCGTAACAGCGGTTATCTGGTTGATTTCCCCATGGAGCAGGAGCGGGTTGCCAGCGTGATCCTGCACGACGGGGCAGGGGAGGCGATCCCCCTTGGCAGCCAGGTGCGACGCCAGGGCAGGGAGCCGGTAGTGGTGGGCTATGACGGACTTGCCTGGCTGGAAGATCTGGCAGACGTCAACCCGCTGGAGGTCATCACCCCGGCGGGTAAAAGCTGCCATGTCACTCTCAGCTTGACGGCGAACCCGGAGCATAAGCTGCAAACCTACGGCCCTCTGACCTGCCGGGTGGAACCATGAAACGCCTGCTGCTGGTGATGATACTGTTGCTGTTCTCCGCCACCAGTTGGGGAGCGTGCCGGGTCAGTACCGTCAATGCCAGCTTTGGCAGCGTCACCTCCTTTGCCCTGAGCGGCAGCAACGAAGTGGCCACCACCGGTACGCTGGTGGTGAACTGCGATACGGTGCTTAATTTACTGACCAACGATACGGTGACGCTCAACTACACCGGGGCCACCGTTAGCGCCAGCAGCCGCGCAACCATGAAGCGCACCGATAATGCCACCATCACCGATGTGATCCCCACCCGCCTCTGCGGACTAAATACCTGCAACGCCACCAACGAAGTGCAGATCGGCAAAGCCTATACCTGGAGCGGGTCGTCGCTGCTGGGGCTGCTCGGTTCCAGGCAGTACAACATCCCACTCTATTTTCGCACCGTCGCCGGGCAGAATGTCAGCGCCGGGCCGTATCAGGTGACCCTCAATTTCAACGTGAGTTACAGCGTCTGCGCGCTGGGGGCGCTGGGACTCTGTACCTCCGCGCAAACCGGCACCACGCCAGTCAGCATTACCCTCAACATGACGGTCACTAACGACTGCAGCGCCATGACCACCCCGAACGTTAACTTCAACAGCGCGCCGCTGGTGCAAAACTTCCCGACGATCTCCCAGGCTATCTCGGTCACCTGCACCAAGGGCAGCGTCTATACCATCGGCATCAATAACGGTGCCAACGCCAGCAATAACGTGCGCCAGA
Source organism: Leclercia sp. GLN_9 (assembly GCF_043105735.1). Classification (NCBI taxonomy): domain Bacteria; kingdom Pseudomonadati; phylum Pseudomonadota; class Gammaproteobacteria; order Enterobacterales; family Enterobacteriaceae; genus Leclercia; species Leclercia sp. GLN_9. Next base: position 349,534 of record NZ_JBICLV010000017.1, read on the forward strand.
TGGCCAGCGGCAATAACCGTATGAGCTATGAGATTTATAAAGAAGCGACAGCGAATCGCTGGGGCAGCAGCGGCAGCGAACGCTGGTCCAGCGGTGCCTCTTCGCAGGTGAGCACCGACGGGCTGTTACGCAGCTATAACTACACCGCCCGCGTGCTGACGAATCAGGCCACCCCGCCCGCCGGTAACTACAGCGACACTCTGGTCGTCGACGTCGCGTTCTGACCCGCGCTTTTCCCTTTCGCAAATGTAAAGTTCCCGCCAGTTGTGCCGATAACACCGAGAACAAATTCATAAGAAGGTGTTGTATGTTGAACCGTATGCGCGTTGTCACAATGCTGATGTTAGTGCTGGTTGTCTTCGCACTGCTGCAGCTTATTTCCGGCAGTCTCTTTTTCTCATCCATTAAGGCTAACCAGGACAGTTTTGCGGTTTCTAACGAATTTCGTGTTCAACAGAGTGAAATCACCTCCACCTGGGATTACCTGCTGCAAACGCGCATCAACCTGAGCCGCGCCTCCGCGCGCATGGCGACCGATCCCACGCACCAGCAACCGGAGCTGATCAACAATGCCCGTACGACGCTGGCGGAAGCAGACAAACACTTCAACGCATACCGCGCCATCGCACCACAGCCTTCGATGGAGCAGGTCAGCCAGACCATCAATGACAAATACCAGGACTACGCTGCGGCCCTGACGGAGCTTATTCAGTTCCTTGAGAGCGGCAATATGGACGCCTATTTCGCCCAGGCCACCCAGTCAAAGCAGAACGCGCTGGGCACCGCTCTGCGGGATTATGTCGCTGCGTCTGACGCGCGTAACCAGGAGGCGTACAACGCCAGCGTGAAAGATTACACCTTTGCCAAATGGCAGATGGGGATCCTGGCCCTGGCGCTGGCCATCGTGCTGGTGGGCGTCTGGTACGGCATCCGTCATACCCTGCTTAACCCGTTAAACCGCGTTATCGACCACATTCGCCAGATTGCCAGCGGCGATCTCACCCACACCCTGGCTATCGCCGGGCGCAGTGAAATTACCCAACTGGCGGTCACCGTTGACCATATGCAGCGCTCCCTGAGCGAAACGGTGGCCAACGTGCGTCAGGGTTCGGATGCCATCTACACCGGCACCAGCGAAATCGCGATGGGCAACAACGATCTCTCCTCCCGCACCGAGCAGCAAGCGTCGGCGCTGGAAGAGACGGCGGCCAGCATGGAGCAGTTAACGGCCACCGTGAAGCAGAATGCCGACAACGCCCGTCAGGCGTCACAGCTGGCAAATAGCGCCTCGGAGACCGCACAGCGCGGCGGCAAGGTGGTGGATGGGGTGGTGAAAACCATGCATGACATCGCCGGAAGCTCGAAGAAGATCGCTGACATCATCAGCGTGATCGACGGCATCGCCTTCCAGACCAACATCCTGGCGCTGAACGCCGCGGTAGAAGCCGCGCGTGCGGGTGAGCAGGGTCGCGGTTTTGCGGTGGTCGCCGGTGAAGTACGTAACCTCGCCAGCCGCAGCGCCAATGCGGCCAAAGAGATCAAAGCCCTGATTGAAGATTCTGTCGCGCGCGTGGATACCGGCTCGACGCTGGTGGAAAGCGCGGGAGAAACCATGAATGACATCGTCAACGCGGTAACGCGCGTCACCGACATCATGGGTGAAATCGCCTCGGCCTCTGATGAGCAGAGTCGTGGTATCGACCAGGTGGCCCTGGCGGTATCGGAAATGGATCGTGTCACACAACAAAACGCCGCGCTGGTTCAGGAGTCCGCAGCCGCTGCGGCACAACTGGAAGAGCAGGCGAGCCGTCTGAAGATGGCCGTTTCGGCGTTTCGTCTTACTTCTGCACCTGGAAACACGGTGTCATCGCGTGCCAGCCATCAACCGGCCGCGCCGGTCAATGCACCGGCCCAGGTACGCGCGCTGACCACCGGAAAAGATGAGAACTGGGAAACATTTTGATCGAACGTTAATTCGCGGCTGCTGGCCGCTAAATGGGAGCGTGGATGTTAAATCGTATTCGTATCTCGACCACCCTGTTTTTGATTTTGATTGTCTGTGGGGTGTTGCAGGTTGGCAGTAATGGCTTGTCGTTTTGGGCATTTCGCGATGGTTATCAGAATTTGCAGGAGATGCAGGGCAGCAATCAGCAGCGCGCGCTACTTACCCAGAGCCGCGCCGTTCTGCTCCAGGCCAGTACGGCGCTGAATAAAGCGGGCACATTGACCGCGCTGAGTTATCCGCCTGATGACATTAAGTCGCTAATGACCACCGCGCGCAGCAGCCTGAAACAGGCTGAGGGCATGTTCAAAACCTTTAACGACCAGGCGGCGATCAGCGCGAAAGACGGCGAGCTGAAAAAAGCGATGCAGGCGGCCTTTAACCAGTGGTACAGCGATCTGGATCATCAGGCCACCTGGCTGGAAAACAACCAGCTGTCGGACTTCCTCACCGCGCCGGTGCAGGAATCGCAGGCGGCGTTTGATGCCAGCACCGAGGCCTGGCAGCAGGAGATTAACCAGTTTGTGCAGGCGGCGGGGAACGACAGTCGCACCAGCTATCACATGTCGGGCGTGATCTTCGCCACCATGATTGTGCTGACCGCGATACTGACCAGCGCCGCGCTGTTCTGGTCTCGCCGGATGATTGTGCAGCCGCTGGCGATCATCAGCAGCCATTTCGACAGCATTGCGAAGGGCGATCTGGCGCGGCCGGTGGCGGTGTACGGCAAAAATGAAATATCGGCTATTTTCGCCAGCCTGAAAGCAATGCAAGGCTCGCTGCGGGAAACGGTCTCCGAGGTGCGTCAGGGCAGCTATGCCATGCACACCGGGATCTCCGAAATTGCCGAAGGCAATAACGATCTCTCGTCGCGCACCGAACAGCAGGCGGCATCGCTGGCGCAAACGGCAGCCAGCATGGAACAGCTGACGGCCACCGTCGGGCAGAACGCCGACAACGCCCGTCAGGCTTCCGGTCTGGCGAAGAGCGCGGCGCAGACGGCGAAGAAAGGCGGTGAGCAGGCCTCTCGCGTGGCAAACACCATGAATGAGATCGCCACCAGCTCCCAGAAGATTGGCGACATTATTAGTGTCATCGACGGCATCGCGTTCCAGACCAATATTCTGGCGCTGAACGCCGCGGTGGAAGCCGCCCGCGCGGGCGAGCAGGGACGCGGTTTTGCGGTGGTGGCAGGGGAAGTGCGTAACCTGGCAAGCCGCAGCGCCAACGCGGCGAAAGAGATTAAGGGGCTGATTGAAGAGTCGGTCTCACGCGTGCAGCAAGGGTCGGAGCTGGTGGATACCGCAGCGAAAACCATGACCGAGATTGTCAGCTCGGTGACGCAGGTTAACGACATCATGGGGGAAATCGCCTCGGCATCCGATGAACAGCGTCGCGGCATTGAGCAGGTTGCGTTGGCCGTCAGCCAGATGGATCAGGTGACGCAGCAGAACGCGGCGCTGGTAGAAGAAGCCGCGGCCGCCACCGACCAGTTAGCCGGTCAGGCGGATCATCTGACCTCGCTGGTAGCAGTATTTAATGTGAATGAACGTGTTGAAACAGTTACAGAAGTCGGGCGGTCTCAAGCCGTACCAGTCGGAACCTGAACGTGATTAAGTAAGAAGGCGCTATGACATCACCACTGCCCTCAGGGCAATCGTCATTACTGTTACAGATGACACAGCGCCTCGCGCTGTCCGATGCGCATTTTCGTCGGATATGTCAGTTAATCTACCAGCGCGCGGGGATCGTGCTTGCCGATCACAAGCGGGACATGGTCTACAACCGTCTTGTGCGTCGCTTGCGAACGCTCGAGCTGGATGATTTTGGTCGCTACCTCGGCATGTTGGAAGCGAACCCGAACAGCGCGGAGTGGCAGGCGTTTATCAACTCCCTGACCACTAACCTGACTGCCTTTTTCCGGGAAGCACACCACTTCCCGGTGCTGGCGGAACATGCGCGTCGCCGCAGCGGCGAGTATCGCGTATGGAGTGCGGCGGCCTCGACCGGCGAGGAGCCTTACTCTCTCGCCATCACCCTGGCCGATACCCTGGGGACCGCGCCGGGCCGCTGGAAGGTCTTCGCCAGCGATATTGATACCGAAGTGCTGCAAAAAGCGCAGAGCGGTATCTATCGCCAGGACGAGCTGAAAACCCTGTCGCCGCAGCAGCTTCAGCGCTATTTCATGCGCGGCACTGGCCCGCACGAGGGGCTGGTACGGGTGCGCAGTGAACTGGCGAATGCGGTGGAGTTCTCCATGGTCAATCTGCTGGAGAAGCAGTACAACGTGGCGGGGCCCTTTGACGCCATTTTCTGCCGTAATGTGATGATCTATTTCGACAAAACGACGCAGCAGGAGATCCTGCGCCGCTTTGTACCGTTGCTCAAGCCGGACGGATTACTGTTTGCCGGGCACTCGGAGAATTTCAGCAATCTCGTGCGCGAATTCAGCCTGCGTGGGCAGACGGTATATGCGCTGAGTAAGGATAAAGCATGAGTAAAATCAGGGTCTTGTCAGTTGATGATTCGGCGTTAATGCGCCAGATCATGACGGAGATTATCAACAGTCACAGCGACATGGAGATGGTGGCAACGGCCCCCGATCCGCTGGTAGCCCGGGATTTAATCAAAAAATATAACCCCGACGTGCTGACCCTGGATGTCGAAATGCCGCGTATGGACGGCATCGACTTCCTTGAGAAGTTAATGCGTCTGCGTCCGATGCCGGTGGTGATGGTCTCTTCACTGACCGGCAAAGGTTCCGAGATCACCCTGCGGGCGCTGGAGCTGGGGGCGGTGGATTTTGTCACCAAACCGCAGCTCGGCATTCGTGAAGGGATGCTGGCGTACAGCGAGATGATCGCGGAGAAAATCCGTACCGCCGCGCGGGCGCGGGTAGCGACGCACAAGCCGATGGCCGCGCCTGCCACCCTGAAAGCAGGCCCGCTGTTAAGCTCGGAAAAACTGCTGGTCATTGGGGCATCGACCGGGGGAACAGAGGCAATTCGGCATGTACTCCAGCCATTGCCGCTCTCAAGCCCAGGTATTCTGATTACCCAGCACATGCCGCCAGGCTTTACCCGTTCGTTCGCGGAGCGTCTGAACAAGCTGTGTCAGATCAGCGTGAAAGAGGCGGAAGATGGCGAGCGCGTTCTGCCGGGGCATGCCTACATTGCCCCCGGCGACAAGCATATGGAGCTGGCGCGCAGCGGCGCGAACTATCAAATCAAAATTCATGACGGGCCGCCGGTTAACCGGCACCGTCCGTCGGTGGATGTGCTGTTTCATTCGGTGGCGAAACATGCGGGGCGCAACGCCGTTGGAGTGATCCTGACGGGGATGGGCAACGACGGCGCCGCCGGAATGCTTGCGATGCACCAGGCTGGCGCCTGGACCATCGCGCAGAATGAAGCAAGTTGTGTAGTGTTCGGCATGCCGCGCGAGGCCATCAATATGGGTGGCGTCAGCGAAGTGGTCGATCTTAGTCAGGTTAGTCAGCAGATGCTGGCAAAAATCAGTGCCGGACAGGCAATACGTATTTAACGAGGAGTGTAGTTTTATGGCGGACAAAGAGCTCAAGTTTTTGGTTGTGGATGACTTTTCCACCATGCGTCGCATCGTGCGCAACCTGCTGAAAGAGCTGGGTTTTAATAATGTTGAAGAAGCGGAAGACGGTGTTGATGCACTGAACAAACTGAATGCCGGTGGCTTTGGTTTTGTCATTTCTGACTGGAACATGCCAAACATGGATGGTCTGGAACTGCTGAAAACCATTCGTGCGAATGCTGCGATGGCCTCTATGCCTGTGCTGATGGTAACGGCCGAAGCGAAGAAAGAGAACATTATTGCTGCGGCACAGGCTGGCGCAAGCGGGTATGTGGTGAAGCCATTCACCGCTGCAACTTTGGAAGAAAAACTCGGTAAGATCTTCGAGAAACTCGGCATGTGAGGTACGGGAGATGATGCAGCCTTCGATTAAACCCACGGATGAGCATTCACCCGGTGACATAATTGCCCGGATCGGTAGCCTGACGCGCATGCTGCGCGACAGCCTGCGTGAGCTGGGACTGGATCAGGCGATTGCGGAAGCCGCGGAAGCGATCCCCGATGCCCGTGACCGTCTTGACTATGTTGTGCAAATGACTGCCCAGGCGGCAGAGCGTGCGCTGAACAGTGTTGAAGCGTCGCAGCCGCATCAGGATGAGATGGAAAAGGGCGCGAAAGCGCTGACCAAACGCTGGGACGAGTGGTTCGAAAATCCAATCGAACTGTCCGACGCCCGCGAACTGGTCACCGATACTCGCCAGTACCTGGGTGACGTGCCGGGCCATACCAGCTTCACTAACGCGCAGCTGCTGGACATCATGATGGCGCAGGATTTCCAGGATCTGACCGGTCAGGTGATCAAGCGCATGATGGATGTGATCCAGGAGATTGAGCGTCAGCTGTTGATGGTGCTGCTGGAGAACATGCCGGAACCTTCTGCACGTCCACAGCGCGAGAACGAAAGCCTGTTGAATGGCCCGCAGCTCGACACCACCAAAGCCGGTGTCGTGGCAAGCCAGGATCAGGTCGACGACCTGCTGGACAGCTTAGGTTTCTAGCCCACAGAGAATGTGCGCACAGCGGGCATTGCCCGGCACAAATGCCACCTGCAAAGGTGGCATTTTTTCGTCCTCTCACTGATTCGTGGCACGCCTTCGATTGCCCCGGTCACACCTGAATGGCCTAAATCGGCCCTTTTAACGTCCTTAATTAACCCATTGGTCGCGCGCGGCTTTGGCATCATATCGTCCAGACCTCTACCTGCGAGATGCTTGCCGTGGCAGAAGATAGCGACGACAAAACAGAAGCCCCCACACCCCACCGACTTGATAAAGCGCGTGAGGAAGGGCAGATACCCCGATCCAAGGAACTCACCTCCCTGCTGATTTTATTAGTGGGCGTGTGCATTATCTGGATTGGTGGGGAGTCCCTTGCCCGCAGACTGGCCGGTATGCTTTCGGCCGGGTTGCGCTTCGATCACAGCATGGTTAACGACCCGAACCTGATCCTCAGCCAGATTATCCTGCTGATTAAAAGCGCGATGGTCGCGCTGCTGCCGCTGATCACCGGGGTGGTGCTGGTGGCGCTGGTGTCGCCGGTAATGCTGGGCGGGCTGGTGTTTAGTGGGAAATCGCTGCAGTTTAAATTCTCCAAACTCAACCCGCTGCCCGGCATCGCGCGGATGTTCTCCGCCCAGACCGCCGCTGAGCTGCTGAAAGCGTTGATGAAAGCCACGCTGATGGGTAGCGTGGCCGGCTTTTTTATCTGGCATAACTGGCCGGAGATGATGCGCCTGATCAGCGAATCGCCTTTTACCGCGATGCGCAACGCGCTCAACCTGGTGGGGTTATGTTCGCTGCTGGTGGTGCTGGCGATTATCCCGATGGTGGGTTTTGACGTCTTCTTCCAGATTTACAGCCACATTAAAAAACTGCGCATGTCCCGTCAGGATATCCGCGATGAATACAAGCAGATGGAAGGTGACCCGCACGTCAAAGGCCGTATTCGCCAGATGCAGCGTGCCGCCGCCCGTCGCCGGATGATGGAAGATGTGCCGAAAGCGGATGTCATCGTCACCAACCCGACCCACTACTCCGTTGCGCTGCAGTATGACGAAAACAAAATGAGCGCGCCGAAGGTCGTGGCGAAAGGGGCAGGGCTGATTGCGCTGCGGATCCGCGAAATTGGGAATGAAAACCGTATTCCGATGCTGGAAGCCCCGCCGCTGGCGCGTGCGCTTTATCGCCATGCGGAAATTGGACAACAAATCCCAGGCCAGCTGTATGCCGCAGTGGCGGAAGTGCTGGCATGGGTGTGGCAGTTGAAACGCTGGCGTCTGGCCGGTGGTCAACGGCCTGTGAAACCTGAGAATCTCCCGGTGCCTGCAGCGCTGGATTTTATGAACGAGAAGGACTCTGATGGCTAATCTGGTGGCAATGTTGCGCCTCCCCGGCAACCTGAAATCGACTCAATGGCAGATCCTTGCCGGGCCGATCCTCATCCTGCTAATTCTGTCGATGATGGTCTTGCCGCTTCCGGCATTCATCCTCGACCTGCTTTTCACCTTCAACATTGCGCTCTCGATCATGGTGCTGCTGGTGGCGATGTTCACCCAGCGTACCCTGGATTTCGCCGCATTCCCGACCATTCTGCTGTTCACCACGCTGTTGCGCCTGGCGCTGAACGTGGCCTCCACCCGTATCATCCTGATGGACGGGCATACCGGCGGTGCGGCGGCAGGTAAGGTGGTCGAGGCCTTCGGCCACTTCCTGGTGGGCGGTAACTTCGCCATCGGTATCGTGGTGTTTGTCATCCTCGTGATCATCAACTTTATGGTTATCACCAAAGGTGCGGGACGTATCGCGGAAGTGGGCGCACGTTTCGTACTGGACGGGATGCCAGGCAAACAGATGGCAATTGACGCCGATCTGAACGCCGGGCTGATTGGCGAAGATGAAGCGAAAAAACGCCGTGCCGACGTAACCCAGGAGGCCGATTTCTACGGCTCGATGGATGGTGCGAGTAAGTTCGTTCGCGGGGATGCCATCGCCGGTATTCTGATTATGGTGATCAACGTGGTGGGCGGCCTGCTGGTTGGGGTTCTGCAACACGGAATGGACATGGGCCAAGCGGCAGAAAGCTATACGCTGCTGACCATCGGTGACGGCCTGGTCGCCCAGATCCCGGCGCTGGTGATCTCCACCGCGGCCGGTGTGATCGTGACCCGCGTCGCCACCGACCAGGACGTCGGCGAGCAGATGGTGACCCAGCTGTTCAGCAACCCGAACGTGTTGATGCTGTCGGCGGCGGTACTGGGGCTGCTGGGCCTGGTGCCAGGCATGCCGAACTTCGTCTTCCTGCTCTTCACCGGTGCGCTGCTGGGCCTGGCCTGGTGGCTGCGCGGGCGCGAGACCAAACCGAAGGCCGAGCCTGCGCCGATTAAAATGCCGGAAAACACCCAGGCGGTGGAAGCCACGTGGAACGACGTCCAGCTTGAAGATTCACTGGGGATGGAAGTGGGCTATCGCCTGATCCCGATGGTCGATTCCCAACAGGACGGCGAACTGCTGGGGCGTATCCGCAGTATCCGTAAAAAATTCGCCCAGGACATGGGCTTCCTGCCACCGGTGGTGCATATCCGCGACAATATGGATCTGCCGCCTGCACGCTACCGCATCCTGATGAAAGGGGTGGAGATCGGCAGCGGCGACGCCTATCCGGGGCGCTGGCTGGCAATTAACCCGGGCACGGCGGCGGGCACGCTGCCGGGGGAACAAACTATCGATCCGGCCTTTGGTCTGGCGGCAATCTGGATCGAAAGCGCCCTGAAAGAGCAGGCGCAGATCCAGGGCTATACCGTGGTGGAAGCCAGTACCGTGGTCGCCACCCATCTCAACCACATTATTAGCCAGCATTCTGCGGAGCTGTTTGGTCGCCAGGAAGCACAGCAGCTGTTGGATCGCGTGACCCAGGAGATGCCGAAGCTGACCGAAGATCTGGTGCCTGGCGTGCTGACCCTGACCACGCTGCACAAGGTGCTGCAAAACCTGCTCGACGAGAAAGTGCCGATCCGCGATATGCGTACCATTCTGGAAACCCTGGCCGAGCATGCGCCGTTGCAAAACGATCCGCACGAGCTGACGGCAGTGGTGCGCGTGGCGTTGGGCCGCGCCATCACCCAGCAGTGGTTCCCGGGCACCGGCGAAGTGCAGGTGATTGGGTTAGACACGCCGCTTGAGCGTCTGCTGTTGCAGGCGTTGCAGGGCGGCGGCGGGCTGGAACCGGGGCTGGCGGATCGTCTGCTGGCGCAAACCCAGGAGGCGTTGCAACGTCAGGAGATGCTGGGCGCGCCGCCGGTGTTGCTGGTCAATCATGCCCTGCGTCCGCTGCTATCGCGCTTCCTGCGCCGTAGCCTGACGCAACTGGTGGTCTTGTCGAACATGGAGCTGTCGGACAATCGCCACATCCGCATGACCGCCAGCATTGGAGGTCAATGATGCGTAAACTCTTGTTGTTACTGGCGCTGCCGATGGTGGCGCAGGCGGCAGGCGAGGGGGCCTGGCAGGACAGCAGTATCGGCCTGACCCTCAATAACCGCGGCGTGGCGGCCTCGTCGCGCCCGCTCTCTGCGAAGCAGCCGGTGTCGGGTTTGATGACGCTGGTGGCCTGGCGCTATGAGCTGAACGGCCCGATCCCGGCTGGCCTGCGGGTGCGGTTATGCTCCCAGGCGCGCTGCACCGAACTGGACGGTGCCAGCGGCACCACCCATGCCTTTAACAGCGTACCCGCGGCTGAGCCGCTGCGCTTTATCTGGGAAGTGCCGGGCGGCGGTCGCCTGATCCCCGCCCTGAAGGTGCAACGTAACGAAGTGATCGTCAACTACCGCTAAATGCCCGCTTTTTCGCCAGTTATCAGGCCATTCTGATGACTGGCTCTCATTATTGACCTCGCCTTTTGAAGCAAAAGAAACACTGTTTTATAAAAGAGTGACGCGCGTAGTAAATCTCTTTGCATTTTTGCCAGTTGCCGGATAGCGGTGGCAGAAACAGAAAGGTATCCGCGTAGGGATACTTTTACTGTAACCCTGTAGACACTCCCGTTCCCTCCGGGTTAACCGGGAGTCATCTGAAACTTACAGGGTCGACGGTAATGAAAACACGTAAAATTGGACTTGCAAACTATCTGGCCTACGGATCGGGCGATTTTCTCGGAGCGGGAACCACAGCGTTAACCGCTGCCTGGTTGCTCTATTTCTATACCACTTTCTGCGGCCTTACGCCGATTGAGGCCACCTTCATCTTTGCTGCCGCAAGGGTGCTCGATGCCGTCGTCAGTCCGCTGATGGGCTTCCTGACCGATAACTTTGGTACCACCTGGCTTGGCAAACGCTTTGGCCGCCGTAAGTTCTTTATCCTGCTCGGTATCCCGTGCGTCTTCAGCTACTCGCTGATGTGGGTCGGGGATATGGGCTTCTGGTACTACCTGCTGACCTATCTGGTCTTTGATATTGTTTACACCATGATCCTGGTACCGTACGAAACGCTGGTGCCGGAAATGACCGATGATTTCAAACAGAAAACCAAGTTCTCCGGCGCGCGTATCTCTATGGCGCAGATGTCGGCCATTCTGGCGTCGTTCCTGCCGGGCATTCTGTTAACCCATTTTGGCAAAGACAATGCCATCTCCTTCTTCTATGCGAGCCTGGTGTTCTCGGTGCTGTGCGCCCTGATGCTCACCTTCGTCTGGTTCTTTACCTGGGAACGCCCGCGTGAAGAGTGGAGCGAAGCCGCGCTGCGTGCAGAAGAAGAGAAGAAAAAACTGACCCTTGGTCAGAGCCTGAATCGTCTGTTCGTTGAGTTAAGTTCCACCCTGCGGATCAAAATTTTCCGTCAGCATCTGGGCATGTACCTCGGGGGTTATATCGCGCAGGACGTGTTTAACGCCGTCTTTACCTACTACGTGGTCTTTGTGCTGATGCAGGAAGCGTCAATGGCCTCGAACCTGCTGGGCACGATGGCCATCTTCCAGTTCCTCGCCGTGATCGCCATGATCCCACTGTGCATCCGCTTTGGCCCGGCCCCGTCCTACCGCATGGTGGTGGTGCTGTTTGGTCTGGCGTCGCTCTCCTACGCAGGGCTTTATTATGCCGGTATGAGCGATATCTACGCGCTGCTGTTGCTGGTGTCTGCTCTGGCAGGTCTTGGCCGCGGTGGCATCAACTATGTACCCTGGAATACCTACACCTACATTGCTGACGTGGATGAAGTGATCACCGGTCAACGTCGCGAAGGCATCTTTGCAGGCATCATGACCTTAACCCGCAAAGCGTCGCAGGCGGGGGCCATCATGCTGGTGGGTATCGTCATGCAGATGTCCGGCTTTGTCAGCGGGCAGAAGGTACAGCCTGAAGAGGTAAGCCACACCATCCTGATGATCCTGAGCGTGGGCACCATTCTGGTCCTGTGCTGCGGCTTCCTGGTGTCACTGCGCTTTAAGCTGAACTTACAAACGCACAGCACGCTGCGTGAAGAGACCGCCAAAATGCGTGAGTCTGGCCGTGCAATGCCGGAGACCGCTACACCGCAGGCGCGCGCTACGGTCGAAATGCTGGCCGGTATGCCGTACGACTGCCTGTGGGGTAACAACAACATCGGCTATCTGAATCGCAATAAACCCGCTGCACCGTCCCTGAAAGAACGTGCTCCACTGAATTCGACATACAACAGAGGTTAAGATTATGAAGGTTTGGCCTGTCAAACATAGCCCGTTACTGCGTCAGCCCGAGCGTTTTATCGCCAGGGATGAACTGAAAGCGCTGATCCAGAAAGTGACGCATAACCTGGTGAACATTCACGATAAAACCGGCGAGTTTTTACTGCGGCTGGACGACGGGCGCGTAATCGACACCAAAGGCTGGGCGGGCTGGGAGTGGACGCATGGGGTCGGTCTCTACGGTATCTGGCAGTATTACTGCCAGACCGGGGATGAAGGCATGCGCGATATCATCGACAGCTGGTTTGCCGACCGCTTCGCCGAAGGGGCCACGACCAAAAACGTCAACACCATGTCGCCGTTTTTGACCCTTGCGTATCGCTATGAAGAGACGCGCAACCCGGCATGGCTGCCGTGGCTGGAGAGCTGGGCAGAGTGGGCGATGAACGACATGCCGCGCACCGATCACGGCGGTATGCAGCACATCACCCTGGCAGAAGAGAACCATCAGCAGATGTGGGATGACACCCTGATGATGACCGTCCTGCCGCTGGCGAAGATTGGCAAACTGCTTAATAAACCGGAATACGTGGAAGAGGCGGTCTATCAGTTCCTGCTGCATGTGCAAAACCTGATGGATCGGGAGACCGGGCTGTGGTTCCACGGCTGGAACTACGACGGTCAGCACAACTTTGCCAATGCCCGCTGGGCGCGCGGCAACAGCTGGCTAACCATCGTGATACCCGACTTCCTGGAGCTGGTGGATCTGCCGGAGAACAATGCCGTGCGCCGTTATCTGGTGCAGGTGCTGAATGCGCAGATCGCCGCCCTGGCGAAATGTCAGGATGAGAGCGGCCTGTGGCATACGCTGCTTGATGATCCGAACTCCTATCTGGAGGCCTCGGCGACGGCGGGGTTCAGCTACGGGATCCTGAAAGCGGTGCGTAAGCGTTATGTGGCGGCGGAATACGCCATAGTTGCCGAGAAAGCCATTCGCGGGATTGTGAAGAACATCTCCCCGGACGGCGAACTGCTGCAAACCTCGTTTGGAACCGGGATGGGCAGCGATCTGGAGTTCTATCGCCAGATCCCGCTAACCTCCATGCCGTACGGCCAGGCGATGGCGATCCTCTGTTTAACGGAATATCTCCGCAAGTACTTCTGATAATAAAAAACCCGGCAAATGCCGGGTTTTTTATTCGTTCTGTAGCCCTGATGGCGCTTCGCTACCGGGGCTAGCCAATCATCACAGATTACATACGTTCTACGGTTTCGATACCCAGGGTATCCAGACCCAGCTTCAGGGTCTTCGCCGTCAGCTGCGCCAGCTTCAGGCGGCTGTTGCGCACGGCTTCACTCTCAGCAGAGAGAATAGGGCAGTGCTCGTAGAAGCCGGAGAACAGACCCGCCAGATCGTACAGGTAGGCACACATCACATGTGGCGTACCGTCGCGGGCGACCACGGCCAGCGTCTCTTCGAACTGCAGCAGGCGCGCCGCCAGCTGAGCTTCGCGATCTTCGCTGATGGTCACCTGCGCCTGGGCCAGCACGCTTTCGTCAATGTCGGCTTTACGGAAGACGGACAGCACACGGGTATAGGCATACTGCATATACGGGGCGGTGTTGCCTTCGAAGGCCAGCATGTTATCCCAGTCGAAGACATAATCGGTGGTACGGTTCTTGGAGAGATCCGCATACTTCACCGCACCGATACCGACGGCGTTAGCCAGTTTTTCCAGCTCGTCCGCAGGCATGTCCGGGTTTTTCTCGGCCACCAGACGGCGGGCACGTTCCAGCGCCTCGTCCAGCAGATCTGCCAGCTTCACGGTGCCGCCCGCACGGGTTTTGAACGGCTTGCCGTCTTTGCCCAGCATCATGCCGAACATGTGGTGCTCCAGCGGCACGGAATCCGGTACATAGCCTGCTTTACGCACGATGGTCCACGCCTGCATCAGGTGCTGGTGCTGACGGGAGTCGATGTAATAGAGGACGCGATCCGCATGCAGCGTCTCGTAACGATACTTGGCGCAGGCGATATCGGTCGTGGTATAGAGGTAGCCGCCATCCTTTTTCTGGATGATGACGCCCATCGGTTCGCCTTCTTTGTTTTTATACTCGTCAAGGAAGACCACCGTTGCGCCTTCGCTCTCGACCGCCAGCCCTTTGGCCTTCAGGTCGGCCACGATCCCGGCCAGCATCGGGTTGTACAGGCTCTCGCCCATCACATCCTTACGGGTCAGGGTGACGTTCAGGCGATCGTAGGTGAGCTGGTTCTGGGACATGGTGATATCCACCAGCTGACGCCACATCTGACGGAAATACTCGTCGCCGCCCTGCAGTTTCACCACGTAGCTACGTGCGCGCTCGGCAAAGGCTTCGTCTTCGTCATAGTGCTTTTTCGCGTCGCGGTAGAAGCCTTCGAGGTCGGCCAGCGCCATTTCACCCGCGTTATCCTGCTGCTGCTTTTCCAGCCAGGCGATCAGCATGCCGAACTGAGTACCCCAGTCACCGACGTGGTTCGCGCGGATCACGTTATGGCCGAGGAACTCAAGGGTGCGCACCGATGCGTCGCCGATAATGGTGGAGCGCAGGTGACCTACGTGCATCTCTTTCGCCACGTTAGGGGCGGAGTAGTCAACGACGATGGTTTGCGCTGGTGGCTGCGCCACGCCCAGACGGTCGGACTTCAGGGCCGCATCAACATGCTGCGCCAGGAAGGCAGGGTCGAGGAAGATATTGATAAAGCCCGGCCCGGCGATTTCGGTTTTGCTGGCGATACCCTGGAGATCCAGATGCGTCAGGACCTGCTCTGCGAGTTGTCGCGGCGCCATGCCCAGTTTTTTAGCCACTGCCATCACGCCATTGGCCTGATAGTCGCCAAACTGTACTTTCGCTGACTGACGAACCTGCGGTTCACAGTCTGCAGGTGCGCCTGCAGCAATCAGTGCCTGACTGACTTTTTCTGAGAGAAGAGCCTGAATATTCACCGGGATACCTTACATTTTTGACGCGGGCCATCATGCTGCCGCGCCCGTTAAAGAATTTAGGCCGGGAGTATACTGCAATTGCCCGTTGCCGTCAGCACTGGCTCAAATCAGCGGTTGGTCGTCGGGCAGCAACAGAGTAAATTAACGCTTTTGCATGACGATAAGAGTAGGAATGATGGCGAACTGGCAATCTGTTGACGAGCTGCAGGATATTGCAGCTGATTTACCGCGTTTCACCCAGGCTTTTACAGCACTTACCGGGCGCCTGGGGCTGGATATTGCCCCGCTCGCAGCAGACCATATCTCTCTGCGCTGCCACCAGAATGCCACCGCCGAGCGCTGGCGACGCGGGTTTGAGCAGTGCGGCGAGCTGCTCTCGGAAAACATCATCAATGGCCGCCCGATCTGCCTGTTCAAGCTGCATGAGCCGGTGTGCGTTGCTCACTGGCGCTTTACGGTCGTTGAACTGCCGTGGCCGGGTGAGAAACGCTATCCCCTCGAAGGCTGGGAGCACATCGAAATCGTGCTGCCTGGCGACCCCGATACCCTGAATGCCCGTGCCCTGGCGCTACTGTCTGACCACGGGCTGAGCCAGCCTGGGATCTTTGTCAAAACCAGTTCACCAAAAGGGGAGCGCGAACGTCTGCCGAACCCGACGCTGGCGGTCACCGATGGCAGCGTGACGGTGAAGTTTCACCCATGGACCATCGAAGAGATTGTCGCCAGCGAAGAATAATGCATAAGACTTTGTGAGCTGACGCCGTGTCGCAGATAAGGCGGCATGGCATGATGCAAAACCCAACTCATCGTAAGGAGGTTTCGTGGCATTGCTGGAGATTTGTTGTTACAGCATGGAGTGTGCCCTGACCGCGCAGCAGCAGGGTGCCGATCGTATTGAACTTTGTGCGGCCCCGAAAGAGGGCGGGCTGACCCCCTCGTATGGTGTGCTGAAATCGGTGCGTCAGGCGGTAAGTATCCCCGTGCATCCGATCATCCGCCCCCGCGGCGGGGACTTTTGCTACAGCCCGGGCGAGTTTGACGCCATGCTGGACGATATCGCCCTCGTGAAGGAACTGGGTTTCCCGGGGCTGGTAACCGGCCTGCTAAATGAAGATGGCCATATCGATATGCCGCGTATGCGCCAGATTATGGCCGCCGCGCAGGGGATGGCGGTAACTTTTCATCGCGCCTTCGATATGTGCGTAAATCCGCAGCAAGCCTTTGAAAACCTCGCGGAACTGGGGGTTGCACGGGTGCTCACCTCCGGCCAGCAGCCCTCTGCCGAAAAAGGTATTTCATTAATTAAGGAACTAAAAGGGCGATCAGGTGTTCCAATAATAATGGCGGGTGCTGGCGTTCGCGCCGCTAACCTGGAAACGTTTTTACAGGCAGGGGTAGAAGAGCTTCACAGCTCGGCAGGCAAATGGTTGCCGTCACCCATGCGCTATCGCAACACAGGCTTGTCGATGTCGACGGATGCTGAAGCGGATGAATATTCCCGCTATGGCGTCGATGGCGAGTCGGTTGCAGAGATGAAGGCGATAATCGAAAGGTTTCGCCGCTGAAACAGTTTTTACCGCGCATCATGTCGCCCAATATGATGCTTGTTTGTACCAGGCCCCTGCAATTTCAACAGGGGTCTTTTTTTGTCCATTTTATCCTTCCTGTTTCAAGCCGCGCCGCTGCAACCTGAAATAGTCGGGATAAAACGCGCCCGATAAAGGCCGGGTCAGGCGAAGCCGCCACCCGGCAAAACACTAGGGTTTGGTGGCAATCAATACCGCACGGATCGGCGCCGGATAACCTTCAATGGTTTTTGTCCGATCGTCAGGATCGAGGAATTCGGCCAGCGACTCGGTGGTCATCCACTCGGTGCGGCGCTGCTCTTCGGTGGTGGTGACGCAAACATCGGCAATGCGGATATCAACAAAACCACACTTCGCCAGCCAGTTTTTCAGCGCCAGCGCCGATGGGATAAAGTAGACGTTTCGCATCTGCGCATAACGGTCGCCCGGCACCAGCACCGCATTTTCATCGCCCTCAATCACCAGCGTTTCCAGCACCAGTTCACCGCCACTGACCAGCTGATCTTTCAGCTGCCACAGGTGTTCCAGCGGGGAACGGCGATGATAGAGCACGCCCATTGAGAAGACGGTATCAAACGCCGCCAGAGCCGGAAGCTGCTCGATGCCCAACGGCAACAGGTGCGCGCGCTGGTCGTTGCCCAGCAGTTTGCGCACGGCTTCGAATTGACAGAGGAACAACTGCATTGGGTCAATACCGACCGCCAGATGGGCGCCTGCGCCGATCATGCGCCACAGGTGATACCCGCTGCCGCAGCCCACGTCCAGAATGGTACGCCCGGTTAAATCGGACAGGTGCGGTAACACGCGGTCCCATTTCCAGTCTGAATGCCATTCAGTGTCGATATGCATGCCATACAGGGAGAACGGCCCCTTACGCCATGGCATCAGATTGCGCATCAGCTTGTCGAGGCGCAGCATCTGGCCTTCGCTCAGCGGCGTTTCGCTTTCAGCGGTGACGCTGTGCAACAGATCCAGCTTATAAGGGGTCATCTCCGGCAGAAACTCGACCGCGTTACTCCACTGCTTAAACTGGCCGTGCAGCGATTCGCGCTGCCAGGCGGCGATCTGCCCTGGCAGGGTTTCCAGCCAGTGCGACAGGTGATTTTTAGCAATCAGCTGATAAAAGTTACCGAAATCAATCATGCATCACCGCCTTTAAGCGCCACCAGAGAGCCAAAGTTAAAGCACTGGAACCAGAGCTCGCTGTGGGCGAACCCGGCCTTATGCAGGCGGGCCTTGTGCGTTTCAACCGAGTCGGTCAGCATCACGTTCTCCAGCATGCTGCGCTTCTGGCTGATCTCCAGCTCGCTGTAGCCGTTGGCCCGTTTGAAATCGTGGTGCATGTTGAACAGCAGTTCGCCGACGGTGGCATCTTCGAAGCTGAATTTCTCAGACAGCACCAGCGCGCCGCCAGGGTTCAGCCCCTGATAAATTTTGTCCAGCAACAGCTGGCGATCGTCCGGCTCCAGGAATTGCAGGGTAAAATTCAGCACCACCATCGAGGCGTTTTTAATCTCAATATGGCGGATATCGCCTTCGACCACCTCGACCGGAGTCGGCGCTTTCCAGGCGTCGATATGGCGACGGCAACGTTCTACCATTGCCGGTGAGTTATCGACAGCGATGATATTACAGCCGTCGTGCTTGATGTTACGACGAACCGACAGCGTGGCCGCGCCCAGTGAACATCCCAGATCGTAGACCTGCGTGCCGGGCTGAACAAAACGTTCCGCCAGCATGCCGATCATGGAGATGATATTGGAGTAGCCGGGAACCGAGCGCTGGATCATATCCGGGAAGACTTCCGCTACCCGTTCATCGAAGGTCCAGTCGCCCAGACTGGCGATAGGCGCAGAAAAAAGCGTGTCGCGATCTGACATAACGTAAAAATCCGGGAAAAATAAAGGGGCGTATTGTGCGCTAATGCAATGAGAAAACCAACTCCCACGGCATATACCACAGGTTAGCCAGCACCATTAGCACAAGCGAACACCAGGTGGCGCTCATACCGGAGCGGCGCCAGCGGAACAGCCGCTGATGCAGACCATAATAGTGCATCAGGCGTCCGGCAATCAGCAGCAGGCCGCAGACATGCACCATCCAGGTCTCGGCACCGTTCATTTCCATAAACAACAGCAGGATCAAGGCAGCCGGGATGTACTCCACCGCATTGCCATGAATGCGGATCGCGGTTTGCAGCTCCGAAAACCCACCGTCGCCATAAGAAACGCGGTATAACATCCGCAGGCGCGCAACATCGAACGAAAACTTAATTAACAGTAACGCACCCAGCACCGCATACAGCGCGCAAACCATACAAACTCCCTGTTTTTTGGCAGATGGCACTTCATATGATAGGGGCTGGGATCAGAAAAGAGAAGATTGCTGCGGAATGGTGGGGGCATCGCCTATCGACGGAGCCACGTCCCGCAAGGCTTGCCAGAGAGCATCGACCAGTTCAGGTGCCTGGGCAATATCAGGCGTATGTAAAAAAAGATACGGCGTGGCGGTCTGTTCCCACTTCGCCAGGGTCTGCAGCCAGACGGCAAACAGCGCCTGGTTTTGCGGCATATTGTCGCTGCCGATAAAACGCACCATCGGGTTGCTGGCGGTCATCACCGCATGCACCGGCACTTTCGGTTTTTTGCGCTGGGCGTCGATGATGGCTTCGTTGTGCGGCACGGCGGCATGTACCGGACGGCTGTCGAGGATGGTGCGATTGACGCCGCGCTCGTGCAGACCACGATTGAGCGCTTGCTCTGCCTCGCCTTTCATGAAGAACTCAGGATGCCGAACTTCAACCCCGTAGGTAAATTCCCGGGGCAGGCCATCGAGGAACTGCCATAGCGCAGGCAGATCGCGGGGGCCAAAGGTGGCGGGGAGCTGCACCCAGTACTGACCAATGCGGTTCGCCAGCGGTGACAGCCGGGAGAAAAACTCTTCGGTCAGATCGTCGCAATTACGCAGCGCGGCCTGATGGGAGATGGTGGCCGGGAATTTAAAGCAAAAACGAAAATCGTCGCGGGTTTGCTCCCGCCAGCGCGCCACCACCTCGGCCTTTGGCAGGGCGTACAGCGTGGTGTTGCCCTCCACACAGTTAAAGTGGCGGGCGTACTCTTCAAGACCGTTAATGCCCAGTCGTACCCACTTCGGGTGCGACCATTGGGGTAAACCCAGATAGATCATAGCGCGTTGATAATCTCTTCAGTGCTGCGCACACGGGCGATGCGCGGGAAGATATGGGTCATGCTGGCCTGGTGCTGCTCGGTGGTGGCCGTGCTGCATGCATCTTCGGCGATCACCAGATTAAAGCCGATCTCCCAGGCGTTGCGCGCGGTAGATTCCACGCCAATATTGGTGGCGATCCCGCAGAGAATTATAGTCTCGATGCCGCGACGACGCAGCTGCAGCTCAAGATCGGTGCCGTAGAAAGCGCCCCACTGGCGTTTGGTCACTTCAATATCGCTCTCTTGCTTGCCAAGTGACAGTGGGTAGTCCCACCAGTTGTCCGGCAGGGCATGGGCCGCCCCCTGGGCATCAACAGGCTGTTTCAGCGCCTCGGCGAAGTCAGCAGACCAGCCGACACGGACCAACACCACCGGCGAACCGTTGGCGCGGCATTTTTCTGCCAGGCGGGCGCTGCGGCTGACCACGTCCTGGGCGGTATGCGGGCCACCGGCAAAGGGCAGGATCCCTTCCTGTAAATCGATGACGACCAGGGCAGTTTTAGCAGCGTCGAATGTCAACATGGTTTTTCCTGTTAAATAGTTAGTGTTGCTAATACCTTACGCTGCCATGGCGTGTTCCGGGCCTGATATTTTTGTTAATTTTTGTGAGAATATGCAAGATGCGAGCAGCAATCGCGCGTCTGGTGTGCTTCTCTCTTATCGTCTGGCGGAATTTCCAGTATAATAGCCGCCTTTTTTCATCCAGTTTGACATACAGAAAGCTGCGACCTTGTAGCCTGCGGCTAAGTTAAGGGATATCTCATGCGTACAGAATATTGCGGGCAGCTGCGTCAGTCCCACGTCGGACAGCAGGTGACCCTGTGTGGTTGGGTCAACCGTCGTCGTGATCTTGGCAGCCTTATCTTTATCGATATGCGCGACCGTGAAGGCATCGTGCAGGTGTTTTTCGATCCAGATCGTGCCGACGCGTTAAAGCTGGCCTCCGAGCTGCGTAATGAGTTCTGCATCCAGGTGACCGGCACCGTGCGTGCGCGTGACGAAAAGAACATCAACAGCGACATGGCGACCGGCGAAATCGAAGTGCTGGCGACCGATCTGACCATTATTAACCGTTCAGAATCACTGCCGCTGGACTTCAACCACGTCAATACCGAAGAAGCGCGTCTGAAATATCGCTACCTCGACCTGCGTCGCCCGGAAATGGCCGAGCGCCTGAAAACCCGTGCGAAAATCACCAGCCTGGTGCGCCGCTTTATGGATGATCACGGTTTCCTCGATATCGAAACCCCGATGCTGACCAAAGCGACCCCGGAAGGCGCACGTGACTACCTCGTGCCGTCCCGTGTGCATAAAGGTAAATTCTACGCGCTGCCACAGTCTCCTCAGCTGTTCAAACAGCTGCTGATGATGTCCGGTTTCGATCGTTATTATCAGATCGTGAAATGCTTCCGTGACGAAGACCTGCGTGCTGACCGTCAGCCTGAATTCACCCAGATCGACGTCGAGACCTCCTTCATGACCGCCGAGCAGGTGCGTGAAGTGATGGAAGCGCTGGTGCGTAGCCTGTGGCAGGACGTGAAGGGCGTGGATCTGGGCGATTTCCCAATCATGACCTTCGCCGAAGCGGAACGTCGTTACGGCTCCGACAAACCAGACCTGCGTAACCCGATGGAGCTGGTGGACGTTGCTGACCTGCTGAAAGACGTTGAGTTTGCCGTCTTCTCCGGCCCGGCTAACGATGCGAAAGGCCGCGTGGCTGCTCTGCGCGTACCGGGTGGCGCAAGCTTAAGCCGTAAGCAAATCGACGACTACGGCAACTTCATCAAGATTTATGGCGCGAAAGGCCTGGCTTATATCAAAGTCACCGAGCGTGCAAAAGGCATCGAAGGCATCACCAGCCCGGTCGCCAAATTCCTCAATGCTGACATCGTGGAATCCATTCTGGCGCGTACTGAAGCCCAGGACGGAGACATGATCTTCTTCGGCGCAGACAATAAGAAAGTGGTAGCGGATTCAATGGGTGCCCTGCGTCTGAAGCTGGGTAAAGACCTGAGCCTGACCGACGAAGCCAAATGGGCGCCGCTGTGGGTAATCGACTTCCCAATGTTTGAAGACGACGGCGAAGGCGGTCTGACCGCGATGCACCACCCGTTCACCTCTCCGAAAGAGATGACCGCGGCAGAGTTGAAGGCCGCCCCGGAAGATGCAGTGGCAAACGCCTATGACATGGTGATCAACGGCTACGAAGTCGGCGGCGGTTCCGTGCGTATTCACAGCGGCGACATGCAGCAGACCGTATTCGGCATTCTGGGCATCAACGAACAGGAACAGCGCGAGAAGTTTGGCTTCCTGCTGGACGCCCTGAAGTACGGCACGCCGCCGCACGCAGGCCTGGCGTTTGGTCTGGATCGTCTGACCATGCTGCTGACCGGCACCGACAACATCCGTGATGTTATCGCCTTCCCGAAAACCACCGCTGCGGCCTGTCTGATGACCGAAGCGCCAAGCTTTGCTAACCCAACCTCACTGACCGAGCTGGGTATCGAAGTGGTGAAAAAGGAAGAGAAAAACTGATATGACATATAAGCTTCCCGTTTCTGTCTTAGTTGTCATTTATGCCCAGGACACGAAGCGGGTGCTGATGTTGCAGCGGCGCGACGATCCCGCGTTCTGGCAGTCGGTAACCGGCAGTCTGGAAGAGGGTGAAACCGCACTGCAGGCCGCCGCGCGCGAAGTAAAGGAAGAGGTCGCCATTGATGTTGCTCGCGAGCAACTGACCCTGACGGACTGTCAGCGCACGGTGGATTTTGAAATTTTTAGCCATTTACGTCATCGCTATGCGCCGGGGACCGAACGCAATACAGAATCCTGGTTCTGCCTTGCGCTTCCCCACGAGCGGGAGATCGTGTTCACCGAACACCTGACTTACCGCTGGGTTAATGCGGTCGAGGCCGCAGGCTTAACCAAGTCGTGGAGCAACCGGCAGGCGATTGAAGAATTTGTAATCAATGTTAATTAATTTCCAGGCATTTCAGTTATCAGGAAGACGGCAAGGCCGAGCATCGCCAGTCGCTTACGTGGGTAAGTGACGGGTGTAAGCGGGCGTAGCCAACGCAACTGGTGGCTGAACGGCGCAGGATAATTTTTGAGGAACTTTTTATGGCAGGTCATAGTAAGTGGGCCAACACCAAACACCGCAAAGCGGCACAGGATGCCAAGCGCGGTAAGATCTTTACCAAAATCATTCGCGAACTGGTGACTGCAGCCCGTCTGGGCGGCGGCGACGCCGGTTCTAACCCGCGTCTGCGCGCAGCGATCGATAAAGCGCTGAGCAACAACATGACCCGTGACACGCTGAACCGTGCTATCGCCCGTGGCGTAGGCGGCGACGATGACACCAACATGGAAACCATCATTTATGAAGGTTACGGTCCAGGCGGCACGGCGGTGATGATTGAGTGCCTGTCCGACAACCGTAACCGTACCGTTGCTGAAGTGCGTCACGCCTTCACCAAAACCGGTGGCAACCTGGGCACCGACGGTTCCGTAGCTTACCTGTTCAGCAAAAAAGGCGTGATCTCTTTCGAGAAAGGCGACGAAGATGTGATCATGGAAGCCGCGCTGGAAGCCGGTGCTGAAGACGTGGTGACCTACGACGACGGCGCGATTGATGTTTATACCGCATGGGAAGAGATGGGCGCGGTGCGTGATGCGCTGGAAGCGGCTGGCCTGAAAGCCGACGCGGCTGAAGTTACCATGATCCCGTCCACCAAAGCGGACATGGATGCGGAAACCGCACCAAAACTGCTGCGTCTGATCGACATGCTCGAAGATTGCGACGACGTGCAGGAAGTTTACCACAACGGTGAAATCTCCGACGAGGTTGCGGCAACGCTGTAATGGCTGAGCCTAAACCGACAACCGGAGAGGCGTGATGGCGATCATTCTCGGCATTGACCCTGGCTCACGCATCACCGGTTATGGCGTCATCCGCCAGGTCGGGCGTCAGTTAACCTACCTGGGCAGCGGATGTATCCGCACTAAAGTGGACGATCTGCCGTCGCGCCTGAAGCTTATCTATGCAGGCGTGACGGAGATCGTCACTCAGTTCCAGCCGGATTTTTTCGCCATCGAACAGGTGTTTATGGCGAAAAACGCCGACTCGGCGCTGAAGCTCGGTCAGGCCCGTGGCGTGGCGATTGTCGCGGCGATGAATCAGGACCTGCCCGTGTTCGAATACGCTGCGCGACAGGTCAAGCAAACCGTGGTAGGCAATGGCGGGGCAGATAAAAGTCAGGTGCAGCATATGGTGCGCACATTGCTGAAACTGCCGGCCAATCCGCAGGCGGATGCCGCCGATGCGCTGGCCATCGCGATAACCCATTGCCACGTCACCCAGAACGCGATGCAAATAAGCGAATCGCGGCTCAATCTGGCCCGAGGCCGATTGCGTTAAATGAAAAATCAGGCTGGATGTTTATCCAGCCTTTTTTTATGATGGCAGCGGTAAATTTTAGTTCTTAACGCAGGAGCGTCACGTGATAGGCAGACTCAGAGGCATCATCCTCGAAAAACAACCCCCGATAGTGCTGCTTGAGACCGGAGGCGTGGGCTACGAAGTCCATATGCCAATGACCTGTTTCTACGAACTGCCGGAAGTGGGTAAAGAGGCAATAATTTTTACCCACTTTATCGTGCGTGAAGATGCTCAGCTGCTGTTTGGCTTCAATGACAAGCAGGAACGTACCCTGTTTAAAGAGCTGATTAAGACCAACGGCGTCGGCCCGAAACTGGCCCTGGCGATCCTGTCCGGGATGTCGGCGCAGCAGTTCGTGAATGCTGTTGAGCGTGAAGAGCTGGCGGCCCTGGTGAAACTTCCTGGCATCGGCAAGAAAACGGCAGAACGCCTGATTGTCGAAATGAAAGACCGCTTCAAAGGTCTGCATGGCGATCTGTTTACGCCAGCAGCCGATCTGGTGCTGACATCCCCTGCGGGTCCGTCTGACGATGATGCGGAGCAGGAAGCGGTTGCCGCGCTGGTGGCGCTGGGCTATAAACCTCAAGAAGCGAGCCGGATGGTCAGCAAAATTGCTAAACCGGACGCCACCAGTGAAACCCTGATTCGTGAAGCGCTGCGCGCGGCGTTGTGAGGTAAAGGATGATTGAAGCAGACCGTCTGGTCTCGGCAGGCAATGTTCAGGCAGAAGATCTGGTGGACCGTGCGATCCGTCCGAAGCTGCTTGATGAGTATATTGGCCAGCCGCAGGTGCGCTCGCAAATGGAGATCTTTATCCAGGCAGCAAAATTACGCGGCGATGCCCTCGATCATCTGCTGATTTTTGGCCCGCCAGGATTGGGGAAAACCACGCTTGCCAACATCGTTGCCAACGAAATGGGGGTCAATCTGCGTACGACCTCCGGCCCGGTGCTGGAGAAGGCAGGCGATCTGGCAGCGATGCTGACGAACCTTGAACCTCACGATGTGCTGTTTATCGATGAGATCCACCGCCTGTCACCGGTGGTGGAAGAGGTGCTTTATCCGGCGATGGAAGACTACCAGCTGGATATCATGATTGGCGAAGGCCCGGCGGCGCGCTCGATTAAAATCGATCTGCCACCTTTCACCCTGATTGGCGCCACCACACGCGCAGGCTCGTTAACCTCGCCGCTGCGCGACCGTTTCGGCATCGTACAGCGACTGGAGTTTTATCAGGTGCCCGATCTCCAGCACATTGTCAGCCGCAGCGCGCGCTACATGGGGCTGGAGATGAGCGAAGAGGGGGCTTTTGAAGTGGCGAAGCGTTCCCGCGGAACACCGCGTATCGCCAACCGTCTGCTGCGCAGGGTGCGTGATTTTGCCGAAGTGAAGCACGACGGCTCTATTTCGCTGGAGATCGCCGCCCAGGCACTGGATATGTTGAACGTGGATGCCGAAGGGTTTGATTACATGGACCGCAAGTTGCTGCTGGCGGTGCTGGACAAATTCTTTGGTGGGCCGGTCGGGCTGGATAACCTGGCGGCCGCCATCGGTGAAGAGCGGGAAACCATTGAAGATGTGCTTGAGCCATACCTGATCCAGCAGGGCTTTTTGCAGCGTACACCGCGCGGGCGCATGGCAACGGTGCGAGCCTGGGATCACTTTGGCATTACGCCACCGGCGATGCCATAACCCCGAGGTAAAAGGCCGGATGGCGACAGCGCCTTATCCGGCTTAGAGCAATTGCAGGCCCGGTAAGCGAAGCGCCACCGGGCATCACATCAGCTGGCAGGTTTCTTCATCATACTGAAGATAAACAGCGTTGCCGCACACAGTACCACTGACGGCCCGGCGGGCGTGTCGTAAAACGCCGAGAAAGTTAACCCGCCGGTCACGGCTATCATTCCCACGCCCACGGCAACACCGGCCATCTGCTCCGGCGTGCGGGCAAAACGGCGCGCGGTCGCGGCGGGAATGATCAGCAGTGAAGTGATGATCAGCGCCCCGACAAACTTCATCGCCACGCCAATGGTCAGCGCGGTCACCAGCATCAGCAGTAACTTCACGCGTTGTAACTTCACGCCGTCAACAAAGGCCAAATCCGGGCTGATGGTCATTGCCAGCAGGCTGCGCCACTGCCACAGCAGGATAGCCAGCACGATCACCACCCCGATGGCGATGGCGATCAGATCGTCCGGCGTGACCGCCAGCAGATCGCCAAAAAGATAGGCCATCAGATCCACGCGAATATTGGACATCAGGCTGACCACCACCAGACCCAGAGACAGGGCGCTGTGCGCCATAATCCCGAGCAGCGTATCCACTGCCAGATGAGGGCGCTTTTCCAGCCACACCAGACCGGCGGCCAGCAGCAGCGTGACCGCAATCACCGCATAGAACGGATTCACATCCAGTAGTAAGCCAAATGCCACCCCCAACAGGGAGGCGTGGGCGAGGGTATCGCCAAAATAAGACATCCGGCGCCAGACGACAAACGAGCCGAGAGGACCCGCCGCGCAGGCGAGCATCATCCCGGCCAGCCAGCCGGGCAATAAAAGTTCAATCATGAGTTACCGTTTCCCCGGCGCAGGACAATGCGTCCCTGCAAATCATGGCGGTGGTTGTGATGGTGGCGATAAATGCCCAGCTGTTCGGCGCCGCGAGGGCCAAACATCGAGATAAACTCAGGGTGCATGGAGACCACTTCCGGTGTGCCAGAGCAGCAGATGTGATGGTTCAGACAGAGCACTTCGTCCGTTTTCGCCATCACCAGATGCAAGTCGTGCGAGACCATCAGCACGGCGCAGTCCAGCTCTTTACGCAGCTGATCGATCAGGTCATACAGCGCCACCTGACCGTTGACGTCTACACCCTGCGTCGGTTCGTCGAGCACCAGCAGCTGCGGCTTGTTCAACAGCGCGCGAGCCAGCAGCACGCGCTGGGTTTCGCCGCCGGAGAGCTTTTGCAGGGGCGCATCGATCAGATGCCCGGCCTGCACCCGTTTGAGCGCCGGCAAAATGTCCTCTTTACGCGTGTCGGGGCGCAGACGCAGGAAACGGCTTACCGTCAGCGGCAAAGTCGCGTCCAGATGCAGCTTTTGCGGCACGTAACCGATGCGCAGTTGCCGGTCACGCTTGATAAGGCCGCTGTCGGGTGCTACCAGGCCCAGCACCACGCGTACCAGCGTCGATTTACCTGCGCCATTAGGACCCAGCAGCGTCAAAATTTTGCCAGGCTTCAAATCCAGCGAAACGTCAGAGAGGACGCGGCGCTGACCGAATGAAACCGAAATGTTTTCGAGAGATACCAGATTCGTCATATCAATTTTATGCTTGCAGAAGTCAACGAATGTTATAATATCACATTTCGCCCACTCATTACGATGAATAGTCGCATTATGTTACAGAAAAATACGCTTCTTTTCGCAGCATTATCCGCTGCCCTTTGGGGTTCAACAGCACAAGATGTTAAAGCCGCTGTTGTCGCTTCGCTTAAACCGCTCGGGTTTATCGCTTCCGCTATCGCAGATGGCGTGACGGAAACCCAGGTGCTCCTGCCTGATGGCGCCTCTGAGCACGATTATTCCCTGCGCCCTTCGGACGTAAAACGCTTACAAAACGCAGACTTAGTGGTCTGGATTGGCCCAGAGATGGAAGCCTTCATGCAAAAGTCGGCAAATCAGTTGCCAGAGGCTAAAAAGGTTACCATTGCTAATCTATCTGGTGTGAAACCGCTTCTCATGAAAGGGTCTGAGGATGACGATCATGACCACGATCACGGTACAGCGGAAGGGGAAAAAGGTGACGAACATCACCATCATGGTGACTACAACATGCACCTTTGGCTGTCCCCAGAAATAGCACGGCTTTCGGCGGTTGCAATCCATGAAAAATTAGTGGAACTTATGCCGCAAAGTCGAGCCAAACTTGACGCCAACCTGAAGGATTTTGAGGCACAACTTGCCGCAACCGACAAGCAGGTGGGTACCGAGCTCGCACCATTGAAAGGTAAAGGATATTTCGTTTTTCATGACGCCTACGGGTACTACGAAAAACACTACGGTCTCACGCCGCTTGGCCATTTCACCGTCAATCCAGAAATTCAACCCGGTGCGCAGCGTTTACATGAAATCAGAACACAGTTGATTGAGCAAAAAGCGTCCTGCGTTTTTGCTGAGCCACAGTTCAGGCCAGCGGTCGTTGAAGCCGTGGCAAGGGGTACGTCCGTGCGTATGGGCACCCTTGACCCACTTGGTACCTCTATCCAGTTGAGCAAAGCGAGCTATTCGCAGTTTCTCAGCCAACTGGCGAACCAGTATGCGAGCTGCCTGAAAGGAGATTAACGAGGAAGTGAATACGTGCAACAGATAGCCCGCTCTGTCGCCCTGGCATTTAATAATCTGCCCCGGCCCCACCGCGTCATGCTGGGGTCGCTTACTGTTCTCACCTTAGCGGTCGCAGTCTGGCGGCCCTATGTTTACCACCCTAATTCCGCGCCAGTTATTAAAACTATCGAACTGGAAAAAAGTGAAATCCGCTCGCTGTTACCCGAAGCCAGTGAACCTATCGATCAGGCTCCACAGGAAGAAGAAGCTATTCCGCAGGATGAGCTTGACGATAAAACGGAAGCTGAAGTGGGCGTGCATGAATATGTCGTCTCCACTGGGGATACACTCAGCAGCATTCTGAATCAGTACGGCATTGAAATGGGCGAAATCAGCCAGCTTGCCGCATCCGATAAAGAGCTGCGTAACCTGAAAATCGGCCAACAGATCTCCTGGACCCTGACTGACAGCGGCGATTTACAGCGCCTGACCTGGGAAGTGTCCCGTCGCGAAACCCGCACCTACGATCGTGCTGAAAACGGTTTCAAGATGACCAGCGAAATGCAGCAGGGCGACTGGGTTAATAGCGCTATCAAAGGTACGTTAAGTGGCGGCAGTTTTGTTGCCAGCGCCCGTGAAGCCGGGCTGACCAGCGGCGAAATCAGCTCGGTGATCAAAGCCATGCAGTGGCAGATGGACTTCCGCAAGCTGAAAAAAGGCGATGCCTTCTCGGTGCTAATGTCCCGCGAGATGCTGGACGGCAAGCGTGAGCAGAGCCAACTGCTGGGTGTACGTTTGCGCTCAAGCGGGAAAGATTACTACGCCATCCGCGCTGAAGATGGCAAATTCTACGATCGCAACGGTACGGGGCTGGCGAAAGGTTTCTTACGCTTCCCGACCTCGAAACAATTCCGTGTCTCGTCGAACTTTAACCCGCGCCGTCTGAACCCGGTGACCGGCCGCGTCGCCCCGCACCGTGGTGTGGATTTCGCCATGCCGCAGGGAACCCCTGTTCTGGCCGTGGGTGATGGCGAAGTGGTGATGGCCAAACGCAGC
Source organism: Leclercia sp. GLN_9 (assembly GCF_043105735.1). NCBI lineage: Bacteria > Pseudomonadati > Pseudomonadota > Gammaproteobacteria > Enterobacterales > Enterobacteriaceae > Leclercia > Leclercia sp. GLN_9. The sequence continues at coordinate 379,411 of NZ_JBICLV010000017.1, forward strand.
GGTGCGGCGGGCTATTACGTAGCCGTGCGCCACGGGCGAACCTACACCACCCGCTATATGCACCTGCGTAAGCTGCTGGTGAAGCCGGGCCAGAAGGTGAAACGTGGCGACCGTATTGCGCTGTCAGGCAATACCGGCCGTTCTACCGGCCCGCATCTGCACTATGAAGTGTGGATTAACCAGCAGGCGGTCAACCCGTTAACGGCGAAATTGCCGCGTACCGAAGGGCTGACCGGCAAAGACCGCAGCGATTATCTGGCGCAGGTCAAAGAGGTTATTCCGCAGCTCAGTATTGATTAATTCTGCAGCGTCAGAAGCCGGTGCGTTACTGCACCGGCTTTTTCTTTTGTGCCTTGCGCATGGCCTCGCTAAACTAACGCATTACTCTTTTAAGCATCACCCGCCCTGGAAAAAGCATGGAAACCCAAAAAAACAACAGTGAGTACATTCCTGAATTCGAAAAGTCCTTTCGTCATCCGCGCTTCTGGGGCGCCTGGCTGGGTGTGTATGCCTTTGCAGGCCTGGCGATGCTGCCTGCGTCCGTGCGTGATCCGCTGCTGGGCAAAGTGGGGCGTCTGGCGGGCAAGCTGGGTAAAAGCGCCCGTCGTCGTGCGCAGATAAACCTTTTCTATTGCTTCCCGGAGAAGAGCGAGGCGGAGCGTGAAGCGATCATTGATGAGATGTTCACTACCGCGCCGCAGGCGATGGCGATGATGGGCGAGCTGGCGTTACGCGGGCCGGAAAGGGTCGCCAGCCGCGTTGACTGGAAAGGGCTGGAGATCATCGAGGAGATGCGTCGCAATGACGAGAAGGTGATCTTCCTGGTGCCGCATGGCTGGGGCGTGGATATTCCGGCGATGTTGATGGCCTCGCAGGGGCAGAAAATGGCGGCCATGTTCCACAATCAGGGGAACAAGGTTTTCGACTATGTGTGGAATACGGTGCGTCGCCGCTTTGGCGGCCGCCTGCATGCCCGTAACGACGGCATCAAACCTTTTATTAAATCCGTACGTCAGGGCTATTGGGGCTACTATCTGCCAGACCAGGATCACGGGGCGGAACACAGCGAATTTGTTGATTTCTTTGCCACCTATAAAGCGACGCTGCCCGCCATTGGCCGGTTAATGAAGGTATGTCAGGCGCGAGTGATCCCGTTATTCCCGATTTATAACGGCAAAACCCATCGCCTGACGATTGAAGTGCGCCCGCCGATGGACGATCTCCTTACCGCCGACGACAACACCATTGCGCGCCGCATGAATGAAGAGGTGGAGATTCTGGTGGGGCCGCATGCGGAGCAGTACACCTGGATCCTGAAGCTGCTTAAGACGCGCAGGCCGGGCGAGAAAGAACCGTATAAGCGTAAAGAGCTGTATCCTAAAAAATAAAAAATCCCCCGGTTTCGGGGGATTTTTTTATGGCAAGCTATGTGCGCGCTTATGGAAAGCCGCGCAAAGGGCTTATTCGACGGTCATCACGCGGGTGGTGTTGGTGGAGCCGATGGTGCTCATCACATCGCCCTGGGTCACGATGACGATATCACCGGAAACCAGATAACCTTTATCGCGCAGCAGGTTCACTGCGTCGTTCGCCGCAGCCACGCCGTCGTTGTTACTGTCGAAGAACACTGGCGTCACGCCACGATACAGCGCGGTCAGGTTCAGGGTGCGCTCATGACGGGACATAGCGAAGATCGGCAGCCCGGAGCTGATACGCGAGGTCATCAGTGCGGTGCGGCCGGATTCGGTCATGGTGATGATTGCCGTCACGCCTTTCAGGTGGTTAGCGGCATACATTGCAGACATCGCAATGGCTTCTTCCACGTTGTCGAACTGAATGTCCAGACGGTGCTTGGAGACGTTGATGCTTGGGATCTTCTCTGCACCCAGGCAGACGCGCGCCATCGCGGCCACGGTTTCTGCAGGATACTGGCCCGCAGCGGTTTCGGCTGACAGCATTACCGCATCGGTACCGTCGAGCACGGCGTTCGCCACGTCCATTACTTCCGCACGGGTCGGCATTGGGTTAGTGATCATCGACTCCATCATCTGGGTCGCAGTGATTACGGAACGGTTAAGCTGACGGGCACGGCGGATCAGCGCCTTCTGGATCCCGACCAGTTCCGGGTCACCAATCTCAACGCCCAGGTCACCACGGGCCACCATCACCACGTCAGAAGCAAGGATGATGTCATCCATCGCGTCCTGGCTACACACCGCTTCAGCACGTTCCACTTTCGCGACGATTTTGGCATCGCAACCTGCATCACGTGCCAGACGGCGAGCGTAGTTCAGATCTTCGCCGCAGCGCGGGAAGGAGACAGCCAGGTAGTCAACGCCGATCTCAGCCGCGGTGAGGATGTCGGCCTTGTCTTTTTCGGTCAGGGCTTCGGCAGAGAGACCGCCGCCCAGTTTGTTGATGCCTTTATTGTTGGAGAGCGGGCCGCCAACGGTCACTTCGGTGAAGACCTTCATGCCCTGAACTTCCAGCACTTTCAGCTGAACGCGACCGTCGTCGAGCAGCAGGATATCGCCCGGAACCACGTCAGCAGGCAGGCCTTTATAGTCGATGCCGACTTTCTCTTTATCGCCTTCGCCTTTGCTCAGGTTAGCGTCGAGCAGGAATTTATCACCGATATTGAGGAAAACTTTGCCTTCTTTGAAGGTCGATACGCGGATTTTAGGACCCTGAAGGTCACCGAGGATAGCGACATGACGTCCCAGTTTTGCCGCAATCTCACGGACCTTATCTGCACGTAATTTATGATCTTCCGGTGTCCCGTGAGAAAAGTTCATACGTACCACGTTGGCACCTGCCGCGATGATTTTCTCGAGGTTATTATCGCGATCGGTAGCCGGGCCTAAGGTGGTAACGATCTTGGTTCTGCGAAGCCTTCTGGACATGTAATACTCCGTTGTCTGAAACAACCTGGTGTTGCGTGAACGATGATTCGGCACGTTGTCCGCCGTAATACCAACAAGAAACTTACCGAATGCCGAAAAAAGTAACAACTTTATCAGTGACGATCAGGGAACTTCACCCTTAATCAACAACGCTTTATCAAAACGCGATTCCTTGAGCGCTTCTTTGACACGCTTCAAGTTATCTCTGAATTTTGCCCCACGGCGCAAGGTAAAGCCGGTGGCCAGCACGTCGATGACGGTTAACTGCGCCAGGCGCGACACCATCGGCATGTAAATATCGGTGTCTTCCGGCACATCGAGCGTGATCGCCAGCGTCGCTTCACGCGCCAGCGGCGTACCGGTGGTGGTGAGGGCAATTACCATGGCATCGTTTTCACGCGCCAGCTGCGCCAACTCCACCAGACTCTTGGTGCGCCCAGTATGCGATATCAACACCACCACGTCATCTTCGTTACAATTCATACAACTCATGCGTTGCAGCACGATGTCGTCGGAATAGATAACCGGGACATTAAAACGAAAAAATTTATTCATTGCATCATGTGCGACGGCGGCTGACGATCCGAGACCAAAGAAAGCAATCTTTTTGGCCTGGGTCAGCAGATCAACCGCCCGGTTAACCGAACTCATATCCAGGGACTGACGCACCTGGTCCAGCGTCGCCATTGCCGATTCGAAAATTTTGCCGGTGTAGGCCTCTACGCTGTCGTCTTCATCGACATTGCGGTTTACATAGGGAGTGCCGTTAGCCAGACTTTGCGCCAGATGGAGTTTAAAATCCGGGTAGCCACGCGTCTCCATGCTGCGGCAGAAGCGGTTAACGGTTGGTTCGCTGACCCCCGACTCCTGAGCCAGAGTGGCGATGCTGGAATGAATGGCCTGCGCGGGGGCGGCGAGAATTACTTCAGCCACTTTTCGCTCGGATTTGCTAAGGTGTTCCAGTTGAAACTGGATTTTTTCTAGCATGTTCATTATTAACACGGCGCTCATCGGTGGAAACGATTTCATTAATGGGTGAAATCGCGATTCGAATTAGCAAGAATATACGCCTGTGATATGCCAAAAAGGGCAAACCCGGAAAAAATGTTGTTGTTTTTTTTCATTACTTGATCGCGGTCGGATTTTAGCAACAACCTGATAGCGCAAAATTTCACCCATTTGCCCGTTATTACCCTTCGCTGTATCAGCGTCTGGCGAAATTTCGCGGTATCGCACGCGAGGATAAGTGCAAATGGTTTCGGGAATGACATAAAAGCAGTAGAGTGCATGTAATAAAATTACAACGATATTCTGGCAAAAGCACCAGGGTATCCAACTGAGGAGAATGACATGGCGGTAACGCAAACAGCCCAGGCATGTGACCTGGTCATTTTCGGCGCGAAAGGCGATCTTGCACGCCGTAAATTGCTGCCTTCCCTGTACCAACTGGAAAAAGCGGGTCAAATCCACCCGGAGACACGTATCCTGGGCGTGGGCCGTGCCGACTGGGATAAAGACGCCTATACAAAGGTAGTGCGCGAAGCGCTGGAAACTTTCATGAAAGAGAAGATCGATGAAAGTTTGTGGGATACGCTGAGCGGACGTCTCGATTTTTGCAACCTCGACGTTAACGACACCTCAGCCTTTGCCGATCTGAGCGCCATGCTCGATCAGGAAAAGCGCGTCACCATCAACTATTTTGCGATGCCACCAAGCACCTTTGGCGCTATCTGCAAAGGGCTGGGCGAAGCAAAACTGAACGCCAAGCCAGCACGCGTAGTAATGGAAAAACCGCTGGGCACGTCGCTGGCAACCTCCCGCGAAATCAATGACCAGGTCGGTGAATACTTCGAAGAGTGCCAGGTCTACCGTATCGACCACTACCTCGGTAAAGAGACGGTGCTGAACCTGCTGGCGCTGCGTTTCGCCAACTCCCTGTTCGTCAACAACTGGGATAACCGCACCATCGACCACGTAGAGATCACCGTGGCGGAAGAGGTGGGGATTGAAGGGCGCTGGGGTTACTTCGACCAGGCTGGTCAGATGCGCGACATGATCCAAAACCACCTGCTGCAAATCCTCTGCATGATTGCCATGGCGCCGCCATCAGATCTCACCGCGGACAGCATTCGCGATGAGAAGGTGAAAGTGCTGAAGTCCCTGCGCCGCATCGATCGCTCCAACGTGCGTGAAAAAACCGTGCGCGGTCAGTACACCGCCGGTTTTGCCCAGGGTAAAAAAGTGCCGGGCTATCTGGAAGAAGAGGGTGCGAATAAAACCAGCAGCACCGAAACCTTCGTCGCCATCCGCGTGGATATCGATAACTGGCGTTGGGCGGGTGTGCCGTTCTACCTGCGCACCGGTAAGCGTCTGCCAGCCAAATGCTCTGAAGTGGTCGTCTACTTCAAAAACCCGGAACTGAACCTGTTCAAAGAGTCATGGCAGGAGCTGCCGCAGAACAAGCTGACCATCCGTCTGCAGCCGGACGAAGGTGTGGATATTCAGGTGCTGAACAAGGTTCCTGGCCTGGATCACAAACACAACCTGCAAACAACCAAGCTGGATCTGAGCTACTCCGAAACCTTCAACCAGACTCATCTGGCGGATGCGTACGAACGTCTGCTGCTGGAGACCATGCGTGGAATCCAGGCTCTGTTTGTGCGCCGTGACGAAGTCGAAGAGGCGTGGAAATGGGTCGACTCCATCACCGAAGCCTGGGCGGCGGATCAGGATGCGCCAAAACCGTATCAGGCGGGGACCTGGGGGCCGGTTGCCTCTGTGGCAATGATTACCCGCGATGGCCGTTCCTGGAACGAGTTTGAGTAACGTGAACGTTAATCCTTAGGGGTTATTTTACCGGTAACATGATCTGGCTCAGGCCAGTGCACATTATTTAATCATTTAAGCTCCGTGTGGATTTCCACCCGGAGCTTTTTTTATTACACTGCCCGAAGCGATTTTGCCCCACAGCTCCGGCTATCAAGCGTTTCAGCGATGTTATAGGCTCGAACACTTTGTTAATTCCAGAGCGCGGACAGATAAATGACAGGAGCTTCTATGAATTCAATTTTGTTACGGGTAACACAGCGCATTGTTGAACGCTCGAAAAAGACCCGCTCAGCCTACCTCGCGCGCATTCAGCAGGCGAAGAGCGACACGGTCCATCGTTCGCAACTGGCATGCGGTAACCTGGCGCACGGCTTTGCCGCCTGCCAGCCAGAAGATAAAGCCTCCCTGAAAAGCATGCTGCGTAACAATATCGGCATCATTACCTCCTATAACGACATGCTCTCCGCGCACCAGCCGTATGAGACTTACCCGGACATTATTCGAAAAGCGCTGCACCAGGCCAATGCGGTGGGCCAGGTCGCGGGCGGGGTGCCAGCCATGTGTGACGGTGTCACTCAGGGCCAGGACGGGATGGAGCTTTCGCTGCTGAGCCGGGAAGTGATCGCCATGTCTGCCGCGGTGGGCCTGTCGCATAACATGTTCGACGGCGCGCTGTACCTCGGCGTGTGCGACAAGATCGTCCCGGGTCTGGCGATGGCGGCGCTGTCGTTTGGTCATCTTCCTGCGCTTTTCGTGCCGTCAGGCCCGATGGCCAGCGGTCTTGCGAATAAAGAAAAAGTACGTATTCGCCAGCTGTATGCCGAAGGCAAAGTGGATCGCATGGCGCTGCTGGAGTCAGAAGCCGCGTCCTACCACGCGCCGGGCACCTGCACGTTTTACGGTACTGCCAACACCAACCAGATGGTGGTGGAGTTTATGGGGATGCAACTGCCTGGCTCGTCGTTTGTCCACCCGGATGCACCGCTGCGCGAATCCCTGACTGCCGCCGCGGCGCGTCAGGTGACCCGCCTGACCGGTAACGGCAACGAGTGGATGCCGCTCGGTAAAATGGTTGATGAAAAAGTAGTGGTGAACGGTATCGTGGCCCTGCTGGCGACCGGCGGCTCCACTAACCACACCATGCACATGGTGGCGATGGCGCGTGCGGCGGGGATCCTGATCAACTGGGACGATTTCTCTGACCTCTCCGAAGTGGTACCGCTGCTGACCCGACTCTACCCGAATGGCCCGGCGGATATTAACCACTTCCAGGCAGCGGGTGGTGTACCTGTGCTGATGCGCGAGCTAATGAAAGGTGGACTGCTGCATGAGGACGTCAACACGGTGGCCGGTTTCGGCCTGCAGCGTTATACCCTGGAGCCGTGGCTGAACGAGGGCGAGCTGGCCTGGCGTGAAGGGGCACAGGCCCCGCTGGATGACAGCGTGATCGCCACCTTCGACAAGCCGTTCTCCCACCACGGCGGCACCAAAGTGCTGAATGGCAACCTGGGTCGGGCAGTCATGAAAACCTCTGCGGTGCCGGTGGAAAATCAGATTATCGAAGCTCCGGCGGTGGTGTTCGAAAGCCAGCATGACGTACTGCCAGCGTTCGAAGCGGGCCTGCTGGATAAAGATTGCGTGGTGGTGGTCCGTCATCAGGGACCAAAAGCGAACGGCATGCCAGAATTACATAAACTAATGCCGCCACTTGGTGTATTATTGGACCGCTGTTTCAAAATTGCGTTAGTAACCGATGGACGCCTCTCCGGCGCTTCAGGTAAAGTGCCTTCTGCCATCCATGTCACCCCGGAAGCATACGACGGTGGCTTGCTGGCAAAAGTCTACGATGGCGACATCATCCGCGTTAACGGTCAGACCGGCGAGTTGACCTTACTGGTGGATGAGGCGGTGCTTGCCGCACGTAAGCCACATATTCCTGACCTGAGCGCATCGCGCGTGGGCACGGGGCGCGAAATGTTCAGTGCGCTGCGCGAGAACCTCTCGGGCGCAGAGCAGGGCGCGACCTGTATTACGTTTTAAGACGACAAGAATTATCGATCTGGCGAGAGAAAAACTCTGATGAAAAACTGGAAGACAAGTGCAGAAGCAATCCTGAAAACTGGCCCGGTAGTGCCGGTGATCGTGGTTAATAAGCTGGAACACGCTGTGCCAATGGCGAAAGCGCTGGTTGCCGGTGGCGTTCGCGTCCTGGAAGTCACCCTGCGTACCGCCTGTGCAATGGATGCAATTCGCGCCATCGCCAAAGAAGTACCGGAAGCTATCATCGGTGCGGGTACCGTGCTGAACCCACAGCAGTTGGCTGAAGTCACCGAAGCCGGTGCGCAGTTCGCCATCAGCCCGGGCCTGACTGAGCCTCTGCTGAAAGCGGCAACCGAAGGCTCCATTCCGTTGATCCCGGGTATCAGCACCGTTTCTGAACTGATGCTGGGTCTGGACTACGGTCTGAAAGAGTTCAAATTCTTCCCGGCGGAAGCCAACGGCGGCACCAAAGCGCTGCAGGCAATCGCAGGTCCGTTCGCCAACGTCCGTTTCTGCCCGACTGGCGGCATCTCCCCGGCGAACTACCGTGACTACCTGGCGCTGAAAAGCGTGCTGTGCATCGGTGGTTCCTGGCTGGTTCCGGCGGATGCGCTGGAAGCGGGCGACTGGGATCGCATCACTAAGCTGGCGCGCGAAGCGGTAGAAGGCGCGCAGCAGTAAGGTTTTGTTTTGCCGGATGGCGGCTTTACCTTACCCGGCCTGCAAGTTCAATACCTTGCAGGTCAACACAAGCGAAGCGCCGCCAGGCAATGTCAATAAAAACGGGCCATTCGGCCCGTTTTTTTTATCCTGCTACCTGGACGCTCGCGGCGGCCTGTTTCGCCCGCTCAATCGCCTCTTCCACACTTTCACCCGTCGCCAGCGCCACGCCCAGACGACGCGAGCCTTCGATTTCCGGTTTACCGAACAGGCGCAGCTGCAGGCCCGCGCCCACTGCGGCATCGACGTTATCAAAGGTGACGTTCTGGCTGGTCAGTTGCGGCAGGATCACCGCCGACGCTGCCGGGCCATACTGCCGCACGCCGCCGACCGGCAAGCCCAGGAAGGCGCGAACGTGGAGGGCAAACTCAGAGAGATCCTGAGAGATCAGGGTCACCATGCCGGTATCGTGTGGACGCGGGGAGACTTCGCTGAAGATCACGTCGTCTCCACAGACAAACAGCTCGACACCAAACAGGCCATGACCACCCAGAGCCAGGACCACTTTGCGGGAGATCTCCTCGGCGCGCGCGCGAGCCAACTGGCTCATCTGCTGCGGCTGCCAGGACTCACGGTAGTCGCCATCTTCCTGGCGATGACCGATCGGATCGCAGAAATGTACGCCATCGACGGCGCTGACGGTAAGCAGGGTGATCTCAAAATCAAACTGCACCACACCCTCAACGATCACCCGTCCGGCACCGGCGCGGCCGCCTTGTTGGGCGTAATCCCAGGCGTGATCCAGCTGTTCGGCGCTGCGCACAAAGCTCTGCCCTTTGCCGGAAGAACTCATCACCGGCTTAATGATGCACGGGTAACCAATCTCGCTCACCGCCTGCAGAAAATCGCTTTTGCTGTCGGCAAAGCGATAGCGGGAGGTGGGCAGGGACAGCTCTTCTGCGGCCAGGCGGCGAATGCCTTCCCGGTTCATGGTCAGCTTCGCGGCGCGGGCGCAAGGCACCACGCGCTGGCCTTCAGCCTCCAGCGCCAGCAGGGTGTCGGTGGCGATAGCTTCGATTTCCGGCACTATAAAGTGCGGTTGTTCTGCGGCAATCACGGCGCGCAGGGCATCGCCATCCAGCATGTTGATGACGTGCGAGCGGTGCGCAACGTGCATGGCCGGTGCATCGGCATAGCGATCGACGGCAATGACTTCAATCCCTAACCGCTGGCACTCGATGGCCACCTCTTTGCCCAGTTCACCGGAGCCGAGCAACATCACGCGCGTCGCTGCTGGTCGCAGCGCTGTTCCTAAACGAGTCATAATCATCCCCCTGAAAAAGTTGCGCGCAGTATAAACGAAAACGTTTGCGTCTGTCTTGCTTCGCAGAAATCCGCTGTCTGGACAGGTGGTTATTTGCATCATGGCCGTTTTCGACCATGCTTTTGGGGAAGCCAATACAGGAGAGCATGATGAACAAAACAGGGGCAGTGATGGCGCTGGCGCTTATGGCCGCCAGCCTGACGGCGCAGGCCGCAAACGAGAAAAAGGTGAAATTTCCGGCCTGTGAAGGGCTGGATGCTAAAGGGATTGCCGCCAGCGTGAAGCGGGACTATCTGCAAAACCGCATCGTGCGCTGGGCAGACGATCAAAAGACGCTGGGAATGGCGGATCCGGTGGCGTGGATCAACCCGAAGGAGGTGAGAGGGGAAAAAGATAAGTGGACTGTTCCGCTGACGGTACGCGGTAAAAACACCGATATCCATTATCAGGTGAAAATTGATTGTAAAGCGGGCAGTGCCCAATACCTCTCACCCAAAAAGTGAATTTTCGCTTCTTTTGTTGCCGCAGACATTTCCTGACATCCCCTCGCTTACGCTGTGAAATACATGCACCGTTAAGTGAGGGAAATCATGTCAAACTGGTTGAATCAATTACAGTCGCTGCTTGGGCAGAAAACGGGGGCCTCCTCGGGTGAAGGGCTGAGCAAAATGCTGGCGCCAGGCGCACTTGGTGGCCTGGCCGGGCTGCTGGTGGCGAATAAATCTTCGCGAAAGCTGCTGGCAAAATATGGCACCGGCGCTCTGCTGGCGGGGGGCGGTGCCATTGCTGGCAGCGTGCTGTGGAACAAGTATAAGGACAAGGTACGCAACGCCCATCAGGATGAACCGCAGTTTGGTCAGCAGGCCTCACCGCTTGATGTGCGCAGTGAAAGACTGATCCTGGCGCTGGTCTTTGCGGCAAAGAGTGACGGTCATATTGATGATCAAGAGCGTGCCGCCATCGAGCAACAGCTCCGTGAAGCGGGCGTGGAGGAGCAGGGCAGGGCACTGGTGGCACAGGCCATTGAGCAGCCACTTGATCCACAGCGTCTGGCCCAGGGGATCAAAAATGAAGAGGAAGCGCTGGAGCTCTATTTCCTGAGCTGTGCGGCGATCGATATCGATCACTTTATGGAGCGCAGCTATCTGAATGCGCTGGGTGATGCGCTGAAGATCCCGACGGAGGTTCGCGAGGGGATTGAGCAGGATATTCGCCAGCAAAAACAGGCGCTCCCCGGCTAACTTTTTACGTCCGGTTATCCCGTTTCGCTTGCATCGTGCGCATGTTTTGCCAACCTTATAGGGTGTAAATCGTAAAAGAATCATATTGACATGCCACCTAAAGCCCAACGCATACCGCATGCTCTCACCGCACACGGTGATACGCGTATCGACAACTATTACTGGTTGCGCGACGATACCCGCTCACAGCCGGAGGTGCTGGACTACCTCCACGATGAAAATGACTATGGCCATCGGGTCATGTCGACGCAGCAGGCGTTACAGGATCGCCTGCTTAACGAAATGGTGGAACGCGTCCCGCAGCGTGATGTCTCGGCGCCCTGGAGTCGAAACGGCTATCGATACCGGCACATCTATGAGCCAGGGAACGAATACGCCATCTATCAGCGGCAGTCGGTACTCTGCGCCGAGTGGGAAGAGTGGGAAACGCTGCTGGATGCCAACCAGCGGGCCTCGCACAGCGAGTTTTATACCCTGGGCGGGATGGCCGTGTCGCCGGATAACGCCATTATGGCGCTGGCGGAAGATTACCTCTCGCGGCGTCAGTATGGCCTGCGATTCCGCAACCTGGAGTCCGGGAACTGGTATCCCGAGATGCTCGATAACGTCTCCCCCGATTTTATCTGGGCCAACGACTCAGAGACGGTCTACTACATTAAGAAGCATGGCACCACGCTGCACCCCTTTCAGGTCTGGCGGCATACGGTAGGCACTGCGTCCACCAGTGACGAGCTGGTCTATGAGGAGAAAGACGAAACCTTTTACGTCAGCCTGCATAAGACCACCTCAAAACACTACGTGATTATTTTCCTCGCCAGCGCCACCACGACCGAGGTGCTGCTACTGGATGCCGAGCTGCCGGACGCCCAGCCGCTGTGCTTTATGCCGCGCCGTAAGGATCATGAATACAGCCTCGATCACTTCCAGCACACCTTCTATTTGCGCTCCAACCGGGAAGGCAAAAACTTTGGCCTCTACAAAACCAAAGTGCGTGATGAACGCAAATGGGAAGTGCTGATCCCGCCGCGCGATCAGGTGATGCTCGAAGGCTTTACCCTGTTTACCGACTGGCTGGTGGTGGAAGAGCGCCAGCGCGGGCTGACCAGCCTGCGCCAGATCAATCGCAAAACCCGGGAGGTCATCGGGATTGCCTTCGACGATCCTGCCTACGTGACCTGGATTGGGTATAATCCCGAGCCGGAAACGTCGCGGCTGCGCTACGGCTACTCCTCCATGACCACCCCGGACACCCTGTTTGAGCTGGATATGGATACCGGGCAGCGCAAGGTGCTGAAGCAGGCCGAGGTCAAAGGCTTTGACGCTGACCTCTATCGCAGTGAACACGTCTGGATCGTGGCCCGCGACGGCACTGAAGTGCCGGTCTCGCTGGTCTACCATAAGCACCATTTTCGCAAGGGCAAAAACCCCATCCTTATCTACGGCTACGGCTCGTATGGCTCCAGCATTGACGCCGATTTCAGCAGCAGCCGCCTGAGCCTGCTTGATCGGGGCTTTGTCTTCGCGATTGCCCATATCCGTGGCGGCGGGGAGTTGGGGCAGAAATGGTATGAAGACGGCAAGTTCCTGAAAAAGAAAAATACCTTCAATGACTACCTGGATGTCTGCGATGGACTGCTCGAGCTGGGTTATGGCGATCGGAAACAGTGCTTCGCGATGGGGGGCAGCGCGGGGGGCATGCTAATGGGCACCGTCATTAATGAGCGTCCGGGGCTGTTTAAAGGCGTGGTGGCGCAGGTGCCGTTTGTCGATGTGCTGACCACGATGCTGGATGAAACCATCCCGCTGACCATCGGCGAATATGAGGAGTGGGGTAACCCTCAGGATGCGACCTACTACCGCTACATGAAATCCTACAGCCCCTACGATAACGTTGAGGCGAAGGCCTATCCGCACATGCTGGTGACCACCGGTTTGCATGACTCCCAGGTGCAGTACTGGGAGCCTGCGAAGTGGGTGGCGAAATTGCGTGAATTGAAGACCGACGATAATTTACTGCTGCTTTGCACCGACATGGATGCCGGACACGGCGGGAAATCCGGGCGTTTCAAATCCTATGAAGGGGTGGCGCTGGAGTACGCCTTTATCGTCGGCCTGGCGCAGGAGACGTTAACAAGCCGGTCGGGAGAGGCGGATCAGGATCCGCCCAGGTAGTGCTTTAGCGTCAGACGCAGCTCAGGACTCATTCTGTCGAGGTTGTTATACAGCCAGCGCAGATAGCCCGGATCTTTGTCCGCCACTTCCGCCACCGCCTTCCCGCGGTATTTACCGAAGGTAAAGGTGGTCAGCAGCGCCGGGCGTCCGGTGATGTCGGCCATTTCGTCCGGGGTCCAGCCGGTGGTATTCATAATATCGATCAGTAATGCGGCGGTAATGTAGCAGTCGTATAGGGCACGGTGGTGATGCAGCCCTTCTGGCGTTCTGACGCTGAGTTTACGCGACTTATAGAGCGCCATATTGCTGTATTTAATGCCCGGCCATAAACGCCGGGCCAGTTTCATGGTGCAGATCCATTCCCCCGGCATTTCGGGCAGAACGCGGCGATCGAAGCTGGCGTTATGGGCCACGTACCACTGACTGCCGTGGTAGTGGGGGATCACCTCTTCAATCCAGGGTTTGTCGGCCACCATTGCCTCTGTGATGCGGTGAATAGCCATTGCCTGCGGGCTAATGGGGCGATCCGGGCGCACCAGATGGCTGCATGGATTGACGATCTGCCCGTTCACAACATCGACAGACGCCACTTCCACAATCCCTCCCTGCAGATCGCAGGTTTCGGTGTCGATGACACGTAGCATGGCTCTCTCCTGGCCGTAAAAGGTTTAGCGTAATGGAATGATCTCACCTTGCCAACTCTGCTCAACATAGCGGCCTGTTAATAATACCTCGCCGCGATCGGCGCGAAGAATTAACTGCCCGCGGGCATCCCACAGGGCGCTGCCGCCGTCGTGGTTTGCCACCAGCACCGCAATGGCATAGCGGTGAGCAAAACGCTGTAACCGGGCAAAAGTGGCAGGTCGCTCAGCTTCACTCAGCGCCATACTGCGGGTAAGCAGCGTGGCGTTGGGGGCGATCCCGGGCTGGTCGGCGTGGGTATCCACCAGGGTCAGGCCGCTGTGTCGGCTCTCCAGACAGGCACCCGCGCCATGCGGATAGACAATGGCCTGAGGCTGGTCCGGGCTAAACCACGCCAGTCCACGCTGGCGCTGGCCGTTTTCGTCTACAGTGACCCCGGCAATAACCGAGAGGTTACACACCTGCGCGGCCTCATGCAGAGGTGCGAGCTGCTGATGAGTGGGTGGGGCAGGGAGTTGGCTGTCTGGTAAGACCGGGCCGGTTAACGAGAGTTCCGGGAAGAGCAACAAATTGCACTGCTGGCGTGCGGCGGCGGCGATAAAACGCAGATGGTGTGTAATGTGGTCATCCACGTAATGATGGGTCGGCTGGTATTGAGCAGCCGCAATATTCCAGTGAGACATCGTGATTTCCTTATGCACGGAGTCGCAGAAATTCATAAAGCCCCTGAATGAATCAGGGCTTTTTATCCTGCCATAATCTGTGTAAGGAAATGTATCAACCGGTAAGGTTATTTAACTTTCGGTTCCCACGGCAGGCGTGAGAGGGTGACAGAGGTCAAGCGGTGAGCAATCAGACGCTGGCGAAACCAGTCGCGCAGGTGCGCCGGTTGTTCCCGTTCCACCACCTCGGCGATAACGGGCATGTTATAGCGCTCTTTGAATGCCACGCCCGCCGCGGCCAAATCCACATTCACTTTGTCCATCTCCTCCTGGGGGAGGGTGGCGAGATTAATCTTCATAACCGTCTCCTTCATTTGCGGGCCAACGTTACCCAAACGGCGGCGTATTGACAAGTCCGGGCAGGATGATCCTCGACTGGATCATTATACAGAGTTATTCTCTGACAATCAGGCATAACAAAAAGGAATGTATGTGATGGCGATGCGCCTTTCCCGTGCTGTCTGCACGCTGACTCTGTTACTGACTACGCTGACGACTCCGGTTGTCTTTGCCCATGCGCATTTGAAGCATCAGTATCCCGCGGCCGATGCTGCCGTCGACGCGGCACCCCAGGCATTAACGCTTAACTTCTCCGAGGGGATCGAGCCGCGGTTTAGCGGCGTTTCCGTCAAGGATGCTAATCAGCAGCCCGTTGAAACCGGCGCGGTCAAACGCAATGAAAAAGACCCGACGCAGCTGATCGTGCCGATGGCATCTTCGCTGAAGGCAGGCACTTACCAGGTGGACTGGCATGTGGTCTCCGTAGACGGTCACAAAACCCAAGGTAGCTACCGTTTTAGCGTGAAGTAATATGCTGGCGTTTTGCTACGTTACGCTGCGATTTATTCATTTTTCTGCCCTGATGGTGCTGTTCGGTAACGCCCTGTACAGCGCCTGGCTGGCGCCTGCCTCCCTGCGGCGTTTGCTGAAGCGGCGTTTTCGCCGTCGGCAAAAAACGATCGCGCTCATCAGTCTGCTGTCGGCGCTGATAATGCTTGCGCTCCAGGGGGGGATGATGGGCAGTGGCTGGCAGGATGTGATCAGTCCGCCGACCTGGCAAGCAGTGCTGACCACCCAGTTCGGTCGGGTCTGGCTATGGCAGATGATGCTGGCCTTCGTGACCCTCTGGATTGCCTGGCTGGAGCCACGTAAAGCCGCGCCCCTGCTCCTGCTGTTTACCGCCGCGCAGTTTATTCTGCTGGCGGGAACCGGGCATGCGGCGATGCATGACGGTATTCTGGGCAGGGTGCAGCGCAGCAATCATGCCCTGCATCTGCTGTGTACCGCTGTCTGGCTGGGTGGCTTATTGCCGCTGCTGTTTTGCCTGCGTCTGTCGCACGGGCGCTGGCGGGAGGCCGCGATCCACACCATGATGCGCTTCTCGCGCTACGGTCACCTTGCTGTAGCCGGGGTGTTACTCACCGGGGCGATCAACACCTTGTTGATCCAGGGCTGGGTCGTGCCGTGGCACTCGGGCTGGGGGCGAATGCTGTTGTTGAAATGTGCGCTGGTGGCAATGATGGTGGTAATTGCCCTGGTGAATCGGTATGTTCTGGTGCCGCGATTTCGTTCTGGCGACGGACGCGAGCAACGCTATTTTATCAGGATGACGCAGACTGAGGTTGTGCTGGGGGCGCTGGTTCTGGCGGCAGTCAGCCTGTTCGCGACCTGGGAACCCTTCTGACGAGGTGGAACACAATGAAAAAAACCGTACTTTCTCTCTTACTGCTGGCCTGTTCCGGCACGGCGCTGGCGGCACCGCAGGTGATCACCGTGAGCCGGTTTGAGGTGGGTAAAGATAAATGGGCGTTTAACCGGGAAGAGGTGATGCTCACCTGCCGTCCGGGTCATGCGCTGTATGCCATCAACCCGAGCACGCTGGTGCAATATCCTCTGAACGACGTTGCGCAGCAGCAGGTGGACAGCGGTAAGAGCAACGGCCAGCCGATCGCCATTATCCAGGTTGACGACCCGAAAAATCCGGGGCAGAAGATGAGCCTGGCACCCTTTATCGAGCGCGCAAATACGCTCTGCTAGTTTCCCGCTTCCAATAAAAAAACCGCAGGCTTCTCTTCGGAAGCATTGCGGTTTTTGTGTTTAAGGACAGGCTAACGCTTTTTTTCAGGCCACTTTTGTTGTGGACTGGAAAACCTGGCGTCGTCATCTATTCTTAAAGTGCAAGGCGACTTAGCCTGCATTAATGCCAACTTTTAGCGCACGGCTCTCTCCCAAGAGCCATTTCCCTGGACCGAATACAGGAATCGTATTCGGTCTCTTTTTATGTCTTTGTTTTATATGGGTTTTTTCGGCGTCCTCACGAAATCCCACGAAAATTACTCGAAATATCCATATCCTGTCTAAACCATAACATACTCTGCACCGCGTGCGTCCAGGTATTTTTTCGTCATTGTTAAATTTTTGTGGCCCAGTAATCGCTGTGCAAAATCCTCGCCACGTTCCTTTTCATAGAGTCTGCTCGCCAAGCTCCTGATCTCATGGTATGGAGGCGGGTTAGGCCCAAATTTTAAAGCAGTCGCATCACGAACGTCGGCAAACGCCTGAGTTAATCCGTCTGGGGTTAACGGCCCCGGCTTTCTCCCGCCGCGCCTTACTGGTGAATAAAGCATAAAATCAGTTGGGTTATTCACCCTGCAGCGCTCGATCACATCCCCCAGGACCAGGTCGACGGCCTCCAGTTTTAAATCGAGTGGGAGCGCCAGCTTGTGCCCGGTCTTTTCCTGAGTAACGAACAACCTGTCTTCTTTTACATCACTGAACCGGAAAAGCGAAATATCTTCGCGGCGCTGACCAGACACCAGGGCAAGATCGCACGCATTCGGCAGCCATTCCGAATGAGTGAAAGCCGCCTCCCTGATCACAACAAAATGCTCGAGCAGCAAACGCTCACGTTTAACCTTCGGCGTCGGCGTTCGTGTCGGCTCCGCCGGGTTCCTCTCTATATGCCCCTCCACGATTGCCTCCCTGAATATGTCCAACAGTACCGACCGCAAGCCGGCAGCCATGCTCTTCTTGTCGCAGAGGATGTATGACTCCAGGAAGTTGGATATGTCCTTTGTGCTGACTGACGACAACGGCGTGCGGCCGAACTCATCATTAATAGTGGCGATCTGATTTCGCCTGACCTTCATCGTGTTTGGCTTCAGCTCTCTTCGCTCCAGGATTACCTCGTAACGCTCAAGCCACGCCGACACCGTGAAAGTCGGCGCGTCTTTAATGCGGTCCAGAAGTGAGGACGGGAGGTAGTTCTGGTCAATATAGTTGTTGGCTTCGATTGCCTGGGCGACGGCGTCTTTTCTGTCGATCCGGCCAAGAGAGATTTCCTGGCCGGTTGTCGGATTTCGCCAGCTGTAAAGCCTGTCTCTTTTGCGATAGGTCAGGTTACGGGGCAGATTAGCGTCGTAACGAACTGGCCTTTTCGCCATGAGTCAGTCTCTCCAGTAAGGTGCCGCCAGTTGGCAGCTTCATGTGTTTTGTCTTGGGGCGCAGATTCTTTTTGCTCGGATCCACATACGTGGCGCCAGGCTCAACCTGATATTCCCTACCGTGCAGTTGGGGGGCGGGGTAAATACGCCCCTCTCGTGCCCAGCGGCGCAGAGTGGAAAGGGAGGGCGGCTTTGAGTAAGTCTCTTCTGCCCATTCCTGTAAATTTAGAAGCTTGGCCATACATCCTCCTGCTTCCGACAACTCATTATAAAGTTGCCGGAAAAGTGTTTGTGATATTTCAATATCAGGCGGCATGCCCGGATAAAGATCGCAGGCGGCGCATGCCCGTCATCGCCGTGGCCACGTAGCTCGCTTTGCGGTTCACCACCTCCACCCAGACCTTCACGCCTTCCACTCGCACCGTGTACGTCTCTTTCATCCGGCTGCGCCCGTAATCGCCGTAGCGTTCTGCGTGGGCTGCCAGCGCCAGCTCGCAGGCCTGTCGCGCGAGCGGTGAATGTGTGCTGCGGTTAATCAGTTTCATGCTTCACCGCCTTTGCGTCTGATAGCCATCCTCGCCCTGTTTTTTGCCAATCTGGCTTTGCGTTGCGTGGGCGTTTCACGTTCGCGGGCGCGGGCGTTTGACTCACGATTACGGCGCCGCCGGGCGTTGAGAGATTCCCCTTCGCTTCGGATATGCAGCCGTGGCTCCCCGTCCTGTGGCTCTGGCCATTGGCGCTGCTTGTTTATCGCCAGCTTCTCGATGCAGGCAGCAGTGATTTGCTCGTCGGTGATGCCGGCGCGGCGTTGAGCGTCCCAGAGCAGGAACTGCATATCAGCCCATTCACTGAGGTCGCCTGGTTCTGCTGCTGCCTCCAGAGCCTCTTTCGACAGATGCTTAAGTGGACCCACGGGGCCGACATCACCAAACGTTGATTTCGACCACTCCGCGTGCTCTCGGCGAACCTGATCGCGTTCCAATATCGGTTCAGCTGTCAGCGCTGCCAGTGCGATTTCATCCACAGCGAGATTCATTGCCACCTCTTTTGCCGTTGCCAGCTCCAGTGGCAGCCGCGTCAGTAAATACCGGTTAGCTTCCATTCGTGTTTTTGCTTGCTCGATCAACTGCTCTTTTGTGAATTTGCTCATCTAACTATCGGGAGGGCGCACCCTCCCGCCTCCATTTAGGCCACGTATTCCGGTTTCATATCTGCCAGGGTGATGCTGAACTTATCGTGCAGGTCATCGCCCAGGTGACGTTTTGCCGCTGCCAGCACGCGCTCGGCTTCCTCGAAGCGCTCAGCGGCATCCGGCTCGCCGGATTGCGGCAGGGAGTTGATCGCCGCCTCGACCCGGTTATACGCATCAACCAGGTGGTAACGCTTCACGGCCTTGTTTTTCAGCTCGGTATACAGGGCTGAGCCAAGGGTGTTCTTGGCGCTTTCGATGTCGGCCCGTACTGCTTTGGCGTTATCCACGTCCTGCGCCGCTTCAATGCGATCCCGGAACTCATCGGCCATAGCGTCGATGTTCGCCGCCGATTCCTGCGCGCTATGGGTTGTTGTTACGCTGTCACCTTTGATATCAGCCAGGTTCACGCGCTGGGCGGGCGCCGGGTTGATCTCCTTCTCGGTGCGCTGCTCGACTTCATCCGGGGTGTACACGCCGAGGACGACCGCAGGGCAGTACAGGCGCGCCCAGTATTTGAGGGCCAGATACGCGATCTGCTGCTTAGGGTTAGAAATCCAGAGCGGCGAGTTGCGCGTGATGACGCTCGACAGATAAACCGGCTCGCCCCAGGTGATTTCGCTTTCCCCGCGAATGACCGCCCCAACCCGAACGGACAAACCCTGCTCATCAGCGCTGGTCCAGCCGCGCACCATTTCTTTCTTGTCGTACGTCCCGCCGCCTTTTGCAGGCTTCTTCACGATCTCTTCGCGGCTGCTGGCGCATTTCGACCAATCGCCCTCGTACTCATAGTGGAAGCGGCCCACAATCGCGTTAGAGCTGGAGATCACCGCGTTCACCAGCTGCGCTTCGTAGCCCAGCACGCCGTTGACCAGGTGCGTTTTCTGCGCCACCGCGTATGGGTTCATCCCCCACTGCATAGCCTGCATGATGATGGCCATGCAGTCGGCTGGGTTACCACGAAGATGTTCAGGGACCGTTACAGCAGCCTGAGCCATTAAACCGGCAACAGCCTGCAGCTGGGTTAATGCCTGCACATTGAAGATGGCGTTGCTGGCAGAGATAGTGTTTGGAGCCTGCTGCTCCGCGGTTACGATATTCATGTTTTCCATCGTCATTCCCCTTATGCCTGAGTACGCAGCGCTTCAAGGCGGCGCAGGTCGAAGTCGTTCAGTTCGTCGGTGTAGTCTTCGGTGATCGGCGCTGGCCACTCGCCAGTGTCGAATGCGTTAGCGATGCGGTTCATCGTCTGGCGATACTCGAGCATCCCCAGCTCAATCAACTCCTCGCTGGCTTCGACGATGGCGATCCAGTGGTAACCCTCGTCTTTGTTGACGAAAATCCAGAAGAACTGGTCCAGTGCAGCGGTCTGCATGTACATGGCCGCGCTGAGGTGATAATCGCGGTCGATGATTTCCCGGTGGAGGCGAGCACGCAGGCCGGACTGCTTCACGTTCCACATGCTGATGGTTTTCAGGTCAGCGCCCACGCGCACCGCCTCGATGTCGATTTCCAGATCCGGGCGTACGCGGATTTCCAGCCCGGTCTCTTCGTCGATACCGAAATAGCTCGTCTCGACAGCGCGATCAGGGTGCAGCAGCAGTTTCCCGGCGGTCGGATGCTCATGCAGCGCTTTCTGAATGGCCAGCGCCGTTTCCATCTGCTGGTGGGTGACCAGGATTTTGTTGTCAGGATTCTCACGCCACGCATCCATCAGTTCGTCAGCAAACACGGCATCCGGCTTAACGGACTTAACCGCCTGGATCATCTCCGCTTTGGTGCCGGACACTTTCAGCGGTGCCGGTTTCTGCACTTCCTGCGCCACCAGGTCAGGATTGATGATCGCTAGCTGCTCCAGTAGCGCGTCACGGCTGCCGCTGGTTTTCACCAGCGCGGGCAAGGTGGCGTTGTACTCTTTGATGCAGGCCTTCATCGCGGCAGCGGTCTGCTTCTGGTCTGCCTCGATACGCTGAAACTCAGCTGGCAGCGTCATATAGCTCTGCGCTGTTTCTTCCAGGCTGCCGCCCATCGGCACCTGCGCGGGCAGGGTAGCGTTGTGCTCTTCCAGCAGCGCTTTGATATCGTCAGCGCTCAGCAGTGCTGGCAGGCTGGCGTTGTGTTCGTCGATAAAGGCGCGCAGGGTTGCCGCGGTGGTAAAGGCCCCTTCCGGGATCACCGGTTCCACGCTGAACTCTTCATCAAGGTTTTCCGGCTGCAGCGCCAGCGCATGTACCAGGTTACCCATATCCAGCACTTTGGAGCCTTCGCGCGGGATGGTCTTGGCAACGTGGCGCGCGTTGAAGTACATCAGGCTCACACGGGCATCCTTCACCTGGGTGCTGCTGATCCCGTTTGCTGCGTGATACACGTTATTCGGCAGGCCCTCATAGCGGCCCGGTTCGAAATATGCTGGGTATTCCGGCGTGCTGGCGGTTTCCTCCGGCGCTTCGGTGGTTACTTCCGGCTGCGTAGTGTTCGCCAGCTCCGGCGCCGCGGCGGCCAGAATCTCAACCGGGTTTAGGGCAACTGTTTGCGGATCAGCTGCATCAGTGCTTTCGCCTGGCGGAACCGCGTCAACACTTTCTCCTTCCGCCGGGTCAGTCGTTTCCATCTGCACATCGCTGGTGGTCTCCTCTGTAACCGATGAACGGTCA
This sequence comes from Leclercia sp. GLN_9, assembly GCF_043105735.1. NCBI lineage: Bacteria > Pseudomonadati > Pseudomonadota > Gammaproteobacteria > Enterobacterales > Enterobacteriaceae > Leclercia > Leclercia sp. GLN_9. Next base: position 401,230 of record NZ_JBICLV010000017.1, read on the forward strand.
TCTGTTTGTGGTTGGTTTTCGTTCATCAGGCCTTCGATGGAGAACATGCCGCCGCCGAGATTCGCGACCTGCGGCTGGGTGGACGCGGCCAGGTTTTCTTTAACCCACTTCGGATCTTCTGGGTCGCTGATGCCTTCTACAAATTCGCCGCGGTCAGCCGCCAGCTGGTGGCTAACTTCTTCGCTGGTTGTTTCTTCCACTTTGGGCTGACGACCTGCGCGAGGATCTTCATCCCACTCCGGATAGCCTTTTGAGCGCTCGCCATTTTCATAGATGCCGTTCGCGGTGAACCATTCACGAACCTGCTTACGCAGTTCGACCGTCGTTATCTCTTCACTCCAGGGGAGCGCACGGGCAATACCAAAAATACTGTCAGCGTTGTAATCGGTAATGTCAGAGGTTTTACCGAGCACCTTAAGCGCTCTGGCGTGGGCCTCATCTTTTTTGTCAGCCAGCTCTTTGGCCGCCATAAGCTGAGCACGGTTAATTTTGCCGGGTACGGCATCCGGGTACAGCAGGGCGATCGCAAGCTCTATGCTCAGGTTCGCCATGTTCTGCGGCACCGCGCGCTTGTACGGTTCGGAAGGTTGTGGCTCTTCTGATTGCTGGTCTTTGGAAATACAGACAGCTTCAGTGCGATGGCCGGCAGCCCATTCACTGGTCAGGGTTTCGTGGTCACAGTCTTCAGTAGCCACCCACATTCTGGTGAAGCGAAGAACCAGAGCCAGCTCGTGACGTTTTTCCTGGCTGAATACTTTCCGGATCGCGTCGGTGTAGCTCCACAGAGCTTTGGTGTCAAGAGCCTTCAGCTCTGCACAGCTTTCAGCAGCAAGCAGAAGGGTCTGGACATAGCTATTGTCAGTATCACACTCCATCGCATGCAGTTCCGCATGTTCGCCGCGGGTGACATGGTGGCGCAGCTCGTCCACCGTCAGTTGAGCCAGCAACTGCTGACGGAATGGCAGCTTGCAAACCGCGTAACGAGTGGATTCATCACCGCATTTGAGGACCCTTAGTCCATTCTCATACCAGTAGTCCGGTTCATCCGCCGTATTAACGGTAGCTGTCGGCGCGACAGGCAGATACGCATCGCTGGTGGCCACCGGAGGGAGGGGAGTTTCACCCTGATGTGCGGCACCGGGGATCACGTTCCAGGTGCGCTGGTCATCGGCCAGAGCGTAGCGTTTACAGAACTCGAAGCAGACGACACCTTCTTCAGGCAGATCGTCAACAACTGGCATGTCAGTACGAATAGGTTTGCCGTAGTCCTTACCACGACCGGTTTCGATGCATGCATCTTCCAGCGCGACATCGAGCGTCAGGGCGGCGCGCGCTTCGGATTTGGCAGTGAACCAAATCACTGCATCTTGCTTTCCGGATTTCTGAGTGGCCTTAACCAGGTAGAAAAATTCCATGTCAGATCCTCATTTTGGATGTAATATCCCAAGCGGCTATTCAAACCGCCTGAGGTTATTTAGCTAAAGTCCGGTTCGCTTTGGTCGGTGGTACCGGACGGGGAGGCCCACCTTGTGTGGGCTTTCGCTTAATGGATGGTCTTGAAAATACGCTCCGCGAATTCGAGCTTGTAACTGCGATAGTCGCCAAGCCCCGCTTTATCACCAGTGGTGATGTTGGCTGAAAGAAGGGAAAGCTCAGTTACGGCGCAGTGCGGGCAGTCGAACTCGCCGAGGATGTAACCGCCATCAAGGACGACAGTGGTTGCGCCGTTTGAGGTGGAATGGATAACGCCAGAGAATTTTTCATCGCAGTTGAACAGCGCGATCTCTTTGTTAATTGCCTTGATATTTAAATTAACGGTAATAACTTTCATAATTTTCCGGTTTCCTGAATTTAGGTTGTAAGAATCCCTGCCAAAATAAAGGGCGTTTCGTTTGGTGCGATATTTCAGATAATTTAATTAGGCTTCGTGGGCCATCTGGTCGTGCTCGACACAACGCTTGGAGCAGTACTCTTTTTCTTTCCGCGCCAGCCGATTTCCCTGGAGGAATATCAGCTCGCTTTTTACCGGCTCGCCTTCAACGGGTTTGCCGCAATAACCGCATTCGATCTGCATAATCACTCCTCAGAACTTAACGGTGGTTTCCGCTGGTACTTCTTCGCTGCGGACGATCTGTTCTACCGGGTAGCAATCCCCCGAAACCTTCTGGTCAATGGCGGCCTGCTCGCATTGCTGCTGACTGTCATAGACATCGAGAACCACATCCTGGAATTCACCATTAGTCATGCCGATGGACAGGACGAGCGCGAATAAAGTCCCCATCAATGCATCCCCGTTCCGGCGGGAACCAGATGCGGCTCCAGACTGCGGGAGGCGTACGGGCGGCGAATGTGACGCAGGTTGCCCTGCGGTTCATGCCAGTAGGTGCCTTCGATGTAGTTAAAAGAGACCAGCCATGCTGCGCCGGTACGCTGGTTGCGCATAGGAACGGCACAACCGCTGTTGGGTACTGCTGGGTTAGCTTTCATCTCAATCCCCTTTTGCCCTTGTCGCCAGGCTAGCGGAACGTTTCTTTAACCTGATGCGCGTTAATCACTCCACCTCATCCGACTATTCGTATGCCGTCGGCGGCTACTTCGTGGGCTCCATGCCTGGGTGGTTCGTGGTGCGTCTTGGTGATACTAGTAAATCACCACTTTACTAAATGGTCAAGCATTGAAGTTGTAAAAAGTACAGCATTGCTTTACTGGTGTGATTTGGAGAGTGAAATTACGTGATTGAAGGCAAAAAAAATCCCGACGCAAAGGCCGGGATCGGGGAGTTCGAGGTGGAGGATTAAGGTAGAGCTGGTGGTTGTGGGTACAAAAAACCCGGCGCGGTGGCCGGGTTTTTTATCTAATATTCCTGAAAATAACAAGTGGTGTCATACCATATGAATTACTACTCCGTCCGGCTAATCCTCTTATACCGGACAGCATCCCGTGAATGCCGTCTTTCATTGAATTTGGCTCAAAAGATAAAGTATCTATTTCATCTTCTTCCGCTTCGGGAAGTGCGTCAATGAAACCAATCACATACCACTCGCCTGGCAGACTCGAACCATATTTCAAAACCATATCATCTGGATTAATCGTCAAGTAGTCACGATTTATGGTCATCCAAATTGTTTGGCCAGCTTCGTTAATGAAATCAACCTGCAAAGTGTTTGGAACGATATTTAAAACCTCTTTCATCATTCCAAATGTTACACCAGGGGCAATGAATTGTTCTTCAACATTAAAATTGGATTTTTTGGCTTTCGGCGGCAGCTTTGGCTGTTCCATTTCCATCATCTTTGCGATAAATGGAACGCTTTTTTGGAGAACTGAGATGTCAAAAATTCTCATTCTACCCTTACACAAAACAGTGCTCCCTAGGCGCTCTCCATTGAGGTCTTTTCTTATCAGCCCGTTTTCATCAAGTTTATCAAGAAGGTTGATTGGGAGAGTCCAGGATGCATCAAAACTTTTTTCTTGAGTTTGGTTTATGGTTTCTTCAACGCCGGTTTTGGCCTTGACAATCCTTAAGTCAAACCCCGCGTCGGACATAGATTTATCAATTTCTGCCGTTATATGCTTAATGGAGGTTACGACACCTGGGCCATGCATCTGAGCAAGAAGGGAAGATGCGCGTTGATTATCGACATAAAGAAAATCATATAGTGAATCGGTGCTTTGTTGCTCTTGCTCCATTTTGCCATTCCTCTTTTGCTCTTTCTTTTTTTTCAGCAATTTTCCGTTGCTTTTCATCTATCTCATCAAAAAGTTGAACAAGTTCATCCTCGACCTCGTTAGGCACGCTGGGCTTGGCTTGTTTAAATAATTTTTTGAGCATGATGAACCCCCAAAGAGAACTGGCAGCTTAAATTATGTTCTCTTTACGTTGCTAAAGCAACTTCCTACCCACCAAACAGGAGTTCCATAAAGCACTCCTTCACCCAAGCGTCTCGTCAGGCCACTACCAGCTATGCGCCGACCAGAACACCTTAATCCCCTTGCGACCTAATCCGCCCCTTCATGTACTTCTCATACAGCTCGTCCAGTTCCTTCAGGCGGATCGCGAAGATGCGGAGCATGTTCTGTTGCTCTTCTTCCGGCAACTGGCGGTAAAGCTCCAGCAGGCGCTGTTCGTCAGGCTTAAGGCCGTCTTTTTCGCCAACATCCTCTCCGAGTAGCCAGGGCACCGACACGCCAGCTGCGTCTGCAACAGCCAGGGCTGATTCTTTACTGATTTTACCGGTTCTGAACCATCCGGTCACCGCTTGCTTGCTGACATTGGCAACCTTGGCCATCTCTGTTTTTGAGAAGCCTTTACCATTCAATTCAATCAGCCTGGAGATAAGGCTCTGGTTAGGATCTTTTTTATTCATATAGGGATTGTAAACAATAGCTTTACCAGTTGGTAGGCAGGCGTGTATTGACTCAATGGTAAATTGGTGCTTTACTTTGCTCACTTAAGGAGGTCCTATGACTGGTATTGAAAATGCAATTCTACGATCTGGCTCAGCCAGCGCGCTTGGCGCTTTGATCGGCGTTTCAAAAATGGCCGTTTCGCTCTGGCGCCGCAAAGGCATTCCTGCCGAACGAGTGCTGCCAGTGTTCGAGGCTACAGGCGTAACTCCCCACGAATTGCGCCCTGATCTCTACCCGAATCCCACTGATGGTTTACCCAAGTAGGAGCACTGACAATGCAAACACGAATTTATAACCATGATAGCAACCCGCCCCCAGGGCTGGTGATATCGAAATATCAAGAGCTTCCGCGCAAATCGTGCAGACTCTCGAACATCCGGGAGGCCGTCAAAGCCTGGAACAGGGCAACGCCCGGCGATGCGCAAAACTACATCTCGCAGCTGGTTGCGAAAGAGTGGTTTGCCAGTGGTGGTCGTGGCCTGTTGCTGGCCGGTTCGGTGCACGGCACCAAAGTTAACTTCTTCCGGATGATTAACAACACCGGGCCGAAGTATGACAAGTACCTGGAGATGCTGACTCCGGCGATCGTGGCGGTGATGGCTCGCGATAACGAAGCAGTAGCGCGAAAGTTCGGCCTGGTGATGGGCAAAACGAACGAAGAGCTGATCGCAGATGCCATCAAAGAGTGTGGCGAAGCGCAGCAGGCGAAGTTACTGGGTCAGCCAATCCAGCGACTGGAGAAAGAGGTCCGGGAAGCCGCAGAAGCTTTACTGCGCTTTCTGCCGACTGATTCCCTCGGCCCAGTTCTGGCGAGCCTGGCCGCGATGGTTCCGGGTGTGATGTGATGACAGTTTCTAAAAAGGCGAAAGCCGCGGTGCGCGAACACCAACGGCTTTCAGGTGCAAAAACGGTAGGTAATTGCGGAGATCAGTATGTCAAATACCGCTGAAGTTATCAAATTCCCCGCGCAGCAGGGAAAACAGGAGAGCCGCATGGCTGAACTGGAGAACGGCTATTTGCGTTTAGCTAACCAGATTCAGGATGCCCTGTGTATCGTCGAGTTATCAGGACGTGAATTCCGTGTGCTGAACGCTATCGTTCGCCTGACGTATGGCTGGTCGAAGAAATCAGACCGGATCGCCAATAGCCTCATCGCAGACAAAACGACGCTGAAGGTGAAGCATGTCTCTGAAGCTGTGCTGAGCCTGGCTTACCGGAACATCATCATCCTGCGCCGGATTGGGCAAACCAGATACATAGGGATCAACACCAACCTGGATAAATGGGCTTACGCCAAGCCGAATTGCATGAAGTGTCCAGCGGCTTTCCCTGCTGCTGAAGTTGTCTCATGGGTTATTACCCTCCCCGAAAGCGGAAATAACCATCCCCAAAAACAGGGAGAATCATCCCTGAAAAAAGGGATAACCACCCCCGAAAACAGGGATAGCAGTTTTACCCCCTCAACCATCCCTGAAAACAGGGATAACCATCCCCAAAAACAGGGAGAGGTATCCCTGAAAACAGGGAACACCAAAGACATTCTTCCAAAGACAAATATAAATACAGATCTAACCCCCTCTAATCCCCCAGGGGGGAAGGTGAAGTTTGACCCGCTGAGTATCCCGGTTCCTGAATGGCTGGATGCGTCGTCCTGGAGTGAGTGGGTTGCTTATCGCAAGCAGTCTGGCAAAGCCATCAAAACCGAACTGACCGTCACCAAGGCGTTCAGCCTGCTGAAGCAGTGTCTGGACGAAGGTCACGATCCGGTAGCCGTAATTAACGCCAGTATCGCCAACGGGTACCAGGGACTGTTCAAGCCAAAATTCGGGCTGAACAGCCGCAATGCGGGGCGGGATGTTAATCACATTTCCAAGCCTGATAAGACTATTCCATCGGGTTTCAGGGGGGCTAAATAGTGGACCCGTTACTGCAATACGCCTGTAAGCGCCTGAGCGAGCTTGAAAGCCTGATGCTGGTGGACGTGACCGAAACCGTATGGCCAGCCGAAGTGGGCATGGTCTACGGCCAAGTCGAAAACGCCGCGGATCTCCCGGCGCATGACCAGCGCCGCCTGAAGCATCACATCAACCGCATGTGGCTGGAGAATATGCCGGTGCCGGCCATCGTTACCGCGGCCCGATCACTGGCCTGCGCAATGGGAGAATACGCGTGAGAGAAATCATCGTTGATAACTTTGCAGGCGGCGGCGGGGCGAGTACGGGGATTGAGCTGGCGACCGGCCGCAGCGTGGACATTGCCATCAACCACGACGAGAACGCTGTGGCGATGCACACCACGAACCATCCGGACACGCTGCACTACTGCGAATCGGTTTTTGATGTAAATCCCCTCGTGGCGACTGCTGGCCGCCCGGTGGGGCTGGCGTGGTTCTCGCCGGACTGCCGCCACTTTTCAAAGGCCAAAGGCTCAAAACCGGTGGAGAAAGAAATTCGCGGTCTGGCGTGGATCGTCATTCGTTGGGCGCTGGCGGTTCGACCGCGCGTGATGATGCTGGAGAACGTGGAAGAGTTCAAAACGTGGGGGCCGCTTATCGAATCGGCAGACGGCGGGCAGCGACCGGACCCGGAACGCGCTGGCGAAACCTTCGAAGCGTTCTGCGGCATGCTATCTGGAGGTATCCCCGCCGGGCATCCGGCGCTGTTGGAGTGCTGCGAGTTTCTGGATATTGACGCCGACGGCGTGCAGGCGCATCAGCTGGTGACCGGGCTGGGTTATGCCGTTGATCACCGTGAGCTGCGAGCTTGCGATTTTGGCGCGCCGACCATCCGGAAGCGATTCTTCATGGTAATGCGCTGCGATGGCGTGCCAGTGACCTGGCCGGATCCGACCCACGGTGACCCAAAAACGCCAGCAGTGCAGAGCGGCAAGCTGGCCCCATGGCGCACCGCGGCGGAATGTATCGACTGGTCTATTCCGGGACAGTCCATCTTCGACCGCAAAAAGCCGCTGGCAGAGAACACGCTTAAGCGCATCGCGCGCGGCATCCAGCGCTTCGTGATTGATAGCGCCTCGCCGTTTATCGTGAAGTGCAACCACACCACGAAGGAAGGGAAATACGACTGCTTTCGCGGGCAGGCGCTGGCGGAGCCGCTGCAGACCATCACCAAAACGCACGGCTATGCGATTGCGGTACCGCACCTGACTAAGTTCCGCACCGGAGCGACCGGGCAGCCGGTTTCCGAACCGGTGCCAACGGTGACAGCTGGCACGTCAGTGCGCCCTGGCGGAAATGGGCATGCGCTGGGTATCGTTGAGGCGGAGCTGGCCCCGCTGATCGCCCGGCAGTTCGGTGCCAGCATCGGGCACCGCGCAGACGAGCCAAGCGCCACGATCACCGCCGGTGGTGGTGGGAAATCGCAGTTGGTGTCCACAACCCTGATTCAGATGGGTTACGGCGAACGCCCGGGGCAGGAACCGCGCGTGCCCGGCCTGCATAAGCCGCTGGGAACGGTCGTCGCTGGTGGCGGCAAGTTCGGGCTGGTGGCGGCGAATCTGGTCAAGCACTTCGGCGGGAACTACCAGGGCGCTGGTGTAGCGCTGGATGAGCCAGCCCACACGGTCACCACCACCGATCATCATGGCCTGGTCACATCGCACCTGGTGATGCTGCGCGGAACCTGCCGGGACGGGAGGGTGGTTGACGCACCAGCGCCTGGTCTTACTGCTGGAGGTCTACACGTTGGCAACGTCGAAACCACATTAGCGACTGAGGGATATGATCAGCAGCGCGCGGCGCAGGCGCTGGCGTTCCTGCATGAGTATTGCGGGGCAGATGCTGACGGTCTGGTGACGGTTGACGGCGTTGTTTACCGTATCGTTGATATCGGCATGCGTATGCTGCAGCCCGCAGAGCTGTACCGCGCCCAGGGTTTCCCTGAGTGGTATATCATCGACCAGGACTTCCGGGGCGTGAAGTACGCGAAGGATAAACAGGTTGCCCGCTGCGGTAACGCCGTGCCGCCGCCGTTCGCTGAAGCGCTGGTGCGTGCTAATTTGCCGGAGCTATGTCAGTCAAAAAAAATTGCAGCCTGACCTATAATCCCCTCAATACTGAGGGGATTATATGAGTAATCAGATTATTTTTTTGTTTCCCGTTTTTCGTAAGGAAACTCCAAATACTCCATATCGCTTTTAATATCCGCTGTGCGCACCCAGTCCCACCATTTGCTCTTATATTCATCGGTGTTACGTTCATCTCTTTTGGACTGAATTATATCTAAAATAGGTTCTTTCATATCCGGATGTTTGTTGAATAGTTCATCCAGTGAGGTTGTAAGAACGTTTGATCTTAAGCAAAGCTTGAAAAAAGCCTTACGCATTTCCAAATTATCGGCTTCGTATTTTTTGAGCTGGCCTTCATACTTTGCTTGCATCGCATTTTTTTGAATCCTCAGTTTCGAAAGAGCGGCATCCGCATCCAAACGCTGGGTCTGTGAATCAAGCTCGTGAGCGAGTTTTTCTTTATGAGCAGTCTCGCTTGCTCTGTGTGCTTCTCTATCCCTTTGCGCGGCATCGAAGTCGTGGTTAAAAAATGGATTATTACCCTTGCCCCAGAAACCCATGAAGATATCCTCACGTTAATTTGCATGAACCCACCGAGCTTTTCAGCTTCATCTTCCCAAAATCAGTAGTATATGGCAATGCATGCTATCGCCGTTCACTAAGGTGTTGGCGAAGGCAAACCTGCTGAAGCTCTGTGCTGGGAAGGAATAGGCCGCTTGATGCGTACCCTGAATGCCGTTTAACCGCGGCATTTCTTCACCTGATCGATAATACCGATCGATATCACGATATTGATCAATGAAATTGATCAGATATTAACCGTGGGCGGCAACAAATTATCAACCTGACATGGAGTGTCAGCGTCGCTATATACCGTAAGAGTCCCGCCCGCATACGGTTTCACGCTGCTGAAGGTTTTCTAATCAAATATTTACTCCAGCAGTTTCTGCCCCGCGCAGGTGTTAAAAATAAGGGGCAATTTTTACATGGAAGTGACGCAAAAATTCCTTCAAATCAAACAGATGAATGCGCTTGCGTATACATGGGGTTCACGGGCATACTTAAGCCAAACGGATAATTACTGTTTATATATACAGTATTTTGTTGTATGGTTTAAGTGCTACAGAAAAAAATGAATTTTTCTTCCGGCGAACCTATTAGGAAATTTGCGCCATTTGTTATTTTGGCTCTGTGGAGTGGAGTTCTCCCCGCCGGGAGAGGGTATTTGGTGATAGCAAAGTGAGGAGGTCGATGTGAAAGAAAAGCAGGAGCAGGGTGACTGGTACGACATTATCAGGCGTTCAGACGGCAAGCTTATTGGTTCTATGCCGTTTGAAAGCCGATGTCTCGTCTACACTAGGAATGGCATGGTTTCGTGCCGCCCGCTGCTGGAGGATGAAGGGATTTTTAATCTTACGTCCGGAACCCGTTTTCTTCGCCGCCTCGGCTACCACGTCAATCAACCCTCTGATATTATGATATCAACGGACTGAACACCCGTTGACCTGATGCGCCACGGAGAACACCATGGCGCAGTTACAACTCATCAAGAATTCTGCAGGAACCCTGATCCCCGCATCGCCGGAGACCAGTGAATTACTGCAATCAAAAATCAAGCTCGGCGCTGTGCTGGTGGCCGACTTCAAACAGGTCCGTAATCCGGCCTTCCATCGTCGCTTCTTTGCTCTGCTGAATCTCGGCTTCGAATACTGGGAGCCAACCGGCGGCGCTATCTCCTCCAACGAACGCAAGCTGGTGACCGGCTATGCGAAGTTCCTGGCATCGTTTGGCGGGAGTGAAACCGCGCTGCTGGATGCTGCTGAGCAGTATCTCGAGCAGGTGGGAAACCGCCGCGTCACCAACGGCATCAGCCTGTGCAAATCGTTCGACGCCTACCGCGCTTGGGTAACCATCGAATCTGGGCACTATGACACCATCCAGCTGCCTGATGGAACCCTCCGGAAACATCCCCGTAGCATCGCCTTCGCCAACATGGACGAGACCGAGTTTCAGCAGCTCTACAGAGCCGCGCTCGATGTTCTGTGGCGATGGATATTGTCCAGGGCATTCAGGGATCAGCGCGAGGCTGAGAACGCCGCTGCGCAGCTGCTGAGCTTCGGGGGCTGACCAGATGGCTAAATCATGGTTCCACTACACCGAATGCACAACCGAGCAGGCCGATGAACTTCAGCGGCTGTACCAGCGCCGCGGCGTAGCCGTAACGCGCAGCCTCAACCCTGGCTACCAAACATGGACCGTCAGCGTAGAGCGGCAGGAGGTGAAGTACCTCGAGCCCACGCCGCGTACGTTCCGGCAAAAGGTCTGGGGGTGAGCATGGCTAAGAAACCCCGCCGTAAATGCGCAAACCAGAGCTGCCGTGAGTGGTTCCACCCGGCTCGTGACGGCCAGGTGGTCTGCTGCTACGAATGCGCCACCGCCGTTGCCAAAGCGCAGACCGCGAAGAACCGGGCCGAGGCTCTGCGTGCTGAGAAGAAGCGCCAGCGCGAAGAGGAGAAGGAGCAGCGTGCGCGGCAGGCCGAGCGTCGCCAGGCAGTGAAGCCGTTAAGTTACTTCCGCGACCAGGCACAGCAGTCCTTCAACGAGTTCATCCGGTACCGGGATCGGCATCAGCCATGCATCAGTTGCGGCCACTACCATGACGGGCAATACCACGCCGGCCACTTCCGCACGACTGGCGCCAATCCAGAACTGCGCTTCAACGAAGACAACTGTCATAAGCAATGCTCAGCCTGCAATAACCATCTATCGGGCAACCTGACGGCCTACCGTCCGGCGCTGATCGCCAAAATCGGCCAGGCCCGCTTTGATTTCCTGATGGGCCCGCACGAATTACCGAAATGGAAGCGCGACGACTACATCCGGATCCGCGATGAGTACCGCGCAAAACTCAAAGAACTTAAGCAGCAGGTGGCCGCATGAAACCAGAACTGATCGAATCGCTTCGCATGCGCTGGCTGCGCCTCCGCATTTATCGCCGCCCGGGTACGGTGCTGGTGGACTATCGCATCCTTCGTAACTTTATTCGCATCTACCAGATTGCAGGAGCTGCAGCATGATCACTCAAGACCTGGAATTTGTACGTCAGCAGCTCATCGTTGCGACTGCAGATCTGAGCGGGGCGACGAAAGGGCAGTTGATGGCCTGGCTGGAGAACGCCCAGTTCGACACGAAGACCTTTAAGCGGAAGAAGCCCAAAGTTTGGGACGAAGAAAGCGAGAAATGGGTACCGGTTGATAACCCACCGATCCCCGGCAAACAGTCACACGCGAAAGGCTCGCACATTCCTCTGGTTCAGCCGGTCGAATACTCCACAGCATCGTGGCGCCGGGCGGTCCTGTCGCTTGAAGAGCACCAGAAGGCGTGGCTGCTCTGGAACTACAGCGAAAACACGCGCTGGGAGAACCAGGTGGCGATCACCCAATGGGCCTGGGCCGAGTTCAGGGCGCAACTGGGCACTAGGAAAGTGGCCGGCAAGACCATGGACAGGCTGAAGACCTTAATCTGGCTGGCGGCGCAGGACGTGAAGGAGGTATTGGCCGGGCGTGACCATTATCAGTATGGGGATCTGGCCGCGCTGGTGGGTGTGAACAAAACCAATTGGTCTCAGAACTATGTCGAGCATTGGGAAAAGATGACAGGGCTGTTTTGCCGCTTAGATACTGACTCACTGAAGCAAGTTTCGCGATCACGTTCACAACAAAAGGCATCTAATTATCAACCAAGTATTGCAGAAATGAACTAATTGACGTATATTTCGACTAAATCTGATATCGTCGCCATAGCTTTGGTTGTCGACCGAATCACACAAAAGAGCCCGAGGTTAACCCCTTGGGCTTTTTCGTATCTGGAATACCCTACCTGGGACTATAAGCGCATAGCGCAACGCAGCACCCATCGATTGGCGGACCAGAACCCGCCTTTTTTATTCAGGGCTCCGGGGATCATCATCAACTCGTTTTGTCGTTAATTCATCCCGAGAGCCCCACCTCTACACATGGACTACCTATGTCTGAACCTCTAACCATTGCTGGCGGTGTCACGTCCGCAACTATCGGAGTGACGTTCGCATCTCTGTTCCCCGAGGCAACGCCCGGCGTAATGCTGTGCGCGCTGGCTGGTGCAGCAATGTACGTTCTGACATCCGATCCACACCAACTGTGGAAGCAGTTCCTGTTCGCCGTCATCAGCTTTGTTGGTGGGGTGTTCTTCTCGGTACCGATGGCGAAGATACTGGCCGGGGTGATTAACACCGCCCTTGGCCTGTTGCAGCCTCCGGTAAGCATCGAGGTATCCCCGAACATTGGCGCGCTGGTTTCCGCTTCCATCTCTGTCGCAGTCCTGCTTCGCATCCTCGCCAAATCAAAGCGGGGGAAAATGCCGGGACTGGAGGAGGAAGGTAAATGACATGGCAAACCATCGTTCTTGATGTAAACGCCATTATCTGCGCGCTGATAGCCGTCCGGCTGATGTTCTTCAGTAAGAGTGGAAAGCGACACCGTCCAGCTGTTGCATGGATGGCGTACCTGATGATTCTGGCGGCTGGATTTACTTCATTCCGCATTCTCTACGGCAAATATCTGCAGGTCGATCCGGGAGAGCTGATGCTCAACGTCGCCATATGCGTCGCGGTGTGGCGCTCCCGAGGTAATCTCGCCAAAGTTTTTCAGAAGGCCGGGCAATGACCAAAGACGACATCTTCAATGCCATCCTCGGCAAAGAGGGCGGCTACGTAAATCACCCGGATGACAAAGGCGGCCCGACGAACTGGGGCATTACCCAGGCGACGGCCCGCGCTCATGGTTATTCCGGTGATATGCGCAACCTGACCCGCGAGCAGGCTCTGGAAATCCTCGAGGCTGATTACTGGTATGGTCCACGCTTCGATCAGGTGGCAGCTGTATCACCAGTTATCGCCGCCGAGCTCTGCGATACCGGCGTGAACATGGGGCCATCGGTACAGGTAAAGTGGTTCCAGCGCTGGCTGAACGTATTCAACAACCAGCAGCAGTTCTATCCCGATCTGATCGCCGACGGCCAGATTGGCCCGCGCAGCATCAGTGCGCTGAAATCCTTCCTGGCGAAACGCGGTAGTGAAGGGGAAACCGTATTGCTCCGCGCATTGAACTGCAGCCAGGGCCAGCGATACCTCGAGCTGGCAGAGCAGCGTCCGGCTAATGAGTCATTCGTGTATGGCTGGATCCGGGAGCGAGTCAGCCTATGACCAAACTGAAAGCCATCCTGGCAGGAATCGGGCTCGCCATCATGCTGGTTCTGGCCGCATTTGGTATTGGCGGTATGCGTGGGCGAGAAACGGCCGAAGCAGAGGCAGAAAAGAAACGTGCCGACGAGAACGCCGAAGCTACCAAAGCAGCCGCAGAACGCCGCGTAGAAGTAACTAGGGAGGCCGTCAATGTTCAGCAGACTGTTAACCATATGCCTGATGACGATGTCGATCGTGAGCTGCGCGCAAACTGGACCCGCAAAGGTTGAGGTTACCGACACCGGCTGTGATTGGGTCAACGTCATCCGCCTCACAGAGCATGACATCGAAGTGATGGATCGCCAGACGAAGAAAGACGTACTGGTGCATAACAAGTCGTGGCAGGTGAACTGCCAGCCGAATGAATACCGGGCCTCGCAATAGCGGTGATTTCACTAACTGAAAAAACCAGATGAGCGCCACCACTTTGAGAGAGTGATTTTTATTAGGCGGAAATATACAGCGTATCTGATGATGAGTTTGTTAAAAGAGATTAAAATAGTCTCTTCGAAAATCACGGTGTAACGCGATGAAAATAGTTAACAAAAAACAGTTCCATAAGCTGCCCGCTAATACTGTTTACAGTAGATATAAGTCTTGTATGTTAGGTGACCTTGAGATCAAGGGTAATACGATTGGCAGATATGAATTTATGAACTGCAGGATTACAAATGCTGTAGATATGTCTGATCCAGAGTTAGATAAATTTGATATTCTCGTAGCAGCAGAGGATGACGGCGTGAGCTTCGGTATGGATTTCGCTAGAGAATATCCGGAACGACTATTCGAAGAGGATGAGTTGTTTGCAGTATGGGAAAAAGATGACGTTGTAAACTTGATAGCAAGATTAAGTAAATGCCTTTAACGAAGACCGCCTCCGGGCGGTTTTTTATTGCCATCACCATGGGCAGACCCATCGTAATGGCGTAGCGGGCGAATTGTAAAACTAAAGACCGCGATAAGCGATTTGAGCAATGTTTCTACCGACTTTGGACAAGGCCGTTTGATCAGCCCATCGATAAATTAGCCCCATGGAATTCAGCATGCTATGCGTCCCGTCCTTATCGGTATCCTCTAATAAGGCCGTAGGAATGTATTTCCCGCCATGAAGCCTTGGATAAAATTTACGCAAGGATTTCAATGCCGGAACTGAAGCATTTAGTATGATTAAAATCATGTCGTTAGCTTCTTCGTGGGTTAGTACGCCCATAGCCAAAGCATTCGTTACGTTGGATACCATGGTTGCTTTATAAGGCTTCTCTGAGTCTATTAGCACCTGAACTAACGTGTCTGTAAACTCCTCAGCGGCTTCTTGAGTAGCAAATTTGGTGCGTAACGCCTCAGGGTCTTTTATTAGCGAGGCCTCCCAAAACGCTTTCGTATTTCTGTACAGCTTTCTTTCTTGGTAGGTATTTTTTACATTCCATAATTTTAATG
The DNA here is from genome assembly GCF_043105735.1 of Leclercia sp. GLN_9. Lineage (NCBI taxonomy): Bacteria > Pseudomonadati > Pseudomonadota > Gammaproteobacteria > Enterobacterales > Enterobacteriaceae > Leclercia > Leclercia sp. GLN_9. Next base: position 416,381 of record NZ_JBICLV010000017.1, read on the forward strand.
CCCAGCCAACGAAAGGTATTGATTCTGCAGCTTCAAGGCCTGCATCACAAGCGTCTGCTATGACGTCTTTGTTTTGCTTTAATGTGTCAATAAGCGAACTAAAACCCGTGTTTTTCTCCATAAACTCTCCAAAGTGAAAATATGGCACTCAACACAAAGCAGGATATGTTTTGTCGCGAGTACCTCATCGATTTAAACGCCACGCAAGCGGCTATTCGGGCGGGGTACAGCGTTAAAACTGCTAACCGCATCGCCGCTCAGCTATTGTCAAAACTTGACATCCAAAACAGAATTGCCGAACTCAAGAGTAAGCGCAACGAGGATGTGGGCATTGATGCTGATTATGTGCTCCGGCGCTTGGTTGAAATCGACCAGATGGACGTTCTGGACATCCTAAAAGACGATGGAACATTAAAGCCCATATCACAGTGGCCTAAGGTGTGGCGCATTACCTTGCAGGGGATGGACATCTCAACGACCATTCAGGATTTTGACGAGAAGACCACGGAAACGATCCTCAAAAAGATTAAATGGCCTGACAAGGTTAAAAACCTCGAACTCCTCGGCAAGCATGTGCGTGTGCAGGCATTCAAAGAGCAGGTCGAGCAGAAGGTCACCGCAACCCACAGCATCATGCCGGTCCCCTCCTGCGATATCCGCATACCGCGCTGCTGTATGTGTCGTTCAACGCAAAATCCTTCAACAACATCCCGAAGATATCCTGCAAGCCGAAAGGGCGGATTATCCGCATCCCGCAGAACTATGATCCGGTTAGCCGGGTTTATAACGGCACCTGGGATGGGACATTCAAATGGGGCTGGTCGAATAACCCGGCATGGATCTGGTTCGATGTACTCACGGAGCCGCGCTTTGGCCTGGGTCGTCGGGTAACGGCAGCCATGCTGGATAAGTGGGAGCTGTACCGCATTGCCCAGCGCTGTGACCAGAAGGTACCGGACGGGAAGGGCGGTACCGGCACAGAACCGCGATTCATGTTTGATGTCTATATCCAGTCGCAGGCCGATGCCTGGCAGGTGATTAAGGATATCGCCGCTGGCTTCAACGGTATGACGTTCTGGGGCAACAACATGTTCAATGTTGTCTCGGACATGCCAGCGGACACGACGAAGCTGCAGATCCTCACTCGCGCCTCGGTCGTCGGAAAGCCGAACTATTCCAGCGGCAGCGAGAAGAACCGCTACAGTTCGGCGCTGATTAACTTCAGCGACCCGGACAACCACTATCAGGATCGCACCACTGCGGTGATGTTTCCTGACCTGGTGAAGCAGTTCAAATTCAAGCAAACGCAGCTGACTGCCATCGGCTGTACGCGCGAGAGTGAGGCGCAGCGCCGCGGCGGATGGGCGGTGTACTCCAACTACCTCGATCGCATGATCACGTTGCAAACCGGGCTGGATGGCTTTGCCTATGTTCCCGGCACCGTGTTCGCTTTTGCGGATGAGCGCTTTTCCGGGCGAGTGTATGGTGGGCGAGTTGTAAGCTACGACGCCGGGCTTAAAGCCGTTACAACCGATCGCGGGACCAGCGCCGTCCCGGGCGATACGCTGATGATCCGCACCCAGGGCGGCATTGTGGAAAACCGGGTCATTCAGGCGGTCAACGGCATGCAGTTAATCGTGGCCACGGCGTTTTCCTCTGCGCCAGCGCCAGATGCCGTTTTCGTTATCGATGCCGGACAGCTGCGCCTGCAGTATTTCCGTGTGATGAACCTGACATTCAACGACGAGGAGAACACCTACACCATTACTGGTGCGGAATACAACGCCTCGAAATATGACGCTGTCGATAACAATGCGCGCCTGGACATCCCGCCAGTCAGCCTGATTCCTACAGGTGTTGTCTCTCAGCCCGGAAACGTCGTGGTATCGAGTTACGACTCGGTGCGACAGGGGCAGCGCATTGCCACGCTGACGGCCTCCTGGGATGCTCCGCTGGATAAAGCCGGGAAACCTCAGGCAGACGTGATCGCCTACCAGGCACAGTGGCGACGGGGTGACAGTGAGTGGGTTAACGTACCGCAAACCGGGCTGCGCAATATCGAAGTGCCGGGGATCTACGAAGGTGATTACCTGGTGCGTGTCAGGGCGATTAACGCTGGCGGCGCATCCAGCCTGTGGGCCACCTCAGTGCTGACGCATCTCAAGGGCCGGGCCGGTGATGTGCCAAAGCCCGCCAATTTCCGTACCACGCCGTTGCTCTGGGGCGTGCAGCTGGACTGGGATTTCCCGGCTGGTACCGGCGATACCTTACAGACGGAGATCCAGTATTCCACTGCATCGACCGGCACAAATCCGCTTCTGCTGGCCGGGGTACCCTATCCGCAGCATGTTTATCAGCAACTGGGCCTGAAAGCCGGGGTGGGATTCTGGTACCGTGCGCGGCTTGTCGATCGCACCGGCAATAAGTCAGCATGGACTGATTTCATTCAGGGCAGCAGCAGCTCGGTTGCAGCTGATTACCTGGTGGATATCGATAACCAGATCAAACAGACAGACGCGTATAAGGAACTCACCGCGGATATCGCCGATCTCAGCGACGATATTCAGTCAGCGCGCGACGACATCAGCAAAGTCACGACAGAGTCTGCGGCAACCAAAGCAGGCCTGGCACAGGAGGTCACGGACCGTAAGAAAGCAATCACCGATGAAGCGGCAGCACGTGGCCAGGCGTTGCTGACCGAGAAGAACGCGCGCGTCGCGGATATCAGCAACGTCAATCAGACGATCCAGACCACCACCGAATCACTGGCGCAGATGATGGCGCAGATTTCTGCGGGTACTGGCGCACAGTTTGATCCACTCAAAATCTGGTATTTCGATTCGACAGTGGAGGGCTGGACCGGGAACGGGACCCCGACCTTTGTTGACGGGTGGATCCGCCCGGCGAACCATGCCACCGATCCATGGGTGGCGTCTCCCGGTTCACTGGGTGTTAACTCGTCGTCCTATCGCTTCGTTAAACTGCGCATCAGGAAGTTCGGGGCGCCGGGCTGGGCGGGGCAGCTGCGGTGGCGGGGTACCGGTGGTTTTAACGATACCAACATGGTCACCGTCGCCGAGCCTGCTTATGACGCGAACGGGATCGCCACGCTGGAGTTCGACAATATTCCCTGGCTGACTGAAGCCACAATGAATCAGTTCAGGCTGGATCTGTCCACTAAGCAGGATGCGACGAACTACTACCTGATTGACTGGGTGGCGCTCGGGCGGCCTACGCCCGGTGCAGGTATGGCGGCGCTGCAGCAGGAAACGACAGCACGTGTCGCTGGCGACCAGGCGGAGTCCACAGCGCGCGAGACGCTGGCGACGCAGATCCGGGGCGGCTATACCGGTGACGATCCGTCAAAACTGGCATCGGGTCTGCTGTACACCGAACGCCAGGCACGCATCACGGCGCAGGAAGCTGAGGTGACGGAGCGGAAGAAGCTGGAATCGACCGTTAACACTAATCAGGCATCTGTTACTCAGGAGCTGGCGACGCTGACGACAGAGCAGGAGGCCCAGGCCACCACGCTTTCGGGCCTGCAGACCACAGTTGGCAAAAACACCGCTGCGATAACGCGCATTGATAAAGCCGTTTCTGATAACAATCAGGCGCAGACCTCCGCGCTGGCTGCGGTTAAGGCCACGACCGACAAGAACACGGCGGATATCAGCACGGAAACCACGGCCCGTACGGATGGTGACAGCGCGCTGGGCCGCCGTATCGACAGCCTCAAGGTTGATGTGGACGGTAACACGGCCAGCCGGGACGCCGGTATTGTTGGTAACGTCACCAATGCGCTCGCCAACTTCATGGCGTTCTCAGATCAGCGCGTGACGTTCGCCGTTGGCGAAACAAAAACGATGGCCGAGATCACCGAAGCCCGGAAGACCGCAGCGGATGCTACAAGCGCCGTGGCGGAGCAGGTCACTACGCTTAAGGCCACGGTTGAGCAAAACGGCCAGACCAACGCCGCAGCGATCACCAGGATTGACCGGACGGTTGCGGATCTGGAGAGCGCAACAGCGACCAGCATTCAGCAGGTGACGGCTGCAATTGGCGATACCAATGCCAACGTCCAGACGACCAGCCAGGCTGTTGCTGATATCAATGGCAAGCTGAGCGCGCAGTGGGGCGTTAAAGTTCAGGTGGAGGCGAACGGCGTTAAACGCATCGCGGGTATCCAGCTTGGCATTGACGGTACAGGGGCCTCAAACTTCCTGATTTCAGCCGATACGTTTGCGGTTTATAACCCGACGACGAACGGGCAGGAGCTGGTGTTTGCGGCAACCGGTGGACAGATGTTCATGCGTTCGGTGTTCATCCAGGACGGGTCCATCGATAACGGCAAGATCGGCAATTACATCCAGTCAAGCAACTGGGACGGGACCGGCAATGTCGGCTGGCATATCAATAAATCCGGGTATGCCACGTTTAACGGTGTGACTGTTCGCGGGACGATTTATGCCACCGATGGGAGTTTTAGAGGCAGAGTTGAGGCGACCAGCGGGAGCTTTAAGGGCACGGTTGAGGCGACATCTTTCATTGGCGATGTCGCCAACACAGGGGTGTACCCCGACTCCAGCAACCGGTCGAACAATGCTGTTTCTACCAGTGTAGCTATGACGTATACCGACTCCAGCAATAGCGTGCTGAATAAAAACGCCGTTGTAGAGTCATTGATATATGTGCGGGGGATTACAGGTGCGGTTACGTCCACCGTTCAGGTAACTATCGCGGGTAACGTCCGTACGTTCAATTATGACGTTCCTGTAGGTGGGCTATGGTTCACTGCACGGCACGCGGCGACCGGGATGGGTGGACAACGTATTGATGCCAGCATTGTCGTTAATTCCAGTAATGCAACCGTGGCAATTTATGCACCAACTATCACTGTGACCCGCGGTACCGGCTCCTTCTCCTGATCCCTACAACCTCAGACCATCCAACCCAGCTCCGGCTGGGTTTTTCATTTTAAGGACATCACGAATGGCCACACTTGATGACGATTTAGCGAAAGCCGTCACGGAAGGGTTTCGCCTGGCGCAAAGCAGTATCATCAACCAGGACCTTATTTTATCGGGTGCCGGTGATGTCACCGTAACCCTGGCAGACGGCTCGAAAAAGACGGGTCCCAGCTGGACGAAGCTGATCGCCCAGGCGGGTGCGGCAGGAGCCAGCGCCGCCGCAGCCAAAACCAGCGAAACAAACGCTCTTGCTTCAAAAAATGCAGCAGCACAAAGCGCCACGAACGCGGCAACGTCTGAGGGGAATGCTCTCTCGTCGAAGAACGCGGCCAAAACTTCAGAAACCAACTCGAAAACGTCTGAGACGAACGCGAAGACTTCAGAGAATAACGCCAAAACCAGCGAAACGAACGCCGCAGCATCACTGGCGGCGGCACAGCTGCTGACGTCTGTACCTTACGAGGAGGCTCCGTTCCCTGACGTCTGGTTACCGCTGAATGATGACATGCGCCTGCTGGCGGGTTCCGCGCCTTATGACCGGCTGACGATTTCCGGGCAGGTACTGGAGCTACCAACAAAGTCAGCGACCTTTGCCCGTTCAACCACTGCAACAGTTATGGATAAGTCAGGGTCAATGCGTTTAGCAGATATTAACGAACCGCGTTTTGAGCGCGGGGGGTTATTAATGGAATCTCAGGCCACGAATTTATATACAAACTCCGAACAGTGGGGGGCGGGGCAACGAGTTACCACAACCAATAATAGCGGCGACTCGCCTCGTGGCGATAAAACGATGGCGTTATTGGTTGAGGATACAGCAAGTTCTGAACACTACTCGCAAGACCGAAATATATCGTTAACAGCAGGCACAACTTATTGTTATTCGGTTTTCGTAAAAGCTCACACAAATCCACGTAATCTATATCTGCGTGTCGCAGCTGGTAGTACAGCCGGTGTTTTCTTCGACCCTGTAGCGGGTGCCTGGGTTGGAACTGGTAATGGTGCTCAGTTTGTCGACCGTGGATTTGAAGTTCTCAGTAATGGTATCTTTCGCGTCTGGATGACATTTACCGCTGCGGCCAGCCAGAGTACAGTTATTCGCCTTCAATTGGGGAATGGACCTTCTTCGAGTTATACCGGTGACGGTGTATCCGGTTTATATGTCTGGGGTGCGCAATTAGAAGACAGTCCTTTCCCAACTTCATACATCCCTACAAATGCGGCAGCAGTGACTCGGACCGCGGATAGTTGGGTCATCCCAGCGGAGAATGCAGGATATAAAACTCTTACCACGCTTTTTGACCGAACCGTTGCCGTGGAGTTAACGACAAAATTTATGCCTGTTGGTGGCTATACAGAGGCTATATCTGTCCAGGGTCCTAGATATGACATCATTTGTCGACTTGATACGAATAAAATGATCCGTTCTTACAGGAGTTCCCCGCTGGAAATTGCCTCACAAGATGGGACGGCAAGTATTTTTTCATACAGAGTTGCGGGTAATAATGTGTATATGTCATTCAATGGCAAGATTACATCAGGCACACGAGCTAATACTGACAATAATGTAATTACGAAATTTGGGAATACAAGTCAGTCAGTTGCCCGGTTCGTATATTACATTCGAAATCTGCGCATCTGGCACCGCGCATTAACTGATAACCAAATTAATGGACTCCGCTAATGAGAGACTTATATCTGCGCTTTAATGACGCCGACGAAATGCGCACGCAGTTAATCGCGGCGGGGTTTATGGATGATGAGGGGCATGGCAGCTTTTATCACCCGGATATCAGCCTGGATATCGTCGGCGTTATCACTGTTCCTGCTGAAGTTATCAATCCCGGTGAGGTAAACGAAGTTATCAAATACACCACCGAACCCGGCTATCACGTCAATTTGCGGGTCATGAATGACTCGCTCGATTTATCCGGGCTGAACGACTTTGTGGTTACACCGAAAACACCGGCTCGCGTCTGGGCTTAGGAGTTAAATCATGGCAAACAGAAAAGACAGTATTACTCTGACCACTGCGGAGATTTCGGATCTGGGCACGGCCGCCAAAAAGGATGTTGGCGCAGCGAAGGGGCAGGTTATAACGGTGGGCGATACGCTGGGAATAGGTGATCCCGTCGTTACTGTCCCGACGTCAGCTCAGGAGAAGGGCGCTCATTACGCATATTATGACGGGAACACCGGGTATGGTGGCTCAGGCGTGGAACTCAAGCACGTTCTCAGGGCTTCATCTGCTGCAACAGGCGGCCTCTCAGTAATCAGGATGATCAATTACTTCAACCGGGACAGGAAGGTTGTAGGGGTTGCATGCTTTGGTGCGTCTGAAGAGTGGAGGGTTAATTTCTATCACTCAGGGAATACGACCCAGGCTGCCGATGGAACCTTAAAAGCAGCCTCGCCAGTCATCCGCCTGTTTCATGACGGCCGCGCAGTCTGCAACGAAGAATCTGAGGGGTGCGCAGTTGAGCGACTGGGCGTCGGGGAGTATCTGATAAGCGGCTGCATAGGGCTCAATTCAGATGCGGCCTGGGGTGGGGTTGATGGCGGGTTCGATATACCCAAAGACCGTAACCGTCAGCCGCTTATCTGGCTGGATTATAAAGTTAACCCGGACGGCTCAGTGCTGGTAAAAACCTTTCACCGTACCCACCCTGATGCTCCGGCGTTCGCCAGAAATGAGATCTCCGGGATTTCCGAAGGCGACCCGGTTGATATCCCGGTCGATCAGTTCGTCTCTGTCCGTGTGGAGATGCCGGTGGACAGCATCTGGAATCAGCGCCAGTTGGAGGCCGCGGCTGCTATGGCTGAAACAGTCCCAGAAGAACAGCCGGATGTTCAGCCGTAATTATCATCAGCTGTCTCAGCGAACAACTCAGGATAGAAAAAAAGCCCGCACGGGAGCGGGCATAACTCCCTTAGCTTTGTTATTAATCCTGCGTTCATGACGCAGGTAAGTAACATATCGGCAGCATTTGCCATTACTTTAAAAATCAGCTTTTTAAAATGTCGACCGGCCAAATGGCACAGGCGGAAATGGGGCAGGGTCAAACTGCGTGTGAAGTATTGATACTGAGAAATGTTGAATTGAGGCACTGTTAGCTATATAAAAATATTTATTAATTTGATACAGCTAACGGCCCGGGGGCATCGTACCTGTCATGAAATTCATCTGTCCTGTTTGCAGAAGTAACCGGTTCTTTTTCACCTCCTTTAATCCCGAGCAAAACCTGCCCCACGGCGCGGTATGTTCCGTATGCGGAACCCGACTTACTACGCGCTCCATTCGTCCAACGCCACGCAGAAGACGCTGGCCTAAACAGGTGGATTAAGTCCCTGCTGACACGAAGCGGGCTCCTGTCACCGCTACAGTCCTCTGGGCTTTTCAGAGCTCAGTTTTATACCGGAAATTCTGGTATACCCGCTTGGTCAATTCGGCAGAACAGCCGGATATTCAGCATTATCTATCAATAGGCAATGCTTTCTTGATCTGCAACCTCTTTAAAACTACTGTATAAATACACAGTAATAATAAATGAGAGGTCACCATGCCCCGCAAATCAGACATTAACGCGGCGTTTACCGCGGCCATACAGCTAAACCCGAAAGGGTATCAGTGCCTTCACACGAATGACTTCATACGTGAGCTGCGCGCCAGGAACTGGCATTTCACCCAGGCTAATGCGAATGAATGGATCGAGCAGTACCAGACTTGCTTCGTAGACAAGACGCCGGACGGTAGCCAGAACCGCCTATGGATGCTGCGCAATATGGGGAGGGTTCTGTAATGGGATTCCCTTCACCTGCAAGCGACTATATAGAGACCAGGCTCACTGCAGAAAGGATTTGCGGCGTAGGCATTGATACCCGCATCCTGGAAACGTCATCCGGGTTTGCGGTGATCGAGCCTGTTACCAGGCTAGTGCAGGGTCAAACTCTGCTGATCCTCTCAGGTGGCCGGACGCAGTTTGCAGAGCTGAGGGGAAAAGCTCTAATCTGTGATGATGGCGAAGCCATAGAAGGGGAGGTAGCGGAAGAGGTAGAAGTAATGGGTAGGGTGACTTTCTTCATAAACAGCGCTGATATCGATGATGAGTCTCCGGTGTAAAAAGTGGTGCGCACCATTATTACCGCAACGGATCGGTAGTGATTTTGCACAAGGAAGTGTGCCGGGTAAAGCGGCAGATGTGATTTCTGAAAGGAGCTACGCAAAGTTTTGCATTAGGATCTGGCGACCACTAAACCTCGTAAAATATGGGGGTTTGGCATCATTTTGCCATCGCCAAATCGAAGGCATAAAAAAACCAACCTCCGCGGGTTGGTTCACAGCGATTTGATATCCGCCAGAGTAAAAAAGCAGAATGATTTAATCCACCTGATCTAGGTAAACATCTCTAGAGTAGGCAATGTAAAAGGTGGATGAGGTGATAAATGATTTACACTAATGTTTGCGGGATCATGTCTTTTATAATGCAAAACAAACATTGAAGTTCTATCACCATATGGCGTGCTAGGTTCATACTCATGAATGCCAACATGATAATGCCATAAGCAGTGTTCATGAACGAACCTAACTTTAGCTATAAAATCAGGATCATCAGTACTAACATCGTCGGAAAATTTGTTTCTTCCTTCAAGATTGGTAAAACCTGATTCCATAACCTTCTGAATGAAAGTACTGATTTTTTTTCGGCTAGATGGAGGGAATGTTTTGTATCTAGCTTTAAAGTGTTCCGTTACAGATACGTTTACAGATCCATTAGCCATGCATCAATCTCGTCAGCAGAAGCGAGTTGAGACGGGATGAGGATATCTGCAGTCGAAATAGAAGCACCGATCTCATCCATGGGATAGTTAGCAAACGTATCTCGGCTCGTAAACTTCGTTTTGGTTGCATTGGCAACATGAGAGCTCATAAAATCAGCTACGTTAACAGTACTGATGCCAGTTGGGGTTGAAAATGTAGAAACCACAAACATAGCGTTAATACTCATTATCCTATCTCCACATCGTGTGGCTCGTCAGTTAGATTTGCATTAAGCGTATCGCGTAATGCTATGGCTTTCTCTCGAGTCAGCGTAACGGAGGCGACTCGTTTTATATCAATTCTTGAACTTGATGGACGACCTGTATCATCTGCGTATGGAAGTACGCGATGACTCAAGAAAGACAGGTTAACATAGTGCGCTCCATCAAGGTTGTACTCGGTCACACCAGCTATATCAGCAAATACATCATGAAAATGCGCATCATTCTCAATTCTGTTCATGGCTTCTTCAGGTGTAGATTTTTTATCTGACTCATTCATTTTGGAGTTCTTCCCTTTGATGGACGAGAATCATACTTCATCTTTGCGCCAATGCAATACTTTAAAACCAAAGAATCAAGTAAGTAACTCTTACAAACATACCCATAACTAATTTAAACATCCATGAAGAAATTATAGAACATCCAAGATGAAAAGAGTATCGACTTGAATCCTAAAATCTTTAATAGAAGTTAAAACTTTGTATACATAAGTATAAAACTTAAAAAAAGAAGTTAGTTGCGTAGTTGTAGCATAACTTTTTGATCTTAATGAAAAAATTCAGGTGACTAACTCGAAGAATTCTTTGTGATGATGATTAAAATCATTAAATGTTGGTCATATGTTAATGGGCAGTTTAGTCAGTGTGCTGATTGACTTCATCACCTCATGTGAGAAGAGGTCTCAATGACCTAATTTAGTTAGACAAAGCAAACCCACGAAGTTTACTCGTCGCGCACTCGAATAAGAGAGTAACGGTTTGATCTTGAAAGAACGCAATAGTAAGTTTTGTAACGCTTATTTTGGGGTATTTGCGATGGTAACTGCTTGATAGATAACGAAGAACGGGGATTGAGCCGTAAACAGGAATCGTATTCGGTCTCTTTTTATCTGTTGAAAGTAAACGCCTTTTCCCTTTGCGAACTTTAACAGATGGGCAACATTCTCTGTTCTTCGTTAAACCATACCACACTACGCCCGAGGGAAGTCCAGCGCTTTTTAGCGCTTGTGTTAAATTTTTGCCTGTTACCGATGAAAGCAGAGATTAGCGGCAAAAATAGGCGTCGATGGCATGTTCAATCTCATCCAGCAGCTGAAAGCGGCGTCGATATTCGGCGCGTTTTTTACTCGCAATGCTCTCCAGCGATTTACGTTCCATGCCAAACGGCAGGGCCCAGCGGAAGGCATTGTCGGGTTTTCCACCCAGTGAGGCCCAGAACTCGTCATAGCTGGCGTGGAGATGGCGACCTTTACTCAAACGATAACGCAGGGCGCGAAAAACATGGCCCTCGTCGCTGACGCCATAAAGGGCGCTGATACCAGACTGCTTCGCCAGATTGAAAACGGCTTCCAGAAGAATACGCTTAGGGAACAGGCCGTAACAGGCACGGGTGGCGTTTTTGATCGTCTCCCGTCCGACATCTCGCCGTGGCCCCTGCAGGCCACCAATGACCAGCACGCTGCGGTCGTTTTCGCGGATGACGCTGAAGGTCAGACTCGCCAGCAGAGTGTTATCCCCGGCACGTAACCAGAGCGTGGTTTCGCCCTCGCGTTCAGCCTTAACCGCAGAGGTGGCATAGATCGTATAGCTCGCCTCCTCTTTGGTCGCAAACTGCAGCAGGGGAAGCGGCGACGGGCTGGTAAAGAGGTGGGCAAGGCCATTGTCCGGCAGCGCATCAATCCAGGCATAGTGATGCAGGATCGCCTCCGCGCGCTCACTGGCCGTCATTCCGCGGGTCAGGTACTGGCGCTGGGTTTTCACCGGCAGCGTCGGCTGTGCCTTCAGCAAGGTAGAAAAATCATCGCGCCGGGAGATCGTCTCCAGCATACGGGTGGTCGAGGACCAGAAAAGCAGGGTGCGCAGGAAGAATTTCAACCGGTAATCGCGTTTCTGCCACAGCGGCCCGGGCGTCAGATCGCCTTTCGCCAGGGCGAGAATAACGGAAGAACGGTGGGCGTATGACACCTCAACGGGCAGGATGGTATTAGACACGATAAAGACCTCTATGTAATTCTGCGATTATCTTAAAGGTCATCGGATAATGATTTAACCGTTGCTAAACCTTTATTTCCGCTTCGTTTAATATCGATTGAGGTTATTAAAGAGGACGGCCTTCGCACTTCCTGAGTGGTCCATTCCGCACGGGCTATACTGATCCTGAGGAGGCGCTATGTATCTAAAACTTGATGGTCACAACTGGCGACACGTCTGGGTAGTAAGCGATCTTCACGGGTGTTATCAAATGCTTATGGATGAAATAAAGCAGCGACAGCTTAATCCGTATGAGGATTTACTTATTTGTGTCGGTGACTTAATCGATCGCGGACCAGACAGCGTGAAATGCCTGCAGTTATTAAATGAAAAATGGTTCTATGCCGTACGCGGCAATCATGAGCAGATGGCGCTGGATGCCCTGCATAATAAGAGCTTTGGGCTGTGGTTAATGAATGGCGGCGTCTGGTTTGCCGAATTAAAGGGCGAAGAACAACAGCAGGCTCTCGAGCTGTTCAGGCAATGTGAAACGCTGCCGTGGATTATTGAGATCACCTGCGCCAACGGCGTGAATGTGATTGCTCATGCCGATTACCCATCATCGCAGTATGAATGGGATAAACCGGTCCCGAAGCAGCAGATTCTGTGGGACAGGGATCGCCTGCGGGAGTTGATGAGCGGTCAGGAGAAGGGGATCGCCGGAGCCGATCACTTCTGGTTTGGCCATACGCCGCTAAGGAAGCGGTTTGATTGCCAGAACCTGCACTATATTGACACCGGAGCGGTGTTTGGTGGGACGTTGACGCTGGCACAGCTACAGTGATTATAGGTCGGCATACTCCTGGGCCGGGCGCCAGAAGCCGTCGATGAACTCTTCAACCGGATAGCACCCGCCGTGGCGGATCCGCTGATCGTCCATCGATGCCTCGCACTGGATTTCGGTGCGATAAACATCCACTACCAGGTCTTCGCAACCCGCATCCAGATAACAAATAAACAACACCAGTGCGTACATCATGCCCCTCAGCATTCACTATCGTATTAATATTGTAGGGGATGATCAGGGAAGGGGGAAATAGAGGGACAAATAACCCGCCTGCGGGCGGGTTCTCTCTGAATCATGCAAGGCGCATGATCCAGGCATCGGAACCTTGATCGTAATGCTCACGGTACAGGACAGAGTGTTCGCCATCGAGGAGAGCCGGGACGCTGGTGTCTGCATCCCAGGCATCGAGCTGCATACACAGATCGGGGTCAGACTTGCACGGAATGGTTAACGTTCGTTCGCCCTGCGTATCGCCGTTTAACTCGGCATCATCGATTTCGAATGCGCCAATGCGCACATTGGTTTTCGTCATAATGCTCTCCATTAACTCGCTGTGTTCTGGTACGACCAGTATAGTCGCCCACTTTTCAGCCTGGTCAATGAAGAGCAAAAGCGCCAGTAAAAAAGTGCGTTTTTTAACTCGCGTCGACGTTACCGGTAAACAAGCGACCATCGCGAACCAGCTCGCGCGGGTAGCTATTTTTTAGGCGTGAACCCACTTTTTTCGCCAGCCCAATAGGGAAACCCTGATACGTTACTACCGCATCATCCCCGGCAGGACTCGTCTGGGGATAGACATCACGGCCGCGATACCACTCTTCCGCTTCCTGCTGGGTTAAGGCAAACGTGTTGTCCTGACCCGCCAGCGCGATCACCGCTTCATGCTGCCAGCGGTAACCTTTGTTATGAGTTTCGGCCAGACGGATGCCGACACGAGAGAAGCGCACTTTACCGATTAACGGTTCTATTTCCGTCGGGAACAACCACACCTCTTTATCGCGCTGCCACAGGCGCAGGTGATCTCCCCATTGCAGGCCCGCCAGATTTGCCGCAGCGGTAATCTGCGCGGCTTCGCGGGTTTTAAGCGGCGTGAAGGGGAAATTACCCACCTTGAATGTCGGCGCCGGGAGCGACTCGATAGCGGAGGTTTTGCGCAGCCGCGCCACGAAGAAACCTTCACAGTCATAGATATGCGGGAAGACGTGCAGGAAGCCTTCTGGGGTCACACATTCACTGGCGCTGGGGAACAGATCGTTCAGCGGCAGGAACTCCACGGCGTCGGGATATTGCGCTTGTAACCACAGGCAGACCGCTTCGTTCTCGTCGCGGTTCAGGGTGCAAGTGGAGTACACCAGGGTGCCGCCGGGGCGCAGGGCATGGAAAGCGCTGTCGATTAGCTCACGCTGAGTGGCCGCAATCTCCAGATTGCTGGCGACGGACCAGTTCTTTAGTGCGTCGGGATCTTTGCGCACCACCCCTTCGCCGGAGCAGGGGGCATCCAACAAGATCGCATCAAAGGCTTCCGGCAGGGCGGCTCCAAACACGCGGCCATCAAAATGGGTTAAAGCAACGTTGCTGATCCCGCAGCGGCTGATGTTGGCATGCAGCACTTTGACGCGGCTGGCGGAAAATTCATTGGCGAGGATCGCGCCCTGATTATTCATCCGCGCGGCGATTTGGGTGGTTTTGGACCCGGGGGCTGCTGCAACGTCCATCACGCGATCAGGCGTATTGCCGTCGGCAAACAGCGCGGCAACCGGCAGCATGGAGCTGGCTTCCTGAATGTAAAACAGCCCACTCAGGTGCTCGGCGGTGCTGCCCAGCGGCAGAGCTTCTTCGTCGTCACGTTCGATCCAGAACCCCTCTTCGCACCACGGAACCGGGGTGAGTTGCCAGCCGTAGGGGGCAACAAGCGTGAGGAAATCCGCGACGCTGATTTTCAGGGTATTGACGCGCAGGCTGCGGCGCAGCGGGCGCTGACAAGCCGCGATAAACGCATCGAGAGCGAGAGGGTCAGGCAGAGCCTGGCGCATTTGCGCCAGAAATTCATCTGGCAGATAGACGGGACGTTGAGACACGAGCGCACCACAGGGAGTAAAAAGAGGCGCGCAGTGTATCACAAAGGCTCCGGTGCGTTGACACCGGAGCGCAGGCATTAACGTGGCAGGGCGGTGCCCCAGGTGCGCCACTCTTTCGGCTCGCTCTCCTGTAACAGGAAGTGTTTACCGGGCTGAGATTTTGGCGCCAGCGGCGTACCCGGCGGCGTCGCGAAGGCGATCCCTCCACGGATAAACTGATTGAAGGTCCCGGTTTTCACTACGCCGCCGGTCAGGCCGAAATCGAGCGAGTAACCGGAGGCCAGCCAGAAGACGGAGTTATTACGCACCAGATGCTGATAACGATCGCTGATGCGCAGGGCCACCATCACCCGGTCGGAGAGCGTCCCGAGCGAAAGGCCGGTCACCGTACCCACTTCCATCCCGCGGAACAGTACCGGCGTACCGATATCAAGCGATGCTGCATCCGGCACCTCTACCACAATGCTCAGACCATTGAGATAGCGCGAATCGGTGATGGTCGCTTCCTGCAGCTCAAAGTCGCGTCGCGGTTTGCCCTGTCCTGGCTCGACGTTGATATAAGGCTGGAGGATGGTATCCAGATGCTCCACCCCTGCGGCAGAAATCTGCGGCGTGATCACCGAGAAACGCGTTCCGGTACGGGCGAAGTTGTCGACATATTCCGGGTACAGCACCGCCGTAGCCTGCACTTCATTGCGGGCGGTAATCAGCTTCAGGCTCTGGACCTGACCAATATCAATCCCCAGATAGCGCACCGGCATCCCTTCTGCGAGCTTGCCCGCATCAAAGGCGTGAAGGGTGATCTGGCTGCCGACCGCACGGGCGGCGGTTTCAGACGGATAGAGGATCCGCTTATCACCTTTACGCTGGCTGGCGCTGGCACCGCTCAGGTTGTCAAAGCTGATAGCACCGCGCAGGGCACGAGAGAGCGGAGAAGCCTGCACCGTCAGCCCGCTGCCGTTAAGCTGCACTTTGGCCCCGCCTTCAGCCCAGAACACGCTGTTGCTGGTGAGCAATTTGCGATATTCCGGTTTGATATGCAGTTCGATGTCAAAGGCATTTGCACGTGGGCGCACAAGGATCACTTCACCCACTTCGAATTTGCGATACAGCACGACCGAGCCCGCCTGCACGTCCGGCAGGGTATCGGCTACCAGCGTGAGGGTGGTAGTCGGCAGATCGCTCAGGCTGTTTTCCAGCGCTTTATCGAGGTTGGCAAACAGCGGGTAGCTGTCGCGCATAGCGCCTTTCTCGCCCGGCAGGATACGGATCCCGCCGCTGATCCACTCGCTGGCGCTGGCCGCCAGAAACTCAACGCCGTCCAGCCCGACTTTGACATCCACCCGGCTATTGACCACGAATTTGCTGTCGCCATGCACCAGCTCGCGGTACTGCGGATCAATCGCCACCTCAAAGGTGACCCCTTTGCTGGATAATGACCGCTCAAGCACTTGCCCAATCTGCACGCCGTGCAGAATCAGCGGCTGACCCGCGTCGATACCGTAGCTCTCCGGCGCGCTGAGTTTCACGGTCAGGACTCCGGGTTTTTGTAACAGCGCCTTATCGGCCGGGGCGATAGTAAACTGGTTAGTCGGTTCGCCGCCGCCGGGGATCAGCTCAAAAGTGCTGCCGGTGAGCAGGCTGCTGATGCTGGGGTTACTGAGCGACAGTTTAGGGCTACGCATTTCAATACGTGTATTTTTTCGCAGCAGATCGACCACGCTGGGGTCAACGGTCATTTCACCGGTGACCAGGCCGCCCGGATTTAGCGTCATTTTGGTGAGCTGCCCAACCTGTAACCCCTGATACATCAGCGGCGTGGAGTCCTCCTTCAGGCCATCCGCAGAGGGGAGGGTCAGCTTCACAATCACGCCGCGCTGGCTGTGGGCCAGATCTTTGTACAAGCCGAAATCATCTTCCTGGGTGGCAGGCGCAGAACCCTCCGGCGAATCAAAGGCGATGGCACCGTTCACCAGCGCCGCCAGACTTTCCAGCTTCACTTTGGCCCCACTCAGGCTGAGATCGGCATCGACGCCAGAAACGTTCCAGAAACGGCTGCCTTTTTTCACCAGGGAGGTGAAGCGCCGTTCGATCAGCACGTCGATGGTCACCCCTTGCTTATTCGGGGTAATGGCGTAGTCATAGACGCGACCAACAGGGATCTTGCGGAAATAGACCACCGATCCGCTGTTCAGTGAACCGAGGTCCGGCGCATGCAGATGAATCATCAGATCGCCGTTATTGAGCCGGTATTTCGGCTGCGTATCCAGGGCGGTAAAGTGATCTTTTGGCTCACCTTTGCCCGGCATCATGCCGATGTAGTTACCGCCCACCAGCGCATCCAGCCCGGAGACCCCCGCCAGCGAGGCTTTCGGCGTCACCAGCCAGAACTGCGTCTCTTCCCGTAGGGCGTCCTTCATATCGGACTTGATGCTGGCGCGAACCTTAATTTTATTCAGGTTCTTGTCGAGCGAGATATCCTGGACAGTGCCCACCTCAACGCCCTGGAAGCGCACGGGTGTACGACCCGCAACGATGCCATCGGCGCTCTGGAAATCAATGGTAATGGTACTGCCGCGATCTTCGTAACTGGTCCAGATCAACCAGCCGGCGATCATCAGTGCGATAACCGGCAGTAACCAGAAAGGCGAAATACGACGTTTTGTTTTAACTCGCGCTTCAGTCGGCGAAGCTGGCGTTTCCTGACTCATGTGCATCCCAAAGTAAGCGGCTATCCAGCCATTCGACTGCAAGAATAGTCAATATCACCGCAGTGCCAAAATAGAACGCTGCGGGTCCCATAGTAAAAGCAAGGAGCTGATCGCGATTGATCAGCGACATCATCAACGCAATGACAAATAAATCCAGCATTGACCAGCGGCCAATCCAGGTCACAAAACGCAACAGCAGTATGCGGGTTTTCAGCCCCTGTTCACACTTAAAATGAATACTGATGAGCAGGGTAAACATCACAATGACTTTGGTAAAGGGCACCAGAATACTGGCGATGAACACGATGGCCGCGACGGCAATATTGCTCTGCGCCAGCGAAATAATGCCCGACATAATGGTATCTTCCTGCCGCGCCCCGTTGACGTAAATCACCGAGATAGGCAGCAGGTTGGCGGGTAACAGTAGCACCAGCGAGGCGATCAGCGCCGCCCAGCATTTTTGCAGGCTATTGTGGCGGCGCAGGCGCAGCGGAATATGGCAGCGAGGGCAACGGCCGCGCGCGTCGGGCAGACCGGTATAGTGACAGCCCAGACAGACCCGCAAATCGGTGTTGTAGCGGGTGGCGGGGCGCTGGGGATAAAACCGCTCCCAGAGCTGCTCCACGTTCAGATGGATCATCGTAAGAATGCTCAGGATCACCAGCGCGATAAAAGCGAACAGGCCGCTACCGGGCTGTAGCCAGGCGTAATCCTGTACTTTAATAGAGGCCACGACGATCCCCACGAGATAGATATCCAGCATCACCCACTCTTTAAGCCTCTCGAGCATCAGAAGCACCGGGCGCAGGTTCATTCCCAGAATATTGCCAAACCACAGATAGGCGATGGCGGCTACCAGCACCACCGGCGCGCCGACGGTACAGAACAACACCATCGAGGCGGTGAGGGGATCCCCCTGACGGGTCATCTGCCAGATCCCCTGTAGCAGGTTAGCGTCGATACGCACGCCTAACAGGTGCAAACTGAGCAGCGGTTCGCTCCAGGCAAAAGGCATCAGCAGCATCATGGTGACGGCCATCGCGGCCAGTCGCGTCAGGGACCAGTCACGGCCATCGCGAATTTTTGCGTTACATCGCGGGCAGAAAGCACTTTGGTGTGATTTCATCTTTGGCAACGTAAAAAGCGTATCGCATTGTGGACAACGCTGATAATGTGCACGAGGAAGCGCATCGCCGACCGCATGCACAGTAATCTTTTTCGCCGTTGATATTTTTGGTGTTTTAAGAGCCATCGGTCGCGCTAAAAAAGGATAGTTAATAGTTATCTTAACTCATGAATGGATTCATCTTGAGCATGGGCGTAAATAAAGCTTATTTTAATAGGCTATGCTGTAATTTTGTAAGACAACCAAGTGATTGAATAATGAGCAAAACAGAATTCTACGCGGATTTGAACCGTGATTTTCAGGCATTGATGGCAGGTGAAACCAGTTTTTTAGCCACCCTGGCGAATACCAGCGCGTTGCTTTTCGAACGTCTGTCTGAGGTGAACTGGGCCGGTTTCTATCTGCTTGAAGGCGAGACGCTGGTGCTGGGGCCCTTCCAGGGCAAACTGGCCTGCGTACGTATTCCGGTTGGGCGCGGCGTGTGTGGTACCGCAGTAGCGCAAGACCAGGTGCAACGTGTTGATGACGTCCACGCATTCGACGGGCATATTGCCTGCGACAGCGCCAGCAATGCTGAAATCGTCCTTCCTCTGAAAGTGAATAATCAGATTATTGGTGTACTGGATATCGACAGCACGGTCTTCAATCGCTTTACCCGCGAGGATGAGCAGGGGCTGCGCGAGCTGGTGGCGAACCTTGAAAACGTTCTCGCCGCGACCGATTATCATAAATTCTTTGCGAGCGTCGCAGGATAATCAACGGATAACGTAGCATTTACCGATGGCGTCATTATAATGACGCCTGTTCATGCCTGCGGCTTGTCGGCAACGTCCGTTGTAATCAGGAAATTTCATGGAAAATCAACCTAAGTTGAATAGCAGTAAAGAAGTTATCGCGTTTTTGGCCGAACGTTTTCCTCAATGTTTTAGTGCCGAAGGCGAAGCTCGTCCCCTGAAAATTGGTATTTTTCAGGATCTGGTAGAGCGTGTTGAAGGTGAGATGAATCTCAGCAAAACCCAACTCCGCTCCGCCTTACGTCTTTATACTTCGAGCTGGCGTTACCTGTACGGTATCAAAGCGGGCGCGACGCGTGTTGATCTCGACGGCAACCCTTGCGGTGTGCTGGATGAGCAGCATGTAGAGCACGCTCGTAAGCAGCTCGAAGAAGCCAAAGCGCGTGTTCAGGCTCAGCGTGCTGAACAGCAGGCGAAGAAACGCGAAGCGGCTGCGGCCAATGGCCAGGAAGAGACGCCTCGTCGTGAACGCAAGCCACGTCCTGCACCGCGTCGCAAAGAAAACACCGAGCGTAAGCCACGTGCTGAGCAACCGGCGGCAAAAGCCCCGCGTGCGCCTCGTGAAGAGCCGCGCCATACTCCGGTTTCTGACATCAACGTCCTGAACGTGGGTCAGTCTCTGAAAGTAAAAGCGGGCAACAATGCTATGGATGCCACCGTACTGGAAATCACCAAAGATGGCGTTCGTGTACAGCTGACTTCTGGTCTGTCAATGATTGTACGCGCAGAACACTTGTTGTTCTAAAACGGAGGCCAAGCCCGGCATGAACACATTTTTTAAGCTCACCGCGCTGGCTGGCCTGTTTGCGATAACAGGCCACGCCTTCGCTGTGGACGAGATTACGCGTGTCGATCAAATTCCGGTTCTGAAGGAAGAGACTCAGCACGCAACGGTCAGTGAGCGCGTGACATCGCGCTTCACCCGTTCGCACTATCGTCAGTTCGACCTCGACCAGGCTTTTTCGAAAAAAATTTTCGACCGCTATCTGAACCTGCTGGACTACAGTCATAACGTCCTGCTGGCAAGCGATGTCGAACAATTTGCCAAAAAGCAGTCTGAGGTAGGCGACGAGTTACGCAGCGGCAAGCTCGACCTGTTCTACGACCTGTATAACCTGTCGCAGAAACGCCGTTTCGAGCGCTATCAATATGCGCTTAAGGTGCTTGAACGTCCGATGGACTTCACGGGTAACGACACCTTTAATCTTGACCGCAGTAAGTCGCCGTGGCCGAAAGATGAAGCCGAGCTGAACGCGCTGTGGGACAGCAAAGTGAAGTACGATGAGCTGAGCCTCAAACTCACCGGTAAAGATGAGAAAGAGATCCGCGAAACGCTGACCCGCCGCTATAAATTTGCCATTCGTCGTCTGGCGCAGACCAACAGTGAAGATGTGTTCTCGCTGGCGATGACGGCCTTCGCGCACGAAATCGATCCGCACACCAACTATCTCTCTCCGCGCAACACCGAGCAGTTCAACACCGAAATGAGTCTCTCCCTTGAAGGGATTGGCGCGGTGCTGCAGATGGATGACGATTACACGGTGATCAACTCCATGGTTGCGGGCGGCCCGGCGGCCAAAAGCAAGGCGATTAGCGTAGGCGATCGCATTGTGGGTGTCGGCCAGGTTGGCCAGAACATGGTGGATGTAATTGGCTGGCGCCTGGATGATGTGGTAGCCCTGATCAAAGGGCCGAAAGGCAGCAAGGTCCGTCTGGAAATTCTGCCTGCCGGTAAAGGCACCAAGACCCGTATCGTTACCCTGACTCGCGAACGTATCCGTCTGGAAGATCGCGCGGTGAAAATGTCGGTGAAAACCGTGGGTAAAGACAAGGTCGGCGTGCTGGATATTCCTGGTTTCTACGTAGGCCTGACGGACGACGTCAAGGTTCAACTGCAGAAGCTTGAAAAACAAAACGTGAAGAGCGTGATCATCGATCTCCGCACCAACGGCGGCGGCGCCCTGACCGAAGCGGTTTCGCTGTCGGGCCTGTTTATTCCGTCCGGTCCGGTGGTACAGGTACGTGATAACAACGGTAAAGTGCGTGAAGACGCCGACACCGATGGCGTTGTTTACTACAAAGGCCCGCTGGTGGTCCTGGTCGATCGCTTTAGTGCATCGGCATCGGAAATCTTTGCCGCCGCGATGCAGGATTACAACCGCGCATTGATTGTTGGCGAACCGACCTTCGGGAAGGGCACGGTACAGCAGTATCGTTCCCTGAACCGCATTTACGATCAGATGCTGCGCCCGGAATGGCCAGCGCTTGGCTCGGTACAGTACACCATTCAGAAGTTCTATCGTGTGAATGGCGGCAGTACCCAGCGTAAAGGCGTAACCCCGGACATCATCATGCCGACCGGCACCGAAGAGACCGAAACCGGTGAGAAGTTCGAAGATAACGCGTTGCCGTGGGATAGCGTTGATGCTGCCACCTACGTGAAGTCGGGCGATATCACTCAGTTTGGTCCGGCGCTGTTGAAACAACATGACGAGCGCATCGCCAAGGATCCTGAATTCCAGTACATCGTGAAGGATATTGCCCGTTTCAATGCCCTGAAAGCGAAACGCAATATTGTCTCTCTGAACTACGCTCAGCGTCTGAAAGAGAACGAAGAGGATGATGCAACACGTCTGGCGCGTATCAACGACCGCTTTAAACGTGAAGGTAAGCCACTCCTCAAGAAACTGGATGATCTGCCGAAGGATTATCAGGAGCCAGATCCGTATCTTGATGAGACGGTGAAGATCGCCATTGACCTGGCGAAACTGGAAAAAGACCAACCTGCCGGGAACCCCGCTCCGGCAAAATAATCCCTCAACAGGCACAAGAAATTGTGCCTGTTTTTTTGTTAACCTCCTCCTGCCGTCAGCCAGTCATTTCATTATGTAAAGTTGTGTCTTTCTGGTGACTTACATCGCTGCAATCCTTGAAAATATGCGGAATACCCATACGATGTGGGTAATCGCATAGTGCGTTTTGTTAAACTGAGGTTAAAAGAATATTATGATGCGAATCGCGCTCTTCCTGCTCACCAACCTTGCGGTCATGGTGGTCTTCGGGCTGGTACTTAGCCTGACAGGAATTCAGTCGAGCAGCGTTCAGGGCTTGTTAATTATGGCGCTGCTGTTTGGTTTTGGTGGCTCCTTTGTCTCGCTGCTGATGTCCAAATGGATGGCGCTCAAGTCCGTGGGCGGCGAGGTTATTGAGCAACCGCGTAACGATATGGAACGCTGGCTGATGAATACCGTCGCCAATCAGGCCCGTCAGGCGGGGATTGCCATGCCGCAGGTCGCGATCTATCACGCGCCGGATATCAACGCCTTTGCTACCGGTGCGCGTCGTGACTCGTCGCTGGTTGCGGTGAGTACCGGCCTGTTGCAGAACATGAGCCGTGACGAAGCCGAGGCGGTAATTGCCCATGAGATCAGCCACATTGCCAACGGCGATATGGTGACCATGACCCTGGTTCAGGGTGTGGTGAACACCTTCGTTATCTTTATCTCACGCATTATCGCGCAGATTGCCGCAGGCTTTATGGGCGGGGATCGTGAGGAAGGCGAATCCAGTAACGGTAACCCGCTGATCTACTTTGCGGTCTCAATGGTACTGGAACTGGTGTTTGGTATCCTGGCGAGCATTATCACCATGTGGTTCTCCCGTCATCGTGAGTTCCATGCGGATGCTGGCTCTGCCAAACTGGTGGGCCGCGAGAAGATGATTGCTGCCCTGCAGCGTCTGAAAACCAGCTACGAACCGCAGGAAGCCTCCAGCATGATGGCGTTCTGCATCAACGGTAAATCGAAATCGCTGAGTGAGCTGTTCATGTCTCACCCACCGCTGGATAAGCGTATTGAAGCGCTGCGTAGCGGCGAGTACCTGAAATAACGGCTTTGGCTTGTGAATGAAAAAGCGCGTCCACGGACGCGCTTTTTTTATGCCTGCGGCCGTGGTTGCGTCACCCGCAGCCCGCTGATGATGGCAGCAGCGGCGGCCAGCGTGCCGGCGGTCAGAAGCGCCAGGTGCGTGCCGTTTTGCCCGGCCAGGTTAAACAGTAAGGCCACCAGCGCCGCGCCGGTGCTTTGTCCCAGCAGGCGCGCCGTACCCAGCATCCCGCTGGCTCCGCCGCTGCGATGAGGCGGGGCGGCAGTGATAATCGTATGGTTGTTCGGAGACTGGAACAGACCAAAGCCGGCCCCGCACAAGATCATTCGCCAGATGATATTCAGATCGTGCGGAGCCGCCGGGAGCAGGGCGAGGGCGAACAGACCCGCCGCCATTACTACCATCCCCAGCGCACCCAGCAATCCCGCGTGAACCCGTTCAATCAGATAACCAGCCAGCGGCGCCATTACCATGGTTGCCAGCGGCCATGGCGTTAACAGGAGACCGGTTTCCACTTCCGAGCGGCCAATAACGCTCTGCAGGAAAAAGGGCAGCGAGACCAGGGCCAGCATCTGCGCGCAGAAAGAGCATATCGAGGTGCCGATGGAGAGGGAGAAGAGGGGAATGCGCAGCAGATCCACCGGCAGCAACGGTACCGGTAGCGCCAGCTGACGACGCACGAAGAAGAAGCCCACCACCAGCAGCGCCACGACCTCGCCCGCGATCAACGGCAGCGACTGCCCCTGGGCGAAACCGCTCAGAGCGGTAATCAGCAGGCCAAAGGTGAGGGCATTCATTACCGCGCTTGGCAGATCGAATTTAGGCATGCTGCTTTTCGGGCCGTTGGCGGGTAAGTAACGCAGGGCGAACACAAGCGCCACGATACCCAGCGGAACGTTGATTAAGAACAGCCACTGCCAGGAAGCCACCGACAGGATCGCCGCGGCGATTGTCGGGCCAGCCGCCGATGATACCGCAACTATAAAAGAGTTGATCCCCATCCCCCGGCCCAGATGCCGCTGCGGGTAGATAAGCCGGATCAGCGCGGTATTAACGCTCATCAGCGCCGCGCCGCCAAACCCCTGGATGATGCGCGCCAGCGTCAGGGTGTGCAAGGTGTCGGAAAGGGCGCAAAACAGCGAGGTCAGGGTAAAGACCACCAGCCCGCACTGATACACTCTGCGGTAGCCAAACATGTCGCCCAGAAACGAAAACGACAGCAGGGAGATGACAATAGCTATCTGGTAGGCGTTGACGATCCAGATCGAACTGGCAGGCGAGGCATTCAGATCGCTGGCGATGGTCGGCAGAGCGACGTTCGCGATCGCGCCATCCAGCACGGCCATAGAAATACCGATGATAATGGTCGCAATTGCACCATAGCGCTGCGGTAACGGCAGTCCATCTTTGGGGGTAAGTGTCATGAGAATGAATGAGCAATACAGGTTATTATTAACAGGGTAACGATATTATCACTGTTATTTCGGTTATATGTCGCAGATTTGTAACCAGGTAAGCCAGGATTGATTGCAGCAATGCCACTGCGAATTTATAATAAAAACCGGTTCTAAATTTTATAAAACACTTGCGTTGAGGTGATTAATGGCAATCGCGGATTTGGATAAACAGCCAGATTCTGTTTCTTCTGTGTTAAAGGTGTTCGGCATCTTGCAGGCGCTTGGCGAAGAGCGCGAAATTGGTATTACTGAGCTGTCCCAGCGTGTGATGATGTCAAAAAGCACCGTTTACCGCTTTTTGCAGACCATGAAATCACTGGGTTATGTTGCACAGGAAGGTGAGTCTGAAAAATACTCCCTGACCCTGAAGCTATTCGAACTGGGCGCACGCGCGCTGCAGAACGTCGATCTGATCCGTAGCGCTGATATTCAGATGCGTGAACTCTCTCGTCTGACGAAAGAGACGGTGCACCTCGGTGCGCTGGATGAAGACAGCATTGTCTACATCCATAAGATCGACTCCATGTATAACCTGCGCATGTATTCACGCATTGGTCGCCGCAATCCGCTCTACAGTACCGCTATCGGTAAAGTTCTGCTGGCCTGGCGCGACCGTGAAGAAGTGAAGCAGATCCTCGAGAACGTCGAGTATAAACGCAGCACTGAACGCACCATCACCACTACCGATGAGCTGTTAGAGGTGCTGGATAAGGTGCGTGAGCAGGGTTATGGCGAAGATAACCAGGAGCAGGAAGAGGGCTTACGCTGCATCGGCGTGCCGGTATTTGACCGCTTCGGTGTGGTGATTGCTGGCCTGAGCATCTCCTTCCCGACGCTGCGTTTCTCTGAAGAGCATCTGCACGAATATGTGGAAATGCTGCACACGGCGGCGCGAAAAATTTCTGAGCAGATGGGTTACAACGACTATCCGTTCTGAGTTTTCCGGTATAAAAAAACGCTGCCCTTGGGCAGCGTTTTTTATGTGCGGAATTAGCCGTTATCGACCACTATCTCGCTCTTTCGCAGCAATGGGCAGCGAGTGAGGCCGATAATGCCGCTGTCAGAATGAATGTATTGTGCTGTACTGAATCCGCGCGCGGTAAGGTACTTGCACTGGATACCCAGTCCGCCCGCATTTTCTTTACTGCCGATCAGCACGCCATAACCCGCCAGCAGTAAACCCGTCCAGATCAGGGCTATAACGATCAGTGTACGAATAAAAAAGCGCATTATTGCCTCATTTTTTTAATGACTGCCCCATAGCGTAACCGATACATTTGCGTTAACAAGCCTATGATTCCGAAAGGCTCGTCTTCACGGTACAGTTAGGCATGGTTTAAGTTGCGCATGATAACCTGGCATCAGGCAGTTATGGACGGAGAGTGGAGTGAAAAAAATACGCTGGGTGATTCTGGTGCTGGTATTGCTGGCCTGTGTGTTGCTCTGGACGCAGACCATCAATGTGATGTGTGACCAGGACGTACAGTTTTTTAGCGGTATTTGTTCTGTGAATAAGTTTATCCCCTGGTAACGGGCATTTTTCTCGCAAATGATTTCCTTCCTGAACGCGAGTGGTAATATGAGCGTTTTTATTGGGGGGTGAAATGGGTGAGTTAGTGAATTCCGGGATGCTGAGCGTGGCATCTCTGGCGATCTCGGTGCTATTGCTGGTGGTGGGGCTGGTGTTGTGGTTTTTTATCAACCGTGCAAGCTCCCGTACCAATGAGCAAATTGAACTGCTTGAAACGCTGGTCGATTTGCAGAAACGACAGAACGCGCTGCTGCGCCGCCTGTGCGAAGCCAATGAACCGGAAGAGAAAGTAGCACCAAAAGCGGCAGAAGAGACGGCTAATAGCCAGGACGATGACTTTATTCGTCTGGTAGCTGAACGCTAACCAGTCAGGGGAGGTGAGTATGGCCTGGAGCAATCCCTGGTATAACGCCTCCCTCGCGCATCATACCCCGCAGGGTTTTCGCAATGTCGATGGCGCTGAGCACCAGCCTGGCGATGTCGAACGCTGGCAGAAAGAGCGAAAAGCCGCCCGCCTGCCAAAGCCGCCCGAACAGGGCTATGAGCATTTTATCCGCCAGTGGTGGCAACCTGTCACCCTGAATAACCATGAAGAGGACGGCGTCTGGTGGCTGGGACATGCCAGCTTGCTGCTACGCCTGAACGGGAAATACATTCTTACCGATCCGGTCTTTTCCCGCCGCGCTTCCCCGGTCCCCTTTGCCGGACCTGCCAGAAAAACGCCGTCGGTGATGAGCGTTGCGGCGCTCCCACCGCTGGATGCGCTGGTGATTTCCCATAACCATTATGATCATCTTGACGCCGCTACGGTACGCCAGCTGGTGCGACGTTTTCCGCAGCTCACCTTTTTTGTGCCCTTAGGCCTTGGAGAATGGTGTCGTCGTCGTGGGGCAAAACAGATCGTCGAGCTGGACTGGTGGCAAAGCTATGTCTTCGAAGGAGTGGTATTCACCGCCGTTCCGGCGCAGCACTGGAGCATGCGAACCCTGTGGGATCGCAACCGTTCGCTCTGGTGTGGGTGGGTCTTTGAAGGGCAAAACCAGCGCTTCTGGTTCAGCGGCGATACGGGCTACACCCCAGATCTGCTGACTATCCCCCAGCGGCTGGGAAAACTGGATACCATCGCGATACCCATTGGCGCCTTTGCACCACGCTGGTTCATGTCGATTCATCATATGGATCCGCAGGCAGCGGTGGCGCTCTGGCAACAGCTGGGCATGCCGCGGGCGATCCCCATCCACTGGGGCGTGTTTGAGCTGACGGATGAGTCACTGGATGAACCGGTCAGAGAGCTGTCTCAGACCCTGAGGGCGTTGTCGCTGCCGGACGATAACTTTCAGCCCTTGCGCATTGGTCAATATTTATCCATATAAACTATTACGAGTTCAGATAGTACTTATTCCGTATTAAACCGACGCGGATCATATTTTAATTTAATCGAAACGTTTTGATTGCCTTTTTTTGAGGCAGGTTCATAAAAATATCATTATTTTGGTGCATAGCGACGAACAACGTTGCGATGTATATAAGTTAAACAAGCGAAGCGCCCAGGGCTGTTTTAAGCAAGGAAACAAATCTCTGCCGTTGCGATTAAAACAGCATAACTTCTTACCAATTGTTCTAACGGAAATAACCCTGTCACGAAATCAGCTTCGCTTGCTGGACGATCTGAAGTTATTGGTCTAAGGTAAAAAAGTCTTTGATAACAGCGTCTCCCCTGACGGTTACTGATCGCGCAACAAACAGGCTCTGTATACACGTAAGTGCATTACTGTGCAGATTGTGGCAAATCAGTCCCCCAATTTGTGCGGCTGATCGAGACACGTTTAAAAATGGCTTGCCATTATTTAAGTTGTATGTGATAACACGGTTTGGGTCAAACGAGGTACAGTTCTGTTTATGTGTGGCATTTTCAGTAAAGAAGTCCTGAGTAAACACGTTGTCGTTGAATACCGCTTCTCTGCCGAACCTTATATTAGTGCCTCATGCAGTAATGTCTCAGTTTTATCTCAGTGAATGCCCACGGGCTAAGAAAACATTCAAAGGAATTTTGCAAATGGCAAAGATTAAAGGTCAAGTTAAGTGGTTCAACGAGTCTAAAGGTTTTGGTTTCATTACTCCTGCTGACGGTAGCAAAGATGTGTTCGTACACTTCTCTGCAATCCAGGGTAACGGCTTCAAAACTCTGGCTGAAGGCCAGAACGTTGAGTTCGAAATTCAGGACGGCCAGAAAGGTCCGGCTGCTGTTAACGTAACCGCTATCTGATCGAACCCCTGCCTTGTCTGAAGCGTTTCGACGTTTCAGTTGCAGAGATAAAGCCTCGCTTGTGCGGGGCTTTTTAATGCAATTTTTTCAAAGTGTTACCACCTGCGTCTCTGTTTGCAGTTTGTTGCAAAGCTGCGAGAGTATTAGCATTGTTTTCCCCATCAGGACGCAAATTTGCCGTTAAATCAGGGCGTTGTTATTCAGCCCTGGAGTTCTGGTGAAAAAGAAACCCGTCAATCCCGCAGCAAACTTCACCCCGTTACGTTTTGCCCTTCTGTGTGTCGCCATTTTTGGCAGCCTGGTTTTCCTGCTCGGGCGCGTCGCCTGGCTGCAGATTGTGAAACCGGATCCCCTCGTTAAGCAGGAGGATATGCGCTCCCTGCGGGAAGTCGCGATTAACGCTCCGAGAGGAATGATAGTCGACAGGGCGGGGCGGCCGTTGGCAGTGAGCGTGCCGGTGCAGGCGGTGTGGGCCGATCCGAAAACGGTGCTGGCGAAAGGTGGGGTCGGATTTGATAATCGCTGGCAGGCGTTAGCCAGTGCGCTGCATTTGTCCCTTCCCAACCTTGCCGCACGAATCAACAGCAATCCGCAGGGGCGTTTTATCTATCTGGCTCGCCAGGTGGATCCTGCCCAGGCCCAGTGGATCGATAAGCTCCATCTGCCGGGTATCAGCCTGCGCGATGAGTCCCGGCGCTTCTACCCGGCCGGGCACGTGGCGGCCAACCTTATCGGCTTTACCAATATCGACGGGCAGGGTATTGAAGGAATAGAGAAAAGCTTTAATGCGCAGTTGACCGGTAAGCCCGGTCTGCGACGCGTCCGCGAAGATCGCTACGGTCATGTGATTGAGAATATTACCGAAGTTCCGCCCGTACCGGCCCATAATATTCAGTTGAGTATTGACGAGCGGCTGCAAACTATCACCGAAGACGCGCTGGACAATGCCGTGGCGTGGAACAAAGCGGAATCGGGCGCGGCGGTGCTGATCAATATCCAGACCGGGGAGATCCTCGCTATGGCCAACTTCCCGGATTTCAATCCCAATAACCGTGACGGTGCCACGCTGAATGATTTTCGTAATCGCGCCATCAGCGACACCTTTGAACCTGGTTCCACCGTCAAGCCACTGGTGCTGATGACCGCGTTACAGCAAGGGCTGGTGCAGCCAGATAGCGTTATCGACACCCATCCCTACACTCTGGCCGGACACCGCATTCGCGACGTCGGTTACTACCCGGAACTGACGCTAACCGGCATCCTGCAAAAATCGAGCGATACCGGCGTGTCCCGCCTCTCACTGGCAATGCCGATCCAGCGTCTGCTGGACACCTATCATGGGTTTGGTTTTGGTCGCTCTACCGGCCTTGGATTAACAGGGGAGAGCAGCGGCCTACTGCCTGAGCGTAAATTCTGGAGCCAGCTCGATCGCGCTACCTTTGCGTTTGGCTATGGCCTGATGGTAACTCCGCTTCAACTGGCGCATGTCTATGCCACCATTGGCGGCAATGGCCTGGAACGTCCACTCTCCATTACTCGTATTGATCCGCCGGTGATCGGCACGCAGGTGATGCCAGCATCCATTGTGCAGGAGGTGGAGCACATGATGGAGAGCGTGGCCTTGCCTGGCGGCGGCGGGGTTAAGGCAGCGGTGCGTGATTACCGCGTAGCGGTGAAAACCGGCACCGCGAAGAAAATCGATGACCGCGGCAACTATGTTGATAAATATGTGGCCTATACCGCCGGTGTTGCACCAGCCAGCCGGCCTGTCTTCGCCCTGGCGGTGGTCATTAACGATCCACAAAACGGGGCCTATTACGGCGGGGCGGTCTCCGCGCCCGTGTTCAGCCAGATTATGGGTGACGTGCTGCGCATCGAAAACATCAAACCTGATGGATTACCGGCCGATTCCAGCCATCTCATCGTAATGCGTTAAGCAAGGCGTTTTACAGCGGGGCGATTAGCGGTACACTTTCGCCCTTTATGATTGCCCGGAGTTCCCATGACATTCTGCTGTCCTCTTTGCCACGCGCCGCTGGCGCATACGGATAAAAGTTACGCCTGCCCACAAGGGCATCGGTACGATATGGCGAAAGAGGGCTATGTCAATCTGCTGCCGGTACAGCATAAGCGTTCGCGCGATCCGGGCGACAGCGCAGAGATGATGCAGGCGCGCAGAGCCTTTCTCGATGCGGGTCATTATCAGCCTTTGCGCGACGAAGTTGCCGGGAAGCTGGCGGCGTTATTGCCTGCAGGGGCGACATCAATTCTCGATATTGGCTGTGGGGAAGGGTATTACACCGCCGCCTTTGCCGACACCGCGCGGGAAAAAGGCGCGTCGACCTTCGGGCTGGATGTCTCAAAATCCGCCATCCGCGCTGCAGCCAAACGCTATTCGCAGGCCACCTTTTGCGTGGCATCCAGCCACCGTCTGCCGTTTGAAGAGAGCAGTATGGATGCAGTGATCCGCATCTACGCCCCCTGCAAAGGCGAAGAGTTAGCCCGGGTAGTGAAAGAGGAGGGCTGGGTGATCACCGTTACGCCTGGTCCGCGTCATCTGATGGAGCTGAAAGGGCTGATTTACAATGAGGTTCTGCTGCATGCGCCGCACTCGGAGCAACTGGCAGGCTTTGTACTTCGGGAGGAGCAATCGCTGGCTTATAACATGTCCCTGAGCGGAACTGAGGCAGTGGCGCTGTTACAGATGACGCCGTTCGCATGGCGGGCAAAACCAGAAGTGTGGGAGACGCTGGCAAAACAGGAACTTTTCAGCTGCCAGACAGATTTTAGCATCCACTGCTGGCAGCGCGTCGGTTAACCGGCGAAGTGGCTCCACATAATCTGCACGCCAATACCGATTAACACGATACCGCCGAGGATCTCGGCGCGTTTGCCTAACAGCGGGCCGATAAACCGGCCGACCATCATCCCCAGAGTGGACATGATTAAGGTCGCGCAACCAATGGCCAGCGCGGTAGCAATGATGTTCACTTGCAGGAACGCCAGCCCGACGCCTACCGCCATTGCATCAAGGCTGGTGGCGATCGCCGTGGTGACCAGCAGCCAGAAGCCGTGACGCTGAACCGGCTCGTCGTCACCGACATCATTGCGAATACCTTCGATAACCATACGACCGCCGAGGAAAGTCAGCAGGATAAAGGCGATCCAGTGGTTCCATTCCAGCACGAACTGGCTGGCAAGCATCCCCAGACCCCAGCCGATCAGCGGCGTCAGGGTTTCGATAGCGCCGAAGATAAGGCCGGTACGCAGGGCTTCAGAGAATTTGGGTTTGTGGAGCGTGGCGCCTTTCCCCATGGAGGCGGCAAAAGCATCCATAGACATACCAAAGGCCAGAAGAAGTGTTGCAGAGAGGTTCATCAGCGCGTCCAGACCGGGAATATCCATATGACACATCACTGCCCCCAGTAAACAGCAGTTGATGCGTCTATGGTCTCGCCTGATCCCTCTGCCTGACGCAGAAACAATCCGTACGTGCCACGTTTTGCAACGAGTATGTTGACACGTACATTTCCGGCATACCGGAAATCGGCTACTCCCCAACGACGGGCGCAACCTTAACATATTTTGAGAAGTTAAAACAACAACCGGAAAGTATTATTCGTTCTATTCGATGATAACGATTTTCATTTGGATGTGGATGTGAAAATAACGTTAAGAATATGGCGTGTATTCACAAAAGAAATATAGCTTTGGCTATAAGGCAGGGTAAAACCCACATCCAAATATAGCCAAGGCTATTATTTTAACTCATTGAGTTTTAACGAGTAAGTGATATATCTTCTCGAGATCGTCGATATTCTTTACCCGGATAAGCAGGCGTCGCTGCTCTAATTGCATCACCAGTACGCCGTCTTCTGATAAATTCATCTCTTTAATGCGGTTATATTCTATCCAGACATTGGCGAAAAAGAACCCAGCAGGTTTGAAGATTATTTTCGGCACCCGCATCCAGAACAGATAAAAGGCCATTAATGCCAGTGCACATAATAACCATGTGGTTAATAAAGCACCCTGGCTCATCACGTTGTTATAAATCAGGATCATCAGCAGGCCAGCAAAGATGACACCATCAACGCGGCCGCGACGCAGCAGGGGGATCGTGAGCAAGGTCGTACCGTTGCGGCGGGGCATGATCAATTCGTCGTAAATGGCATACGCCAGAAGGGCAGCAATAAAGACAACCAGTACGATGTCCGTGACCGTCATTCATCCTCCAGATAAAAAAACGGGGGCATACTTGCCCCCGGTGTATTCAGCAAAAACTTACAGGCCCAGCAGACCGATAGCGTAACCCACGATACCGATAACGAAGAAGCCGACGATGATCCACAGCGCATTCACCTTCTTGCGCAGCAGCCACATACAGGCGAAGGTCAACAGCAGCGGCACCAGGCCCGGCATCAGTTGGTCAAGGATGGTTTGTACCGTGGTCACGCGCGTCTGGCCATCCTGGCCGGTGATGGTGGACACCACCAGCGGGATGTTGACGTGCGTCCACTTGTTCACCAACGCCCCCATGACAAACAGGCCGAGGATTGACGCCCCCTCGGTCAGTTTTTGCAGGAAGCCGCCGCCCATATCCTGAACGATATCCACGCCCTTACGGTAGCCGTACGCCACGCCGTAATAACGGGTCGCCAGACGTACCACGTTGAACAGGATAAAGAACAGCAGAGGACCAAGCAGGCTACCGCTCATAGCAATACCCGCACCCAGCGCTGCAAAGACCGGACGTACAGTCCCCCAGAAGATCGGGTCACCAACGCCTGCCAGCGGCCCCATCAGACCCACTTTGATACCGTTGATGGCACCATCGTCGATCTCGGCGCCGTTCGCACGCTGCTCTTCCATCGCCAGCGTTACGCCCAGTACCGGGGCCGCGACGTAAGGGTGGGTGTTGAAGAATTCCAGGTGACGCTTAATCGCCTGACGACGCGCGTCGTTGTTTTCCGGGTACAGACGTTTGATCGCCGGCACCATCGAGAAGCAGAAGCCCAGCGCCTGCATACGTTCGAAGTTCCATGAACCCTGGAACAGGTTTGAACGGATGAACACGCCACGAATATCCCCTGGAGTCAGTTTTTTCTGAGGGGTAGTTTTAGTCATATCAACCATGTCGCTCACCTGCTAGTCCAGTTCGTTATCGAGATCGTTATTACCAGCAACCTGTGCACCACCGGCTACGCGGTTATATTTCGGGCTGAGCTGGATGTAGAGGATAGCCATTACCGCACCAATCACGCCCAGTGCAACCAGGTTGAAGTTGGTAAATGCCGCGGTAACAAAGCCGAGGTAGAAGAACGGCATCAGGTAGCCTGCGCGCATCATGTTGATGACCATCGCATAACCCACCACCACGATCATGCCACCCGCAATGTTCAGACCGCCGGTAACCACCTCTGGAATAGCGTTCAGCATGCTCTGCACTTCACTGGTGCCGACAGAGATCGCCACGATGACCGCCGGGATAGCAATACGCATCGCCTGCAGGAACAGGGACGAGACGTGGATCCAGGAGAGCGCCGTCAGGTTGCCATTCTCCGCCGCCTTGTCAGCCGCATGCTGGAACGCAACGGTGATGGTACGCACGATGATGGTCAGAACCTGACCTGCAGCTGCCAGTGGAATAGCCAGCGCGATACCGGCACCGATGTTTTGATGGCCGGCAATAACCAGAACGGTAGAGATGATGGAGGCAAGCGCCGCATCCGGGGCCACGGCGGCACCGATATTCATCCAGCCGAGGGCGATCATTTCCAGGGTACCACCGATGATGATACCGGTTTTCATATCCCCGAGAACGGCGCCGATTAACGTACAGGCAACCAGCGGACGGTGAAACTGAAATTCATCAAGTACGGATTCCATACCCGCTATACAAGCGACGACGAACACCAGCACAATCTGAAGAGTGGTAATCTCCATTGTACTTCTCCTATGACATAAGCTTTATGTGAAAATCAGCGCAGGGTTATTTCCCGACTTTGCCGATCAAATCCATCATTTTCAGTTTCTGATCGGTGGAAACTTTACGAGCCTCAAGCTCAATACCGCGGGCATTGAGTTTTTTAAAGGCTTCGATATCTTTCTCATCGACTGAAATCGCATTGTTCACCTGGGTTTTACCCTGACGGAACGCCATACCACCAATGTTGACGGACGTAATGTTCACGCCGCCTTCGACAACGCGTTCAACGTCTGTCGGATTGGTAAACAGCAGCATGATGCGTTCACCCGCATATTTCGGGTTGTTATAAACGCGGATCATTTTGGCAACGTCCACCACGTGGGCGGTCACGCCCGGCGGCGCTACCTGGGTGAGGAGGGTTTTACGGACCGTATCGGCGGCCACTTCATCGCTGACCACGATAATGCGCTGCACGTTGGTCTCTTTGGTCCAGCGGGTCGCAACCTGACCATGAATCAAACGGTCGTCGATACGCGCCAGGCCAATCTGCATGTAATCGTTCGGACCCATCGGCTTTTGCGAGGCGGCGGGTTTCGCAGCCGCTGCGGCGGCAACGGGTGCGGCTTTTGCGACCTCAACCGGTTTCGCTTTCAGCGCTTTCACGCCTTCGCGACCGGTTTCGACCGCCAGCGCAACCAGCTCGTCAAAGGTTGGGTTATCGTCGCGTGCCATCAGGGTTTCAACCAGCATCGGAATATTGACCCCGGCGACCACCTCATACTGCTCTTTATCGACCACAATGCGGCTGGCGGCGTTAAACGGGCTGCCGCCCCATGTGTCAACAAGGAACAATACGCCGCTGCTGGTATCCAGTCTGGACAGTTGAGCCGTGTATTTTTCTATCAGTGTCTCGGCGTTTTCACCGGGAACGAAATCGATCCAGCCGACGTTTTCCTGTTCGCCTAAAAGCATTTCTGCGGTTTTAAGTAACTGCTCTGCAGCCCAACCATGTGTGCCTATAACAATAGCAATAGTCACTTGCTACCTCCTTTTATTATCGTTAATACCCCGCACGAGTGAGGCATTAGTGATCATCTTCGAAAGAACGAATCGATTCAGATAAGGGTTAGAGTTCAATGAACTAAGACTTACGCGATTTATTTTAGACAGTGAAAAAATAATTTATGTGATGAAGATCCGTAATTTAGCCTAAGCCAACCAGATATTTCTGTGATCGAAATAAGCACGGAAACATCTGTTTGCAAAGGAAAGTAAATCTTTGCCACAAAGCCCAGGTCTCTGATATGTTTAGCTTCCGTTTACTTGTCAGGAGTATTGGGCAGTAGCCCACTGTATGGACCGTCACCGACGCCAGTCACACATCCGGCCAACTCTGGCCAGCCTTACCGGCTATTCACGCCACTCACTGTTTACGCCTTTTACCGTTTCGCCCGAATCTGTCGTGGCGCCGTTTTGCCATTCCTTTAGCAGGAGCTTGTCATGGAATTCTTAATGGACCCGCAAATCTGGGTAGGATTGCTCACGCTGGTTGTGCTTGAGATCGTTCTCGGCATTGATAACCTGGTGTTTATTGCTATCCTTGCCGATAAACTTCCGCCTAAACAACGAGATAAAGCACGCTTAATTGGCCTGTCACTGGCGCTGATCATGCGTCTTGCACTGCTGTCGGTCATCTCCTGGATGGTGACGCTGACGCAACCGCTGTTCACCGCATTCGATTTCACCTTCTCAGGGCGTGACCTGATCATGCTGCTGGGGGGGATATTCCTGCTCTTCAAAGCCACAACCGAGCTTCATGAACGGCTGGAAAACCGCCAGCATGACGACGGACACGGTAAAGGCTACGCCAGCTTCTGGGTGGTGGTACTGCAAATTGTGGTGCTGGATGCCGTCTTCTCCCTCGACGCGGTGATTACCGCTGTCGGTATGGTGAACCATCTGCCGGTGATGATGGCTGCCGTGATCATTGCGATGGCGGTGATGTTGCTCGCCTCAAAGCCGTTGACACGATTCGTCAACCAGCATCCGACCGTGGTGGTGCTCTGTCTGAGCTTCCTGCTGATGATTGGTCTGAGCCTGGTGGCAGAAGGTTTCGGCTTCCATATTCCGAAAGGCTATCTGTACGCCGCAATTGGTTTCTCCATCATTATAGAGATGTTTAACCAGATTGCCCGTCGCAACTTTATTCGCCAGCAGTCGAACCAGCCGCTGCGTGCCCGTACCGCTGATGCGATCCTGCGTCTGATGGGCGGCCGCCGTGAAGCCAAAGCCCAGCAGGACAGCGATAACCATGTTCCGGTGCCGGTCCCGGAAGGCGCCTTTGTGGAAGAAGAGCGTTATATGATCAACGGCGTTCTGTCGCTGGCCTCGCGCTCCCTGCGCGGGATCATGACCCCGCGTGGCGAGATCAGCTGGGTTGACGCCAGCCTGAGCGTGGAAGAAATCCGCCAGCAGCTGCTCTCCTCCCCGCACAGCCTGTTCCCGGTGTGTCGCGGTGAGCTGGATGAGATCATTGGTGTTGTGCGCGCCAAAGAGATGCTGGTGGCGCTGGAAGAGGGGGCAAACGTTGAAGCCATTGCCGCTGCGTCGCCTGCCATCGTGGTGCCAGAAACCCTCGACCCGATCAACCTGCTTGGCGTACTGCGCCGTGCCCGGGGTAGCTTTGTTATCGTGACCAACGAGTTCGGCGTGGTACAGGGTCTGGTTACGCCGCTGGACGTACTGGAAGCGATTGCCGGTGAGTTCCCGGATGCTGACGAAACGCCAGAAATCATCAATGACGGTGATGGCTGGCTGGTCAAAGGCACCACCGACCTGCATGCCCTGCAACATACGCTGGGTCTGGAACATCTGACCAACCACGATGAGGATATTGCGACGGTGGCTGGTCTGGTGATTGCCGTTAACGGTCAAATCCCGCGTACTGGTGATGTTCTCGAATTACCGCCGCTGAAGATAACGATCGTGACCGCCAATGATTACCGCGTTGACCTGGTGCGCATTGTTAAAGAGCAATCTGCCCACGACGAAGAAGAGTAATCAGGGTAATAGCGGCATCATCGTCCCGTTATGCGTGGCTGGCGGAGGTGAACTCTCCGCCAGCCACTGCGGGAAATCCCGCAGTGGCATTGGCCGCGCATACAGGAACCCCTGCAAAAACTCCACGCCGTGCAGGCGAAGATGGCTGGCCTGGTCGCAGGTCTCCACCCCCTCCGCCACCAGCTCAATGTTCAGGCGTTGAGCGAGGGCAATAATAATATCCGTCACCGTCGAATTAACGGCATCGGTGCCAATAGCGGCGGTGAAGGATTTATCAATTTTTAGCACCTCAGGATTGAGTTTTTCCAGCCACGAGAGCGAGCTGTTGCCGGTGCCGAAATCATCGATCGCCAGCTTGACCCCTTTCTGATGCAGTGCCTCCACAATGTTGTAATCCATCTCCAGCAGGGTATCGCGCTCGGTAAGTTCAATCACCAGTTGCTGTGCTGGCTGGGCGCTGAACCAGACGTGGTTCAGGTCGTGGAGAAGCACCCCGTCGCGAAAATGGCTGGCCGCCACGTTAATGCCAATATGAAAACCCGACACGGTGGGGAATATCGGCAGATGGTTGACGGTTTCGATCAGCACGTAGCGGGTGAGGGGGACAATCAGGTTATGCTCCTCTGCCAGCGGAATAAAGATATCCGGGGAAATCCACCCCTGCCGCGGATTATTCCAGCGCAGAAGAATTTCCACCCCGACACAATCTTGCTTTTGGGCATCGATCAGCGGTTGGCAAAACAGCTCGAACTCACCGGTCGCCAGCCCGTAATTGATCTCTCGCGTAAAACTCATCCGACTGGCAGTGGCAAGCCAGGCGATATACCCCACCAGCATGGTGAGTATCACCGCCAGCGGCAGCTGTGAGGGCAGGCTTCTCAGCGCCAGGTCCGTCGGGCCGGGGCCGTTCACGGTAATGGTGAAAGGGAAATTGCCGGAGGCCTGCTGATACACCGTCTGGTCGCTGTCAAACACCAGCGCATCCGAGAGCTGGCGGTCATGATTCAGATGTTTTCCGCCCACGCTGAGGTTGACGTCATTAATGATCGGCAGCTCTGGCTCCAGCAGCAGTCGGGCAATGAGCTCGATATTGACAATTTCCATGACCCCATCGTCACCTTCGCCGGGCACCGGATACCACTGAATAAGCACCGGGCTGCCTTGCAGCAGGGCCTCATCGGTAGTGAGAAACAGTAAAGGTTGGGAGGCGGGCAGTTGGGGCTGGAACTGGCTGATGGGAATATCGCGTTCGCCGAACATACTGGAGCAGTAGAGAATGCCGTCTTTGATCAGGCCAATCGAGCGCACGGTTTGCAGGGAGGCAGCCTGTTTACGTAGTAAAAAATTGACCTCCATGCAGGGCAGGCCGATCAGCGGTTGCACCACGTCGCGCCCGGTCTCCAGAGGCTGCAGGATCTTATCCAGCGTTTCAACCGCGTGTGAAACGAAGGCGGCGGTAGATTGCTGATTTAAATTGCGCTGTGAAATAAAGCCAATAATTAGCGTGCAAACGAGGGTAGTAAGTGACAACACCAGGCAGACGATAATCCGTTTGCGGCGATAATTGGTAATTATCCTGTGAGCTGTTTGCATGCCACGGCCACCCGAAAAGCCACTGGCGTGAATGCCCGTGGCAACTCAGGTAGTGTAGTGGGCATTATTTCAGGTAACGAGAAATGTTCATGAAATTCGCCCATCCGTATCAGATGGGCGAAAGGGGTATGAAAGACAATAGTTGCAGGGACGTCGTCAGAGGATTAGTCGCACTGCACCTTGATCGCCAGCCCGCCGCGAGAGGTTTCGCGGTATTTGGCGTTCATGTCTTTGCCGGTTTCATACATGGTTTCGATCACCTTATCCAGCGAGACGCGCGGTTCGCTGGTGCGGCGCATGGCCATGCGTGAGGCGTTGATGGCTTTCACCGAGGCAATGGCGTTACGTTCGATGCAAGGCACCTGCACCTGACCGGCAACCGGGTCGCAGGTCAGACCGAGGTTATGCTCCATGCCGATCTCTGCGGCGACGCACACCTGTTCCGGGCTGGCGCCCAGCAGCTCAGCGAGACCGGCCGCCGCCATCGAACAGGCCACGCCAACTTCACCCTGACAGCCCACTTCGGCGCCGGAAATAGAGGCGTTCATCTTATACAGCGCACCCACCGCGCCCGCGGCGAGGAAGTAGCGGATGTAGATGTCCGGGCTAACCGATTCGATAAAGTGATCGTAGTAGGCCAGTACCGCCGGAACGATACCGCAGGCACCGTTGGTCGGTGCCGTCACGACACGTCCGCCCGCGGCGTTCTCTTCGTTCACCGCCAGGGCAAACATGTTGACCCAGTCGATCACATTCATCGGATCGTTGGAATACTTATCGGTGGTGACCAGCATCCGGCGCAGGGCAGAGGCACGACGCGGTACACGCAGCGGGCCAGGCAACACGCCTTCGGTGTTGATGCCGCGATCGATACAGGCACGCATGGTCTGCCAGACGTTAGCAAAATAGTCTTCAATCTCTTTTTTGCTGTGCAGCGCCAGTTCGTTCTGCATCACCATGCCAGAGAGGGACAGGCCGGTCTCTTTGCAGTAATCCAGCATCTCTTTTGCTGACGAGAACGGGTAAGGCACGTTCACGTCGCCCGCAGTGTCTTTACCGAAATGCTCTTCGTCGACAATAAAGCCGCCGCCGATGGAGTAATAGGTTTTGCTGTAGACCACTTTATCGCCGTTAAAGGCGTGGATCTGCATCCCGTTTTCATGCAACGAGAGGTTGTCGCTGCGAAAACGCATGCCGTCGTCCTGCGGGAAATCCACTTCCTGCCGGCCATTGGCCAGCAGCAGACGACCGCGCGTTTCCACGTCGCGGATAAACGCCGGAATGGCGTCAATATCTACGGTGTCCGGCATATTTCCGGCCAGACCCATAATAATGGCGATATCGGTGTGGTGGCCTTTACCCGTTAATGACAGTGAACCGTAAACGTCCACAGCCACACGAGTAATGCTGTCCAGTAATCCTTTTTCGACCAGGTCATCGACGAACTGTTTACCGGCCTTCATTGGCCCGACAGTGTGGGAAGAAGAGGGACCAATCCCCACTTTGAACATGTCGAATATACTAATCACTTTAACACTCCTGACAGGGTTACCAGTTTTCCAGTAACGATGTAATAACTTCGCATAGTGTAAGAGGGAAGCCCGTCGTCAGCTTAACTATTCACATGAATTAAACTAATGGCTAAGACGGGATTAACTAATAGCGGGAGGCGGATCGCAAAGGAGTAAAAAAGAGCCGAATGTAAAGTATAGTCAAGGTTTCAGGCCGATCTGTAGCGCCAGCTCGCGAATAATTCCCGCGGTCATGCCCCAGACAAAATAATGCTGATACCACGAGAGCCACACCCGATGATCGTGGCCACGGCGTTGAATATCCAGGGGATGATAACGACCCAAACGCAGGGCTTCCGCCAATGGCATTTCGAATACCGACTCCACTTCGTCAACGCTGGCATGGTAGTGCAAATTTGGTGGGATAATCCCGACAACCGGCGTCACCTGAAAACCGGTCACGCTGTCCACCGGTGGCAGGACACCAATCACCTCGACTTTATGCGGCGGGATCGCCACCTCTTCTTGCGCCTCGCGCAGAGCTGCGGCAATCAACGACGCGTCGGTGCTATCCACCGCGCCGCCAGGAAACGCCACCTGACCGGCATGTTTGCGCATCTGCGAGGAACGACGGGTCAGCAGCAGACCCGGTTGCTCCCGACGCACCACCGGGATTAACACCGCCGCCTGACGCTGATTCAATGAGGTGCTGTTCACCTGCGGGCGCAAAAGCTGAAAACGCGATAAAAAGTTGTCGAGGGTCAGGTCGCGGGTATCCACCAGTTAGCTCTCCAGTTGTTGCAGAATACGATTCACTTTATAAAAGGTTTCCTGATATTCCGCCGCCGCCTGGCTGTCAGCCACCAGTCCGCCGCCTGCGGAACAGTAGATCTGTCCGGCCACCGCCGTCAGGGTGCGAATAGTAATGCTGGTGTCCATCCCGCCGCACAGGCTGAGATAGCCGATACTGCCGCACCAGGCGTTTCGGCGATGTGGCTCCAGCTCGTCGATAATTTCCATCGCCCGCACTTTAGGCGCGCCGGTAATCGACCCGCCCGGGAAGGCGGCACGCAGCAGATCGCACGCGGTCTGCGCAGGCGGCAGCCGGGCGGTAATGGTGCTGACCAGATGATGCACAGCAGGGAAAGGCTCCACCACGAACAGCTCCGGCACCCGCACGCTTCCTGGTGCCGCCACCCGGCCAATGTCGTTTCGCATCAGATCGACGATCATCAGGTTCTCGGCGCGATCTTTCGGCGAGGTGGCGAGCTTTTCTGCCTGCTGGCGATCGGCATCTGCCTCCGCCAGCCGCGGCAGGGTGCCTTTGATCGGCCGGGTCTGGATGACGCCCTCCGCCAGATGGATAAAACGCTCCGGCGAAAGACTTAAAATGGCCCCCTCTTCAAGGCGTAAAAAGGCGCTGAACGGGGCGCGGTTGCTGGCATTCAGCCGGGTAAAGGCCTGCCACTCGTCGCCCTCATAGCTGGCCTGAAAACGCTGGGCCAGATTCACCTGATAGCAGTCGCCGCTGTGCAAAAAGGCCTGCACGCGATCGAATTTTTCCCGGTATTCCGCCGCCGTCATATTGGCTTGCCAGCCGGAGGTGAGCCGGAACGCGGGCACCGTGGCGGGGGCGCGATGTGATTCCAGCCACGCCAGCCTGGCTCCGGCATCGCCATGGCACACCAGCGAGACGCTTTGCTGTTGATGATCGACCACGATCGCCCAGTCGTACAGGCCGACAGCCATGTCTGCCAGGGTGATATCGCGCTCGGCCCGTTCCGGCAGCTTTTCAAAGCGGCGGCCAAGGTCGTAGCCAAACAACCCCAGCGCGCCACCCTGGAAGGGCAGAGCCGGATTCGGCGTGCAGGGCAGGCCCATCTCATCAAGCGCCTGCTGGAGCAAACTCAACGGGCAGGCGTCCGAGTGAACACCGTCAATCAGGGTATCCGCGCCATGGGTCACCAGCGTCGTGCGCGGGTCGGCCACCAGAATGTCAAAGCGACTGTAAGGATGATCCGCATGGCCGGAGTGCAGCAGCATTGCCCAGGGGAGATGGCTTATTGGCGCGAACCAGAATTCTGCGGCGTCCGTGCGCCAGGGTAATGTCAAAACAGTGGGGGATAACGGGTTCATGGGTGGTAGACTACCGGGCAGCGTGAAATAATTAGCGCTGATAATTTAGCAGGAGTTGACGATGTTTGCAGGTTTACCTTCACTGAGCCACGACCAGCAGCAAAAGGCCGTCGAGCGTATTCAGGAGCTGATGTCCCAGGGGATGAGCAGCGGACAGGCGATTTCTCAGGTAGCACAGGAGCTGCGCGCCACCCATACCGGCGAGCGGATCGTGGCGCGCTT
The DNA here is from genome assembly GCF_043105735.1 of Leclercia sp. GLN_9. NCBI lineage: Bacteria > Pseudomonadati > Pseudomonadota > Gammaproteobacteria > Enterobacterales > Enterobacteriaceae > Leclercia > Leclercia sp. GLN_9. The sequence goes on from NZ_JBICLV010000017.1 coordinate 459,507, forward strand.
TGAAGATGAGGATGAAGAAGAGTAACGCGCTTACACCGCGGCGATAATCTTAATCTCAACCTTATACTGCGGTTTCATCAGCGTCGCCTGTACCGTGCAGCGTACAGGCGCGTGACCGGCCACCACCCACTCATCCCAGGCTTTGTTCATCGCCGCAAAATCGTCTTTGCTGGCAAGGAAAATGGTCGCATCCAGAATGCGGGACTTGTCGCTGCCCTGTTTTTCCAGCACCGCGTCGATCTGCGCCAGGGTATTGGCGGTCTGCTCATAGGCCTCAGCATCGAGATTCGCCGGTACGCCGGTGTAGTACAGGGTCTGGTTGTGGATCACAACATCTGACCAGCGGGCTTCGGCATCAATGCGCACAATTGTCATACAGGTTTCCTTATGAATGTCTGTTTCAGCAGGCAAGACTGCCATATTGTTTTGCCTGCGTCACTCTCGACTGGCGCCAGGACGAGCGGCCTGACATAATCCCCTGTGTAAAAATACAGGGGGCAGAGTGGCAGACGATTTCGCAGCAGACGGACAATTAGCAAAGGCAATTCCCGGTTTTAAGCCGCGCGAGCCGCAGCGTCAGATGGCGCACGCGGTAGCCGATGCCATCGACAGCGCCCAGCCGCTGGTGGTAGAAGCAGGAACCGGCACCGGTAAAACCTATGCCTATCTCGCGCCCGCGCTGCGCGCCAAAAAGAAAGTGATCATCTCCACCGGCTCAAAAGCGTTGCAGGATCAGCTTTACAGTCGCGATCTGCCCACCGTGGCCAAAGCCCTCAAATACAAAGGCCGCCTGGCCCTGCTGAAAGGGCGCTCTAACTACCTCTGTATTGAACGTCTCGAACAACAGGCGCTGGCGGGGGGCGATCTGCCGGTGCAGACTCTCAGTGATGTGATCATTCTGCGCAGCTGGGCCAACCAGACCCTCGACGGGGACATCAGCACCTGCGCCAATGTGGCGGAAGATTCTGCCGTCTGGCCGCTGGTCACCAGCACCAATGATAACTGTCTCGGCAGCGACTGCCCGTTATATAAAGACTGTTTCGTGGTCAAAGCGCGTAAAACGGCGATGGATGCCGACGTGGTAGTGGTCAACCATCATCTGTTCCTCGCGGATATGGTGGTGAAGGAGGGCGGCTTTGGCGAGCTGATCCCCGAGGCCGACGTATTGATTTTCGATGAAGCCCATCAGCTCCCCGATATCGCCAGCCAGTATTTCGGCCAGTCCCTCTCCAGCCGCCAGTTGCTGGACCTGGCGAAAGATTTCACCATCGCCTACCGCACTGAACTGAAAGATACCCAGCAGCTGCAGAAGTGCGGCGACCGCCTGGCGCAAAGCACGCAGGATTTCCGCATGCAGCTGGGCGATCCAGGCTATCGCGGCAATCTGCGCGAAGTGCTGGCCGATCAGCATATCCAGCGTGCGCTGCTGCTGCTCGACGATGCGCTGGAGCTTTGTTACGACGTGGCGAAGCTTTCTCTCGGCCGCTCGGCGCTGCTGGATGCCGCCTTCGAGCGCGCCACGCTGTACCGTGCCCGCCTGAAGCGGCTGAAAGAGTTTAACCAGCCAGGCTATAGCTACTGGTATGAATGCAATTCACGCCATTTTACCCTTGCCCTGACGCCGCTCACGGTGGCCGATAAGTTCAAGGAAGTGATGGCCCAGAAACCGGGCAGCTGGATCTTTACCTCCGCCACGCTGTCGGTCAACGACGATCTGCACCACTTCACCGAACGTCTCGGCATCACAGAAGCGAAATCCCTGCTCCTGCCCAGCCCCTTTGATTACGCCACCCAGGCGCTGCTCTGCGTGCCGCGTAATTTGCCGCTGCCTAATCAGCCCGGCGCTGCCCGCCATCTGGCGGCCATGCTCAAACCGATGATCGAGGCCAATAACGGCCGCTGCTTTATGCTCTGTACCTCCCACGCCATGATGCGTGACCTGGCGGAGCAGTTCCGGGCCACCATGACCCTGCCGGTGCTGTTGCAGGGTGAAACCAGCAAAGGGCAGCTGTTGCAACAGTTTGTCACGGCGGGCAACGCCCTGCTGGTGGCGACCAGCAGCTTCTGGGAAGGGGTGGATGTGCGCGGCGACGCCCTATCGCTGGTGATCATCGACAAACTGCCCTTTACCTCGCCGGACGATCCGCTGCTGAAGGCGCGCATGGAAGATTGCCGCCTGCGCGGTGGCGATCCCTTTGACGAGGTGCAGCTCCCGGACGCGGTTATCACCCTTAAGCAGGGAGTGGGGCGTCTGATCCGCGACGTGGACGATCGCGGGGTACTGGTGATCTGCGATAACCGGCTGGTGATGCGCCCGTACGGGGCTACTTTTATCGCCAGCCTGCCGCCGGCACCGCGCACCCGGGATATCGATCGCGCGGTGCGCTTCCTGGCGGCGTCTGAGGCGGAGTAATTTACTGACGGGTGTGTTAAAATGCGCGCCTTTTTGTGACTGACCCTTGCGAGAGCGCGACAACACATGCGAATTCTGGCTATTGATACCGCTACAGAGGCCTGCTCTGTTGCCCTGTGGAACGACGGTAAACTCTGTGCTCATTTCGAAGAGTGCCCCCGGGAACATACCCAACGTATCCTGCCTTTGGTGAAGATGATCCTCGCCGAAGGCAACACCTCCCTGAATAATCTCGATGCCCTGGCCTATGGCCGTGGCCCCGGCAGTTTTACCGGCGTGCGCATCGGTATTGGCATTGCCCAGGGGCTGGCGCTGGGTGCCGAACTGCCGATGATTGGCGTCTCGACGCTCGCCACTATGGCCGAGGGCGCCTGGCGTAATACCGGAGCGACTCGCGTGCTGGCCGCCATCGACGCCCGAATGGGCGAAGTCTACTGGGCAGAGTACACCCGCGATGAGCAGGGCGTATGGCACGGTGAAGAGAGCGAAGCTGTACTTACGCCGGAAGCGGCGGGCGAGCGCATGAAGCAGCTTTCCGGCGAGTGGGCAACCGTCGGAACCGGCTGGCCAGCGTGGCCGGAGATGGCAAAAGAGAGCGGCTTGGCGCTGGTGGATGGCAAGGTGCTGCTGCCTGCCGCGGAAGATATGCTGCCCATCGCCCGTCAGCTGCTGGCCGCAGGCAATACCGTGGCGGTCGAGAAGGCCGAACCGGTTTATTTGCGAAACACCGTAGCGTGGAAGAAACTTCCAGGCCGGGAGTGAATCTCAGTATCAGAGCCTGAGAAAAAGGAGTCGCATCATGGCGGTTCAAAAATATGTAGTTCGTCTGCTGACCGTCGGGGCGCTGGCCCTGGCATTAACAGGATGTGTCTCTGTCCCTGATGCGATCAAGGGCAGCAGCCCTACGCCGCAGCAGGATCTGGTCCGGGTAATGAATGCCCCAGAACTGTATGTCGGTCAGGAAGCACGCTTCGGCGGCAAAGTGGTGGAGGTCTTCAACCAGCAGGGGAAAACCCGTCTGGAAATCGCCACCGTTCCGCTGGACAGCGGTGCGCGGCCGATTCTGGGTGACGCCTCGCGCGGACGCATCTATGCCGATGTGAATGGTTTCCTCGACCCGGTGGACTTCCGTGGTCAACTGATCACCGTGGTCGGTACGATCGCCGGCGCGGAGCAGGGCAAAATTGGCAACACGCCGTACAAATTTATGGTCCTGCAGACCAACGGCTATAAACGCTGGCGGGTGGTGCAGCAGGTGATGATGCCGCCGCCGGTCGATCCCTGGTACTGGGGACCGCATCCCTGGCGGTATGGCTATGGTTACGGTGGCTGGCCAGCTTACGGCCCCGGACCCGCTCAGGTTCGGACAGTAGTAACAGAGTAAGTGACTGTTATTATTGAATAAGAAACAGCGGCCCGGCCGCTGTTTCGTTTTTTCCACGGTTATAACAAAAATAAATAGTGACGCGCTTCGCAACCTTAAATCCGGACAATTAATAAACTGGTACGCTGAGTTAATATTATGTTAACGACTTGTTTATTAACCGGGGCTGTGATGACGACGAACACGCATTTCAGAGGTGATGTAGTGAAGAAGGTTTGGCTTAACCGTTATCCTGCGGATGTGCCTGCAGAGATAAATCCTGACCGTTATCAATCCCTGGTTGAACTGTTTGAACATTCCGTCACGCGCTACGCCGATCAGCCTGCGTTTGTGAACATGGGCGAGGTGATGACCTTCCGTAAGCTGGAAGAGCGCAGCCGGGCATTTGCGGCCTACCTGCAACAGGGTTTAGGCCTGAAAAAAGGCGATCGGGTAGCATTGATGATGCCTAATCTGCTGCAGTATCCGGTGGCACTGTTTGGCATCCTGCGCGCCGGGATGATCGTGGTTAACGTCAACCCGCTCTACACCCCGCGTGAGCTGGAGCACCAGCTGAACGACAGCGGCGCGGCGGCGATTGTGATTGTCTCAAACTTCGCGCACACCCTGGAAAAAGTGGTCGATAAGACGCAGGTCAAACACGTTATTCTCACCCGAATGGGCGATCAGCTCTCCACTGCGAAAGGGACGCTGGTTAACTTCGTCGTCAAGTACGTTAAACGTCTGGTGCCAAAATATCACCTGCCGGACGCCATCTCCTTCCGCCGGGCGCTGCACAACGGCTACCGGATGCAGTACGTGAAACCGGAAGTGGTGTCCCAGGATCTGGCCTTCCTGCAGTACACCGGCGGCACCACCGGAGTTGCGAAAGGGGCGATGCTCACCCACCGCAACATGCTGGCGAACCTCGAGCAGGTGAACGCCACCTACGGCCCGCTGCTGCATCGCGGCAAAGAGCTGGTGATCACCGCGCTGCCGCTCTATCACATCTTCGCGCTGACCATGAACTGCCTGCTGTTTATCGAGCTGGGTGGGCAGAACGTCCTGATCACCAACCCGCGCGACATTCCGGGCCTGGTGAAAGAACTGGCGAAATATCCGTTTACCGCCATGACGGGGGTAAACACGCTGTTCAACGCCCTATTGAACAACAAAGAGTTCCAGCAGCTTGATTTCTCGACTCTGCATCTGTCGGCGGGCGGCGGGATGCCAGTGCAACAGGCGGTGGCGGAACGCTGGGTGAAGCTCACCGGCCAGTATCTGCTGGAGGGCTATGGCCTGACCGAGTGCGCCCCGCTGGTGAGCGTGAACCCGCACGATATCGATTACCACAGTGGCAGCATTGGCCTGCCGGTGCCCTCCACTGAAGCCAAACTGGTGGATGACGAGGATAACGAAGTGCCGCATGGCGAACCGGGCGAGCTGTGCGTGAAAGGGCCGCAGGTGATGCTGGGCTACTGGCAGCGCCCGGACGCCACCGATGAAATCATTAAGGACGGCTGGCTGCACACCGGGGATATCGCGGTGATGGACGACGAAGGCTTCCTGCGTATCGTCGATCGTAAGAAAGACATGATCCTGGTCTCCGGGTTTAACGTCTATCCGAACGAGATCGAAGATGTGGTGATGCAGCACAACGGCGTGCTGGAAGTGGCTGCGGTGGGCGTTCCGGCGGGCAGCAGCGGTGAAACGGTGAAGATCTTTGTGGTGAAGAAAGATCCTGACCTCAGCGAAGAGGCGCTGATCACCTTCTGCCGTCGCCAGCTGACCGGCTACAAAGTGCCGAAACTGGTGGAGTTTCGCGATGAACTGCCAAAATCGAACGTCGGGAAGATATTACGACGAGAATTACGTGACGAAGCACGCGCCAAAGTAGACAATAAAGCCTGAGCTTCGTGTTAGTCACCCCAAGACGCTGGCCATGCCAGCGTTTTTTTATGGGCGCAAACCAAAGAGAATATGATTTGAATTACCAGATGATCACTACCAACGACGAGCTGGCTTCGCTGTGCGATGTCACCCGTGACGCCCCCGCCATCGCGCTGGATACCGAGTTTGTGCGTACCCGCACCTATTATCCGCAACTGGGTCTGATCCAGATGTATGACGGTAAACATGTGTCGCTTATCGACCCGCTGGGGATCACCGACTGGGCGCCAATGCGCGAGTTGTTGCTGAATACCGCCATCACCAAATACCTGCATGCCGGCAGTGAAGATCTGGAAGTTTTCCTCAATACCTTCGGCATTATGCCGGAACCGCTGATCGACACCCAGATCCTTGCCGCCTTTGCCGGGCGCCCGCTCTCCTGGGGTTTTGCCGCCATGGTGGAAGAGTATACCGGGCTGGTTATCGACAAGAGCGAATCCCGCACCGACTGGCTGGCGCGCCCGTTGACGGAACGCCAGCTGGATTACGCGGCGGCGGATGTGTTTTACCTGCTGCCGATTGCCGGTCAGCTGATGAAAGAGGCTGAAGCCTCCGGCTGGCTGGCTGCCGCCCTGAATGAGTGCCGGATGACGCAGCTGCGTCGTCAGGAGACCACCGATCCAAAAGAAGCCTGGCGCGATATCAACAACGCCTGGCAGCTGCGCACCCGCCAGCTCGCCTGTCTGCAATTGCTGGCCGACTGGCGTCTGCGCAAGGCGCGGGAGCGTGACCTGGCGGTAAACTTTGTGGTGCGTGAAGAGCATCTGTGGGCGGTGGCGCGGTATATGCCGGGCAGTCTGGGCGAGCTGGACAGCATCGGGCTTTCCGGTTCGGAGATCCGCTTCCACGGCAAAACCCTGCTGGCACTGGTGGCGAAAGCGCAGGCATTGCCGGATGAGGCGCTGCCGGAACCGCTGTTGAACCTGATGGATATGCCGGGCTATCGCAAAGCGTTCAAGGCGATCAAAGCCCTGGTTCAGGAAGTGGCAGCGGAGAGCAAAGTGAGTGCTGAGCTGCTGGCCTCACGCCGTCAGATTAACCAGCTGTTGAACGCGCACTGGAAGCTGAAACCGCAGAACGGTACGCCTGAATTGATGGCAGGCTGGCGTGGGGAACTGATGGCCGCTCGCCTGAACGCCTTGCTGGAAGAGTATCCGCAATAATTGCGGTCTGTAACCCCCGGCGGCGCCAGGCTTGCCGGGGTTACAAACGCTGGGCCGGGCAAGCAACGTGCCGCCCGGCAATGCGCTCAATTATGAACGCGACTCTTCCGCTTCCGGCAGGGTCACGTTTAGCTCCAGAATCGAGATATCCCCGTCCTTTTGCTCCAGCTGCACGGTGACCATTTCCGGATCAATCTGCACATACTTACAGATCACTTCCAGAATATCTTTGCGCAGCTGCGGCAGGTAATGCGGTTCCGCGTCGCTGCGGCGGCGTTCTGCCACGATGATCTGCAGACGCTCTTTTGCGATGTTAGCGGTGCTTTTTTTCCGCGAGAGAAAAAAGTCCAGTAATGCCATAACTTATCCTCCGAACAGGCGTTTGAGGAAACCTTTCTTCTCTTCTTCGATGAAGCGGAAAGGACGTTCTTCTCCGAGCAGACGATCTACCGTATCCGCATACGCTTTACCGGCGTCTGCGTTAGCGTCGAGGATAACCGGCTCACCCTGGTTAGACGCGCGCAACACGGATTGATCTTCCGGGATGACGCCAACCAGTTTAATGCGCAGGATCTCCAGCACGTCTTCCATACTCAGCATATCACCTTTATTGACACGACCCGGATTATAACGGGTCAGCAGCAGGTGCTCTTTAATCGGTTCTTCGCCATTTTCCGCACGGCGGGATTTCGAGGCGAGGATCCCTAAAATACGGTCGGAGTCACGTACAGACGACACTTCCGGGTTGGTGGTGATGATCGCTTCGTCGGCGAAGTAGAGCGCCATCAGCGCGCCCGTTTCGATGCCTGCGGGTGAGTCGCAGACCACGAAATCGAAGTCCATTTTTTTCAGCTCATCGAGCACTTTTTCCACGCCTTCACGGGTCAGCGCATCCTTGTCGCGCGTCTGCGAAGCGGGAAGAATATAGAGGTTGTCGGTACGTTTATCTTTAATCATTGCCTGATTCAGCGTGGCGTCACCCTGAATCACGTTCACAAAATCGTACACCACGCGGCGTTCACAACCCATAATCAGGTCAAGGTTACGCAGGCCGATATCGAAATCGATAACGACGGTTTTCTTTCCCTTCTGGGCCAAACCAGTAGCGATGGCCGCGCTGGAGGTGGTCTTGCCAACGCCTCCTTTACCCGAAGTAACAACAATAATGCGTGCCATAGAAATTCCTTGTTAAAAAGGGATCAATTCAACGGTTGAACGGTCAAAGCGTTGTCTGCCAGCCGCAGACGTGCCGCTTTGCCAGAAAATTCGGCCGGGATGTTATCACTCAGCCAGTAAACCCCTGCGATGGAGACCAGCTCCGCCTCCAGGTGGGTACAAAAAATTTGCGCATCGCGATCGCCGCTGGCACCCGCCAGCGCACGGCCTCGCATTGAGCCATAAATATGGATATTGCCATCCGCGATCAGCTCCGCCCCAGCGCTGACGTGGTTGGTCACAATCAGGTCACAGTTTGGCGCATAAATACGCTGACCGGAACGCACGGGCAGATCAATCAATCGCGTTTTTGTGACAGGAGTAACAGGGAGTTCTGGTGGAGCAGGGGGTTCGGCGCGCGGAGCTTTGTCTTTGCCTTCGTTCAGCAACGGAAGACCCGCACGATCGATTTCGGCTTTCAGTTCAGCGTCTTTACAGCCGCTGATGCCCACAATTCGCAGGCCGGTAGCGGAGACCGCCTGTTGCAAATGGTGCCAGTTTACCGGCGCCTCAAGGCTGCTGACGTTGATGACCACCGGCGCATGGGTAAGAAATGCGGGCGCCTGCGCAATTTTGTCTTCTAACGCCTGACGAATAACCTCGGGTTTTGCTTCATGCAAATGAACCACTGATAAGGTGAAGCTACTGCCTTTAAGCTCGATGGGCGTGTTTGACATCCTGGCCTTACTCAATTTGCTTTTACCACGACCTGTGCGCCGTGATATTCCGAAGAGTATCAGGCATGTTATAGTCACAATTATATTGAGGCAAGTCACCCTCCCGCTTAATTCAGAGTAAATATATGTTTTGTGTGATCTACAGAAGTACCCAGCGCGACCAGACCTACCTGTATGTCGAAAAAAAGGACGATTTTTCCCGTGTGCCTGAGGCACTGATGAAAAGCTTCGGTAAGCCGCAGCTGGTAATGCTGATGCCGCTCGACGGGCGCAAGCAGCTGAGTAACGCCGATCTGGAAAAAGTAAAAACCGCGTTGACGGAACAGGGCTATTATTTACAACTTCCTCCGCCACAAGAGAATTTACTGAAACAGCATCTTGAGGCGCAGGGGAAAAAATAGTTTAGGAGTTTTCTGTCAGCGTCACATTCACCGTTCAGGGGACGTTTATGTATCAACATCATAACTGGCAAGGAGCCTTACTGGATTATCCGGTAAGTAAAGTCGTCTGCGTAGGAAGTAATTACGCAAAGCATATTCAGGAGATGGGAAGTGCGGTTCCAGAAGAGCCAGTGCTGTTCATTAAACCGGAAACGGCGCTCTGTGATATTCGCCAGCCGCTGGCATTACCGCAGGGGCTTGGCTCGGTTCATCACGAAGTGGAGCTGGCGGTGCTGATTGGCGCCACGCTGCGTCAGGCCTCTGAAGATCATGTGCAGAAGGCGATTGCCGGTTATGGTGTGGCGCTGGATCTGACCCTGCGCGACGTGCAGGGCAAAATGAAGAAAGCGGGCCAGCCGTGGGAAAAAGCCAAGGGCTTTGATAATTCCTGCCCAATCTCCGGGTTCGTACCGGCATCGGAATTCCAGGACGATCCGCAGAACACCACCCTGAGCCTGAAGGTAAACGGCGAGGTGCGCCAGCAGGGGTCGACCGCCGACATGATCCACAAGATTGTGCCGCTGATTGCCTATATGAGCCGTTATTTCACCCTGAAACCGGGTGATGTCATTCTTACGGGTACCCCGGAAGGGGTTGGCCCACTCGCCAGTGGCGATGAGCTGGAAGTGGCCGTTAACGGCCTGTCCCTGAAAACCCGTGTACTGTAATCCCCGCTTGCCGCCCCTTTTGGGCGGCAAAACTTGCATCAAGGTGCCAGACTGGTTATAAGGTGCGCTTTATTTTGACGTGTGGACATCCTTATGAGCGAAACTCCTTTCTGGCAAAGCAAAACTCTCGACAACATGACCGACGCCGAGTGGGAATCGCTGTGTGACGGCTGCGGGCAGTGCTGCCTGCATAAGCTGATGGATGAAGACTCGGACGAAATCTATTTCACTAACGTCGCCTGCAATCAGCTGAACATCAAAACCTGCCAGTGCCGTAACTACGAGCGCCGTTTTGAGTTAGAGCCGGACTGCATCAAGCTGACCCGCGACAACCTGCCCACCTTCGAATGGCTGCCGCCGACCTGCGCTTATCGCCTGCTGGCGGAAGGGAAGGATCTGCCGAAGTGGCACCCCTTGCTGGCCGGTTCAAAAGCGGCGATGCACGGCGAGCGAATCTCAGTGCGCCACATTGCGGTGAAAGAGTCAGAGGTGCGGGACTGGGAAGACCATATTTTGAATCATCCCAACCGCGCATAATAAAAAACCCGCCGAGGCGGGTTTTTTATTGTCGGACATTAACGTCCAAAAAGATCGCGTTTTTTCGGTTTGAACGGCTGGGCAATCAGCACCAGCAGCGCCACAACCAGGAAAGCGGCGAAAATGCCTACCAGCCACTGCGGCATCTCGAGAGTCAGAAACTCCCACTGACGCACGGAACAGTCACCGCTTGCCACGAAGACCTGCGGCAGCCACTTGTCCAGCGGCAGCCAGCTCGGGAAGCTGGCGGCAAAATCACAGGTCTGGAACGGCGACGGATGCAGCTGGATCATGGTGTGTTCCCAGGCCAGCTGAAGGCCTTTTCCGGCGCTGTAGAGCCAGATAGCAATCGCACCGTAGCGCAGCGGGCTTTTTGGAGCAATGGCACCGACCAGGCCCGCGCCCATCACGCCAAACAGCGCGCAGCGTTCGTAGATGCACAGCACGCAGGGCTTCAGCAACATCACATGCTGGAACCATAATGCCACCATTTCTAACGCGAAGGCGGTCAGGGCCAACAGCAACCATGCGCCGCGTCCACGCGAGCACTGGTTTAAAAATTTCAACATAATCATTTCCCTGGAGCAGGTATAGAAAGCGCAGTGTAAACGAAAACAATTCGCGCGCCAGCCTCAGCGCGCAAAATATAACGTAATCGGATATTTATCATTCGAAAGTGCAGCCGGGCCATATACGACCCGGCTGACTCTCTTAATGCGCCGTCAGTATACCCGTCTGCAACATCCATTGGGTAAATGGAATAAGGGTAATTTTGACGCACAACAAGCCGACGGTGGTTAATACCACCGTATAGGGCAGCGCCATCCATACCATCCGGCCATAAGAGAGCCTGATTAAAGGAGCCAGCGCCGAGGTGAGCAGGAACAGGAACGCCGCCTGGCCGTTTGGCGTGGCGACGGAAGGCAGGTTGGTGCCGGTATTGATCGCCACCGCGAGCATTTCAAACTGCTGCTGGTTGATTGCCCCGCTCTGCAGTGCGGTTTTGGCCTCATTGATATAGACCGAACCGACAAACACGTTATCAGAGATGGCTGACAGCAGGCCGTTAAACAAATAGAACAGCGTCAGCTGGGCATCCGGTTCGGCCTGTAGCACGTAGCGAATGATCGGCGCAAACAGCTGCTGATCGACAATCACTGCCACCACCGCGAAAAAGACCGTCAGCAGGGCGGTAAAGGGCAGCGCTTCGGTAAAGGCTTTGCCAATCGCGTGCTCATCCGTCACGCCGGTAAAAGAGGTCGCCAGGATAATGACCGACAGGCCAATCAAGCCCACCTCCGCCAGATGAAACGCCAGGGCGATAATCAGCCAGATGCCAATAATGGCCTGAAAGATCATAGCCAGTTTTTGCTGACGGGTACGCTTGCTGCGGCTCTCTTCATCAAAACGTTGTAACACCTCACGTACCGGGGTCGGCAGCAGGGTGCCGTAACCAAACCATTTAAACTTCTCTACCAACCAGCAGGTGAACAGGCCGCACACCAGCACCGGCACGCTGACCGGCGCTACGTGCAGGAAAAAGTCGGTGAAATTCCAGCCGACGGCTTTGGCGATGATCAGGTTTTGCGGCTCCCCGACCATGGTCATCACCCCGCCCAGCGCGGTGCCCACGCCTGCGTGCATCATCAGGCTGCACAGAAACGCACGGAACTGTTCCAGCACTTCGCGCTGCCGGGCATCGACCTGGCTGTCATCCTGCAAATTATCTTTGGGCTGCGCGGAGGCCACCCGATGATAGATCCCGTAAAAGCCCACGGCGACGCTGATCACCACCGCCACCACGGTCAGGGCATCAAGGAAGGCCGACAAAAAGGCGGCGGCTACGCAGAAAGACAGCGACAGCATTGTCTTGGAGGGAATACTCAGCAGCAGGCGGGTAAAGATAAACAGCAGCAGCTGCTTCATAAAGTAGATCCCGGCCACCATAAACATCAGCAGCAGGAGCACTTCCAGATTTGACGCCAACTCTTCCTTCACGTGTTCCGCGCTGGTCATACCGATCACCACCGCCTCGAAGGCCAGCAGGCCGCCCGGCAGCAGGGGGTAGCACTTCAGCGCCATCGCCAGGGTAAAGATAAACTCCCCAACCAGCAACCAGCCGGCAACGAAGGGATCGACAATAAAGATAAAGGGGTTAAGAACCAGAAAAACAACCAGGGTCACTTTATACCAGTCGGGTGACTGGCCTAAAAAATTGCGCCACAGTGCGCGGCTATAAGACATTTCCACAACAGATTTCCTTGCCCATCACATAATTACATCCTAAGTATACGCAAACCGCGCCGGGCAGGGGGGCGGAGGCCCGACTTTTAAATGATAAAAATAAAACAGCGATCCCTTTTTTCTCGCCTCGCTGCGCTATCTGCCTCTGTCTGCCTCTGGTATGATGAGTGAAATTTGTAAAAAGCAGTTAATGGAAAATTCACTATGGTCATAAAGGCGCAAAGCCCGGCGGGTTTCGCGGAAGAGTACATTATCGAAAGCATCTGGAATAACCGTTTCCCGCCAGGCTCGATACTTCCCGCAGAACGCGAACTCTCTGAACTGATTGGCGTCACACGTACCACCTTACGTGAAGTGTTGCAGCGACTGGCCCGCGATGGCTGGCTGACGATCCAACACGGCAAACCGACCAAAGTGAATAACTTCTGGGAAACGTCGGGTCTGAATATTCTTGAAACGCTGGCGCGTCTCGACCACGAGAGCGTACCGCAGCTCATCGATAACCTGCTCTCCGTGCGCACCAACATTGCCACCATCTTTATCCGTACAGCGTTTCGCCAGCACCCGGATAAGGCGCTGGAGGTGCTGGCCCGCGCCACGGCGGTGGAAGATCACGCTGATGCCTTTGCGCTGCTGGATTACAATGTCTTCCGCGGTCTGGCGTTTGCCTCGGGTAATCCGATCTACGGCCTGATCCTCAACGGCATGAAAGGGCTTTATACCCGCATCGGCCGTCATTACTTTGCCAATCCGGAAGCCCGCAGCCTGGCGCTCGGTTTCTATCACAAGCTCAGTGAACTCTGCTCAGAAGGCCAGCACGATCAGGTGTACGACACCGTGCGTCGCTATGGTCGTGAGAGCGGTGAGATCTGGCACCGGATGCAGAAATCCCTGCCGGGCGACCTGGTGATTCAGGGGCGCTAAATAAAAAACCTCTCGTTTGAGAGGTTTTTTTTCGGCTAAACCAGGCGTAGCCCGGCAACAAACCGCCCGGGTTACAACATATTGCCTTTCACCGGGCACCGTTCCAGCAGCTCCACGCTGCCGTCTTCATTCTGCTGCTCCAGCATAATGTCAAAGCCCCACAGACGATGCACATGCTTCAGCACTTCCTTACGCCCTTTATCCAGCGGCGCGCGGTTATGCGGAATATAGCGCAGCGTCAGGGAGCGATCCCCGCGCAGATCCACATTCCAGACCTGAATATTCGGCTCCAGATTGCTCAAGTTGTATTGCGCCGAGAGGCGGGAGCGGATCTCACGATACCCCTCTTCATTGTGGATCGCCGAAATCTCGAGATAGTTGTTGTGATCGTCATCCAGCACTGTAAACAGGCGGAAGTCACGCATCACCTTCGGCGACAGGAATTGGCTGATAAAGCTCTCGTCCTTGAAGTCGCGCATGGCAAAATGCAGCGTTTCCAGCCAGTCGGAACCGGCGATATCCGGGAACCAGTATTTATCCTCTTCCGTAGGATTCTGGCAGATACGCTTGATGTCCTGGAACATGGCAAAGCCCAGCGCATACGGATTAATCCCGCTGTACCACGGGCTGTTGTAAGGCGGCTGGAACACAACGTTGGTGTGGCTGTGCAGGAACTCCAGCATAAAGCGTTCGGTGACTTTACCTTCGTCATACAGGTGGTTGAGGATGGTGTAGTGCCAGAACGTCGCCCAGCCTTCGTTCATCACCTGGGTCTGTTTTTGCGGATAGAAGTACTGGCTCACCTTACGCACGATACGCAGGATCTCACGCTGCCACGGCTCCAGCAGCGGGGCGTTTTTCTCCATAAAGTAGAGCAGGTTCTCCTGCGGCTCGGAAGGATAACGGCGAGCTTCGACCACCATTTTTTCTTCTTCGCGTTTCGGCAGGGTACGCCACAGCGTATTCACCTGGCTTTGCAGATACTCTTCCCGGCTTTTCTGCCGCGCTTTCTCCTCCTGCAGGGAGATTTTCTGCGGACGTTTGTAGCGATCCACGCCGTAGTTCATCAACGCATGGCAGGAGTCGAGCAGCTTCTCGACCTCCTCCACCCCATAGCGCTCTTCGCACTGGGTGATGTAGTTACGGGCAAAGATCAGATAATCGACAATCGAACTGGCATCGGTCCAGCTGCGGAACAGGTAGTTATTTTTGAAGAAGGAGTTATGGCCGTAGCAGGCATGCGCCATCACCAGTGCCTGCATGGTAATGGTGTTCTCTTCCATCAGGTAGGCGATGCAGGGGTTCGAGTTGATGACGATTTCGTAGGCCAGCCCCTGCTGACCATGCTTATAGAGCCGTTCGGTTTCGATGAATTTCTTACCAAACGACCAGTGGGTATAGTTAATGGGCATCCCGACGCTGGAGTAAGCGTCCATCATCTGTTCAGATGTAATCACTTCGATTTGATGGGGATAGGCATCCAGACGGTAGAGTTTCGCCACCCGGTCAATTTCCGCCAGGTAGGTATCAAGCAGCTCGAATGTCCAGTCGGGTCCATCGCTCAGACGTGTGGTGTCCTTATTCATGGAATCAATAGTAGCCATTAGCGCGCCCTCATTGTTGGTAGCTCTCTCTGTCTGGAGAACCTCTTTTCAAGCATAGAACACGCCATTCAAAAGCGTGCTGGCACGCTATTTTTTTCTTTGCGATTTCCCGTTTTTCCTGTGACAGAAAAGGGGTGTCCGGCAGCACAATATGCTGGTTAAAAATGCCGCGCAGCAGGAGATGCCAAAACCGCGCTACCCGCGTCAGCAGGGGAAGGTGTGAGATGTGTCACCATAAAAAAGGCCTATGTTGAATAATATTTTCGGCTGGGTTATCAATATGTAATCAGAAGATTGTTCTTTTGCTTATAAATGGAGTGGCTATGCGTGTTGTCATACTGGGAAGTGGCGTCGTTGGCGTAACCAGCGCCTGGTACCTGAGTCAGGCCGGGCACGATGTAACTGTGATCGATCGTGAGCCGGGTCCGGCACTGGAGACCAGCGCCGCTAATGCCGGGCAAATTTCTCCGGGTTACGCGGCACCCTGGGCAGCACCGGGTGTGCCGCTGAAGGCGATTAAATGGATGTTCCAGCGCCATGCACCGCTGGCGATCAGTCTTGACGGCACGCAATTCCAGCTCAAGTGGATGTGGCAGATGCTGCGCAACTGCGACACCACGCACTACATGGAAAACAAAGGACGGATGGTACGCCTGGCGGAGTACAGCCGCGACTGCCTGAAAGCGCTGCGTGCCACGACCGGTATTCAGTATGAGGGCCGCCAGGGGGGCACCCTGCAACTGTTCCGTACCGCCCAGCAGTATGAAAACGCCACCCGCGATATCGCCGTCCTTGAGGATGCCGGAGTACCGTATCAGCTGCTGGAAGCCAGCCAGCTGGCGCAGGTCGAACCGGCGCTGGCTGAGGTGGCACACAAGCTGACCGGCGGTCTGCGTCTGCCGAATGACGAAACCGGCGACTGCCAGCTATTTACCCAGAATCTGGCGCTGATGGCCGAGCAGGCAGGGGTGAAATTCCGCTATAACACCTCCGTGGATAAGCTTCTGTACGAAGGGGACAATATTTACGGCGTGCTGTGCGGCGACGAGGTGGTGAAAGCCGACGCCTACGTGATGGCCTTTGGCTCTTACTCTACCGCCATGCTGAAGGGCATTGTGGATATTCCGGTCTACCCGCTGAAGGGATATTCGCTGACTATCCCGGTGAAAGAGGACAGGGGGGCGCCGGTTTCAACTATTCTTGATGAAACATACAAAATCGCGATCACCCGTTTTGACAACCGGATCCGCGTGGGAGGCATGGCGGAAATCGTCGGCTTTAACACCGAGTTACTGCAACCGCGTCGGGAAACGCTGGAGATGGTCGTTGGCGACCTGTTCCCGCGGGGCGGCTTTATCGAACAGGCGACCTTCTGGACCGGGCTGCGCCCGATGACCCCGGACGGCACCCCTGTTGTGGGCCGCACGCCCTTTAAGAATCTGTGGCTCAACACCGGGCACGGTACGCTGGGCTGGACGATGGCCTGCGGTTCAGGGCAGTTACTCAGTGATTTGATTTCCGGGCGCACACCCGCTATTCCGTTTGATGATTTAAGCGTCGCGCGCTACCGTCCGGGGTTCACTCCGTCACGTCCACAGCATTTACACGGCGCGCATAACTAACAAGGAGTCGTCATGTCCCGTCCTGTTGTGGCTCAGCTGGATCTTCAGGCCCTGAAGGATAACCTGCACATTGTCCGGCGCGCCGCGCCCGCTTCACGAGTCTGGGCGGTGGTCAAAGCCAATGCTTATGGCCACGGTCTGGATCGCATCTGGAGCGCGTTAAGCGCGGCCGATGGCTTTGCGATGCTCAATCTGGAAGAGGCGATCCTGCTGCGCGAGCGCGGCTGGAAAGGGCCGATCCTGCTGCTCGAAGGCTTTTTCAACAGCGATGAACTGCCGCTGTTTGATAAGTACCGTCTGACCACCAGCGTGCACAGCAACTGGCAGGTTAAGGCGTTGCAGAATGCGAAGCTGCACGCCCCGCTCGATATCTACCTGAAAGTGAACAGCGGCATGAACCGGCTCGGTTTTCAGCCGGATCGGGTTCACAGCGTCTGGCAGCAGCTACGGGCGCTGAAGAACGTCGGCGGCATGACGCTGATGGCCCATTTTGCCGATGCGGAAAAGCCGGAAGGCATCGTTGAGCCGATGAGGCATATTGAGCAGGCGGCGGAAGGGCTGGACTGCCCGCGTTCGCTCTCTAACTCGGCGGCGACCCTCTGGCACCCGGAAGCGCATTTCGACTGGGTACGGCCGGGGATCATTCTTTACGGCGCGTCACCGTCCGGGCAGTGGCAGGATATCGCCAACAGCGGCCTGAAGCCGGTGATGACCCTGCGCAGTGAAATCATTGGCGTTCAGACCCTGAAAGCGGGGGATACCGTGGGTTACGGCAGCCGCTATCACGCTTCGGGCGAGCAGCGGATCGGTATTGTCGCTGGCGGGTATGCCGACGGCTATCCACGCATTGCCCCGTCCGGCACGCCGGTATGGGTAGACGGCGTACGTACCGGCACGGTAGGCACGGTGTCAATGGATATGCTGGCCATCGACCTTACGCCATGCCCGCACGCGGGGATCGGTACGCCGGTTGAGCTGTGGGGGAATGAAGTGAAAGTAGACGATGTTGCTGCCGCGGCGGGTACCATCGGCTACGAGTTGTTAACTGCATTAGCCCCGCGGGTGCCGGTCGTTACGCTCTGAAGGGTTATCCCCTCTCCCTCAGGGAGAGGGGAAGAAAGCTACTCCTCGGCATCCTCCGCCACGCGCACGCCCACTTTGCGCACCGTGTTATCTTCTTTCTCTGCCACCGTCCAGATCATCCCGGCAAATTCCACCTGGTCACCCACCACCGGCGCGGCACCCAGCAGCTTCTGGACAATCTCGCCCAGCGTCTGCTGGTTATCGCGATACTCCAGCCCTTCCTCCAGGCCGTAGATCAACGCCACGTCGGCAAATTTGGCGCTGGCTTCGAGAATAAAATCACCAAAGAAGCGCTGATCCAGCGCCACCGGCGGCGACTGGCTGAACAGCTTGCCGAGGGCAGGGAGGTCATGCTCGCGGCCAATCACGCAGAGAATATCCCCTTCACGCAGCCGGGTGCTCCCGGTCGGGTGCAGCAGGGCGTTATCGCGGAACAGGGCAGCAATGCGCGTTTCGGCGGGCATATGCAGATCCCGCAGCGAGGCGCCCACGCACCACTTGTCGGCGCTGAGTTGATAGACAAACTGCTCCCACGGATTTTCCGGGTGGAGGTCCAGTCCTACGCGGGAGACCGGCCAACCCACCGGGGGAATGACGACCCTGGCTTTTTTCGCTGCCCACGACAGGGACGTACCCTGGAACAGCAGCGACACCAGTACCACGAAGAAGGCCACGTTAAAGAACAAACGGGCATTGTCCAGCCCGGCCATCATCGGGAATACCGCCAGGATGATCGGCACCGCGCCGCGCAGGCCAACCCAGCTGATAAACACCCGCTCGCGCAGGTTAAATCCCTTGAACGGTAGCAGCCCGACAAATACCGACAGCGGACGGGCAAAGAAGATCATCCATATCGACAGCAGCAGGGCCGGAACAGCAATCGGCAGCAGGTCCGACGGCGTAACCAGCAGCCCAAGCACCAGGAACATACCGATCTGCGCCAGCCAGGCGAGGCCATCGAAGTTTTGCAGAATGGCATAACGGTTGCGGATCGGGCGATTCCCCAGCAGGAAGCCGCACAGGTAGACCGCCAGAATGCCGCTGCCGTCCATTGCTGTGGTGAGGGCGAAAATCAAAATCCCGCCGCTCAGCGCCAGCAGCGGGTAAAGCCCGCCCGGTAACGCGATGCGGTTGATCATCTGTTGCAGCAGATAACCGCCAGCCAGGCCAATGATGATCCCCAGGCCAAACTGCTGAATGATGTGCCAGGCAAACATCCAGCTCAGGCTGGTCTCATGCTGCTGAATCATCTCAATCAGGGTAATGGTAAGAAACACGGCCATCGGGTCATTACTGCCGGATTCGATCTCAAGCGTTGAGCCGACACGCTCGTTCAGTCCTTTGCCGCCCAGCAGCGAGAAGACCGCTGCCGCATCGGTCGAGCCGACAATGGCGCCAATCAACAGCCCTTCCATGATATCCAGATGAAACAGCCACGCGGCCATCATCCCGGTCAGACCGGAGGTGATCAGTACCCCGACCGTTGACAGCGACAGGGCCGGGCCCAGCGCCACGCGAAACGAGCTGGCCTGGGTACGCATCCCTCCGTCCAGCAGGATCACCGCCAGCGCGAGGTTACTGATCATGTAAGCAAACGGGTAGTTGTCGAAGGGAATGCCTCCGACGCCATCAACGCCCGCCAGCATGCCGATGGCGAGGAAAATGACCAGAATGGGGATGCCGAGACGGGAAGAAAACGAACTCAATAAAATACTACAGGTTACAAGAACTGAACCCAGGATAAAAAGACTGATTATTGCTGCGGCATCCAATGTGTGCGTACTCCCTGCGTGACGCGATGACTGTTATTAAAACCCTAACATATTAATGCCGCTTATAACGCGCTAATCCGGCGCTTAAGCGGCTTTTTTTATGCTTTCATCACCGGATGCCCGCTCAGGGTTAAACAGGTCTTACCTGCGGCGTGAACAAGCGAAGCCTGCGCGCCGAGCGGCAGGGTGACGGTCTTTTGTTCATGGCCAAAATCGAGTCCACTGATAATCGGCACCGATACCCGGGAGCGCAGGTAATCGATCATGGTCGCCAGATCGTATCCGGCATCGTAATCATTGGCGGTCGCCCCGCTAAAACTGCCGAGCACGATCGCCTGCTGGCGGTCAAGAATGCCCGCATGGTGCAGTTGCAACAGCATGCGTTCAACGCGGAACGGGTGCTCATTGATGTCTTCCAGCACCAGGATGCCGTTCTCAATGGCGGGCAGCCAGGGGGTGCCGATCAACGACACAACCATCGCCAGATTGCCGCCCCACAACGGGCCTGTGCGTTCACACGCCGGGCCGTCGCCCTGCCACTCAACGGAATAGGTGCTGTTTTGCAGCGCGCGCCAGAAATGCTCCAGGGTAAAGGCGTTCAGCTCGGGCGCGCCGAAATTGCCCGCCAGCATCGGGCCGCTAAAGGTGATGACGTTGTGTAACGCCAGCAGGCCGAGCTGGATAACCGTGAAGTCGCTATGGCCACAAATCAGCAGCGGGTCCTGCTGCTGGCGTTCGGCCAGCCCCTGCCAGTCGATCTGCTCCAGCAGGCGGCTGGCACCGTATCCGCCGCGCACCGCCAGGACAATCTGGTTGGCACCTTCCAGGCGGGTAAGGGCGTTGATGTCGTTCAGTCGCTGCGTCTCGGTTCCGGCAAATCGTTGCTGGCGGCGGGGTATAATTGTCTGATTTTGCACCTGATGCCCGTCGTCCAGTAAACGTGCAACGCCCCGTTGGGCCGCTTCCTGATTAATGCAGTAACCTGATGGTGCGATGAGATGAACCTGAGACATGGCATTTCCTTGCTGACTTATAAATCTAAATGTATATATCATGCCGCCTGAGCGCATCCTTCATCAAGCGGAGGATAGGGTAATAGCGATGAATGACCATAAGGACAGATGACGTGAAATTAAGATGGTTTGCTTTTTTGATTGTGTTGCTTGCTGGATGCAGTTCGAAGCAGGATTACCAGAAACCGGAATGGAACCCGGAAGTCCCGGTGAAACGGGCGATGCAGTGGATGCCGATCAGCGAAAAAGCCGGTGAAGCCTGGGGCGTCAGCCCGCGTCTGGTGACCGCCATCATTGCGGTGGAGTCGGGCGGGAATCCGAATCTGGTCAGTAAATCGAATGCGGTGGGCCTGATGCAGCTGAAAGCCTCCACCGCGGGACGGGAGGTCTACCGGCATATGGGCTGGAGCGGCCAGCCGTCCACCAGTGAGCTGAAGAACCCGGAGCGCAATATCTCGATGGGCACCGCCTACCTGAGCATTCTGGAGCATGGGATCCTGAAGGGAATTGAAGATCCAGAGGTGATGCAGTATGCGCTGGTGGTCTCCTACGTTAACGGGGCAGGCGCGCTGCTGCGTACCTTCTCCTCCGATCGTAAAAAGGCGATTGCTGAGATTAACGATATGGACAAAGACGAATTCTTTGATCACGTCGTCAACAATCACCCCGCCCCGCAGGCACCGCGCTACATCTGGAAAGTCCAGAAGGCGATGGACGCTATGTAATCCGTTACCGGGCAGCCACGCGCTGCCCGGTCGCGTTTAACGCACCTTGTTGGCGCGCTCCCGCGCTTCACGCTCCAGCGAGTAGATAATTCGCTGCAGTTCACGCTCCGGGCCTGGCCCGACATTGAGAAAACGGAAGCTCAGACGCGGCGTGGTAATGGTTTCGTTTTTGCTGTCCACCACCTTACGTTCGCTCACCGTGATCAGCTGCGCATCAAAGAAGAAGCGACCCCAGCCGCCCATATCCAGTTCGATCTGCGAGAAACGCATCCCCTCGACCAACGCGTCTGGCTTCGCACTATCCATTAAGGCGCCCATGCCGCCGAGGGAGAGATCGTGCAGACGGAAACGAAGCACGCTTTTGTCCGGCATTTTGGCTTTGCAGAAGTAGGCCGGATGCAGCGGGGCATTGATACGGAAAAACTCCCGTCGCTGGATACACCACACCGATGCGGGCAACGAGGTGATAAAGGCGGGCAGCCCCTGCCAGGTTCCCTGTTCCAGTTGCGGCAGGTCGAACTCCACTTTCGCCCCCTGGGTGTCGGCGGCTACGGTAATGATGCCTGCGCGCAGTACCGAGCGGTTTTCGTACTCCTGACTGCCTAAATCCATCACCAGCCGCTCTGGCGTTGCATCCAGAATTTTGCTGATGAACTGGTTGTTCCCCCAACTGATGCGCACCGGCGTGTCTTGTTTTTGTAGATCGCGTAATACCCCTAGTACAGCCAGCGGATTAGTTTTCAGGAACTGCTCACTGTAATTACTCACGCCCCAGGGCTCCTTGATAGATGACAATCTGTGGATGCGTTATCGGCACTTGTCCGCGAAACTTAATACAAACCAGCAAATATTTTTTCGTCAGAGCCGTAATTAAGTCAGTGTACTCAAAATGGTTTTCTGGCTATTGCCTAAACTTAATTGACCTGCGCGGGCGGGTGTTCTGCGCAAGCTTAACTCTGCAAGAGGGCATCACTATGGGTATTATCGCCTGGATTATATTTGGTCTGATTGCTGGTGTTATCGCAAAATTCATCATGCCGGGACGGGATGGTGGTGGTTTTATTGTGACCTGTATCCTTGGGGTCGTAGGTGCGGTTGTCGGCGGCTGGCTGGCAACGATGTTTGGCATCGGCGGCACTGTATCCGGGTTTAACCTGCAAAGTTTCCTGGTCGCCGTGGTGGGCGCTATTCTCGTGCTGCTTATCTACAGAATGGTACGACGCGCCTGACCCACGTAAAACGGCTCTTAACTAAGAGCCGTTTTTTTTGGTGTCCCCCGTAATAATGCCGGGTAGCGGCTATGCCTTACCCGGCCTACGCATCACATCGCCTTACTGCCCGACACTTTTCTGCGTTTCTGCCGAATCATCATTCGCAGCTGGCTGTGAGCTGGCGTTGCCGCTGGTCGCCGGTGGCGTGGTGACTGACGGCTGATTGCTCGTGGCCGGTGGCGTGTTTGACGACGGCTGATCGGTTGTCGTTGGCGACGTTGTTGACGACGGTTGATCGGTCGTGGTCGATGGCGACGTTGTTGACGATGGTTGATCGGTCGTGGTCGATGGCGACGTTGTTGACGACGGTTGATCGGTTGTGGCCGGAGGCGTCGTTACCGAAGGCTGATCGCTTGTGGTCGATGGCGTTGTTGCCGCCGGTTGGTCAGTTGTGGTTGGCGCGCTATTCGCCGCCGGTTGATTACCGGTAGCCGCTGGGGCTGTGGTCGCTGGCTCATCATTCGCCGCAGGCTGTGTGGCTGGCAGCTTGTCGCAAGGGTTAGCCTGCGGACAAACCATATCCAGCATCTTCAGCGTCACGCCGTTAGTCCAGCCAAAGCCGTCCTGCAGCGGATATTCGCCACCGCCGCCACCCGTGCCGGTAGTGGAAACATCATATTTCTCCACCAGCTTCTGCTCACGATCGTAGGTATGCTGCACGTTAGTGAGGAAGCGCCAGGTGACGTCCATCGCCACTTTTTTATGCCCGTAGTTCTGCAAGCCTTCGGTGGCCACCCACTGCAACGGTGCCCAGCCGTTTGGCGCATCCCACTGCTGGCCGCTATTTACGGTCGTCGTGGAAATCCCCCCGGCTTTGATCAGCTGGGCCTCGGCGGCCGCAGCCGTTTTATCTGCCCGCTCCTGGGAAGCCGCCTTGACGTACAGCGGGAACAGCGCCGCAGCGGTCAGCTGATTACGCACCTGTTTGGTTTTCAGATCGTAATCCGCATACCAGCCCTCTTTTTCATTCCACAGATAGCGCTCCATCGCCTTCTGGCGATCGGACGCCAGACCCTCGTAGCGGCTGGCGGCAGCGCTATCGCCGCCATCCTGACTGGCCTTCGCCAGCAGTTTTTCCATCTTGAACATCAGGGCGTTCAAATCCACCGGCACGATGCTGGTGGTGCGGATCGTCCCCAGTTGCTGCGGATCGTCCATCCAGCGGGAGCTAAAGTCCCAGCCAGAGGCGGCAGCGGAGCGCAGATCGCGGTAGATCTCGGTCGCCGGGCGGCTGGGGTATTTTTTCGCGGTGTTGATGTCATCCAGCCAGGATTCCGGGCGTGGCGTATCGCGATTGTCCCAGTAGCGGTTAAGCACGGCACCATCGTCCAGCTTGACTACCCGCTGGCTGGACTGACCCGGCTGGAGGGCATCCACCCCTTCCATCCAGTAGGCGTACTCTTTTTCCATCTGAGGACGGTATTTTTTCAGCGCCTGGCTGTCGTGCGTCGCCAGCAGTTCCACCATCAGGGAGAAGAACGGCGGCTGGGAGCGGCTCAGATAGTAGCTGCGGTTCCCGTTGGGAATATGGCCCCAGCTGTCCAGCTCATAAGCAAAGTTATCGACCATGCTGGCGACCTTATCCCAGTGTCCACTCTCCGCCAGACCCAGCATGGTGAAGTAGCTGTCCCAGTAATAGATCTCCCGGAAACGTCCCCCCGGCACCACGTAAGGTTTAGGCAGCGGCAGCAGCGAATCCCACTTCCCGGCGCTGGAGGTGGTGCGCGTCAGCACCGGCCACAGGCCGTCGATATGCGCGCGCAGGCTCTGCCCGGCAGGCGGAACGTATTTTTCCTTTTCGGCTGGCAGGGTAAAGTTCACGTCGACAAAATGACGCAGGTCGAAGCCGGACTGTTTTCGCTGCATGTGGTAATCAGCGAGGATCGTCTGGGGATCGTTTTTCGGCACCGCATCGGCAAAGGTTTTCTGGTCAGGGAAGAGTTTCGCGGTTTGCACATCATTAAACAGGGGGCCAAACAGGATGTCAGGAGGTTGTTTCAAGCTGCCGGATGAGTCGTCCGCATAGCTCACGGCGGTGATGCCAAGCAGGATACCGCCAATCGCCAGCCGCAGGGTTGCGTGCCGTTGAGGTTTGATCATGGTTATTCTCCTTATATAGGCTGAACAGCGTGGCCGTTGTCATCAATCACCTGAAAACCTTAGACGAATCTCAGACAGTTCGCGTGTTGGATGTATCATTTTGCGTAAATACAGATTAATTACCGTTGCGTCTGAGAAGACCTTAAAATTGCGCGTAAATATATAATCGCCTTGCCGGGTTTTGCGGGAGAATATCCACTCATCGTAGGGCTTACGTTAAGCAAAAATAATAATTTCGTTGTGTGAAAAATAATTTCGCCGCGCCCTGTGGTAATGGCCAATAGCGCGGCACTCTACATTCGCCGTGCGAAGGGTAACGGCGAGAGGCAGGGCATCTCGGCCATCGAGAGAGTAGAAGTAAAAACAAACCGGCATGCAATGCGTGACGGCAAGTTTTTTTTCGCAACCTGCATTGGTATGTCCCCACTGTTTTTAACATTATGATGCTGAAGGCGACGCTATTCCCGGCAGGGTGTTGGCCGCTGTTAAATATCACCCTGCAAGTATTAGGCAGTCACCGCATGCCGTGCAGACTATTTTCCGGTTATTCACGTTCCTGGCTGCGCCGTTTTATTTCTTACGCCGCTAACATTTAAATTTTCTCGTCTCCATACGCAGAGAGGGAATAGCCGCTACGTTAGACGCGTCCGCGTTAACTATTATTTTGACCGAATGCCAGCCAGAGTGCCTTTACGGCCTGGCTGGCTTTCCACACCTGCACTACCTTCATAACTTAATGAGATAAAAGGGAGTGCCAATGAAATCATTACCTCTGACTATTCCAGCCCTGGTTTTACTGCTCGGCTGCGGGGCGAATAACTCTCCGCCGCAGGCACCCATCCCCGGTGAAAGCACCTCCGCCAAAATGCGTACTCTGGAAACGGGCGCCCAGGTTATCCAGTCCCGCCCGCCGGTGGAGGCGATCAGCGCCTATCTGGACGGCTTTCATTTTTACAGCGGGGATAAAAACGGGCAGATGGAAGCCCATCACTACGTGACGGTGCTCAATGAGGACGTCATGCAGGCGGTCATCTATGACGGCAATACCAAAGATGCCCGGCTGATGGGCGTCGAGTACATCATCAGTGAACGCCTGTTTAATACCCTGCCGCCGGAGGAGAAAAAGCTCTGGCACAGCCACCAGTATGAAGTGAAATCGGGCAGCCTTGTGGCCCCCGGCCTGCCTGCGGTGGCTGACAAGGCGCTGATGAGCAAAATCGTCAACACCTACGGCAAAACCTGGCACACCTGGCATACGGATCGCGACAAAACCCTGCCGCTCGGCATCCCGGCTCTGATGATGGGCTTTACCGGGGAGGGGCAACTCGACCCGGCGCTGCTGGCGGATCGCGACCGGCGTCTCGGGATAGACACCCAGGAGATTAAACGCCAGCGCGCCGATATCGTGGCTCGCCCGGTGGCAAGCGGTGCTAACGCCTGGGAGCGCGGCGAGCTCATTCAGCTTAAGCGCGTGCAGGGGAGCGGTGAGCACGGCCATGGCGACACCACGCATTTTGGCACGTCT
Organism: Leclercia sp. GLN_9; assembly: GCF_043105735.1. Taxonomy (NCBI): domain Bacteria; kingdom Pseudomonadati; phylum Pseudomonadota; class Gammaproteobacteria; order Enterobacterales; family Enterobacteriaceae; genus Leclercia; species Leclercia sp. GLN_9. Next base: position 485,816 of record NZ_JBICLV010000017.1, read on the forward strand.
GAGCAGAGCCAGCAGGCGCCATCACGTTGATGAGGAGGCGATATGAAGATTCATCACCTTAACTGCGGGTGTATGTGCCCGCTGGGCGGCGCATTTTACGACGGTTTTAGCAAGGGGCTGCATGCGCACCTGGTCTGCCACTGCCTGTTGATTGAAACCGATCGCGACGGGCTGGTGCTGGTGGATACCGGCTTCGGACTGGGCGACGTGCGGGAGCCATCCCGGCTGCCGGGCTTTTTCCGGGTGCTGAATAACATCCAGCGCCGCGAGTCGCTCACGGCACGCGCCCGGGTCGAGGCGCTGGGTTTTAGCGTGGCTGACGTCCGTCACATCATTCTGACGCACCTGGATTTCGATCATGCGGGCGGGCTGACGGATTTCCCCCATGCTCGCATTCACCTCATGCAGCAGGAGATCGATACGGCGCAACAGCGTCACAACTGGCTGCAGCGGGAGCGCTATCGCCCGGGGCAGTGGGGCGGCATCTCCGGCTGGGAGGGCTATCAGGCTCAGGGCGAGCGCTGGTTCGGCTTCGACGCGGTGACGGCGCTACGCGGGCTGCCGCCGGAGATTCTACTGGTGCCGCTGGCCGGGCACACACCGGGCCACGCGGGGATTGCCATCAGCCAGCCCCAGGGGTGGCTACTGCACGGCGGCGACGCCTGGTTTTACCGGGATGAGATGCGCCAGCCGCAGCGCCACTGTACCCCCGGACTGCGCTTTTATCAGTGGATGATGGCGATGGACAATGAGGCCCGGCGGCGGAACCAGCAGCGGCTGCGCGAGCTCTCCTGCGCCCACGATCATGACATTACTTTTTTCTGTAGCCATGATGCACGGGAACTTGAGAGCCTGGCGGCGCAGCCAAAACCGGCCTGAATACCGGAACTTAGGCGTGGCCTGCTTTGCGAAGAAGACGCTTAAAAATTATACTGGATATTTGAACAGGTGTTTGTATACTATTAGAGCAAATTACCCGAGTAATTTATGAGTGAGGGGTGAAACCTATGGTAATTCCTGTTGAAAATTTCCAGTCCCATGATCAGCTTGCCACCATCAGCAGCCGTGAAATCGCCAGGCTGACCGGCATTACCCATGCCGAGGTGAAGCGCATGGTGACGAGTCTGGAAACAGCGCAGCGTCTTTCGCAGCCGGTAACGGCCAGTCTGTACGAGCGCGAAGGTGAAACGCGGCAGGAGTTTTTGCTGAACAAACGAGACTCCCTGCTGACCGTTTCGCGCATCTCCCCGGGCTTTACGGCGGCCATGCTGGATCGCTGGCAGGAGCGTGAACGAAACGCCAATATCCCGGACTTCACTAATCCGGCGGCGGCGGCACGCGCCTGGGCCGAGCAGTATGAAAAATGCCATCGTGCCGAGGAGCAGCTTGCCCTTTGGGCGCCAAAGGCGGCGTTTTTTGACCAGTTCGTCAGGGTCAAGGAGTCAATGGGTTTTCGTCAGCTCTGTAAAATGCTCAAGGCTAAAGAGCCGCAGTTCCGCGAGTTCCTGCTGGAGCGCAATATCATGCAGCGCGTCGGCGGCAATCTGGTTCCGCCGCAGCACCATATCGACGCGGGCTATTTTACGCTGCACAGCGGCGTGGGCGAAAACCAGCACACCTGGTCTCAGGCGCGCTTTACCGCCCGCGGCGTGAAGTGGGTGGCCGATCTCTGGTCCAGACACCTTTCCACGCTGGCCATTAAGCTGCCCCGCGAGGAGCGCAGCGAAGGGAAAATGTCGCAGCAGAGCTGGCTGTAATCTCTGAAGTGAACCGGTCAGATCGCCTCTGGGGTCTGACTGGCTTCGCGTAACGCCCCTGGCGACTGGCCGACAATACGCTTAAACGCCCGGCTGAAGGCCGCCAACGATCCGTACCCCAGACGCAAGGCCACGGTCTCAATCGCCTGTTTCTCCTGGCCAATATACTGGATAGCCAGCCGCATCCGCAGCTCGGTCAGGTATTTCGCCGGGGTGGTGCCAGTCGCCGAAAGAAAACGTTCGGCAAACACCGACCGGGAGGTGCCTGCCTCCTTGGCCAGCGTCGCCACGCTCCAGTTGACCCCTGGTTGCTGGTGCATGGCGTAGATCGCCCGGCTGAGGCGCGGATCGCGCAGCACCTGGATCCAGCCGGTGGCTTTCCCACATCCGGCCTCGACCCAGCCGCGGACAATCAGCGCCGCCACGACGTCTGCCAGACGGGCGAGGATCCCGGCAAACCCCACCTGACGGGCCATCGACTCGCGCTCCATCGCCTCCAGCAGGGGATGGATCTCCGGCCAGGTGGTCATCAGGCGACTCACCATCATTACCTCCGGCATCGCTTTGATCAGCGGCTGCATCCCCCCGAGATCGAAATCCATACACCCGCTGAATATCACCACGTTGTCACTGTCCGGGCACGGCTCGCAATGGATATCGCATACGCTGTTGCAGATCGGCTCGCTGGGAAATGCCGAGACTGGCGTTACCGCTGCATCATCCCCCGAGAGCAGGGCGTGTGCATCGCCGTTGGGAATAAACACCGCATCGCCGCTGTTCAGCGCGAAACGCGCCCCGCTGTGCATCCGCAATACCGCCGGACCGCGGCTGATAAAGTGAAACTGGGCTTTCCCCGGGGCCGCGCCGAAGGCCACACCGAAGGGCGTGCTGGCCTCTATCCGACGGTATTTCACTCCTGACAGACGCATTCCGCGCAGCAGTTCACTGATCAGATCAGGCGACTTAATCGTCATTTCTCTCTTCCCGGACGAATAATCAATAAGTGGAGATTATATGTCATAGATCGTCCGTGATGAACTCCCTATGCTTTGCGACATACATCACATTTTTATAACCGGAGAGTAACAGATGCATTCATCCATCGTCGCAAACGAGGCCAGCGCACCGGCCAGACCCGCCTGGCGTGCGGTCTGGTCGCTGGGGCTGGGCGTCTTTGGCCTGATCATCGCCGAGTTCCTGCCTGCCAGCCTGCTCACGCCGATGGCGGCCAGCCTCGGCGTCAGCGAGGGCGTAGCCGGGCAATCGGTGACCGCTACCGCGCTGGTGGCGCTGGTCACCGGCCTGCTGATCACCTCTGCCACCAAAAGCATCGACCGCCGCTGGGTGCTGATGTTTTTTTCGGTGCTGCAAATCATCTCCAGCCTGATGGTCGCCTTCGCGCCGTCCCTGCATGTCCTGCTGATGGGGCGCTTGCTGCTGGGCGTGGCCATTGGCGGCTTCTGGGCGATGTCCACCGCTACTGCGATGCGGCTGGTTCCCGCCAGCGATGTGCCGAAGGCGCTGGCGATCATCTTCTCAGGCGTCTCGATTGCCACCGTGGTAGCCGCGCCGCTGGGCAGCTATCTCGGCAGCCTGATCGGCTGGCGCAACGTCTTTATCCTCTGCGTGGTGCCCAGCGCGCTGGCGCTGCTGTGGCAGCTGTGGGTACTGCCGTCCATGCGCCCGGAGAACAGCGGCAACCTGAGTACCCTGTTGCGGGTGCTGCGTCGTCCGGGAATGATTGGCGGCCTGCTGGCCACCATTCTTATCTTCAGCGGGCATTTCGCCTTCTTTACCTATCTGCGTCCGTTCCTTGAGACGGTAGGGCAGGCCAGCGTTGAAACCATTTCGCTGATCCTGCTGGGCTTTGGCGTGGCGAACTTCGTCGGAACCTCTATTGCCGGGCATCTGCTGGCGCGCAACCTGCGTCTTACGCTGGCGCTGGTGCCGTTTGCGATGGGGATCCTCGCCTTGCTGATGGTGACCTTTGGTCATCTGGCGCTGGTTGACGGCCTGCTGGTGAGCCTGTGGGGCTTTGCCTTCGGTCTGGTGCCGGTGGGCTGGTCCACCTGGCTGGCGACGACAGTGACGGACGAGGCCGAAAGCGCAGGCGGCCTGATGGTCGCTTCGATCCAGCTGGCGATAAGCGCCGGTGCGGCAGGGGGCGGGGCGGTCTTTGATCTCAATGGCGCCAGCGGGGTATTTACCGCCAGCGGCGTGCTGCTGCTGGCAGCGATGGTGATGGTGTTTGCCGGAGTAAAGGTGAAGCCGGTAGCGGCAGAGTAATGCAACGCTGAACACCGTCCTCTCTCAGGGGAGAGGACGGTGTAAATCATCAGGCCTGTTGCGCGGTTTTTTTCATCGGAATGAGTGAAATAACAAACGCGCCCAGTACCAGGAACCCGGCCACCATAAAGATCCCGGCGTTGAAGTTGCCGGTGAGGTCTTTCATCATCCCCATCAGCAGCGGCCCCAGCGCGGCACCGGTCATCCCGGTGGCGTTAATCACCGCGATACCCAGCGCGCGGGCGCGGAGTGAAATAGCGCGGTCCGGTGTGGTCCAGAAGATCACCATGGCGGCAAAGGCACCTGACGAGGCCATGACGATCCCCATGAACTGCAGCATCGGATCGCTGCTGGTGGCGGTCAGGATCCAGCCTGCGGCGGCAAACAGGTACGGCAGCAGGGTGTGGACTTTACGCTCGTTACGCTTGTCGGAACGCTTACTCCACCAGATCATCGCCACAATGGTACACACTTGTGGGATGGCGCTCAGGATCCCGATGGTGACGTTACTGCTCTCCTGGCTGATGCTGCGCAGGATCAACGGCGTCCAGACGCTGAGGGCGCTCAGGGTGTTGGTCAGGCAGAAGTAGGCGAGGGTGTAGAGCATGATGGTTGGGGTAAAGAGTTCCCGCATCAGGCTGCCTTGCTTCGGTGCCAGCGCGGCCTGCTCTCGCTGTTTGGTGCTCAGGGCGTTGAGGCGATCCGCCTCCAGCATCTCCTTCAGACAGGCCTTGTCGTCGCTGGTCAGCCAGCGGGCTTTATCCGGGCTGTCGTCCAGCCAGAACCACACCACCAGACCGAGGATCACCGACGGGAAGCCTTCCAGCAGGAACAGCCACTGCCAGCCCTTCAGATTCATCACGCCATCGAGGTTAAGAATATACCCCGAGGCCACGGAACCCAGCGCCATCGTGACCGGCATCGCAATCATAAACAGGGCGTTGGCGCGGGCGCGGTAGTGCGCCGGGAACCAGAAGGTTAAATAGAGCAGCAGGCCTGGCAGGAAGCCCGCTTCGGCGATCCCCACCAGCATGCGCAGCACATACAGGCTGTTAGGGCCGGTGGCGAACATGGTGGCGGTAGACGCAATCCCCCACACCACCATCAGGATGGCGATCCAGCGACGGGCGCCCACCCTGCTGAGCATCATGTTGCTGGGGATCCCGCAGATAACATACATCACGTAAAACAGGGTCGTGGCCAGACCAAACATGGTGCTGGTGAGGCCCAGATCTTTGCCCATCGTCAACCCGGCAAAGCCGATGTTGATCCGATCCAGATACGAGAAGACGAACAGAATGAATAAAAACGTGATCAGCCTGCGGAATAACTTTTTGATCACCCGCTGCTGGCGCGGATCGAGCGTGACGTCTGCAGGCGCAGGAGGAGCCAGCACGTCAGTGCGTGTCTGTTCCATCGATGGACTGTCGTTCATGAAATGCTCCACATTGCGTTAATCGGTAATAACAACCCAGGACGTGTTATGCCAGGGCATTACCTCAGCCCACCCAACGTCAACACGTGCGCTAACGTATAGGAAAGCGCACATATGGACGTCAATGTTATGTTTAAAAAATGATACGCATTTGTTAATCACGTAGCGTTTTTGAATCATAATGCGATATCGATCGGCTTTCGTGGCGCGCAGGTAATAAGAGAAGCCCTTGCCGGGTGTGAAGAGGCTATAGCGGGCGGGCAATAGCGGGTATAATTGCGATCATTGCATCACTTCTGGAACGTCATTTAATGAGTCAAACCACTACATCGTCAGACAGCGGGGCCACGTTTCACCGCGAAGAGTTCCCGTTCTACTGGATCGTTAATGTCTATGCGCGCTATACGCAAGTTATGGAAATTACGCTAAAAAAGGCGCAGCTCGATGTTTCCCGCTTTCGGGTGCTGATGATTACCGGGCAGTACGGTAAAGCCAGCATCTCGCAAATCTCTGAATATGCGATGGCCAAAATGCCCACCGTCACCAAAATTGTCGGTCGCCTGCGTGATGACGGCCTGGTGACCACCGCCAGCAGCGTACAGGATGCGAGGGTAACCGAGGTGATGCTGACCGATGCCGGACGTGAAAAAGTGGCCGAAGCGCACCGTCTTGTCAGCAAGGTTTTCGAGAAAGGTTTCAAGGGCATGACCGCCGCCCAGATGGAAAAAATGAACCTCTCCCTGGCAAAGGTACTGGATAACCTCAACGAGCTTTGAGGGTGCCGAAGAGAGAATTGCGGTTTTGTGACAGCCTTAAAAATTCCAGATAATGCAATATAAAACAACAGGTTAATTTTAGGCCGCGCCGATCTTCAGCGCGGCTTTTTTTTTATTTCCACGCCCGCTTTATTGTTATTTATCATCACCATACCCCCCATTTCCACAAGTGTTATAAAAATGTTTCCATGTTATTTTTACGTAAAATTAACGTGAAATATTACTTGAATATTCATCTAAATCTTCCATGATTGACCTGAGTTCACGTGGGTTGAATCGCAGCGAAGACTGCCCCGCCCAAATATGATTCATTTTTTCTGGTTAAGGTGCGAATTATGCAGCCGGTTACTGAGAGCAATGGTTATGTAGAACGATTTACCCTGGGCGAGGGCGACCTCTGCTTCGCGGTTAAAGACACCCTCGACATCGCAGGCTTCCCGACCCGCGCTGGCTGCCCGGCCCTGGCCGCAAACCCGCCAGCCGAACAGCATGCCGGGGTGGTAAAAACGCTGCTCGGACAGGGCTGCATCCTGACCGGAAAGACTACCCTGCACGAACTGGCGTTTGGCGTTACCGGGATAAATCCCTGGAGCGGCACGCCGGTGAACCCCCATTTTCCTGAGCTGATCCCCGGCGGCTCCTCCAGCGGCTCGGCTGCGGTGGTGGCCTCGGGCGAGGTGGATTTCGCCCTCGGCACCGACACCGGCGGCTCGGTGCGGATGCCCGCCGCCTGCTGCGGGATCCTCGGTTTAAAACCGACGTACGGCACGCTGAGTCGTGCAGGCGTCATGCCAGCTCACAGCTCGCTGGACTGCGTGGGTATCTTCGCCCGCCATACCGACGTCCTGCGCCAGGTGCTGGCCCGTCTTGACCTTCCGGTGAATGCACCGCTGGCAACGCTGCCTGCCGTCGGCTTTATCCTGACAGCTACCCTTGAAATTGACACCCTGCTGTTGAACGCCCTGGCGCAACGGGGCCTCTGTCCGCAGCAGGTTGAGCTGCCCCTGTTGGGCGATGCTCATCGCGCCGGGCTGACGGTCATCAGCCATGAAAACTGGCAGGCGTTTAGCCCGTTACTGCGCAACGCAAGCATTTCCGCCGACGTGGCCGCCCGCATTCGCGCAGGGGAAAGCATTGATGCCGATGCCCTGCACACCGCAGAGGCCATCCGCCAGAGATTTACCGCCCAGGTGGATGCTCAGCTGGCGAAAACCCCGCTGCTGGCGCTGGCAACCCTGCCGGAGCTGCCACCGACTCTGGAAGAGGCGAAGGACCCGCTCAGCGTGGTGAACCTGACCCGGCTGGTGCGCCCATTTAACCTTAGCGGCCACCCGGCGCTGACCCTGCCGATGGGTGAACTTCAGGGGCGTCCGGTGGCGCTCCAGCTGGTTGCCACCAAAGGGCAGGAGGGCCTGCTGATCCAGGCCGCCGAATGGCTGGCTGAACGACGACGCCGCTAACCATCCCGTTTTGCCGAATACCGTTTTCACAATAACTCAGTGAGTACCACTCATTGCGGCAGCGCTCGTCTTTTGCGGGCCGCACACTCTTTTCGGGAGGAAGCTATGTCAGCCGTTCATGTTCGTGAGGAACTCGTTCCACTGCTGAAGGACGTTGCGGCCCGCAGCGCCGATTTCGAGCAACAGCGCCATATCTCTGACGACATCATCGCCCGGTTTAAGCAGATTGGCGTCTACCGGGCGCTCGTCCCCAAAGCCTACGGCGGCGAGGAGTGCTCCCCGGCGCAGTTCTGCGAGCTTATCGAGCAGATCGCGACCGCCGATGGCTCCGCAGGCTGGGTGGCCAGCTTTGGTATGAGCCCGTTTTACCTCGGCGCGCTGCCGCCGGACACCCTGAAAGCACTTTACCGCGACGGCCCGGACGTGGTTTTTGCTGGCGGTATCTTCCCGCCGCAGAAAGCGGTGCTGGCCGACGGCGGCTATCGCGTCAGTGGCCGTTGGGGATTCGCCAGCGGCAGTATGGGAGCCTCGGTATTTGGCGTCGGCATCCTGCCGGAAAGCGGCGAACCCCTGCCGCGGATGGCGGTCCTGCCGCGCGACAGCGTGCAGATCGACCCGGTATGGAACACCGTAGGCCTTGCCGGAACCGGCAGCCACGATCTGGTTGTCAACGATGCGTTTGTGCCGCAGGAGTGGACCTTCGTGCGCGGCGGTGCCCTTAACCTCGACGGCGCGCTCTATCGCTATCCGGTGCTCTCTCTTGCTACCCAGGTGCTCTCGGTGGTGGCGCTCGGCGTGGCCCGCGCCGCGCTCAACGAAATTTACACCATTGCCCATCGCCAGCAGTCCGTCACGGGTGCCCCGCGGCTGGCCGACCGCCCCCAGGCGCAGATGCAAATTGCCCGCTGCGAAGCGGATTTGCGCTCCGCCCGGGCCTGGTTCTACGACGCCATCGACGATGTCTGGCAGTGCATTCTTGCCGGGGATGAACCCGCCTGCGAGCAGATCAACGCCCTGCGATTGTCCTCCACCCACGTTACTCGCGTGGCCGCCGAAGTCACCCGCCAGGCGCTGGCGCTGAACGGCATGGGCGGCATCACCATGACAAGCCCCCTGCAACGCTACGTGCGCGACACCCTGGTGATCACCCAGCACGCCTTTATGGGCGACCTCTCTTATCTCAACGCCGGTACGGTCTACTTCGGTGGCCAACCTCTGCCGGGTTATTTGTAATTTTGACCAAAGGAGCAACAGATGAGCCAGACAACAACCTTACGCGTGCTGTTTTGCATCGGCGTGAACCAGAACTTCTTTGATGCCACCCCGGCAGAAGCCAAACAGGTGTGGGGCGCTTTCGGCGTGATGATGAAAGGTATCGACGAAACCCAGGGCATCCGCGTGATCGGCAACATGGACGACGACCGTCTGATGGTCGGCCCCTCCACCGCCTCGCCGTGGACCACCTACGTGCTGGCCGATGCCGACAATCTCGACAGCGTGGTGGCTGCCTGCAACCTGTTCCGCACCACCCCGGTGGGCGACGGCGAGAGCAAGCTGTGGAAGTACTGCAAGATCGAAGCTCGCGTCGGTCGTGAACTGATTATTCAGTAACGGAGCAGATGATGAACCCACAGGATGCGCTGCGTTTACAGCAGCTTGAGGATCAGCAGGCTGCCCGGATCTGTATCAGCAACTACATGCATTTGTGCGATCGGCTGGACAGCATGGAGCGGGTACAGGCCATCGGCGCGCTGTTCAGTGCAGACGCCTGCTGGGAAGGGGTGGGTGAGCCTTACGCCACCCGGCTGGGCAAGCATCAGGGGCGCGAGGCGATTATGGCGATGATGGCGAGCTATGTCCGCCAGCCTGCGCACTTCGCCCTGAATGCCCACTTTTTGTGTTCCGAAGCGCTGTATCAGGATGCCGACGGCAAGCTTCATGGCCGCTGGATGATGCTGCAAACCTCCGCGTTCAATGCCGGAGGCGCACACCTGAATGCCGCAGAGATCGAGATTGTTTTCCGTCGCGAGGCGGGTGAGATGACCATCCACCATTTCACTACCCGCAACCTGTTCAGCAGGCCGGTGAGCCACTGGCATGCGGCGGATGCGTTACCGGTACCTGACAAAAATTAGAACCTCGACGACGAGCAGGAGAAAGATTATGCAGTGTGACCACATCATCAATGTCAAAAATATCGATACCACGGCGCAGCCGGCACCGGGCCGCGAAGAGATTGCCGCCCTGGTACAACCCGATCGCGTCCACACCTCGCTCTACACCTCTGAGGAACTGTTCCAGCTGGAGCTGGATCGTATTTTCACGAAGACCTGGGTCTGGGTTGCGCACGTCAGCGAAATCCCGGAAACCGGCAGCTTCAAAACTACCGAGATTGGCACCCAGCCGGTGATCGTGGTGCGCGACCGCAAGGGCACCATTCACACCCTGCTGAACCGCTGCCGCCACCGCGCCGCTACCGTCTGCGAACACCGCACCGGCAAAACCAACAGCTTCGTCTGCCCGTATCACGGCTGGGGCTACGCCCTCGATGGGAGCCTGCGCGGCGTGCCGCACCCGGAAAGCTATGCCGACCAGCTGGAGAAAAACGAACTGGGGCTGGTGTCGCTGCGCACCGAGCAGTACGCGGGCATGGTCTTCGCCACCTTTAACGAACAGATCGAACCGCTGGAGGATTTCCTCGGTGCGGCGAAAAAATGGATGGATCTGTTTATGAAGCAGGGGGCGGGCTACCCGATCAAAACCGGGCCTGCGCACCGCTTCCGCTTCCCCGGCAACTGGAAAATCCAGCTCGAGAACACCACGGACGGCTACCACTTCCCGGTGGTGCATCGCTCCTTCCTGAGTTCGGTAGATAAGCAGACTGAAGAGATGCTGAACTTCGTCGACGGCAGCGGCTACGTCGAAGATCTCGGCAACGGCCACAGCGTGATGGTGATGATCCCCGAGCTGGTGGATCTGGAGGCCAACCTCGACGCGCCGATCCCGGAACGCTTTATCGGGCTGGCTGAAGAACTGCGCAAAGAGCACGACGAAGCGCAAGTGCGTCGCATCGTGCGGGCGGTGGGCGGCTCCGGTTTCAACCTTAACCTGTTCCCGAACATTGCCTGCTCCATGGCCTTCTTCCGGGTGTTGCAGCCGGTGTCGGTGATGGAAACCGAAATTCACCACGCGGTGATCACCATGGACGGCGGGCCAGAGATTGCCAACCAGGCGCGTCTGCGTCTGCACGAACACTTCCAGGGGCCGATGGGCTTTGGCACCCCGGATGACTCCGAAGCCTGGGAGCGCGTTCAGCGCGGGGCCACCGCAGGGGATGACCTGTGGATCATGCTCAACCGCGGCCTGGCCGGGGAATACCGCACCGATGACGGTCTGCGCAGCGACGTCAGCGCCGAAACCGGCATGCGTGCGGCCTACCAGCAGTGGAAAAAATTGATGACGGAGAGCGAAAAATGATGACCCCCGATTCTGTCCTGTTTGCGGCCATGTCCGTAATCAACCTGGAAGGCGATCTGCTTGACCAGGGCGAGTTCAATGCCTGGCTGGATCTGTGGCAGCACGACGGCCTGTACGTGGTACCCATCGACCCGAATGAGCAGGATTTCAAAAACACCCTCAACTACGCCTGCGACGATCACCATATGCGCGAGCGCCGGGTGAAGCGTCTGTACAGCGGGGAGTCGATCTCCACCACGCCGCGCGCCAGAACGCTGCGCACCCTGTCACGCTTCCGTCTGCTGGAATCCCGCGAGGATCTGATTGTGGTGCGGGGGGCGCAATCCCTGTGGGAACACCGCAAAGGGCACAGCCGCCACTACGCCGCGGATATCACCTGGCACCTGTTGCCCAAAGACGGCAGGTTGCTGATTGCCCAGAAAGTGATCCGGCTGGTCAACAGCGACGATGTGCTGCACAGCATCGGTTACATCCTCTGAGGAGCCATTGATGACGCAAACCGTATTAGTGACCGGCGCAGCCGCCGGTCTGGGCAATGTCATTGCCACCAGCCTGTTGAAGCAGGGCTACCAGGTGGTGCTGACCGATGTCGATGCCACCCGAGCCCGCGAAGCCGCGGCGCGCCTTGATGACGGTCAGGACAGGGTGCTGGCGCTGGGGCTGGATATCTGCCAGCCCCAGGATTTCACGGACGCACTGGACGCGACCATTACCCGCTTCGGCAGCCTGGACGTGCTGGTAAACAACGCTGCGCTGACCCTCGCTACCCCGGTAATGGAGATCGCCGTGGAGGAGTTCGACCGGGTGATTGCCACCAACCTGCGCGGCACCTTTGTCGGCTGCCAGACCATGGGGCGTTACTTCGCCACACGCGGCTACGGCCGCATCATCAACCTGGCGTCACTGGCGGGGCAGAACGGCGGCACGGCCTCCGGTGCCCACTATGCGGCCTCGAAGGGCGGCATCCTGACCCTGACCAAAATCTTTGCCCGCGAGCTGAGCAAATCCGGCGTGACGGTCAATGCCATTGCGCCGGGGCCACTGGATCTCCCGATGGTTCACGCCCTGGTGCCGGAAGAGAAGATGGCCGGGCTGTTGCAGATGATCCCGGTGGGCACGTTAGGTGAAGCAGAGTTTGTTGCCCAGGCCGTGGCCTTGCTGGCGTCACCGCAGGCGTCGTTTGTCACCGGGGCGACCTGGGACATCAACGGCGGTCTGTTTATGCGTTAAGGAGTCAACATGCTGACATTACAGGTTATCAGGCGGGAGTTGCAGGGCGAGGTGGTCCTGCTGACGCTGGCGCATGCCGACGGTATCGACCTCCCGGCCTTCCGCGCGGGGGCGCATATCGACCTGCATCTGGCAGAAGACCTGGTGCGTCCGTATTCCCTGTGCGGCGACCCGCAGAATCGCCAGCACTACCAGCTCGGCATTCTGAAAGAGAGCCAGTCCCAGGGCGGCTCGCGGGCAGTCCATGCCCTGCGCGAAGGGGATCGGATTCAGGTCAGCGACCCGCGCAACCTGTTTGCGCTGGACGAAACCGCCAGCCACAGCCTGCTGATTGGCGGCGGGATTGGTATCACCCCGATGCTGGCGATGGCGGCGGAACTGCATGCCGCCGGGCGTTCGTTCAGCCTGCACTACTGCGCCCGTTCCCGCGCCCAGGCCGCCTTTATTGCGCAGCTGGAGCAGGCGGCCTGGGCCGACCGCGTGCATCTGCACTTTAGCGATACCCAACGGCTGAACCTGGCGGCGGTACTGAGTGACGTGCCGGCCAACACCCACGTCTACACCTGCGGCCCGACGCGCCTGATGAATGCCGTCACCGACGTGGCATTGGGGCAGGGTTACCGCCCGGAGCAGGTGCACCAGGAGTGCTTCAGCGCCGAAGTGGACACCGGCGGCGCGGCCTTCGAGGTTTTCGCTGCAACCAGCGGGATCACCGTGCAGGTGTTGCAGAACCAAAGCATCGTCGAGGCACTGGCGCTTGCCGGGCTGAAGGTGTGCGTCTCTTGCAAACAGGGGATCTGCGGCAGCTGCCTGACCGACGTGCTGGAAGGCGAGCCGGATCATCGCGACCACTACCTGACCGATGAAGAGAAAGCCGACGGCGACCAGATTTTGTTGTGTTGTTCCCGGGCGAAAAGTGCCCGTTTAGTCATCGATTTGTGAGGAAGAACTTATGACACTGCAAACCGAATTTCGGAATGCCATGGCGCAGCTGGGGAGTGCGGTCTCTGTGATTACCACCGACGGCCCGGCGGGCAAATTTGGCTTTACCGCCTCTGCCGTGTGCAGCGTCACGGACGCGCCGCCGACCCTGCTGGTCTGTATGAACCGCAACTCCTTTGCCAATGCACACTTCAAACAGAACGGGGCGCTGTGCGTCAACGTTCTCTCCAGTGACCACCAGGATCTCTCCGGGGTGTTCGCCAACGCCAGCCTGCGCTCCGAGCAGCGCTTTGAGTACGATTCCTGGCAGGTGATGGCCAGCGGCGCACCGGTGCTCAGCTCGGCTGTCGCCAGCTTCGACTGCGTGATCGACACCTGCCATGAGGTGGGCAGCCACACCGTTTTCTACTGCCAGGTGCAGGCGATCCGCATCAGCGAAGCCCCGCGCGGGCTGGTCTATTTCAACCGTCGCTACCATGCCGTCGGGCATGACGTGGAAGCGTAAAACCAGACAATAAGGGGAACGCTGATGAGCAATGTCGTGACTGAAACAACCGCCGCGCCGGTGGCTGCCTCGCAGGATGCAAAGCAACTGCGCAAGCTGGTCATCGCCTCGGTGCTGGGGAATGCCCTGGAATGGTATGACTTCTTCCTGTACGGCACCGCGGCGGCGCTGGTCTTCGGCCCGCTGTTCTTCCCGGTGGGCGGCGACCCGATGCAGGGCACGTTGCTGGCGTTTTCCGGTTTTGCGGTGGGCTTCCTCGCCCGTCCGCTGGGCGGCATCGTCTTCGGGCATATCGGGGATCGCTACAGCCGCAAGATGACGCTGATCATGACCCTGACCCTGATGGGTGCCACCACCTTTATCATCGGCCTGCTGCCGGTCTATGCCCAGATTGGTATCTGGGCGCCAGTCTCGCTGATCACCCTGCGCTTTTTACAGGGCGTGGCGTCCGGCGGGGAGTGGGGCGGTGGGGTGCTCATGTTGAGCGAGAACGCCCCGTCGTCGCGTCGCGGCTACTTTACCGCCTGGAGTCAGATGGGCGTGTCCGGTGGGTTTGTCCTCTCGGCCTTCGCCTTTTACCTGGTGCAGAAGCTGCCGGAAGAGGATCTGATGAGCTGGGGCTGGCGCGTGCCTTTCCTGCTCAGCATCCTGATCTTCCTGGTCGGGGTCTACATCCGCAAAAACATCCGCGAGAGCAAGGCCTTCAGCCAGGCAAAGCCGGAAACAAAGCACGAGAAGATCCCGCTGATGGTCCTGATCCGCGAGCATCCGAAGGCACTGTTGCAAGCCATCGCCCTGCGCCTGCCGGAGAATGGCGCGTCCTATATCTTCTTCACCTTCTCGGTGGTCTACGCGAAACACATCGGCATTAGCACCGGGGAGATCATCAGCGCCGTGACCCTGGCGATGCTGGTGGAGTTCTTCTCGATCCTGTTCTGGGGTGCGCTCTCGGATCGCATCGGCCTGAAGCCGGTCTACTACATCGGCGTGATTGGCCTGCTGGTGATGGCGTTCCCGTTCTTCTGGCTGCTCTCCACCGGTGACTACGGCTGGATCATGCTGGCGATGTTCCTCGGCCTGCCGTTCTGCCACGGGGCGATGATCGGCACCCAGCCCTGCATCATGAGCGACCTGTTCCCGGTGCGCGTGCGCTATTCCGGCCTGGCGCTGGGGCATGAAGTTGGCTCGATCTTCTCCGGTGGCCTGGGGCCAATGCTGGCGGTGGCACTGCTGATGCACTTCGACGCCTCGTGGCCGGTCTCGCTTCTGTTGATGGGTTATGCGCTGCTGGCATGGATTGCGTTACGCAGTCTGCCCGCCACGACTAAAAATAACGAGGTAAGCAAATGATTGACAAACGGATTGCTGCCACCGATGGCGCGGTGGCCGACATCTTCGACGGTGCCGTGGTGATGGTGGGCGGTTTTGGCGCAGCCGGACAGCCTGCCGAACTGCTGGATGCCCTGATCCGCCGCAAGCCGCGGGAGCTGACGCTTATCAGCAACAACGCCGGGAACGGTGACTATGGCCTGGCGGCACTGCTGAAGGCCGGTTGCGTGAAAAAAGTGATCTGCTCTTTCCCGCGCCAGACCGACTCCTGGGTCTTTGACGATCTGTACCGTCGCGGTGAAGTGGCGCTGGAGCTGGTGCCGCAGGGCAACCTCGCGGCGCGCATTCAGGCGGGCGGCAGCGGTCTGGGGGCGATCTTCACCCCCACCGGGTATGGCACTGAACTGGCCGCAGGCAAAGAGACCCGCCATATCGACGGCAAAGATTATGTTCTTGAGTACCCGCTGAAAGCCGATTTCGCCCTGATCAAAGCCCTGAAAGCCGATCGCTGGGGCAACCTGGTGTATGACAAAACCGGGCGCAACTTCGGGCCGATTATGGCCGCGGCGGCCAGCTGCACTATTGCCCAGGTGAGCGAGATTGTCGCCCTCGGCGAACTCGACCCGGAAGCAGTGGTGACGCCGGGCATTTTTGTTCAGCGCGTGGTGTCGGTGGCGACGGCCCGCCTGCCGCAGACGGCATAAGGAGATCCCGTGAATAAACTGACCCATCAACAGCTGGCGGAACGCATTGCCCGCGACATCCCGGAAGGGGCGTATGTGAATCTCGGCATTGGCCTGCCAACCCGCATTGCCAACTATCTGCCCGCCGATCGCGAGATCTTCCTCCACAGCGAAAATGGCATTCTCGGCATGGGGCCTGCGCCGGAGCCGGGCTGCGAAGATCCCGAGCTGATCAACGCCGGAAAACAGCCGGTAACGCTCCTGCAGGGCGGCTGCTATTTCCACCACGGCGACTCCTTCACCATGATGCGCGGCGGTCATCTGGATATCTGTGTGCTGGGCGCTTATCAGGTCTCCCGGCGCGGCGACCTCGCGAACTGGAGCACTGGCGAGCCGTCCTCCATTCCTGCGGTTGGCGGGGCGATGGATCTGGCGATTGGCGCGAAGCGCGTGTATGTGATGACCGAACATCTGACCCGCCAGGGCGAGTGCAAAATCGTCAACACCTGCACCTACCCGCTGACCGGCATGGCCTGTATCGACCGCATCTATACCGATATGGCGGTGATGGACATCACCCCGGAGGGCATCGTGGTGCGCGAACTCTTTGGCGATGTGACCGAAGAGTATCTCCGGTCCGTCACCCCGGTGGCGCTGACGTTTGCCCTGAACGCCCAAACCGAGGAGGCGTGAATGGATCTGGACTATCGCCTCGATGGGCCGCAGGAGGCACCGGTGCTGGTGCTCTCTAATTCGCTGGGCACGACCTGGCAGATGTGGCAGCCGCAGATGGCCGCGTTGACGGAACATTTCCGCGTGCTGCGCTACAACACCCGCGGGCACGGATGCTCTCCGTTACCGGAAAGCGGTATCAGCCTGGCAACGCTGGGGCAGGACGTGATTGCCCTGTTGGATCACCTGGATATTGAGCGCGCCTTTTTTTGCGGCATCTCTCTCGGTGGGATGACCGGAATGTGGCTCAACCGCCACGCGGCGTCGCGTTTCTCGCGCATCGTGGTGGCGAATACCGCAGCGAAGATCGGCGAGGCCAAAGGCTGGTTGCAGCGTGCGGCCACGGTGCGTCAGCAGGGCATGGCTCCGGTCGCCAGCACGGCGGCGGATCGCTGGTTTACCCCGGCATACCGCGAGCAGCACCCCGGCACAGTCCAGCGGCTGATCGACGATCTCGCCCACACCCCGGCCGAAGGCTATGCCGCCTGCTGCGAAGCGCTGGCCGCGGCGGATCTGCGTCCTGACGTGGCGGCCATGCTGTGCCCGATGCTAGTGATTGCCGGCGAGGACGATCCGGTCACCACCGTGCAGGACGCCATGTGGCTCGCCGCCCAGGCGAAGCAGACCAAATGGGTCGCTTTACCCGCCTCGCACCTGTCGAACGTGGCCTGCCCGGACGCTTTTAACCATCACGTCGTGACTTTTTTAACCGCAGGAGCTGTACATGACCATCACCATTGAATCCCTGGCCTGCTGGCTGGTGGATATCCCCACCATTCGCCCGCACCGGCTGTCGATGGCGACCATGGGTTGCCAGACGCTGACCATCGTCCGCATGCAGTGCGCCAATGGGATCACCGGCTGGGGAGAAGCGACAACGATTGGCGGCCTGAGCTACGGGGCAGAAAGCCCGGAAGCGATCAAATCCGCGATTGAAACCTATCTGGCTCCGCTGCTGTGCGGCCAGTCGTTCCAGGGCGTCGCCGACCTGGCGCAGAAGATGAACGCCAGCGTGAAGGGCAACACCTTCGCCAAATCTGCCCTCGAAACCGCCTTCCTCGATGCCCAGGGCAAAGCGCTGGGGCTGCCGGTCAGCGCGCTACTGGGCGGGGCGCTCACTCAGCGCCTGCCGGTGCTGTGGACCCTGGCGAGCGGCGACACCCAAAAAGACATTGAAGAGGGTAAACGTCTGCTGGCGGAAGGGCGCCACGACACCTTCAAGCTAAAAATCGGCGCGCGTGGGCTGGATTTGGACGTTCGTCATGCGCTGGCGATCAAAGCCGCGCTGGGGGATGAGGTCAGCGTGCGGGTGGACGTCAACCAGGCCTGGGATCTCACCACTGCCATCAAAGGGATGACGCAGTTGCAGGCGGGCGGGATCGACCTGGTGGAACAGCCGATCCCGCTGTGGGATCGGCAAGGGTTAATCACCCTCAGCCAGCGTTTTGCGGTGCCGATTCTGGCCGATGAAGCGGTAGCGACCAGCCATGACGGCTATGCCCTGGCGAGCGGCGGTTTTACCGGCGTCTATGCCCTGAAGATCGCCAAAGCGGGCGGCCCGGCTCAGGTCCTGAAGCTGGCGCACGTGGCGCAGGCGGCTGGCGTGGCCTTGTACGGCGGCACCATGCTGGAAGGCACGCTGGGCACCGTGGCCTCGTTGCACGCCTGGTCGACGGTAAAAATGCAGTGGGGCACCGAGATGTTCAGCCCGCTGCTGCTGAAGGATGACATCGTGGTACGTCCCCTGGATTTCAGCCAGGGAGAGGTGACGTTACCGCAGGGGCCTGGATTAGGCATCGACATAGACGAAGACAAGCTGCGTCATTACGCACGCCAATAAAAGGAAAACGCGATGCTTTTTAAAGTGGAAATGACGGTCAACATTCCGTCATCGCTGCCGTCGGCAGAAGTGGAAGCGATCAAAGCGAAAGAGAAAGCCTACTCCCAGCGCTTACAGCGCGAAGGTAAATGGCCGCACATCTGGCGTGTGGTCGGGCAGTACGCCAACGTCAGCATCTTTGACGTGGCAGACAACCAGGAGCTGCACGACATCCTGACCGCGCTGCCGCTCTACCCGTGGATGGCAATCAGCGTGCAGCCCCTGTGCGCGCACCCGTCATCCATTCACAACGAATAATCGTCATCGACATAACTACAACAAACTGAACCCTACAAAGAGGAACATGCAATGTCTGTGAATCCTGTGCATCAAACCGAACTGGAATCCTTACTGGCGATCAGCAGCGGCTTAAATTCCACTGGCGGCAACGATCGTCTGAAAAACATCATGCACCAGTTGCTGAGCGACCTGTGCAAGACCATCAGGCAGTTCGACGTGACCGATGAAGAGTTCTGGGTGGCGGTGAACTACCTCAACGAGCTGGGCGGACGCCAGGAAGCGGCGCTGCTGGCGGCCGGTCTGGGCCTGGAGCACTATCTGGATATGCGTGCCGACGAGAAAGAGGCCGCATCCGGCCACGAGGTGGGCACCCCGCGCACCATCGAAGGGCCGCTGTATGTAGCGAACGCCCCCCTGAGCGAGGGCTTTGCCCGCATGGACGACGGCAAAGAGCAGGCCGAAACCATGTGGCTGCAGGGTCAGGTGACCGATCTGCACGGTAAACCGGTGGCCGGGGCGATTGTTGATATCTGGCACGCCAACACTCTCGGCGGCTACTCGTTCTTCGATCAGTCCCAGAGCGAATACAACCTGCGCCGCCGCGTCCGTACCGGCGACGATGGTCGCTACGCCGTGCGCAGCATCGTACCCTGTGGCTACGGCTGCCCGCCGGACGGCCCAACGCAGAAACTGCTGACCGCCATGGGTCGCCACGGCAACCGCCCGGCACACGTACACTTCTTTGTGTCGGCGCCGGGGTATAAGCACCTGACCACGCAGATCAACCTGAACGGCGATGAATATCTGTGGGATGACTTTGCGTTCGCGACGAGGGCGGAGCTGATTGCGGACCCGGTGAAGGTGACAGATCCGGCTGTGGCGCAGTCGCGCGATCTGAGTGGGGAGCATACGGAGGTGAACTTTAATTTTACGCTGGTGGAAGCGACAGACGGTGGGGAAGAGGAGAGAGGGAAGCGGGCGCGTGTTAAGGAGTGATTGCTGAGGATTGAAAGGGCCGGGTCCGCATAGCGGCCCCGGTTTTGTTATTTTGGGACGGACATTGCGCGCGCAGAAACTGAGTGCGTGAAAGCGTCTTACCGAGAGCGCCCGCTGTGTCCTCACATCGACGCCGCGGCAAACATCCCCGGCGTCGTACCAAAATGGGCGCGAAACTGTTTGATCAAATGGCTCTGGTCGAAAAAGCCGATATCGCTGGCAACCTGCGCTGCGCCGATGCCTTTCGCCAACAGCCCTTTAGCGCGCATCAGACGGATTTGCGTCAGATACTGATGCACCGACAGGCCGGTCATCTTCTGAAAGGTGCGCATAAAATAGAATTCACTTAGCCCCGCCACCTGGGCAATCTCCTTAACCGTCAGGGGCTGGGCGTAGGCTGAGTGCAAAAACGCGATCGCTTTGCGAATATCAGCCCGCAAAACGCTCAGGCGCGACCCTTTGACGGTGCGCTCCCCGTAATGCCCTACCAGTACATTGAGGATCTGATACATCACGCACTCTTTTTCCAGCGGGTCATGACTCTGTTTCATCACGCTGGCAGCGTGGAGCATACGGCGGGCCATCAGCGGATCGTGGCGGATCCCTTGCAGGCCAAAATTCACGTCGCCCTTGCCGCTGAGCACCGTTTGCGCCACCTCGTTAATCAGCTTTTCACCCGGATAGAACGCGCAGTAATCCCAGCCTTCGTCACGCTGCACCGCCTCGCCGGTATGCACCTCGCCCGGGGCGATAATCATCACCGAACCCGCCGCGGCAATGCCGTTTTGTCGGCATACCCGGGTGCGCTGCGCACCGCGGGCAAAGGCAGCGATGACAAACTCATCATGAAAATGGGGTGGGTAGCTGTGCTCATAGCAGGTGGCTTGCAGGATCTCCATGCCGCCGTGCAGCTGACTGTCGCGCCACAGGCTGATCTCATCGCGTTTTTGTTGCCCCACGTTCGCGCCTCCCACAACCTGAGTAAATTTCACTGCTGAGCAGGATTTTACTATAGCGATTGTTGATGATTCTTAAGATAGTTATTGAACTAAGTAATATAAGGGAAGAGATAATGTTAACGAAGTTAAATACCGGGCATCCCGCGTCTGCCACGGGGGAGTTTCGGGCCGGTATTGCCGCCTGTATTCCGACCATTGCCGGTTACTGGAGCATAGGCTTTGCCGCAGGGGCGATTGGCACGCTATCCGGCTTTACGACCGGACAAATTGCCCTGCTGGCGAGCGCGCTCTATGCAGGCTCGGCGCAGTTTCTGTTTTACTCCCTGTGGGCGGCGGGGGCCGAAATGGCGTCCGTGGTGCTGAGCGTGCTGCTGGTGAACCTGCGTTATCTGCTGATGAGTTCATCGATGAGCGTCTTTTTTCGCGACTACACGGCCCTGCAAAAAGTGGTGAGTGGGTTGCTGCTGACGGATGAAACCTTTGGCGTGGCGGTGCAGCGCGCCAGTCCGCAGGGCAAAATCAGCTATAGCTGGATGTTGGGTCTGAATATTACCGCCTGGCTGAACTGGATCATCGCCTGTGTCACCGGAGCCTGGCTGGCCACCACACTGCCGGCATCGCTGATGGAGGGGCTGGGCTTCAGCCTGGTGTCGATGTTTATTGGCCTGATCCTGATGATGTGGTTCGCCAGCCGCAGAAAGGTACTGGAAAGCATCAATATCGCTGTTGCGGTGGTCATTACCTTGTTAACTGCCGGGAGTGGTTCCCTCAGTCTGGTGGTGATTGTGGCCGCGTCCCTTGCCGCCACGCTGGCAACGCTGCTGTTACGCACCCGGAAAGGAAAATAAGATGGAACGCCATATTCTTCTGACTATTCTTGCCTCTGCGTTGGTCACTGCGCTGATGCGTACCGTACCGGTGTTACTGTTATCGCGCTTTCGTCTGCCGGAGGTGATGCTGCAATGGCTGAGCTTTATTCCCACCGCCATCATGGCCGCGCTGGTGGCTGCCGAACTGCTGAGCAAGCCCGCAATGACGAATTCCGGGGTTAGCATCTCGCTGCTGGCTGCGGCCTTTGCCACGCTGGTGGGCATTCTTACCCGCGGGTTATTCGCTACGGTGATTGCAGGTGTGGTGGCGTTCTGCGCGGCGGGGTATTTCCTGGCGCAATAGTCTATAAAGCGTAAGGTCTGCGCGGCGTCTTATCGGAGGGCCTACGGGGCGTCGCGCGTCTTTGGCCTACATATTGGGCTGGCTGATGGTACAGTGAATACAGGCCGTCATTAACCAGGAGAAATGCACATGAACGAACATCCGCTTTGCCAGATCATCAAGTCGTGTGACAGGGCGATCTCAGCTAAAGATTTTGACTCGCTGATGGAGTATTACGCTGAAGACGCCGCGCTGGTCGTAAAGCCCGGCATGATCGTGAAAGGTAAGAATAATATCCGCAACGCCTTTGTTTCTATCGCTGATTATTTTCAGGATCAGCTTATCGTGAAACAGGGCGATATCCAGGTCATTGAAGGCGGGGGAGATGCGCTGGTGATCATGGAAACCCATCTTTTTTTCCCGGATGAACAGGGCGGCACGACAGAAATCACCCGCCGTGCAACCTATGTTTTCCGCCTGGAAAACGATCGTTGGCTGTGCACCATTGATAACTCTTATGGGACATCTGTCCTGGGCGCTGAGTCTGCCTGAAGCACTTTTATTTGCTGACTGGCGTGACCAGTCCGATGCTGACAATCCCTTTGTCCCA
The DNA here is from genome assembly GCF_043105735.1 of Leclercia sp. GLN_9. Taxonomy (NCBI): domain Bacteria; kingdom Pseudomonadati; phylum Pseudomonadota; class Gammaproteobacteria; order Enterobacterales; family Enterobacteriaceae; genus Leclercia; species Leclercia sp. GLN_9. The sequence continues at coordinate 508,264 of NZ_JBICLV010000017.1, forward strand.
GATAATCTGGTGCAGAGAGGTCTGAATGATGCTGGTAATAGGTTTTGGCGTGAGTAGCGCCCAGCAGATGCCGCCAGGTTTACGAACCGAGCGATAGGTCACTCCGGTCTCCCCCGCGACGCGCAGCCGAGCACCAAACTGCTGTGGCTCGCGGTAGTCGGTGGGATGATACCAGGGGTATGAATCCGGCAGGCCGGTGATATCAGCAAACGCACAGCCCTCCAGTTCGGTCTCCAGGCAGCGGTATTCGAAGCGTTCGAACTTCAGATCCGGCACGTTATGCCAGTAAAGATGGCAGTGGTAGACAATTTCGGCCAGCGCCGTCTCTTTGCTGTCTCCGAGGTAGTAAACGCCATAATCGCCGTTCGAAAAGCGGCTACCGTCCGGGTTAACGTGGGTAAAGGCGGCCATTGCATAGTGCGCCCCGCGGATCCCCAGCACCCACTCTTTACGCGGGAGCAGAGCGAGATTGCCCACCTCCTGGGTCAGGCGCGGATTGGTGAGCTTCTGGATCTCATACAACACATCGAATGCCTCGGGCGTGGCGACGTCTTCGAAGACATAGATGGCAGGATACTTGGTATGCAGCAGCCGGTAGCCCTTGAGGGGAACCACCGCGGTACGGGGGATCTCGGGATGGATCATCCGGCGAGGCCTCCGCGCAGCACGTCCACCCGTTTCGCCACTTCGTGCAGGTTGCCGAACTCACCGCCCTCAATCAGGGATAATGGCGTTGCCCCATTGAAGTAAGCATTGTGGTTTTCCATGGTCATGAATCCGTAGACGTTCTCCGGGTTACTGAACACAATGCGCAGTGCCGAATGCATATTCAGCAGGTAGCTGATTCGGGTTAACTGGTCGTGAGTCAGCGAGGCTGTCTTCGTCTCTTTCTGTCGGTATTTGTAGAGCGCCGCTCTGGAGAGCTGCAGAATATTCTGCTGCTGCTCTGTCGAGCAGCCCCATTTTTCCAGAATATTCATTGCGGCTCTGATGGCGATCAGATCGCGATCGCCGCGGGCTTCAGAGTCCAGGTTCAGGTGCTTCGTCATGGGATGCTCCCTCAGCGCAGAGTGATTGATATAGTCTTAGCATGAACTAAATATACAAATATGTCTACGTGAAGACATCTTTGCTCCGGGCGACGATCGTGACGTTTTATAAAGGGCGAATCTCCTTTGAACGCAGGGTGATTTGCACCGGCACCGATTTATACGACGGGGTACCGCTCTCTTTATCCAGATAGTTCAGCGGAACCAGCACGTTAGCCTCCGGGTAATAGGCGGCCACCGTACCGGGCGCAATGTTGTACGCCACGACGGTGATGTCGTCGAGGCGCTGCTGACTGTCGGGGAGGGCGGTGGTGATATCCACCCGGTCGCCATGCTCCAGCCCCTGCTGCTGCATATCCTCTTCGTTCATAAACAGCACGTCGCGACGACCGAAAACCCCGCGATAGCGATCGTCGAGGGCGTAGATAGTGGTGTTGTACTGGTCGTGGCTGCGCAGGGTCACCAGACGCAGGACGTTTTCACCTTCCCCCGGGCTGTTCTCGGTTACGCCGTCAAACAGGGAGAACATCGCTTTGCCGGTTGCCGTCGGCCAGACGCGCTCGGTAGGCGGCAGCGGCATACGGAATCCGCCGGGCACCCGGATGCGGGCGTTAAAGTTCTCAAAGCCGGGAAGGGTCTGTTCAATTCGGTCGCGGATGCGGTCGTAATCGGCGACCAGCTCCAGCCAGTCGGTTTTACTGTTTGTCAGGGTGGCGTGGGCGATCCCGGCGACAATGGCAGGTTCTGAGCGCAGGAAAGGGGAGGCCGGTTTCAGTTTCCCGCTGGAGGCATGCACCATCGACATGGAATCTTCTACGGTGATGGACTGCTGGCCGCTGCGCTGCATATCCAGTTCGGTGCGCCCCAGGCAGGGCAGCAGATACGTCTCTTTGCCCACCAGCAGGTGCGTGCGGTTCAGTTTGGTCGCCACATGCACGCTGAGATCCAGCGTTTTCAGCGCCGGGAAAGCCTTGTCGTGATCCGGCATCGCCACGGCAAAATTGCCCCCCAGGCAGAGCAGCGCTTTTGCCTGGCCGTCGATCATCGCCTGCGCGGCCTGCACCGCGTCGTGACCGTGCGCAGCTGGCGGGGTAAAGCCAAACACCGTGCCCAGCCGGTCAAGGAAGGCGGCTGAGGGTTTTTCAGTGATCCCCACCGTGCGGTTGCCCTGCACGTTGGAGTGGCCGCGCAACGGGCAGATGCCCGCGCCGGGCTTACCGAAATTGCCGCGCAGCAACAGCAGGTCGGCAATCAGGCGCACGTTGGCGGTACCTTTGTTGTGCTGGGTGATCCCCATGCCGTAGGTAATGATGGTGGCGCTGGAAGCGGCGTAGATCTGCGCCACGTTCTCCAGGTCGGCGCGGCGCAGGCCGGACTCGCGTTCTATGGCCTCCCAGGGGGTGGCGGCGATATCGGAGGCAAACGTGGTAAACCCCTCAGTCTGGGTGGCGATAAAATCATGATCCAGCGCGTCCAGGACCAGAAGATGTTTTGCAATCCCTTTTAACGCGGCGGCGTCGCCCCCGGCTTTGACCTGGTAATAGGTTGAGGCGATGTCGGTCGCGCTGTAGGTTGCCATCTCTTTGACGCTTTGCGGATCGGCAAAACGCTCCAGCGCCGTTTCGCGCAGCGGATTAAAGACGATAATCGGTACCCCCCGGCGGGCAAGTTCGTGCAGCGTGCCCATCATCCGCGGGTGGTTGGTGCCCGGATTATGCCCGATTGAGATCACCAGTTCGGTGTGGTCAAAATCCTCCAGCGAGACGGTGCCTTTTCCTATACCGATAGAGCGGGGCAGGCCGACGCTGGTGGCCTGATGGCACATGTTGGAGCAGTCGGGGAAATTATTGGTGCCCAGTTCGCGGGCGAACAGCTGATACAGGAACGCCGCTTCGTTCGAGGCGCGCCCGGAGGTGTAAAACTCCACCTGATCCGGCGAAAGATCGCGCAGTACCTCCCCGATACGGGCAAAGGCGTCGTCCCACTCTACCGGGCGAAAGGTGTCGCTTTGGGGATCGTACTTCATGGGATGGGTCAGACGGCCATAGCCTTCCAGCTCAAAATCGCTTTTCGCCCACAGGTCACTGACGGTGTGCGCCGCGAAAAAGTCTGGCGTGACGCGCTTCGTGGTCGCTTCCCACGTTACTGCTTTGGCCCCGTTCTCGCAAAACTGGAAGGTGGATTTGTGTTCTTTATCCGGCCAGGCGCAGCCCGGGCAGTCAAAGCCGTCGGGCTGGTTGGTGCGCAACAACGTGGCGGGGGCGTCAAAGGCATCCATCTGCGTGCGCACGGCGATTGCCGTCGCCTTTAAGGCTCCCCAGCCGCCCGCCGGACCGGCGTAATGGCGGATCCCGGGAACGTTTCGTCTGTTGTTATTCATTTTTACTCCTGTCGGGTATCTCATTATGGCGGCGAATGTCGGCCAGCAGCAGCGAGGCCTCCTCTGAGTGTGGCATAAACGCCCCCGGCGTCTCTCCCTGCCACCAGATCCCGCTGGCCAGAGAGTAATGATTTCCGGCGAGCTGCCAGTCCCCCTTCAGCACAAAGGCGATGCCTTCTGCGCCGGGTTGCTGAGCGGTAGTGGCAATTGTCACTTGCGCGGAGGCCCGACTGCGCTGGGTCATAACGTTAAAGTCCAGGCCTGGTCCGCTGACGCCCTCGGTGGCAAGACGCCACTCTCCCGGAAATGCCCAGGGAACGCCAGGCTCAAGGCGGTGAAGCAGATCGTCACCGCGCAGCCACAGCCCGCCATCGCCGAGCAACATGATTACCCGATCGACGCCAGGAAAGAGGGAGAAAGGACCCTCCTGGGCAAGCGTGGCAATGCTGGCCCGCCACAGAAAGGGGGCATCTGCAGAGGGAATGCTGACGATCTCCCGGGTTTCACCCGCCCCGTTTTTCCACGGAGTGACCGGCAAGGAAGCGAACGTGAAGGGCGTAATCATATCCTTTTCACCCTGATATTGGGGGTTAATGATCTATCTTCGCTACAGATAATTTTCAAAACAATTACAAATTATTCACAGTTCAGTTCACAAATCCATCATCAGATTCGTGTGGGCAGATGTCAATGGTTGTATATACATGATCTGTCATGTGGCGTTGCCCTGACGCATGCTGGGTGTCTGGCGGTCATTAATCATCCATTCAGAGAGAAAACTATGTCGTCTTTTTCGTCTTCAGAAGAGCAGTCTAAGAAAAACGGGACGCGGTTATCGGAAACGCGCTCCATTGATTACATCCCGGATAATGAACGCCACGGTCATCCCTTCAGTCAGTTTACGCTGTGGTTTGGCGGTAACCTGCAGATTACGGCCATTGTGACCGGGGCGCTGGCGGTCGTGCTGGGCGGCGATGTGGTGTGGTCTATTATTGGCCTGCTGGTGGGACAGATACTCGGCGCGGTGGTGATGTCGTTCCATGCCCTGCAGGGGCCACGTCTGGGCCTGCCGCAGATGATCATCAGCCGCGCGCAGTTTGGTGTCCTGGGCGCGGTGATCCCGCTGGTGCTGGTATGCGTGATGTACGTAGGCTTCTCAGCCAGCGGCACGGTGCTGGCCGGACAGGCGATGGCGAAATTACTCTCGGTGTCGAACGTCGCGGGGATGATCCTGTTCAGCGCGATTATAATCGTGATTGCGGTGCTGGGATATCGCGTAATCCACAAGCTCGGCAAGGTGGCGAGCGTGGTAGGGGTGCTGGCGTTTCTCTATCTGTTTATCGCGCTGCTGATGTCCAGCGACCTGGGGGCGATTGCGCAGAATAATCACTTCTCGATGCCGATGTTCTTGCTGGCGGTGTCGCTCTCCTCCTCATGGCAGATCGCCTTTTGCCCCTATGTGTCGGACTACTCACGCTATCTGCCTCGCAACGTCTCGGGCGTGAAAACCTTCTTCTCGGTCTTTAGCGGTACGGTGCTGGGCACCCAGGCGTCGATGACGCTGGGAGTGATCACCGCGGCGATTGCCGGGAGCGCTTTTAAGGGACATGAGGTGAGCTATATCGTCGGGTTGGGTAAAAGTGAAGCAATGGCGATGGTGATCTACTTTGCCATCTGCTTCGGCAAAATCACCTTTACTACCCTGAACGCCTACGGCAGCTTTATGTCACTGACGACCATCGTGTCCGGTTTTCGCAACCAGACCACGTTGAGCCAGAGAAGCCGGGTGATCTTTGTGGTGCTGATGGTAGCCATCTCCTGCGTGATTGCACTGCTCAGTGAACCCGCATTCCTGAAACACTTCACCCATTTCCTGCTGTTCCTGCTGGCGTTCTTTGTACCCTGGAGTGCCATCAGCCTGACCGACTACTTCATTATTTCCCGTAAAGCCGTAGATATTCCGGCGCTGTTCGATCCCCGCCAACGCTACGGATACTGGAATATGTTTGGTATCAGCGTGTATGCCGTGGGCGTACTGATCCAGTTGCCATTTATCGAGAACCCGCTCTACCACGGTTCGCTGACCTGGATTTTTGCCGACAACGATGTGTCGTGGATCATCGGCTGGTTCTGCACTGCGGCGCTGTACTATGCCTTCAGACGTTTTGATCGCCGGGTGTTGCCGGAACAGACCATCTATCCGGCAACAGGCAGGTAAGGGTGGAGGGCCGACCCGGGGCGTTATGCGGCGTTAAACGCAAAACCTTCGTCGGCCCATCCGGTCAGACCCCCAATCATGATCTTCACCGGGCGGCCCAGTTGTGCCAGCTTCAGCGCCGCGCGATCGGCGCCGTTGCAGTGCGGCCCGGCGCAATAGACCACAAACAGGGTATCGGCTGGCCATTCCGCCATGCTTTGCGCGGTCATATCACGATGTCGCAGATGCAGCGCCCCCGGAATATGACGGCGAGCAAACGCCTCCGGGGTGCCCACCACATGCAGCAATACAAAATCGACATCACCCTCTTTGAGCGCGGTATGGACATCATCGCAATCCGTTTCCACACTCAGTCGTTGTAAAAAATGCTTCGCCGCGTTTTCTGCTGACGCAGCAGGGTAATCAGTTACATAGCTCATCATGTCCTCCTGAGTTGAGCCATCACTTTACGATTGCCGCGCTGTTTTGACAGCAGGCAGAAATGCCATATACCATCAGGATCCTGACAAAATACCCTGAGTGCGGTAATGAACAATCCTCTGGTTGTGGCTCTGGCCTATGACGGCTTATGCACGTTTGAATTCGGCATTGCCGTGGAAATTTTCGGCCTTGCACGCCCTGAAATGGGGGATAACTGGTATCGCTTTGCAGTGGCGGGGGTCGAACCGGGGGCGTTGCGCGCCACGGGCGGCATCCGGCTGGTGGTTGACGGCGGGCTGGAGCTGCTGGCGGAGGCCGGGACCATTATCGTCCCCGGCTGGAGGGGCGCGGATGTACCGGTCCCCACCGCACTGTGCGAGCAGTTGGTTGCCGCCCATGCGCGTGGGGCGCGGATCCTCTCTATCTGCTCTGGCGTCTTTGTGCTGGCCGCCGCAGGGTTGCTCAACAACCGGCAGGCCACGACCCACTGGCGGTACACTGACGTGCTGCAACAGCGTTATCCCGCCATTCAGGTGACGCCGGATGTGTTGTATATCGATAACGGTGATGTGCTCACCTCGGCCGGAAGCGCGGCGGGGATCGACCTGTGCCTGCACCTGGTGCGACGGGATTATGGTAGCGTGGCGGCCAACCAGGTGGCGCGTCGGCTGGTCGTGTCCCCGCATCGCGATGGGGGTCAGGCCCAGTTTATCCAGCAGGCGGTACCCGTCGCCTACGAAGGCCATCGGCTTGGCGCGCTGTTTGATTATTTGCTTGAAAACCTTGCCGCCCCGCACAGCGTCGATTCACTGGCGAAGTTTGTCGGGATGAGTCCACGCACTTTTCTGCGCCGTTTTGCAGCGACGACCGGTAAAACCCCTGCCCAGTGGTTGTTGAACGCCCGCCTGAATCGCAGCCAGGATCTGCTGGAGAACAGCCAGCTGTCGCTGGAGCGCATTGCGGAGGAAGTCGGGTTTGGCAGCGTGGCGACGATGCGTCATCACTTCAGAAATCAGCTATCGACCACGCCTGCGGCGTACCGGAGGGGGTTTTCTCAGCCAGCGCGGAGAGTCATTAAGGCTGAGTAGCCGCTCGCGCGGCTTTTTTATCTCTGTCAGTTCGTCGCAATCGAATCACGTAAAATAAATTCAGCGGGCAAAATGCTGCTGTCAGGTATGCTTTCGGGTGTCGCCGCCAGCACTCTGGTCACCGCTTCTTTACCCTGGGCGTCTAAATCGAGGCGCACAGTGGTAAGGGAAGGGATGAAAAAGGCACTTTCGTAACTGTCATCGTAGCCGATAATGGAAACCTGATGGGGTACCTCTATCTGCGCCTTATTGAGCGCACTCAAGGCGCCCAGCGCCATCTGGTCGTTACCCACCAGCAGAGCGCTAAATTCAATCTTATTTTCGATAAGCTGCCGCGCGCCATCGTGGCCGCTTTGGGCATCCCAGGTACCAAAAATAACGGCTGCGGGCGTTTTGCCAAATGTCGCCAGGCTGCTTATCCAGTTTTCCAGACGCAGCTTTGCCGAGACAGAGTGCTGAGGGCCCGGCATCAGTACGATGCTGTTATGCCCCAGTTCGCATAAGCGTTTAACGCTCTCCCGGGTACCGTTTGCCGGATCAAAGATGACATGAAACACACCGCTGTCCGGGGCAACGTCGAGAAAAAGACAGGTGACCTCGTTATTCTGTTCAGCCAGCTTTCTGGCAGGAGGGGTTTCCAGCGGGACGTTAATCAGGATTTTTTCAATAAACTGGGATTTAAAATCGTTAATCGATTGCTGTATGACCGTAGGGTCAGCTTCATCAATCATCGAAATCAGGACCTGGTAACCCGCCTCACGGGCGTGCTTTTTTACGGAGGCGGCAATTTGCGACGGCGCATGCAGTGCGAGGGAGGTGGTCACTAACCCCAGCGTCTGGGTGCGTTTACCGACCAGCTGTTGCGCCAGACGGTTAGGAACGTAGCGCAAATCTTCAATCGCCTGCTCGACACGAAGACGCGTTTTTTCGGCAACGTTCACCGATTTATTGAGTACCCGGGAAACGGTCTGGTAGGAGACACCGGCCTGACGCGCCACATCTTCCAGGGTCGCATTTCTGTTCTTGTTCACCCTCAATCCTTTCTTTTTGCGTGGCTGAAAAAACGCCTGTCATCGGTGGCGTGAGCGAAATTATATCAAAATGTCATACCTTCACATGGCGAAATTTGGCGATCTTGCTCACCTTTTTCTGCTTTTAAAATTACGTTCTGTGATGTTGATTGCACTTTTCATCAAGGAGAGTTGTTCGCGTCTTTTGTCAGGTATTGTATGTAACACGTTGATGTGAGCGTCATACATTTTCACATTATCACTAATCGGGTGCATATCGTCCCAGGCATGATCTAAAAGAACGCGACTCACTGAGCCCACAGTGAAGCACCGACCCTGTTCCTTCTTGAGGAAGAAAAATATGGTTACCGGTAAAAGGAACTATGTCCTTTTAAGCATTTTCGATTTTCTCTATCTGTTTGCCTGGTCGTCGACGATGGCTTTTTTTGTCATCTGGACGACTCAGCATTTAGGCATTAGCGCCACCCAAACGGGGTGGTTGTATGCAATAAATGCCTTTATTGCGCTGACCATGCAGCCATTTTTTGGCTTTATATCAGATAAATTTGGCACAAAAAAATCGCTGATTTTTTTAATTCTTGCTTTGCTGCTGCCGGTCGGGCCGTTCTTTATCTATATTTATGCGCCCCTCCTCGTCAGCTCCTTCTGGTTGGGCGCGATTCTGGGCGGCATTTATCTTGGGGTTATTTTTAACTCCGGGTGTGGAGTCATTGACTCGTATATTGACAAAATATCCCGCCGCTACGCTTTCGAATATGGACGTGTGAGAATGTGGGGCTCTTTGGGATGGGCGGCTGCGGCCTATATTGTCGGGCGTAATATTAACGATAATCCCAATCTCTCTTTCTGGCTGGCCAGTATTGCCATTGTCTTAGCGGCTGTCTGCTTTATGCTGACGAAAATCACAGTCACACTGGAAGAAGAGAAGATGACCTCGTCATTGAAAGCGGGGCATGTTTTTGAATTAATGAAAGACAAGCAGTTCTGGATGCTGATTATTTTTACGCTGTTTGTTACCCAAATCTATGATACCTACGACCAACAGTTTGCGCAGTACTTCTCTTTACAGTTCCCGAGCGTTGACGAAGGGAATAAATGGTACGGCACTCTGGCATCCATTCAGGTGTGTGGCGAAACTTTATTCCTTGGGCTGATGCCGTGGTTTGTCAATCGCGTCGGGGCGAAGCGGGCGCTGGTCATAGCCGGGTCGATCATGTCGGTGCGTATTCTGGGATCTGCGGTTCCGCTGGGTCCGGTATGGATTGCGGCAGTGAAGATGATGCACGCCATTGAAAAACCCTTAATCCTGATCTCCGTCTTTAAGTTTATTGCCCAGAATTTTGACCATAAATTGTCATCCACAATCTATTTACTGGTGCTGTTTGCAGCATCCATTGCGACGACAGTCTATTCCCCGGTGGTAGGGCATTTATACGACACCATTGGGTTTGCTAATACCTATATCATTCTTGGCGCTGTTTCAGGGCTGTTTACGCTGTTCTCGGTATTTTCGCTCAGGAGCAGAAAAGGAAAAGCCGTTGATCTTTCTCAGGAGAGAGCGTCCTTAGCATAAGGAAGAAAAATATGAGCAAATTATTTACGGACCTCAATTTATTGCACGGTGCCGATTATAATCCGGACCAGTGGCTCAGTCAGCCCGATATTCTTGAGAAGGATATCGCGATGATGAAAGAGACAAAATGCAACGTGATGTCGGTAGGGATATTTAGCTGGTCTAAACTTGAACCCGCAGAAGGTGAATATCAGTTTGGCTGGCTGGATAGCGTTCTGGATACCCTCTACGCCAGTGGGATTTATGTCTTCCTGGCGACACCGAGCGGTGCAAGACCGGCCTGGGTTTCAGAAAAATACCCAGAGGTATTACGGACCAATAAAGATTTGACGAAAAATCTGCATGGGGAGCGACATAATCACTGTGTTTCATCTCCTGAATATTTACGACTGACCGGAAATATTAATAAGCAACTGGCGAAACGTTATGCGCATCACCCGGCAGTGTTGGCCTGGCATATTTCAAACGAGTATGGCGGTGACTGCCACTGTGATATTTGCCAGCAGGCATTCCGCGACTGGCTGAAACAGAAGTATCAAACGTTAGATAACCTGAACCAGCGCTGGTGGAGTGCATTCTGGAGCCACGAATATTCGAGCTGGAGCCAGATTCATTCGCCGGGGCCACTGGGTGAACAGTCGGTCCATGGGCTGAATATCGACTGGCGACGCTTTATGAGTGAGCAGGTTGCGCTGTTTTGCCGTCATGAAATTCAGACGGTGAAAGCCTTCAATCCCGCGATGCCCGCCACCACTAATTTTCACGGTGTATTTAATGATTACGATTACTGGCGCCTGGCGCAGGAGGTTGATTTCATCTCATGGGACAGCTATCCGGAGTGGCATAAGACTCAACAGCAGGAAAATATCGCCTCTTACACGGCCTTCACGTTTGATCTGATGCGAAGCCTGAAGCCCGGATTGCCGTTTCTGTTGATGGAGTCCACTCCCGGGACCACCAACTGGCAGGCAGTCAGCAAACTCAAAAGACCGGGGATGCATCTGCTGTCGGCAATGCAGGCGATTGCCCACGGTTCTGACTCGGTACAATATTTTCAGTGGCGTAAAAGCCGGGGTTCGGTCGAAAAATTACACGGTGCGGTGGTAGATCACGTCGGCCATCTCGATACCCGCGTCGGGCGGGATGTCAAGCAGGTTGGCGCTGCACTTGAGAAACTGGCATCGATAGCAGGGGGGGATTATCGGGCTGAGGTGGCGATGGTGTATGACTGGGATAATCGCTGGGCGGTCAACGACGCCGCCGGGCCACGTAACTGTGGTATCCACTTTGAAGAGACGGTGCAGCAGCACTACCAGGCGCTGTGGCAGCAGAGTATCCCGGTGGATATTGTTTGCCAACAGTCCGACCTCAGCGCATACCGGGTAATCGTCGCCCCGATGCTCTATATGGTGAATGAAGCCTTTGCCGAACGCGTTAATCAGTTCGTGGCGGCTGGAGGGGTGTTTATTGCGACCTACTGGACAGGTATCGTTAATACGGATGATCTGTGCTTCACAACTGGTTTCCCGGGGCCTTTACGCGACGTATTGGGTATCTGGTCGGAAGAGATCGACGGTCTGTATGACGGCGAAACGAATCAAATCAGCATGACGTCATCAACCTGGCACAGTCCGGGACGCGAGTATGAATGTCGGGAGCTTTGCGATCTTATTCATGCGGAAACGGCAGAAGTCCTGGGCGTCTACCAACAGGATTTTTACGCGGGCCGGCCAGCAGTAACCCGTAACACCTGGGGAAATGGGCAGGCGTATTACCTTGCAGCAAGAACCGATGGGGATTTTCTGCACGATTTTTACCGGATGGTTGCTGATGAAAATAGCATTACCGCCTCTACATCGATGCCCCTGCCAAAAGGTGTGGTTGCAACGGTAAGGCAGAGCGAAGGACAGGCATATATCTTTGTACAGAACTATGGCAAACAAGCCGTCACGCTTGATTTGGCAGAAGAAAGCCGGACGCTGAAACCCTTACTCAATGGCGATGTGCTGCGGGGGGAACACTATCCGCTGCCTGCATTTGGCGCAGAAGTGTTTTTAGCAGAAAAGGAATAAGGGGCTTTCCTTTTATCAAAAAAAATCCACGCATCGGCGTGGATTTTTTTCAGGTAGCTAAACCTTAAACGTTGAACAGGAAGTTCATTACATCGCCATCTTTAACAATGTAATCTTTCCCTTCTGCACGCATCTTGCCTGCTTCTTTCGCGCCTTGCTCACCTTTGTAGGTGATGAAGTCTTCAAACGCGATAGTCTGCGCACGAATAAAGCCTTTCTCGAAATCGGTGTGGATTTTACCCGCTGCCTGTGGAGCGGTTGCGCCGACAGGGATAGTCCAGGCACGCACTTCTTTCACGCCAGCGGTGAAGTAAGTTTGCAGGTTCAGCAGTTCGTAACCGGCGCGGATCACGCGGTTCAGACCTGGCTCTTCCAGGCCCAGCTCGGCCATGAACTCTTCACGGTCGGCATCGTCCAGCTCGGCGATATCGGATTCTACCGCGGCACAGACCGCTACCACCACAGAGCCTTCGGCAGCCGCGATTTCGCGCACTTTGTCGAGGTATGGGTTGTTTTCGAAACCGTCTTCGTTGACGTTAGCGATGTACATGGTTGGCTTCAGGGTCAGGAAGCTCAGGTATTTGATCGCCGCTTTGTCTTCTTCTGTCAGGTTTTTCAGCGCGCGCAGCATGCCGGCGTTTTCCAGCTGTGGCAGACATTTTTCCAGCGCGGCCTGTTCTGCTTTCGCGTCTTTGTCGCCACCTTTGGCTTTCTTCTGCACGCGATGCAGGGCGCGCTCGCACGTGTCGAGGTCAGACAGGGCCAGTTCGGTGTTGATGACTTCGATATCGTCAGCCGGATCCACTTTGTTGTTCACGTGGATGATATTGTCGTTTTCAAAGCAACGGACAACGTGGCCGATGGCTTCGGTTTCACGGATGTTGGTCAAGAACTGGTTGCCCAGGCCTTCACCTTTGGACGCGCCTTTCACCAGGCCTGCAATGTCCACGAACTCCATGGTGGTTGGCAGAATACGCTGCGGCTTAACGATCTCCGCGAGCTGGTCCAGACGCGGATCGGGCATTGGCACGACACCGGTGTTTGGCTCGATGGTGCAGAACGGGAAGTTAGCCGCTTCGATGCCCGCTTTAGTCAGCGCGTTAAACAGGGTGGATTTGCCAACGTTAGGCAGACCAACGATACCGCATTTGAATCCCATTTCTGAATCACCTTAATGTCTTGATATTCAACACGTTAACATTAACGAGTCGAAGAAAAGTAAATAACTACGCCTATTATACACGTAACCCGCAGCGTGCGGGGCAAAAAAGGCGTCGCGCCCCGGTTATTGCGCTTTAAAAGCGTGCAAACGGTTGGTGGCTTTGGTTAAGCCATCCTGCAGCCAGATTTCTGTGCAACGCGCCGCTTCGTCTACCGCTTCGTCGATCAGTTTCTGTTCGGAAACCGGAGGCTTACCGAGTACAAAGCCAACAACTTTGTTTTTATCGCCCGGATGACCAATACCGATGCGCAAACGGTGAAAATTAGGGTTATTGCCCAGTTTGCTGATGATGTCTTTTAGACCGTTATGCCCACCGTGACCGCCGCCGAGTTTGAATTTTGCGACACCCGGAGGAAGATCCAGTTCGTCATGCGCAACCAGGATCTCATCCGGGTTGATACGGTAGAAGGTCGCCAGCGCGGCCACGGCTTTGCCGCTTAAATTCATAAACGTGGTCGGCACCAGCAGACGCACATCCGCTCCGGCCAGGTTTACGCGAGAGGTATACCCGAAGAATTTCGCTTCTTCGCGCAGGGGAGCGCGCAACCGTTCGGCCAGCAGATCAACATACCAGGCGCCCGCGTTGTGGCGGGTAGCCGCATATTCCGCGCCGGGGTTGGCCAGGCCGACAATCAGTTTAATCGTCACGTTTTTGTTCCTGAAAGTGCTAAGTCTGGCGCGTAGTGTACTGTCTGCCGCGTCGCTTGACAAAATTCTGCACGCCGTTACGTAGAACCTGAATAGTACCCGGTTTGAATCATTAGAATTTCATGCAACTCAAGGATTTATTTGTAAAGTTTTGTTGCCCGGATGTGCGTAAATGTGATCCCTTACGCAATCAGGCCCAGGGGTGGTGTCTATACTTTACACACAAGGATTAGGGAGATTATTCCCCTGCAACCCAAAGCTACGGAGGTGACACATGAAACGCAGAAACGCTTCGTTACTCGGTAACGTGCTAATGGGGTTGGGATTGATGGTTATGGTGGTTGGCGTCGGGTATTCCATTTTAAACCAGCTGCCGCAACTTGACCTGCCGCAATACTTTGCGCATGGCGCGGTCCTGAGCATTTTCCTGGGTGCCGTATTGTGGCTTGCGGGTGCTCGCGTCAGCGGTCACGAGCAGGTCTGCGACAAATACTGGTGGGTGCGCCACTACGACAAGCGCTGCCGTCGCGGTCAGCATAAGCACAGCTAAAGTGCTCACCAATGAACACCGAAACGGCTCCTTCTGGAGTCGTTTTTTTTGCATCACGTATTGACCCTCACGTAACGTAAGGCCCCAGAGTGACGCCACTGGCATAAGAAGGAGCCGTTATGTTAATTCAGGTCGGAGAACTGGCAAAACGTGCCGGGATCACCGTGCGCACCTTGCACCACTATGAGCAAACAGGATTGTTGCTGCCTTCTGCCAGAAGCGCGGCAGGGTACCGGCTCTATAATCTGGCCGATGTTCAGCGCCTGCATATGATTCAGGCGCTGGCAAAGGCAGGGCTGGAACTTGCTGAAATCCGGGATTTTCTGGAAAAAGATTCCCTCACGTTATCGGAACTGCTCGACGCGCAAATCCGTCTGCTGGATAAGCAGGTGCGCAGCATTACCACGCTGCGCGACAGGCTTGTTGATTTACGCACCGGGCTTGATACCCGTGAGGATCTCGATCTGGAGTCCTGGCTACAGACTCTGGAGTTAATGAACATGTACGATCGCTGGTTTAGTAAAGAAGAGTTACAGCAGTTGCCCTTTGCAATGCACAAAGAGGCATTGGCAGAGATCTGGGCCGCTCTGGTAGTGGAGGTGAAAACCCTGCTGGAGAACAATGTTGAGGTCTCTGATCCCAGGGCGCAGGATCTGGCCACGCGCTGGATGGTGCGCCTTGAGCAGGACACGGCGGGCAAACCGGCGTTTCTGACCCGTCTCAACGAGATGCACAACGTCGAGGCGCAGATGCGCGAGCAAACGGGTATCACGACAGAGATAATGGATTACATAACCCGGGCATTTGCGGAATCAAAACTCGCCATCTGGCAAAACTACCTCTCACCGGAGGAGATGGCGTTTACCCGGGCGCACTATTTTGATCGCATGATGGAGTGGCCACCGCTGGTGGCGAAGCTGCACCGGGCCGAGTCAGAAACGCTGGATCCCGCCTCTGACGACGCGCAACAGCTGGCCGAAAACTGGCTGGAACTGTTCCAGTCTTATGCGGGAACCAACCCCGTGACGCAGCAGAAATTTCGTCAGGCGATGCAGCAGGAGCCGCATCTGATGAAAGGGACCTGGATGACGCCTGCTGTCCATGCATGGCTCCAGCAGGCGATAAGTATCATGATGCAGCGGCGGATGTCACAAATCCGCTAACGCGGCCTCGCGGTTCGGATAGAAGGCCAGACGACCGGCAATAGGTTGCACTCCTGCGCGCGCCATGGTGCGCAGGGGCTGGAACTCGAGATTACTCACCCGCAGTTCACAGCCTTCCGGCAGGCGTTGCACAAAGCGCTGGAAGGCGTCCAGCCCGCCCGCATCCAGCACCGGCACTGCATCCCATTTCAGCACCACAATCCGCTTACCCGTAATGCGCGACTCCAGATCGCTGAACAGGCCTTCGGCGGCAGCAAAGAACAGGGGGCCGATCACCCGCAACACCAGCACATCGTCCGGAACCGTGACGTTAACCGCTGCCAGACGGGTCATGCGGGCGATACGGCGCATAAACAGCAGCGAGGCCAGCACAATCCCGACGCTTATCGCGATCACCATGTCAAACAACACGGTCAGCGACATGCAGATCAGCATCACGATGATGTCGTCCTTCGGTGCGCGGCGCAGCAGGTTCACCACTTTGTGCGCCTCACTCATGTTCCACGCCACCATCAGCAGCAGGGCCGCCATGGCCGACAGCGGTAACCATGAGAGCAGGGGAGCCAGCACCAGCAGGGCGAGGATCACCAGTACCGAGTGGATCACCGCCGAGACCGGGGAGGTTGCCCCGGCACGCACGTTCGCCGCCGAGCGGGCAATGGCTGCGGTCGCCGTGATCCCGCCGAAGAACGGCGCGATAATATTCCCCAGCCCCTGACCGACCAGCTCGCTGTTGGCTTTGTGTTTGGTGCCGGTCATGCCGTCCAGCACCACCGCGCAGAGCAACGACTCAATCGCCCCCAGCATTGCCATTGAAAAGGCGGCGGGCAGAAGGGCGCGCAGGGAATCCCAGCTTAAGGTGAAGCTGGATCCGGGCAGATTCCAGGGCAGTACCAGCTGCGGCAGAAGCTGCGGGATACCGTTTCCCTGGGAACCATCCGCCAGGACATAGTGGAATTGCGAGCCGATAGTGGCCACGTGGCCGCCCAGCAGGTTCACCACGCCCATTACCGCACAGCCCAGCAGCAGAGCAGGCAGATGGCCGGGCAGGCGAATGCCCAGGCGCGGCCAGAGGATCAGTGTCCCCAGCGTCACCACGCCAATCGCCGCATCGCCGAGGTTTGTCGTCGGCAGCGCCATCGCCAGCGCACCCACTTTTTGCAGGTAGTGCTCTGGCACATGAGCCATCTGCAGGCCGAGGAAATCCTTAATCTGCATGGTGCCGATGGTGATGCCGATCCCGGAGGTAAAGCCCAGGGTCACGGAAAGCGGAATGTACTCAATCAGCCTGCCAAAGCGCGCCAGGCCGAACAGAATCAAAAATACCCCGGACATCAGGGTCGCCACTAGCAGCCCGGCGAGGCCGAACTGCTGGGATACCGGATAGAGGATCACCACAAAGGCTGCGGTCGGCCCGGAGACGCTAAAGCGTGACCCTCCGGTCAGGGCAATCACAATCCCGGCGACGGCGGCGGTATACAGGCCGTACTGCGGTGCCACGCCGCTGCCAATCGCCAGCGCCATCGCCAACGGAATGGCAATGATACCGACGGTGATCCCGGCGATAAGGTCACGGGTAAAGCGTGACAGGGTGTATTTCTCTTTCCAGCAGGCGTCGATGAGGGCGCGGAAGGGAAGAACATGAGAGGAAGCGTTTTTCACAATCATTATCCAGTTGCGCATCATCTGTCATATCAATGGCAGGTGAAGGAGGCATTAATCATACAAATGAATACCACAGACAAAAAAACCCGCCGTAGCGGGTTTTCAGACTGCGTCCGATTAGTGTTCGAACATTGCAGAGATCGATTCTTCGTTGCTGATACGACGAATCGCTTCGGCCAGCATCCCGGACAGGGTCAAAGTACGCACGTTTGGCAGCGCTTTGATTTCGTCGCTCAGCGGGATGGTGTCACACACCACAACTTCATCAATGACGGAGTTGCGCAGGTTGTTCACGGCATTGCCGGAGAAGATCGGGTGAGTCGCGTAAGCGAATACGCGTTTTGCACCACGCTCTTTCAGCGCTTCGGCGGCTTTGCACAGAGTGCCGCCGGTGTCGATCATGTCGTCAACCAGCACGCAGTCACGGCCAGCGACGTCACCGATGATGTGCATCACCTGAGAAACGTTAGCGCGTGGACGACGTTTGTCGATGATCGCCATGTCGGTATCGTTGAGCAGTTTAGCGATAGCACGTGCGCGAACCACGCCGCCGATGTCCGGGGAAACCACAATCGGGTTGTCCAGGTTCAGCTGCAGCATATCTTCCAGCAGGATTGGGCTACCAAATACGTTATCAACCGGAACGTCGAAGAAGCCCTGGATCTGCTCGGCATGTAGGTCAACCGTCAGAACGCGGTCAACGCCAACACTGGAGAGGAAATCAGCGACAACTTTAGCGGTAATAGGTACACGTGCGGAACGGACGCGGCGGTCCTGACGGGCATAACCAAAGTAAGGAATAACAGCAGTGATACGGCCAGCGGAAGCACGGCGCAGGGCATCGACCATAACAACCAATTCCATCAGGTTGTCGTTCGTTGGAGCACAGGTGGACTGGATGATGAAAATATCACCACCGCGTACATTTTCGTTAATTTGTACGCTGACTTCGCCATCGCTAAAGCGACCTACGGCGGCGTCGCCAAGAGAAGTGTACAGGCGGTTGGCAATACGTTGTGCTAGTTCCGGGGTGGCGTTACCAGCAAAAAGCTTCATATCAGGCACGAGAAGAACCTCAGGCATGCGTCCAGTGGTGGATAGTTCGCCGTAAACTGTGCGGGCCAGGCGAATGCTATCCAGGCGGTGTATTAAAGAGCGCGATGCAACGTCTGGAACAGGGTGACGTTGTCACCGAAACTCAGGTTGCGCCAGAATGGCCTGCTGCAGCGGGGAGACATTCATACCACGCGCTACGAAACCATGCAGCCACTCTGGAGCCAGCTCGAGCACCTGACGTGCAGCGGATTCCGTATCAAATTCAGCAAAGACACAGGCCCCTGTGCCAGTCAGGCGCGACGGCGCGTATTCTAACAGCCAGGAAAGCGCTTCATCAACCTCGCGAAAACGTTTTCTTGCGATATCCTCGCAATCGTTGCTGAATTCACAGTTTAATAACGTTTCTATTGACCTTATTGGGGTATCGCGCGGAAGGTCTGGATCTTTAAAGATAACCGGGGTCGGAATACTTACGCCGGGATGGGCCACCAGGTACCATTTTTCTGCAGGTTCTGCCGGAGAGAGGATCTCGCCCACACCTTCAGCAAAGGCTGCGTGTCCGCGAACAAACACCGGCACGTCGGCACCGAGTGTCAGCCCGAGCGCGGCCAGTTCATCCACCGACAGGCCACAGCCCCACAGGTGGTTGAGCACCACCAGCACGGTAGCGGCGTTAGAGGATCCACCGCCGAGTCCGCCGCCCATCGGCAGGCGTTTATCGACGCTGATATCCGCACCGCTGCCCGCGGGCAGACGGCCGGAATCATGCGCGGCGCGCATCAGCAGGCGGGCGGCGCGCACGATCAGGTTATCTTCGTCGGCCACGCCGTCCACCGGGGTCAACAGGCGGATCTGCCCGTCCTGACGCAGCTCGATGGAAATGGTGTCGCCGTAGTCTACAAACTGAAACAGCGTCTGTAGGGTGTGATACCCGTCAGCACGCTGTCCGGTAATGTATAAAAAAAGGTTCAGTTTTGCGGGCGAAGGCCAGTGGGTCATCATTTGACAATCCAGTTATCCATCTTCAGCTTGATGCGCTGGTTACCCTCGGTCAGCTCCAGGCTGGACGGCAGGGCCGGTTTGCTGTGGCTGTCGTAACCGCCGTACACCACTTTCCAGCTTTTACCGTTCTGGCTGTAGTTCACTTCGCTCAGGCGATACTGGTCATCGAGTTTATAGTCGGTGGCGTCGCCCGGCAGGCCGAGGATCCACTGGCGCAGGCTGGTAATAGGAATAGGCATCCCGGTCAGCTTGCCGATCATCTCTTCGGCATCGGTACCGGTATATTTCTGCCCTTTATTGTCGGTGACCTGTGCGCTGCCCGGCTGGGCAATCAGCTCCATTTCGGTGCTGCCCAGCGGGTTCAGCAGCAGCAGGCGATAGCGATCCTGCCCGGTCTGCTGCCAGAAGAAACGGGCATACACTTTCTGCTGATCCGACAGATAAGCAAAGGCGCCGCGGGTTTGATACTGGTTTAACGCACGCACCGCTTGCTGGTGCTGGCGCCACTGTGGCGAATCCGGGCTTTTGCCCGGTCCTTTAGGCAGTGTAATAGAACATGCGGTCAGCACCAGCGCGGCCAGGGGCAGCAGGCGAATCAGTCTGGTCATAATGATGACGAATCCTTGAGATACGTGGCAGTTATAGTTCTTAATGCTAGCGCCCGTATGCCGCAGCGTCTACGCTCAAGTTATCCTAAATCATAGAATTAACTTCATACTTCATGTTGCAGATGCGTTGGCGGCATAACGAACTTTTTTGGTGAATATGAACTGATAACCTATTACTCCGAAAGGGGGCAGTCTCTTTTATTGATCTCGCGCATCCTGTATGATGCGGCCTGCTAACCTTATTAACGCTGGTACTACTCCCGCTCATATGACCCTTTTAGCACTCGGTATTAACCACAAAACAGCCCCGGTTTCACTGCGAGAACGTGTGACGTTTGCGCCGGATACGCTCGACCAGGCGCTGGAAAGTCTGCTTGCCCAGCCGATGGTGCAGGGGGGCGTGGTGTTGTCAACGTGCAACCGTACTGAGCTTTATCTTAGCGTCGAAGAGCAGGACAACCTGCACGAAGCGCTGATTCGCTGGTTATGCGAGTACCACAATCTGAACGAAGAAGAGCTGCGCAACAGCCTCTACTGGCATCAGGATAATGATGCGGTCAGCCATTTGATGCGCGTGGCCAGCGGTCTCGACTCGCTGGTACTGGGCGAGCCGCAGATCCTCGGGCAGGTTAAAAAAGCTTTTGCCGATTCGCAGAAAGGCCACCTCAAGGCCAGCGAGCTGGAACGCATGTTCCAGAAATCCTTCTCTGTCGCCAAGCGAGTGCGAACCGAAACCGACATTGGCGCCAGTGCCGTTTCGGTTGCTTTCGCTGCCTGTACCCTGGCGCGACAAATTTTCGAATCCCTCTCCACGGTCTCTGTGTTGCTGGTGGGCGCGGGCGAAACCATCGAGCTGGTCGCACGCCATCTGCGCGAGCACAAAGTGAAGAAGATGATTATCGCCAACCGTACCCGCGAACGCGCCCAGACGCTGGCGGATGAAGTCGGTGCGGAGGTGATCGCCCTGAGCGACATCGACGCCCGTCTGCACGAAGCGGATATCATTATCAGTTCCACCGCCAGCCCGCTGCCGATCATCGGTAAAGGCATGGTGGAGCGCGCCCTGAAATCCCGTCGTAATCAGCCGATGCTGCTGGTAGACATTGCCGTTCCGCGCGATGTCGAGCCTGACGTCGGCAAACTGGCGAACGCCTATCTGTACAGCGTGGACGATCTGCAGAGCATCATTTCGCACAACCTTGCCCAGCGTAAAGCGGCAGCGGTGCAGGCCGAGACCATTGTTGAGCAGGAAACCAGCGAATTTATGGCCTGGCTGCGCGCGCAAAGCGTCAGCGAGACCATTCGCGAGTACCGCGGTCAGGCGGAACAGGTCCGTAATGAATTGACTGCCAAAGCGATGGCGGCTCTCGAACAGGGCGGCGATCCGCAGGTCATCATGCAGGAACTGGCATGGAAACTGACCAATCGCCTGATCCATGCCCCAACCAAATCACTTCAACAGGCCGCCCGTAACGGGGACGACGAACGCCTGAACATTCTGCGCGACAGCCTCGGGCTGGAATAGCGCGCCATACCCATTTTATTATTATAAGGTGCACTTACGCCTATGAAGCCCTCTATCGTCGCCAAACTGGAAGCATTGCACGAGCGCCATGAAGAAGTTCAGGCGCTGCTCGGCGATGCCGCAACCATTGCCGACCAGGAACGTTTTCGCGCCCTGTCGCGCGAGTATGCTCAATTAAGCGATGTTTCACGCTGCTTTACCGACTGGCAACAGGTTCAGGAAGATATCGAAACCGCGCAGATGATGCTCGATGACCCGGAAATGCGCGAGATGGCGCAGGAAGAGTTGCAGGAAGCCAAAGTTCGCGCGGAAGAGATGGAGCAACAGCTGCAGGTGCTGCTGCTGCCGAAAGACCCGGACGATGAGCGCAACGCCTTTGTCGAAGTCCGCGCCGGAACCGGCGGGGATGAGGCGGCCCTGTTTGCCGGCGATCTGTTCCGCATGTACAGCCGCTATGCCGAATCCCGCCGCTGGCGCGTGGAGATCATGAGCGCCAACGAAGGCGAGCACGGCGGTTATAAAGAAGTGATTGCCAAAATTAGCGGCGAGGGTGTGTACGGTCGCCTGAAGTTTGAATCCGGCGGCCATCGTGTGCAGCGCGTACCGGCCACCGAATCCCAGGGCCGTATCCACACGTCTGCCTGCACCGTGGCGGTGATGCCTGAGTTGCCGGAAGCCGAGCTGCCGGACATCAACCCGGCCGATCTGCGTATCGATACCTTCCGCTCTTCCGGTGCGGGCGGTCAGCACGTTAACACCACCGATTCCGCGATCCGTATTACCCACCTGCCAACCGGCATTGTGGTGGAGTGTCAGGACGAACGTTCCCAGCACAAAAACAAAGCCAAAGCGCTGTCGGTGCTGGGCGCGCGTATTCACGCAGCAGAAATGGCAAAACGCCAGCAGGCCGAAGCGTCGACCCGTCGCAACCTGCTGGGCAGCGGCGATCGCAGCGATCGCAACCGCACCTACAACTTCCCGCAGGGCCGCGTGACCGACCACCGTATCAACCTGACCCTCTACCGTCTGGATGAGACCATGGAAGGCAAGCTGGATTCACTGATTGAACCTATCGTGCAGGAGTACCAGGCCGATCAGCTGGCGGCGCTGGCAGAGCAGGATTAATGGATTTTCAGCACTGGCTACAGCAGGCGGTAAGCGAGCTGGCGGGAGGCGAAAGCCCACGTCGCGACGCGGAGATCTTGCTCGGGCATGTGACCGGGAAAGCACGGACTTACATTCTTGCCTTTGGCGAAACAGAGCTAACCGCCGACCAGCAAGCCCTGCTTGAGATGCTCCTGGCCCGCCGTAAAACCGGCGAGCCGGTAGCGCATCTGGTGGGGGAGCGTGAGTTCTGGTCGCTGCCGCTGTATGTCTCTGCAGCCACCCTGATCCCCCGTCCCGACACCGAGTGTCTGGTGGAACAGGCGCTGGCGAGATTGCCCGCTGCGCCTGCGCGCATTCTTGATTTAGGCACCGGCACCGGGGCCATTGCCCTGGCGCTGGCCAGTGAACGCCCGGACTGTCAGGTCACTGCGGTGGATGTGATGCCCGATGCGGTTGCGTTGGCCCAGCGCAATCTTGAGCGCCTGGCTTTGCCTAATGTGACGGTGCTGCACAGCAGCTGGTTCACCGCGCTTGCCGACCGGCAGTTTGAAATGATCGTCAGTAACCCGCCCTATATTGATGAAGCGGATCCCCATCTCGCCGAAGGGGATGTGCGTTTCGAGCCGCTCAGCGCGCTGGTTGCCGCCGATCAGGGGCTGGCCGATCTCAGCCATATCATTACTCAGTCTCGTCACCATCTGGTGAGCGGCGGCTGGCTGCTGCTGGAGCACGGCTGGACCCAGGGCGAAGCCGTGCGTACGCTCTTTTTGCAGGCAGGTTTTGACCAGGTTGAAACCTGTCGTGATTATGGCGGGAATGAGCGCCTGACCGCAGGCAAGCTGCCATGAATAGCTTCTCTGTGCTGATCGCCTTGCATTTGACCGCCGTCACCCTGACCATCAGTTTTTTCGCGCTGCGTTACTGGTGGCGTTACAGCAATAATCAGCTGATCAACGCCCGCTGGGTGCGGGTACTGCCGCACTGCATCGATACCGTTCTCTTTGTGTCGGGGGCAGGATTAATGTGGGTGACGGGTTATCTGCCATTTACTGATAACGGTACATGGCTGACTGAAAAGCTGTTTGGCGTTATCATCTACATCGTTTTGGGTTTTATTGCGCTGGGGCGTCATCGTCCGCGCAGCCAGCAGGTGGGGTTTATCGCCTTTCTGCTGGGGCTGGTGGTGCTGTACATCATCATTAAACTCGCCACCACAAGAATACCGTTACTGGGGTAAGTCATGGAGTCCTTGGCCGATTTCGAATTTAACAAAGTGCCGTTGTGCGATGGAATGATCAAAGTATCAGAGATGATCCGCGATGATTTTATTTCACAATACGTCTACGACGAGCTGGAGAATCTGGTGAGTCTGGCGCGTGAAGAGATTAATCAGGCGCGCCCGCAGGACTGGCAACTGGAGAAACTGATTGAGCTGTTCTACGGCGAATGGGGCTTTTGCGATACGCGTGGCGTGTATCGGCTCTCCGATGCGCTGTGGCTCGATCAGGTACTGAAAAACCGTCAGGGTAGCGCTGTCTCCCTGGGGGCCATTTTATTATGGGTGGCGCACCGCCTGGATATTCCGCTGGTGCCGGTCATCTTCCCGACGCAGATGCTGCTGCGCGCCGAGTGGCTTGATGGTGAAATGTGGTTAATCAACCCGTTCAATGGCGACACCCTCGACGATCACACGCTGGATGTCTGGCTGAAGGGCAACATCAGCCCAATGGCAGAGCTGTACAACGAAGATCTGGACGAAGCGGATAACGCTGAAGTGGTGCGCAAACTGCTGGACACCTTAAAGTCGGCGCTGATGGAAGAGCGGCAGATGGAGCTGGCGCTGCATGCCAGCGAGGTGCTGCTGCAGTTTAACCCGGAAGATCCGTATGAGATCCGCGACCGCGGTCTGATCTACGTCCAGCTTGAGTGTGACCACGTTGCGCTGACTGATTTGAGTTATTTCGTTGAGCAGTGCCCGGAAGATCCTATCAGCGAGATGATTCGCGCGCAGATTAATTCCATCGCGCATAAACAGATTACACTGCATTAATCTTAATTCCGATTCACCCCTGAATAAGGCGATCCTATGAAACAAAAAGTGGTTAGCATTGGCGATATCAACGTGGCGAACGACCTGCCGTTCGTGCTGTTCGGCGGCATGAACGTTCTGGAATCCCGCGATCTCGCGATGCGTATCTGCGAACACTACGTGACCGTGACCCAGAAGCTGGGCATTCCGTATGTGTTTAAGGCCTCTTTTGACAAAGCCAACCGCTCCTCTATTCGCTCTTACCGTGGCCCAGGCCTGGAAGAGGGGATGAAGATTTTCCAGGAGCTGAAGCAGACCTTTGGCGTGAAAGTGATCACCGACGTCCATGAAGCAAGCCAGGCGCAGCCTGTAGCCGACGTTGTCGATGTGATTCAGCTGCCAGCCTTCCTTGCGCGTCAGACCGACCTGGTTGAAGCGATGGCGAAAACCGGTGCAGTGATCAACGTAAAAAAACCGCAATTCGTTAGCCCGGGCCAGATGGGCAACATCGTCGATAAATTTATCGAAGGCGGTAACGACCAGGTGATCCTGTGCGACCGTGGCGCAAACTTCGGGTATGACAACCTGGTTGTGGATATGCTGGGCTTCAGCGTGATGAAGAACGTTTCTAACCAGTCGCCAGTGATCTTCGACGTAACGCACGCTCTGCAGTGCCGCGACCCGTTTGGCGCAGCCTCCGGCGGCCGTCGTGGTCAGGTGACTGAACTGGCGCGCGCCGGTATGGCTACCGGCCTGGCGGGGCTGTTTATCGAAGCCCACCCGGATCCAGCCAACGCGAAATGCGATGGCCCGTCTGCGCTGCCGCTGGACAAACTGGAACCGTTCCTGAAACAAATCAAAGCCATTGACGACCTGGTTAAGAGCTTTGATGAGCTGGATACCAGCAACTAATTAAGAACCACCCCATAAAAGTAAAACGGCAACCTGAGGTTGCCGTTTTTTTTGTGTTCTTCCTCAGCCTGCGGGAGAGGAGAGACTGGAAGCATCAGGCAAATATCGTCATCAAATAGGCCGCAAATAGTGCCATATGCGCAGCGCCGTTAAGCACATTGGTGCGCCCGGTTGAAAACGAAATCTGGCACAGCAGCAGCGACGCTACCATCACAATCATCTCCGGTGCCCCAAGGCTGAACTGCAGCTCATTGCCGGTGAGGAAGGCGATCAGCGTCACCACCGGAACGGTCAAAGAGATGGTCGCCAGCACCGAACCAAAGAACAGGTTCATTGCGCGCTGCACCTGATTGTTCAGCACTGCACGCAGCGCGCCCAGACCTTCAGGAGACAGGATTAACAGGGCCACCAGGAAACCGGTAAAGGCCACTGGCGCGTTCAGTTCGGTCAACAGCGTTTCCAGCGGGGCCGCATTCATCTTGGTCACCGCAATCACCGCAATCAGATGCACGATCAGCCAGAGGGTATGCCAGAGGTTGCTGTGCGCGGACGGCTTGCCGTGATGCGGGTCATCGTCGTCGCCCTCATCTTCATGCTCATACACAAACAGGCTCTGGTGCGTTTTGGTCTGAATAAGCAGAAACACGCCGTACATGGCCGCTGAGATCAGCGCTACCAGCAGAGCCTGGCCGGTGGAGAAGTTAGCGCCCGGCAGCGCCATCGGGAACACCAGCACGATAATCGCCAGCGGGAAGAGGGCGATGAGATACTGCTTAATACCAAACAGGTTCACGTACTGGGTAGCGAATTTGCGCCCGCCCAGCAGCAGTGAGAAGCCGACCAGTCCCCCGGTGACAATCATAATGATGGAGTAGAGCGTATCGCGCATCAGGGTAGGTGCCGCATCGCCGGTGGCCATCAGGGCAGAAATGAGGCTTACTTCGAGAATAACGACGGAAAGACTTAAAATCAGCGAGCCGTAAGGCTCTCCCAGGCGGTGAGCCAGCACGTCGGCATGACGGACAACGCTGAAGGCGCTGCTCAGAATACCAACAAGTGCAAGGATATTAATGCCGATGACCACTGGCAGCGACTGACTACTTCCCCAGAAGAGCAGCACGGCCAGTGCCAGCACCGGGAAAATGAGAGACGTCTCCTTGTGACGGGTTTTCACCGTCTCGTGTGCGGTTGTCATGTGATTCTCCAGAGTTGCAGGTGCTTGTCATTATAGATAGAAAAAGAGGGCGTTAAATTAACAGATTACCGTTAAATTCTGGCTATCTTTTACCTGATTTTACGGTATTGATAAAATATCGTCTGAAAACCTCATAATAGCTGTTTATTGTTAAATATATTCTTAATAACAGTGAATTAAGAAAAATAGTTACACGATTATCATTTCGACTGGAAGCCTCTGGCATTGTCGACCACACTTAATAATTGATTAAAAAGAGGGGTTTGCTATGCCATATAAATCGAAAAGCGATTTACCAGATAACGTCCAGCATGTTCTGCCAGCCCATGCACAGGAAATTTATAAAGAAGCGTTCAACAGCGCCTGGGATCAATACAAGGATAAAGAAGATCGCCGGGGCGATGCCAGCCGGGAAGAGACCGCCCACCGCGTGGCCTGGGCGGCCGTGAAGAACGACTACGAAAAGGGCGACGATGATAAGTGGCACCCGAAGAAATAGCCTGTTTACACTGGGCTGTGTTTAAAAATTTGCACGCTGCGCGTTAGCTTTTAAGGCGGTTGCGCTGGAGTTGTATTGCACCCGGCGAGTTTATTGCATATCGTCACGTTACTGCTTTCTAATTGAGCAGTAAAAGGACCTGGAAGGTTCACAAAAGTGTGCGCAAGGAAGCAGGCAGTGGCGGAGGTGCAATATGTTAACGCGTGATTTTCTTATGAAGGCCGACTGTAAAACGGCCTTCGGTGCGATTGAAGAATCGCTTCTGTGGTCAGCCGAGCAGCGTGCGGCGTCGCTGGCTGCAACCCTTGCCTGTCGCCCGGACAACGGTCCGGTGTGGCTCTTTGGCTATGGCTCGCTGATGTGGAACCCGGCGCTGGAGTTTGTCGAATCGGCAACCGGCACCCTGCCGGGCTGGCACCGCGCGTTCTGTCTGCGCCTGACCGCCGGTCGCGGTAGCGCCTGCCAGCCTGGACGTATGCTTGCACTGAAAGAGGGCGGACGCACCACGGGCGTGGCCTATCGCCTGCCAGATGCAACCCTGGAAGAGGAGTTGTCCCTGCTGTGGAAGCGCGAGATGATCACTGGCTGCTATATGCCGAGCTGGTGCAAGCTGGAACTTGATGACGGACGCACCGTCAATGCGCTGGTATTCATTATGGATCCGCGCCATCCGCTGTTTGAAGCCGACACCCGTGCGCAGGTCATCGCGCCACTGATTGCTGCGGCCAGCGGCCCGCTTGGGACTAACGCCCAGTACCTGTTCTCGCTCGATCAGGAGCTGACGCGACTGGGCATGCGGGATGATTGTCTGAATGAGCTGGTATCGCGTGTGCGGGCCTTGCTGGACGGCGCCCAGCCTGACAGCCCACTGACGCCAGGCTTTGCCTGAAAAAACGCCCGGTAGCTTTACAGCATACCGGGCGATCTCGCCTCAGGCGGCAACGTAGCTAATGGAGTGCTCAAGCGACTGGCTGTGGCTGTCGATGAGCACCTCCCAGATGCCGGTATAAGGTACCGTGAGCCAGGCGCTATCCCGGTTCTGCACGCTTAGAATATCTGCCTGCGTTTTGCGTGGGGCTTTGTTACTCATCAGATGAATATGACAACGCTCTGAGCAACGTACCACCACCGTATCCCCACCAAACAACTTCAGACTTGCTTTTACCAATGCCATTTTTTTTACCCCTGTATGGAAACAACGCTCTCCTTGCGGTTAATCCTGAGCGTGATGTTGTTCACAATTCACTCATGGCATAACACCAAAGGGGAAGGTCAGGGGTGCTGATTTTGATCAAAAAATGGCATAACCCTTAAACAAAAATGACAATATGCCTGAAAGCGTTCAGCGAGCATCGCTTTACACCGCCTTCAGGCATCGGGTTAACATTAAATGCGGAAATGTCCGGCGGTTTCAGCCAGCTCGCCTGCCTGACCCTGCAGGGCGCTGGCCGCGGCGGCCGACTGCACCACCAGTTCGGCGTTCTGCTGCACCATGCTGTCGAGATGCGTTACCGCCCGGTTGATCTCCTGAATACCTTTCATCTGCTCGCTGGTGGCGACGGTGATCTCTCGCATGATGCCCGACATACTGCCGATGCTGGTGACAATCTCATCCATGCTCTGTCCGGCCAGGTGTACAAAGCGCGAACCGGTCGCCACGCTGTCGGTGGTGGAATCAATCAGGCTTTTAATCTCTTTGGCTGCCTGGGCGCTGCGGCTGGCAAGATTACGTACTTCCCCTGCGACAACCGCAAAACCACGACCCTGTTCACCCGCCCGCGCGGCTTCAACTGAGGCATTCAGTGCCAGAATATTGGTCTGGAAGGCGATGCCGTCAATCACGCTGGTGATGTCGCCAATTTTGGTGGACGCGGCTTCGATGGACTGCATGGTGGTGATCGCCTGGGAGACGACGCTGCCACCGCGGGTGGCCGCCTCGGAGGCTTTGCCTGCCTGCGCATTGGCAATGGCGGCCGATTCGGTTGACTGGGCGACAGAGGCGGTGATCTGCTCTACGGCGCTGGCGGTTTCGCGCAGGCTGGAGGCGGCCCGCTCGGTACGGCCAGAGAGATCCTGGTTGCCGGCGGCGATCTCCTGAGCGGCGTTTTTCACCGAGGCGCTGGCATCACGCAGCTGCACCATCACCACCGAGAGCTTGTCACTGAAGGCGTTAAAGGCATGGGCAATCTGCGCTACCTCATCCTCACCTTTCTCCGGCAGACGCTGGGAAAGATCGTTAGTGCCGTTAGCGATGGCATGCATCGCATCGCGAATATCCGACAGGCGTTTCAGCAGGCGGGCAATCACGAAATGAACCACAACGGCACTGAGCAGAACCAGGATCACCAGCGACAGGGAAGAGGCTTTCAGCAGGGTGCGCATCCCGGAGGTCGCATCATCACTGTCAAGGGCGACCACCAGTTGCCACTGGGTCCCGGCTATCGGGGTGGCGGCAAAGGTTTTCGCCGCGTCGTTAAACTGACCTTCGGCGCGCTTTCCGCTTTTCAGGATATTCAGGTCAACGCCGTGGATGACATCGGCAAAGGGTTTCAGGGTCAGGGCAGGATCGTTGGCGGCGATCACTGTGCCGTCGCTGTCGATCAGCAGCCCGCTACTGGCAGGCGTTGGATGAATGCCGCGCACGTTGGCAATCACGCTGTCCATCGCCACGTCTCCCGCCAGGACTGCTTTCAGCTCGCCGTTCTCTTTCACCGGGACCGCAAAGGTGACCACCAGCTTTTTGGTTCCGGTATCAACATAAGGGGCGGTAACAATCGCGCGATCCTCGTTTACCGCCTGCTGATACCACGGACGCACCGTGGGATCGTAGTCGGCGGGCACGCCGTCAGGATTGGAGAACTTCGCGGTTTTGCTGGCATAGCCAACATAGACGTTGATAAACCCGCCCGCCTGCGCCAGCTGTTTAAACATCGGCACCGGATCGTCGCTCAGGGCTACGCTTTGCAGGGAGTTAATAATGGTGGTTTTGCTGCTAACCCAGTCGGCTATCGCCAGACTGTGGCTGGCGCTGGTGCTGGCCAGCATGTCGCGTTGCGACTGTTGATTATCCTGACGCGTGACCTGGAAATTAATCACGGTGTTCAAAATGAGCGCGGCGATAAGACATCCGACCGTCGCCGCAATAATACGAGCGCGAATTGACCTGAACATAATTGTTATACCTGCTGTGTTGTTGTAAGAAGCCTATCGGCATCGGGCAGGCAAACTTGATGCTGGAACCGCGCTCATAAGAAAATAATATTTCAGTTAAATCATTATTAGAAAGTTAATAGTTTATCCGCGGATAACGTCCACTGCGCCAGCTCCACCAGGGTGCCGATTTCCACCCCGTCAATCAGCGGCAGGGCGCTAATGCCGCGGCCGTCGGTGCAGGTCTTGCACAGCTTCACCGGCACGTTTTGCGCGGTGAGGATCTCCAGCATCTGCTGGATGTTGTAGCCCTCGGCAGGCTTCTGGCCGCGCAGCCCGGCGGTGACCGCATCGGACATTAAAAACAGGCGCAGATCCAGCTCGCTCTCCTGCTCGCGTAAAGCAATTGCCAGCCGCAGGCTGTTGAACAGGGACTCACTGCCATAGGCCGCGCCATTGGCGACGATCACGATCTTCTGCATCTTGACTCCTGAAAATTAAAAAGGCATGAAAATTGCTTCTCTCTGTCAAACACTGACCCGGAGAGTAAGCATGACGATTATCACCGGCGCCACCGCATGGTTTCAGCACGCCAGACTGATGCGTAAACAGCAGCTGTGCAAACTGGCCCAGTTAGGCCAGCTTGTTAGCCGGATCAGCCATCTTGCACACATGCTACAGTGCGAGCGCGGGGCTTCCAATATCTGGCTCTGCTCACAGGGCACGCTGTATGCCCTGGAGTGTAAAGCCAGCCGCGCACTGGTGGACGATCATCTTAAGGCGCTGCTCCAGGCCCTCGGTACGCCGTTGATGGCCAGCGGCGCCCTCAGCGAGCGAGTCGCAAATGCCCTGCAAAGCCTGGAGCAACTTCCTGCGCTGCGCGAGGCCATTACCGCCTGTGCGCTGCCCGCCGATGTCGCGATGGAGCGCTACAGCCGCACGCTGCGCAACCTGCTCAGTATCGTGCCGCAACTTAACGACAGCATTGACGATCCGCAAATCGCTGGTAGGTTTGTCGCGCTTTACAGCCTGATGCAGGGCAAAGAGCTGGTCGGGCAGGAGCGGGCGCTGGGGGCGATAGGCTTCACCCAGGGCTATTTCAGCGATGAGATGCGCCAGACCCTGGTGGACCGCATCGACGGACAGCAGGCCTGCTTCGACGTTTTTCTCTCCCTGACGCCCGCCAGCCTGCATGACCACTTCACCCTCAGCGTGCCGGGCGCCGAAACTGAACAGCTGCGACGGCTGGCCTGCACCCGGCAGCCTGCGGCGGATAAGGGCGTGCTGGCGCTGCACTGGTTTTCGCTCCAGACCGAGCGCCTCGAACACCTGCGCACCCTCGAAGAGATGCAGATTGCCGATCTGATGCTGGCGGTGGAGACGCTGATTGGCCGGGCCGACGACGACCTGCCGGAGGAGCCGTCAACGGAAGAGCCGCTGGCCCTCTATCCGCAAAAGCCGCTCCTGCCGCTGGTGCGCCAGCAGGCGCGGGAGATCGAACAGCTCTCCCGCCAACTGGCCTCAATGCGCGACACCCTGGAGGAGCGCAAGGTGATCGATAAAGCCAAAAGCGTGCTGATGACCCATCAGCAGATGAGCGAGGAGCAGGCCTGGTGCCAGCTGCGCAAGATGGCGATGGACAAGAACCAGCGCATGGTGGATATCGCCCGGGCGCTACTCACGGTGAAGGCGCTCTGGCAGCAGTAGATGCACTCCCGATGGGCAACCTTTGCATGATTGAGGTGCGCTGCCTGCGCCCGCCGTTAAAAAATGCCCGACAGGCAAGGAGTTAAAAGCTGGCATCCCCTTTGCATTAGCTCATTAACAATTTGAGACCACGCGCCAACGGCGGTGCGGCGGTCTTCAGGATAAAGGCGTCCTGCAGTGCTTCGGCACTGCCGGGCGCTTTTTTTTGGCTTTTTTTCAGGAGTGAGCATGGTGGAATGGACAAGGCGGCGTTTTTTACAGGCCAGTGCGCTGGCAGGCGGGGCGCTGATGTTACCAGGCGTCATGCAGGCCGCATGGGCCGCAGGCTCCGATAAACCGGAACTCGATACGGTGCGGGTGGGTTTCATCCCGCTCACTGACTGCGCGCCGCTGGCGATCGCGGCATATAAAGGGTTCGATAAAAAATATGGCTTCACCCTGGTGCCCACCAAAGAGGCCAGCTGGGCAGCGGTTCGCGACAAGCTGGTGGCCGGGGAGCTGGATGCCGCGCACATTCTCTATGGCCTGCTGTACGGCCTGGAGCTGGGGATCGCCGGTAAACCTAAGCCCATGGCCAACCTGATGACCCTCAACCAGAACGGGCAGGCGATCACCCTGTCGAGCGATCTGGCGCAGCAGGGCGTACGCGACGGCGAGGGGCTGAAGAGGCTCATCGGCCAACAGGCACCGGGCACGTACACCTTTGCCCATACCTTTCCCACCGGCACCCATGCCATGTGGCTCTACTACTGGCTGGCCAGCGCGGGCATTAACCCCTTTGACGACGTGCGCACCGTGGTGGTGCCGCCGCCGCAGATGGTGATGAACATGCGCATCGGCAATATGGTCGGCTTCTGCGTCGGCGAACCGTGGAACGCCCGCGCCATTAACGATCGCATTGGTTTTACCGCTGCCACCTCCCAGTCCATCTGGCCGGAACACCCGGAAAAAATCCTGGGCACCCGTCGGGAGTGGGTAGAGAGCTATCCCCATACCGCCCGGGCGCTGGTCAGCGCTCTGATGGAGGCGCAGCGCTGGATCGATGCTTCGCCACAGAACAAGCAGGAGACCGCCCAACTGCTGGCCCGCCGCGCCTGGCTCAACACCAAAGAGCAGTACCTCACCGGCCGCATGTTGGGGGAGTACGACAATGGCGTAGGTCAGCGCTGGCAGGATGCCCATCCGATCCGCTTCTTTGAGGATGGGGCGGTCAGCTACCCGTGGCACTCCGACGGGATGTGGTTCTTAACCCAGTTCCGCCGCTGGGGGCTGCTGAAAACCGACCCGGACTACGCCGCCATCGCCCGGCGCATCAATCGCACCGACGTCTGGCAGGACGCCGCCAGCGCGGTGGGAGGCATTCGCGCACCTTCGTCGCCGCTGCGTAGCAGCACCCTGATGGACGGCACCGTCTGGAACGGCACCGATCCTCAGGGGTACGCCAACCGTTTTGCTATTCACCGTACAGGGGCTTGATATGAAAAACGTAAACACCAAAGCGGCACCCGCTGCGCCGGTCAGCGGGGAAGTGATCGCGCTGCCGCCGGTGCAGGTGCGCCGCCGCACTCCCGCTTTTGCCCGCCGGATGAACGACCTGCTGCAACGCCTTATCCCGGCGCTGCTCGGCCTCGGGCTGCTGGTCATCGCCTGGCAACTGGCGGCCATCAACAGCAAAGGCTTCCCGACGCCGCTCAGCACGCTGGATTCGGCCATCACCCTGTTTGCCGATCCGTTCTACCGCGACGGGCCGAACGACATGGGGGTGGGCTGGAACGTACTGGCCTCGCTGCAGCGTGTCGCGATGGGCTTTGGCCTGGCGGCGCTGGTCGGGATCCCGCTGGGCTTTATGATTGGCCGCTTTACCTTTCTGGCGCGCATGTTTAACCCGCTGATTGCCCTGTTGCGCCCGGTCAGCCCGCTGGCCTGGCTGCCGATTGGCCTGCTGCTGTTCCAGAAAGCCGAACCCGCCTCCAGCTGGACCATTTTTATCTGCTCAATCTGGCCGATGGTCATTAACACCGCCGAAGGGGTACGCCGTATTCCCGAGGATTACCTCAACGTGGCGCGGGTGTTACAGCTCTCTGAGTGGACGGTGATGCGCCGCATTCTGTTTCCTGCCGTGCTGCCCGCGGTATTGACCGGGGTGCGCCTCTCTATCGGCATCGCCTGGCTGGTGATTGTCGCCGCCGAGATGCTTACCGGGGGGCTGGGGATCGGCTTCTGGATCTGGAATGAGTGGAACAACCTCAACGTCGAAAACATTCTCATCGCCATCGTCATTATCGGCGTGGTGGGTTTACTGCTGGAGCAGGGGCTGATGCTCATCGCCCGTCGTTTCAGCTGGCAGGAAAAATAAGGAGCGCACATGAAACCATTAATTCAGGTCCAGGCCGTCAGCCAGCGTTTTTCCACGGCCAGCGGCGAGTTTCTGGCACTGCAGAACGTCTCTTTTGATATCCACGAGGGGGAGACCGTCAGTTTGATCGGCCATTCCGGCTGCGGCAAATCGACGCTGCTGAACCTCATCGCCGGTATCACCCTGCCCAGCGAAGGCGGGCTGATCTGCGATAACCGCGAGATCGCAGGCCCGGGGCCGGAGCGGGCGGTGGTGTTCCAGAACCACTCCCTGCTGCCGTGGCTGACCTGCTTCGACAACGTGGCGCTGGCGGTGGATCAGGTGTTCCGCCGCAGCATGAGCAAGGCCGAGCGTCGGGAGTGGATTGAACACAACCTCGATCGGGTGCAGATGGGGCATGCCATCCACAAGCGTCCGGGAGAGATCTCCGGCGGCATGAAGCAGCGGGTCGGCATTGCCCGCGCCCTGGCGATGAAGCCGAAAGTATTGCTGATGGATGAGCCGTTCGGTGCCCTCGACGCCCTGACCCGCGCCCATCTGCAGGATTCGGTGATGAAAATTCAGCAGGAACTAAACACCACCATCGTGCTGATTACCCACGACGTTGACGAGGCGGTGCTGCTCTCGGATCGGGTGCTGATGATGACCAACGGCCCGGCGGCAACGGTAGGGGAGATATTGCGCGTCGACCTGCCGCGCCCGCGTAACCGGGTGCAGCTGGCGGAGGAGAGCCGCTATCACCATATGCGCCAGCAGATCCTTCATTTCCTCTACGAAAAACAGCCGAAAGCGGCCTGAGGAGCACCACCATGCGCCTGGTCATCATTGGAAACGGGTTGGCGGCAACGCGACTGATTGAGTCGCTGACTGACCGCGCGCCCGGTCGCTACGCGATCACCGTCATCGGTGACGAACAGATGCCAGCCTACAACCGTATACAGCTGTCGCCAGTGCTGGGAGGCGAGAAAGAGGCTGCCGCCATCCGGCTGCACGATGAGGCCTGGTATCAGCAGCGCGGCGTTACGGTGCTGAGCGGGGAGCGGGTCCTGGCGGTGGAGTGCGCGGCGCGGATGCTGCGCACCGATAAACGACTGATGGGGTGGGATGAGCTGGTGTTCGCCACCGGGTCGCAGCCTTTTGTACCGCCGATATCTGGCAGTGGTCTGTCGCACGTCTTTACCTTCCGCACCCTCGACGACGTGAACGCCATTCTGACGACACCCGGCCCGGCGGTGGTGCTGGGGGGCGGGGTGCTCGGGGTGGAAGCGGCCGCGGCGTTACAACGTCACGGTGACAACGTCACTCTGGTTCATCGCGGTCTGTGGCTGATGGAGCAGCAGCTGGATCAGCAGGCCGGGCTGCTGCTGGAGCAGGCGCTTGCAGATCGGGGCATCGGCTGTGAATTGAATAGCGGCCTGACGGCGATTGCTGCCGACAGCGTCACCCTCAGTGACGGGCGCACCTTAGCGGCCACGCGGGTGGTGCTGGCGACCGGCGTGACCCCCAACATTGCCCTGGCCCAGGCCAGCGGGGTGCCGTGCGGGCGCGGGATCCGGGTGGATGACCAGATGCGCAGCGCGCTAAGCGGCATCAGCGCCATCGGCGAGTGCTGCGAAATAGACGGGCAAACCTGGGGGCTGGTGGCTCCGTGTCTCGCCCAGGCCGGGATCCTCGCCGCGCGTCTGGCCGGAGAGAGTGTGACGCCCTTTACCCCGATGCAAACCGGCATGCGCCTGAAAGTGACCGGGGTTGAGCTGTTCAGTGTGGGAGAAATCACTGCCCGGGAAAATGATGCGGTGTGGACCAGCTGGGATCCGCTGACCCACCACTACCGCCGCTTACTGGTTCGCAACGGCACGCTGGCAGGCGTGCTGCTGATGGGGGAGTGTCGCAGTGCGGCCACCCTTACCGATTTACTGGCTACGTCAGAACCCGCTCAGGCGGACTGGCTGTTCGATCGATTCACTACGCAGCCGCAGGTTGCAGGACAAAACGCGATGACAAAACCTACTCTGATTGTGGTTGGGCACGGTATGGTCGGCCACCATTTTCTTGAAGACTGCGTGAACCGCGGTTTGCATCAGCAATACCAGATTGTGGTCTTCGGTGAAGAGCGCTACGCCGCCTATGACCGCGTTCATCTGTCGGAATACTTCGCCGGACGCAGCGCCGACTCACTGTCGATGGTGGCCGGCGACTTCTTTGCCGACAACGGTATTGAGCTGCGCCTGTCGCAGCAAATTATCGCCATCGATCGCGACGCCCGGGTGGTACGCACCGCTGGCGGACATGAAACCCACTGGGACAAACTGGTGCTGGCCACCGGCTCTTATCCGTTTGTGCCGCCGGTGCCGGGGCGCGAGCTGCCGGGCTGCTTTGTCTACCGCACCCTTGACGATCTGGATAACATCGCTGCGCACGCCAAAGGCTCACGTACCGGGGTGGTGATCGGCGGCGGGCTGCTGGGGCTGGAGGCGGCCAACGCCCTGAAACAGCTTGGGCTGGAGACCCACGTGGTGGAGTTCGCCCCGAACCTGATGGCGGTGCAGCTCGATAACGACGGCGCTGCCATGCTGCGGCGCAAAATCGAAGCCCTCGGCGTGGGGGTGCATATCAGCAAAGCCACCACGGAGATCGTTGATACCGGGGCGGGCAAGGTGCTGCGTTTTGCCGATGGCAGCGAGCTGGCCACCGACATGGTGGTCTTTTCTGCCGGGATCCGCCCGCAGGACGCGCTGGCCCGGGGCTGCGGTCTGGTGCTGGGCGAGCGCGGCGGGATCGCCATCGACAACCACTGTCGCACCTCCGATGAGGATATTTTCGCCATCGGCGAGTGCGCCCTGTGGGAAGGGAAAATCTACGGTCTGGTGGCGCCAGGCTATCAAATGGCCCGGGTAGCCTCGGCCACCCTGGCCGGAGAGGCGAATGCCTTCACCGGGGCAGACATGAGCACCAAACTCAAGCTGCTGGGGGTGGACGTGGCCTCGTTCGGCGATGCCC
This sequence comes from Leclercia sp. GLN_9, assembly GCF_043105735.1. Classification (NCBI taxonomy): domain Bacteria; kingdom Pseudomonadati; phylum Pseudomonadota; class Gammaproteobacteria; order Enterobacterales; family Enterobacteriaceae; genus Leclercia; species Leclercia sp. GLN_9. The sequence goes on from NZ_JBICLV010000017.1 coordinate 545,489, forward strand.
ACGCCCGCACGCCGGGGGCGCTAAGCTACCAGTGGACCCACGGCCCGCAGCAGATCTACAAAAAGATCGTGGTCAGCGCCGACAGCAAAACCCTGCTCGGCGGGGTGCTGGTGGGGGATGCCAGTGAATACGCGACCCTGGTGCAGATGATGCTTAACGATATCCCCCTGCCGAAGGATCCCGAGACCCTGATCCTGCCTGCGGTGGCAGGCAGTGCGCCGAAAGCGCTGGGGGTCGCGGCCCTGCCGGAGAGCGCGCAGATCTGCTCCTGCCATAACGTCAGCAAAGGCGATATCTGCCAGGCGGTGAGCAATGGCGCGACCGACATCGGGGCGGTAAAACATTGCACCAAAGCGGCCACCGGCTGCGGCGGATGCAGCGCGCTGGTGAAACAGGTGATGGAATTCCAGCTGGCAGCCCAGGGCGTAGAGGTGAAAAAGGACATCTGCGAGCACTTCGCGTACTCGCGTCAGGAGATTTACCACCTGGTGCGCGTCAACCGCATCCATACTTTTGAACAGCTCATCAGCCGCTACGGGCAGGGCCACGGGTGCGAAATCTGTAAGCCGCTGGTGGGATCGGTACTGGCCTCCTGCTGGAATGAATACCTGCTGAAACCGGCCCACCTGCCGCTTCAGGACACCAATGACCGCTATTTTGCCAACATCCAGAAAGACGGTACTTACTCCATCGTGCCGCGCATGGCCGCCGGGGAAGTGACTGCCGACGGGCTGATCGCCATCGGCCAGATCGCCAAACGCTATCAGCTCTACAGCAAAATCACCGGCGGGCAGCGTATCGACCTGTTTGGTGCCCGGCTGGAGCAACTCCCGGAGATCTGGCAGCAACTGATCGATGCCGGGTTTGAAACCGGGCATGCCTATGGCAAATCCTTACGCACGGTGAAATCCTGCGTCGGTTCCACCTGGTGCCGCTACGGCGTGCAGGACTCCACCGGGCTGGCGGTGATCCTCGAGAATCGCTACAAGGGGCTGCGCGCGCCGCACAAAATCAAGATGGCAGTGTCGGGCTGTACCCGCGAGTGTGCCGAAGCCCAGAGCAAGGACGTGGGGGTGATCGCCACGGATAAGGGCTGGAACCTGTACCTGTGCGGCAACGGCGGCATGAAGCCGCGCCACGCGGATCTGTTTGCCAGCGATCTCGATGACGCCACGCTCCTGCGCTATGTCGATCGCTTCCTGATGTTTTACATCCGCACCGCCGATCGCCTGCAGCGCACCAGCACCTGGCGGGATAACCTCGAAGGCGGGCTGGAGTACCTCCGCGAAGTGATCATCGACGACAGCCTCGGCATTGCCGACGAGCTGGAGCAGGAGATGCAGCGCGTGGTGGATACATATCAGTGCGAATGGCAGACCACCTTGCAGGATCCTGGTCGTCTGGCGCAGTTCCGCACCCTCGATGCCGCCCCGGTGGCAACAAAACGCTGGCAGGCGGTCTGCACCCTCGATGAGATCCCCCAAGAGGCCGGAATTGGCGCCCGTCTGGGTGGGGAGCACATCGCGCTGTTCCGCTTTGGTAAGGCGGTTTATGCGCTGGAAGATCGGGAGCCGGGCGGCAGCGTCAGCGTACTCTCCCGCGGCATTCTCGGCGATGCTGGCGGTGAGCCGGTAGTGATCTCCCCGCTGTACAAAACACGCATCCGCCTGCGCGACGGACGGCAGGTCGATACAGGCGAAGTGGCGGTACGCGCCTGGCCGGTGAAAATTGACGGTGATCGGGTGCTGGTAGGAAGCGAAGAGCTGGTGATGCGTGCGGAGGCCTCATGAGTGAAACCCGGACTACCTGCCCTTACTGCGGCGTAGGCTGCGGGGTGATCGCCCGCGTCGAAAACGGCGAGGTAAGCGTGCGCGGCGACGACCGCCACCCGGCCAACTTCGGAAGACTGTGCGTCAAAGGCTCGGCGTTAGGGGAGACAACGGGCTTAGCGGGCCGACTGCTGCACCCGGAGGTGGACGACCAGCCGGTGAGCTGGGAACAGGCTCTGGATACCGCCAGCACCCGCCTGCGGGCGATCATCGACACCTACGGCCCCCAGGCGGTGGCGTTCTATGCCTCCGGCCAGCTGCTGACCGAGGATTACTACGCCGCCAACAAGCTGATGAAAGGCTTTATCGGCGCGGCGAACATCGACACCAACTCCCGGCTCTGCATGTCCTCGGCGGTGGTGGGCTACAAGCGCGCCTTCGGGGAGGATATTGTCCCGTGCAGCTACGAGGATCTTGAGCAGACCGACCTGGTGGTATTGGTCGGCTCTAACGCCGCCTGGACCCACCCGGTGCTTTATCAGCGGCTGGTGCAGGCGCGGGCGGCTAATCCGGCGATGAAGGTGGTGGTGATCGACCCGCGGCGCACCGCGACCTGCGAGATTGCAGACCTGCATCTGGCCCTGGCGCCGGGCAGCGATGCCGGGCTGTTTGTCGGCCTGCTGAACGCTATCGAGCCAGGGCAGGGTAGCGACTGGTCGATTGAGCGGGTCGCGGCGTTTTGCGGGCTGCCGTCTGACGACGTCGCCACGTTTTACGCCTGGTTTATCGCTGCCCCGCGGGCGGTAACGCTCTATACCATGGGGATCAACCAGTCCACCAGCGGCAGTGACAAGTGCAATGCGATTATTAATGTCCATCTGGCGAGCGGCAAAATCGGCCGCCCCGGCTGCGGACCCTTTTCGCTGACCGGTCAGCCCAATGCGATGGGCGGGCGCGAGGTGGGTGGGCTGGCCAATCAACTGGCGGCGCACATGCACTTTACCCCGGACGATCTGAGCCGGGTGGCGCGTTTCTGGGGAACTGAACGGCTGGCACAAACGCCCGGATTGATGGCGGTGGAACTGTTCGAGGCCATTGCCCGCGGAGAGGTGAAAGCGGTATGGATCATGGGCACAAACCCGGCGGTGTCGCTCCCGGACAGCCATGCGGTCTGTCAGGCGCTGGCGGCCTGCCCGCTGGTGATGGTCTCGGAAGTGATGCGCGACACCGACACCAGCCGCTTCGCCCACATCCGCTTTCCGGCGCTCGGCTGGGGAGAGAAGGAGGGGACGGTAACCAACTCCGAACGCCGTATTTCCCGCCAGCGGGCCTTTTTACCTGCCCCCGGCGAGGCAAAACCCGACTGGTGGATCATCGCCCGCATTGCAGAGCGGCTGGGCCACGGCGCGGCCTTTGCCTGGGATCATCCCCACGCCATCTTTAGCGAGCACGCCGCGCTGACGGCCTTTGAGAACCACGGCGATCGGCAGCTGAACCTGGCGGCCCTGGCGCAGCTCACCCGCGCAGAGTGGGATGCCCTGGCGCCCTGGCAGTGGCCGATTAATCGCGAGGCGTTAAGCCACGCCCGCCGGGTGCAGGTCACCCCGCAGCCGCACGGCGCGACGCCAAATCTGCTTTATCCCCTGATGCTCAACAGCGGGCGTCTCCGCGACCAGTGGCACACCATGACCCGCACCGGCTATGTGCCGCGCCTGATGCAGCACCTCGCGGAGCCGACGGTAGATATCTCCCCACAGGACGCCGCACGGCTGGGGGTGCAGGAGGGGCAGTTGACGCGCATCAGCGCCCCGCGCGGCTTGATGGTGGCTCGCGCGAAGATCAATCCCGGCCAGCGGGACGGGGAGCTGTTTGTTCCGATGCACTGGAACAGCTGTTTCTCCCGTCAGGGCAAGGTGAATGCGCTGGTGGAGGGGCGCTGCGATCCGCATTCCGGCCAGCCGGAGAGCAAGCAAACCGCAGTGCGGCTTATGCCGTGGCAACCTGCCTGGCAGGGGGAGCTTTACAGCCGGGAAGAACTGACGCTGCCGACCTTGGTCCACTGGTGGCGGAAGGCGACGGCCGGGGTATCACGCATGACTCTGGCGGCAGATAAGCCGCTGCTGGAATGGCTGATGGCGCACTGCACCGGGCAGGGCTGGCAGCTGCAAATCGCACAAACCGGCGAGCGAAGCAGCGTGCTGGCCTGGCATGACGGGGCACTGATGTTAGGATTCTGGCAAGGAACTGGATTGCCGGTGCTGGCGCATACCTTTATCGAAGAGGCTTTTCGTACCGCGCCGGTGCAGCTGGCTGAACGTCACGCCCTGCTGAACGGGCAACAGGCCGGTGAGCACGTCGAGCCTGGACGCATTATCTGTAGCTGTTTCAGCGTGGGAGAAAACGCTATCCGCGAAGCGATGGCGGGAGGATGCGACTCGGCGCCGGCGCTGGGGGCGAAACTTCGCTGCGGCACCAACTGCGGCTCCTGCGTGCCGGAGCTGAAAGCGATGCTTTCTGTACGGGTGTAACTGCCTGATGGCGCTACGCCTATCTGGCCAGCAGGGCGCACAGGCCGGGTAGGTGTAGCGCCATTCGACACTTATCGCCTGAACCCTTTCAGGTTATTCCTGAAATTTCCCTTATGGCTGAAAATTTTCCCCAATCGCGCTAAGGTGTTTACTCTATTTTTTATTAACACAGGTGCCCTTTCCCGACGGTGATGGTTGTTTCCCCCCGCATTCGTTCGCTGTGCCTTCTCCTCTGTTATGTCGGAGCCGTTCAGGCTGCCCCGAATTCCTTTATTCATCAGGCGCAAAACCCCTTTGATAATAACGGCGACAGCCTGCCGGATCTGGGTATGGCGACCCCCACCGGGGAAGCGGAAAAGCATCTGGCGGAAATGGCGAAAGCCTTCGGTGAGGCCAGCATGACCGACAATGGCCTCACCACCGAAGAGCAGGCCCGGCAGTTTGCCCTGGGGAAGGTGCGGGATGCGGTCAGTCAGGAGGTCAACCAGCACATTGAGTCGTGGCTATCACCCTGGGGAAACGCCAGTGTGGATCTGCTGGTCAACGACGAAGGGCGTTTCACCGGCAGTAAGGGCAGCTGGTTCATCCCCTGGCAGGATAACAACCACTATCTGACCTGGAGCCAGCTGGGTCTTACCCAGCAGGAAGACGGCCTGGTGAGCAACGCGGGCATCGGCCAGCGCTGGGTGGCGGGCAAATGGCTGCTGGGTTACAACACCTTTTACGACAACCTGCTGGATGAGAACCTGCAACGCGCCGGGCTGGGTGCCGAAGCCTGGGGCGAATACCTGCGGTTGTCGGCCAACTACTATCAGCCCTTCGCCAGCTGGCGTGACAGCTCGGCGGTAGAGGAGCAGCGCATGGCGCGCGGCTACGACATTACCGCCAAAGCCTGGCTGCCGTTCTATCATCACCTCAATACCAGCGTCAGCTTTGAACAATACTACGGCGACAATGTCGATCTGTTTCATACCGGCACCGGCTATCGCAATCCGCTGGCGGTTAATCTGGGGCTGGATTATACCCCGGTGCCGCTGGTGACCCTGTCCGCCGCACACAAGCAGGGGGAGAGCGGAGTGAGTCAGAACAATCTCGGCCTGAAGCTCAACTATCGCTTTGGCGTGCCGCTGAAAAAACAACTCTCTGCCAGCGAAGTGATCGACAGCCGCTCGCTGCGGGGCAGCCGCTACGATCCGCCGGAACGCGAGAATCTGCCGGTGCTGGAGTTCCGGCAGCGTAAAACCTTGTCGGTGTGGCTGGCGACGCCACCGTGGGATCTGAAGCCGGGTGAAACGGTGGTGCTGAAACTGGATATTCGCAGCCGTCATGGGGTGCGTACCCTGAACTGGCAGGGGGACACGCAGGCGCTGAGCCTGACCTCACCGGCGAAGGCTAATGACAGCGAGGGCTGGAGCATTATTCTGCCAGCGTGGGATAACCGCGAGGGGGCGACTAATCGCTGGCGGTTGTCAGTGGTGGTGGAAGATAAAGCCGGGCAGCGTGTCTCTTCCAATGAGATCACGCTGGCTCTGACGCAGCCGCTACTGGCCCTGCCAGAAGCGGATCCGCGTTGGGCGCTGCTGCCGGATGAGTAAACTCAGAAAATGCGTTCCTGATGCACCCACACCGCAGCTTCGACCCGTGATTTAAGCTTCATCTTTTTCAGCATATGCTTCACATGCACCTTGACCGTGCTTTCGGTGATATCAAGACGGCGGGCGATCATCTTGTTCGGCAGGCCCTGGGCAATCAGCTTAAGGATATCGCGCTCGCGCGGGGTGAGCTGGCTCACGTCGCGGTCGGAGGTGGCGCGGTTAGCGCGCAGGCTGGCCGCCAGCACCGGGGTCAGGGCTTCGCTCAGCACCATGTCACCCGCCGCCGCCTGTTGCAGGGATTTCAGCAGATCTTCCGGCTCCATGTCTTTCAATAGGTAACCATCGGCGCCGCGTTTCAGGGCAGTGACCACGTCCTCTTCATGATTGGAGACGCTGAACACCACCACGCGCCCGGAGAGCGATTTCTCGCGCAGCTTATCGAGCGTTTCCAGGCCGTTCATACCGGGCATATTCAGGTCGAGCAGGATCAAATCAGGATCGAGCGCTTCGGCCAGTTCAATGCCCTGTTCGCCGTTACTGGCTTCGCCCACGACGGTGATATCCGAGGCCATGCTGATAAGTTGTTTTACGCCGGTGCGCAGCATCGGATGGTCGTCGATTAGCAGGATTGTGGCTGGCTCCTGATTAGACATGGTGTTCTCCTTGGGCAGTGAAAAGAGGCTTTTCGGGAATAAAGGTGACAATGACGTCCGTTCCGCCAGACTCGCCGGGACGGACCTGGCAATCTCCGCGCAGACTCTGCGCGCGGTCACGCATAATAATCAGACCGTAGTGGTTACTTCGTTCGGCGTTGGCCGGTAACCCGCGGCCGTTGTCACGTACCACCAGTTTGACCTGGTTGTCGTGTTGACTGACGGTGAGCGAAACCGCCGTCGCCCCGGCGTGTTTTAGCGCGTTGCTTAACGCTTCCCGGGCGATCTGCAGCAGATGAATGGCCTGGTGAGAAGGCACAAAACGGGGCGGCAACTGGTAGTCCAGCGACACGGTAAAGCCGAGTCGGGCGCTGAACTCCTGACAGCTGGCCTCCAGCGCCGGACGAAGGCCGGGTTCTGTCAGCTGCAGGCGGAAGGTGGTCAGCAGTTCACGCAGTTGCACCCAGGAGGTGTTCAGCTCGTTGCGGATCTGGCTCAGCAGCTGTTTGCTACTCTCGGGCAGGTCGGTATCCTGCATCTGCAGGCAGCTGACCTGCATCTTCATGCAGGAGAGCGACTGAGCGATGGAGTCATGCAGCTCGCGGGCGATGGTGGCGCGCTCTTCCATGACAATCAGCTGCTGCTGTTTTTCCTGGTGGCGGTCGAGCGCCAGCGTGGCGGTCAGTTGCTCTACCAGGGTATCCACCAGTTGCTGCTGATCGTGGCTAAGATGGCGTCCGGCGGGGAGGGTCGCCAGTAAAATACCGTACTGCGTCAGGTTATCGGCCAGGCGCCATTTCAGGGTTGTTCCGCTGGTGGTCAGCGGCGGCAGGCCGCGCGGGCAGAGACGGCAGCCAATCTCATCGCAACTGGCGTCGGACTGACAGGTAAACTCCTGGTGATTTTTTTCATCTTCACTGTCATACACCCGGAGCTCAATATCGTGCAGTTGGGTCAGATTCTGTAGCCCATTTAGCACCGGCGAGAGGCGCTCGCACAGCGGCACCTGGGAGTGCAGGCGGCGGTTGGCCTGCCAGAGGAAAGAGAGGATCTCGTTTTTCTGCTCCAGCCCCGCGGTTTTTTCCCGCACCCGCTGCTCCAGCACGGCATAGCTTTCGGCCAGCTCGCCAGACATGGTGTTCAGTGCGTCGCCGAGCATGGCCATCTCATTGCGCCCGTTGATGTGGGTGCGTTGGGTAAAATCGCGCTGGGTAACGGCGCGGGCCACCGCCAGCAACTGCCGCCAGGGGTGCAGCAGCCTGGCACGTAGCCAGAGGATGGTAAACACCAGCAGCAGCGCCATAAACAGCACCATCAGCCGTTGCATCAGCACCACCCGTTCAATGCGTTGTTCGGTATTGCTGTCGAAGGCGGAGACCAGGTTATCGATGCGACTGACAAAAGCCGCGACGTCACTGGCGACCGCGTCAGGCTGTTGCGCCTGCTGAAGCCCCGGTGCCAGCTGATTTTGCCAGTAATCCTGGAGGGCTTTCAGCTGCGCCTGTTGATTATCGCGTTGTGCTGCGCTTTCCAGTGCCGGGCTGAACGCCGTTGCGTTCATCTCTGTAAGAAGGCCCTGATCTTTGGCTTTCAGCGGGATCGCCGCCAGCAGACGATAGCTCTGCATGCGCAGCGAACCGGCTTTGTTGATAGCGTGCGCGCTGCCCTGAACGCCCTGGACCAGCCAGCCGGAAATTGCCATCCCCGTCACCCCAATTGCGGTGGACAGCATGACAATCAATACCAGTTGGTTAACCAGCGTTAGCGGTGAAAAGCAGCGTTTAAACATAGGGCAGTCTGGCTCCTGACAATGCCTGAATCCGGCAAGCGGCCTATTCTCAGGCATCCCCTGGAGTATACCCATACCCCAAAAGGATTACCCACTAATTGCCATTTGTCGGACGAATGGAAGGAGGGGGGTAGTCAGGAGTAGCAGCGCCGTGAAAAACCACACCTTTTTTAACGGAATACGCTACTCACCAGGGAGTATAGCGACTTTTTGGCGCAGAATCTGCCCGCCTTCCCCTTGATTTACATCAACTTCCTGTCTGCTTAAAACCCTGATCTTTGTAGCATCTTTTAAGAATCAGAGGTGTCTATGAGTCACTCAACTACCCCCGAAAGGGATTCTGGCCCGGTTATTACGGAGTGGCGCCCGGAAGATCCGGCGTTCTGGCAACAGCGCGGCCAACGTATAGCCAGTCGTAATCTATGGATTTCGGTTCCCTGTCTGCTGCTGGCGTTCTGCGTCTGGATGTTGTTCAGTGCCGTCGCGGTTAACCTGCCCAAAGTGGGGTTCAAATTTACCACCGACCAGCTGTTTATGTTAACGGCGCTACCGGCGCTCTCCGGTGCGTTGCTGCGTGTGCCTTATGCCTTTATGGTGCCGCTTTTCGGCGGTCGCCGCTGGACTGCCTTTAGTACCGGGATCATGATTATTCCGTGCGTATGGCTGGGCTTTGCGGTACAGGATACCTCTACTCCTTTCAGCACCTTTGTGATTATCTCCCTGCTGTGCGGCTTTGCAGGCGCTAACTTTGCCTCCAGCATGGCGAACATCAGCTTCTTCTTCCCGAAACAGAAACAGGGTGGGGCGCTGGGCATCAACGGCGGCCTGGGCAATATGGGCGTGAGCGTGATGCAGTTGATTGCGCCGCTGGCGATCTCCGTCTCTATCTTTGCAGCCTTTGGCGGCGCGGGCGTTGAGCAGGCCGATGGCTCGTACCTGTTCCTGCAAAATGCGGCGTGGATCTGGGTGCCGTTCCTGGTGGTATTTACTCTGGCGGCCTGGTTCGGTATGAACGATCTGGCGGCGTCTAAAGCGTCGTTGAGCGAACAACTGCCGGTGCTGAAGCGCGCCCATCTGTGGATCATGGCGTTGCTTTATCTGGCGACGTTCGGCTCCTTTATCGGCTTCTCTGCCGGGTTTGCAATGCTGTCGAAAACCCAGTTCCCGGACGTGCAGATCCTGCACTATGCCTTCTTCGGCCCGTTCATTGGCGCACTGGCGCGCTCCACCGGGGGGATGATTTCCGACCGTCTGGGCGGCACCCGCGTGACACTGGTGAACTTTGTGGTGATGGCGATCTTCTGTGCCCTGCTGTTTATGACCCTGCCGGTTAACGGCGTGGGCGGTAACTTTGGTGCCTTCTTCGCAGTGTTCATGGTCCTGTTCCTGACCGCCGGACTGGGTAGTGCCTCGACCTTCCAGATGATTTCCGTCATCTTCCGTAAGCTGACGATGGATCGCGTAAAAGCGCAGGGCGGCAACGAACAGCAGGCGATGCGTGAAGCGGCCACCGACACCGCAGCCGCGCTGGGCTTTATCTCTGCGATTGGCGCAATCGGTGGGTTCTTTATTCCTAAAGCCTTTGGCATCTCTCTGGATCTGACCGGTTCACCGGCGGGCGCCATGAAAGTGTTCCTCGTTTTCTATATCGTCTGCGTGTTTGTCACCTGGCTGGTATACGGACGCAATTCTAATAAAAAGTAAGTAAGTTGATTATCCGTTTGCGCGGCCTGGTGCCGCGCTTTTTTTAGGTCGCATTTAGTTACAACATACTGATGGTGGTTACTGCATCTATCATGGTCGCCACTGTGATCGCCATCGCTGAACAGGATGTTCTACCCCTTAATACCACTGCGCCTGTCTGCTTCGCGCTCTTTTGTAGGATAAATAAAAAATAACGATATATAACAGGTGGTTGCGATGAATATGCTTGTACCGCTTTAGAGGTAGACAAGGATTAGCCTCCTTTTACATCCCCCGTTCCACTTGATCGTTATCAATTCCCACCATCTTTCATAGCGTTACCTTCGCTGCAAATCAGCAATGTCGATTTAGAGAGCCACAGGCTCCACACAGGAGATACCCGATGAGCAAATTTTTGGACCGGTTTCGCTACTTCAAACAGAAGGGCGAGACTTTTGCCGATGGGCACGGCCAGGTTCTGGAAACCAACCGGGACTGGGAAGACGGTTACCGTCAGCGCTGGCAGCATGACAAAGTTGTCCGTTCCACCCACGGCGTAAACTGCACCGGCTCATGCAGCTGGAAGATTTTCGTGAAAAACGGTCTGGTGACCTGGGAAATGCAGCAGACTGACTACCCGCGCACCCGCCCGGATATGCCGAACCATGAACCGCGCGGCTGTCCGCGTGGCGCCAGCTACTCCTGGTATCTCTACAGCGCCAACCGTCTGAAATATCCGCTGATGCGTAAACGCCTGATGAAAATGTGGCGTGAAGCGAAAGTGCAGCACAGCGATCCGGTTGATGCCTGGGCATCCATTATCGAAGACGCCGACAAAGCGAAAAGCTTCAAGCAGGCTCGCGGTCGTGGCGGCTTTGTACGCTCCTCCTGGCAGGAAGTGAACGAGCTGATTGCTGCCTCTAACGTCTATACCGTCAAAACCTACGGCCCGGACCGTGTCGCGGGCTTCTCGCCAATCCCGGCGATGTCGATGGTCTCCTATGCTTCTGGCGCGCGTTACCTTTCCTTGATCGGCGGCACCTGCCTGAGCTTCTACGACTGGTATTGCGATCTGCCGCCAGCGTCTCCGCAGACCTGGGGTGAGCAGACCGATGTGCCTGAATCCGCTGACTGGTACAACTCCAGCTACATCATCGCCTGGGGTTCTAACGTTCCACAGACCCGTACCCCGGACGCCCACTTCTTTACCGAAGTGCGTTACAAAGGCACCAAAACCGTTGCCGTGACCCCGGACTACGCTGAAATCGCCAAACTGTGCGACCTGTGGCTGGCACCGAAGCAGGGTACAGATGCCGCGATGGCGCTGGCGATGGGCCACGTAATGCTGCGTGAATTCCACCTCGATAAGCCAAGCCAGTACTTCACTGATTACGTGCGCAAATATACCGACATGCCGATGCTGGTCATGCTGGAAGAGCGCGACGGTTACTACGCCGCTGGCCGTATGCTGCGTGCCGCCGACCTGGTGGATGCGCTGGGCCAGGAAAACAACCCGGAATGGAAAACCGTTGCCTGTAACAGCAACGGCGAGCTGGTGGCGCCTAACGGTTCTATCGGTTTCCGCTGGGGTGAAAAAGGTAAATGGAACCTTGAACAGCGTGATGGTACGACAGGCGTTGAGACCGAACTGCGCCTGAGCATGCTGGGCAGCCAGGATGAGATCGCCGATGTTGGCTTCCCTTATTTTGGCGGTGAAGGCTCTGAGCACTTCAACAAGGTCCAACTGCAAAACGTCCTGATGCACAAACTGCCGGCAAAACGCCTGCAGCTGGCGGATGGTTCCACCGCGCTGGTGACCACTGTTTACGACCTGACTTTGGCCAACTACGGCCTGGAGCGCGGTCTGAACGATGAAAACTGTGCGACGCACTATGACGACGTGAAAGCCTACACCCCGGCCTGGGCAGAGCAGATCACCGGCGTACCGCGGGCGCAGATCATCCGTACCGCACGTGAGTTTGCCGATAACGCGGATAAAACTCACGGTCGTTCGATGATCATCGTGGGTGCCGGTCTGAACCACTGGTATCACCTCGATATGAACTATCGTGGGCTGATCAACATGCTGATCTTCTGCGGCTGCGTCGGTCAGAGCGGCGGCGGCTGGGCGCACTATGTCGGCCAGGAAAAACTGCGTCCCCAGACTGGCTGGCAGCCGCTGGCGTTTGCCCTTGACTGGCAGCGTCCGGCACGTCACATGAACAGCACCTCCTACTTCTATAACCACTCCAGTCAATGGCGTTACGAGACGGTCACCGCGCAGGAGTTGCTGTCGCCGATGGCAGATAAATCCCGCTACAGCGGCCACCTGATCGACTTCAACGTGCGTGCAGAGCGCATGGGCTGGCTGCCGTCTGCACCACAGCTGGGAACCAACCCGCTGCGCATCGCAGAAGAGGCGAAGAAAGCAGGCATGACGCCGGTTGATTACACCGTCAAATCCCTGAAAGAAGGCTCGATTCGTTTCGCGGCGGAACAGCCGGAAAACGGTAAAAACCACCCGCGTAACCTCTTCATCTGGCGTTCCAACCTGCTCGGCTCGTCCGGTAAAGGCCACGAGTACATGCTCAAGTATCTGCTGGGCACTGAAAACGGTATCCAGGGCAAAGATCTTGGCAAGCAGGGTGGCGTGAAGCCAGAAGAGGTGGAGTGGAAAGATAACGGTCTGGACGGCAAGCTGGATCTGGTGGTGACCCTGGACTTCCGTCTGTCCAGCACCTGCCTGTACTCCGATATCGTGCTGCCTACCGCCACCTGGTATGAAAAAGACGACATGAATACCTCGGATATGCATCCGTTTATTCATCCGCTCTCAGCCGCCGTTGACCCGGCATGGGAATCCAAAAGCGACTGGGATATCTACAAAGATATCGCGAAGAAATTCTCCGAAGTCTGTGTAGGACATCTGGGCAAAGAGACCGACGTGGTGACGCTGCCAATCCAGCACGACTCCGCCGCTGAACTGGCCCAGCCGCTGGACGTGAAGGACTGGAAAAAAGGCGAATGCGACCTGATCCCGGGCGTGACCGCACCGCACATCATCCCGGTTGAACGCGATTACCCGGCAACCTATGAGCGCTTTACCTCTATCGGCCCGCTGATGGAGAAGATCGGTAACGGTGGTAAAGGCATTGCGTGGAACACCCAGAGCGAAATGGATCTGCTGCGTAAGCTCAATTACACCAAAGCAGACGGCCCGGCCAAAGGCCAGCCAATGCTGAACACGGCGATTGATGCGGCAGAGATGATCCTTACCCTGGCACCGGAAACCAACGGTCAGGTGTCGGTGAAAGCCTGGGCAGCGCTGAGTGAATTTACCGGTCGTGACCATACGCATCTGGCACTGAATAAAGAAGACGAGAAGATCCGCTTCCGCGATATTCAGGCCCAGCCGCGCAAAATTATCTCCAGCCCGACCTGGTCAGGACTTGAAGATGAGCATGTGTCTTACAACGCCGGCTACACCAACGTTCATGAGCTGATCCCATGGCGTACCCTGACTGGCCGTCAGTCGCTGTACCAGGATCATCAGTGGATGCGTGATTTCGGTGAAAGCCTGCTGGTTTATCGTCCACCTATCGATACCCGTTCGGTGAAAGCCGTGATGGGCAAGAAATCTAACGGTAACCCGGAGAAGGCGCTGAACTTCCTGACGCCGCACCAGAAGTGGGGTATTCACTCGACCTACAGCGACAACCTGCTGATGCTGACCCTGTCGCGCGGCGGCCCGATTGTCTGGATGAGCGAGGCAGATGCCAAAGATCTGGGGATTGAAGATAACGACTGGATCGAAGTGTTCAACAGCAACGGGGCGCTCACCGCTCGTGCAGTAGTGAGCCAGCGTGTGCCTGCCGGGATGACCATGATGTACCACGCGCAGGAACGTATCGTGAACCTGCCGGGTTCAGAAATCACCGAGCAGCGCGGCGGGATCCACAACTCCGTGACCCGTATTACGCCGAAACCGACCCATATGATTGGCGGCTATGCGCAGCTGGCCTACGGCTTTAACTACTACGGCACCGTAGGATCGAACCGCGATGAGTTCGTGGTGGTACGTAAGATGAAGAATATTAACTGGTTAGACGGCGAAGGTAATGACCAGGTACAGGAGAGCGTAAAATGAAAATTCGTTCACAAGTCGGCATGGTGCTGAATCTGGATAAATGCATCGGCTGTCACACCTGCTCAGTCACCTGTAAAAACGTCTGGACCAGCCGCGAAGGTATGGAATACGCCTGGTTCAACAACGTGGAAAGCAAGCCGGGTACCGGCTTCCCCACCGACTGGGAAAACCAGGAGAAGTGGAAGGGCGGCTGGATCCGTAAAATCAACGGTAAACTGCAGCCACGCATGGGTAACCGCGCGCTGCTGCTGGGTAAAATCTTTGCTAACCCGCATCTGCCGGGCATCGATGATTACTACGAGCCGTTTGATTTTGATTATCAGAACCTGCATAACGCGCCGGAAAGCAAACACCAGCCGATCGCCCGCCCACGCTCGCTGATCACTGGCCAGCGCATGGACAAGATCACCAGCGGGCCAAACTGGGAAGAGATTCTGGGGGGCGAGTTCGAAAAACGCGCCAAAGACCAGAACTTCGAAAACATGCAGAAGGCGATGTACGGCCAGTTCGAAAACACCTTCATGATGTATCTGCCGCGCCTGTGCGAACACTGCCTTAACCCGGCCTGTGTCGCCACCTGCCCGAGCGGCGCCATCTATAAGCGTGAAGAAGACGGCATCGTACTGATCGACCAGGATAAGTGCCGCGGCTGGCGTATGTGCATCACCGGCTGCCCGTACAAAAAAATCTACTTCAACTGGAAGAGCGGTAAGTCCGAGAAGTGCATCTTCTGCTATCCGCGTATCGAAGCCGGGATGCCAACCGTCTGCTCCGAAAGTTGCGTAGGGCGTATCCGTTACCTGGGTGTGCTGCTGTATGACGCAGACGCCATTGAGAACGCGGCAAGCACCGAGCATGAGAAAGATCTCTATCAGCGTCAGCTGGACGTATTCCTCGATCCGAACGATCCGAAAGTGATCGCTCAGGCGCTGGCAGACGGCATTCCGCAGAGCGTAATCGACGCGGCGCAGCAGTCTCCGGTGTACAAAATGGCGATGGACTGGAAGCTGGCCCTGCCGCTGCACCCGGAATACCGTACCCTGCCAATGGTCTGGTACGTGCCGCCGCTGTCACCGATTCAGTCTGCGGCGGATGCGGGCGAGCTGGGTAGCAACGGTATTCTGCCGGATGTCGAAAGCCTGCGTATCCCTGTGCAGTATCTGGCGAACCTGCTGACCGCAGGTGACACCCAGCCGGTCCTCCTGGCCCTGAAACGTATGCTGGCCATGCGCCACTTCAAACGTGCGGAGACCGTTGACGGCGTCATCGATACCCGCGCGCTGGAAGAGGTGGGCTTAAGCGAAGCGCAGGCCCAGGAGATGTATCGTTATCTGGCCATTGCTAACTACGAAGATCGTTTCGTGGTGCCAAGCAGCCATCGTGAACTGGCCCGTGAAGCCTTCCCGGAAAAAAGCGGGTGTGGCTTTACCTTCGGCGACGGTTGCCACGGTTCAGACAACAAATTCAACCTGTTCAACAGCCGCCGCATTGATGCGATGGATGTGACCAGCAAAACGGAGCCGCACCAATGATTGAACTTGTCATTGTTTCGCGTCTGCTCGAGTATCCGGATGCTGCGCTTGCGCAGCATCAACAGGAACTCTTCGATGCACTCGCGTCATCGGAAAACCTGGAGAAAGAGGATGCCCAGACCCTGGGCGTTTTCCTGCGCGATCTGTTGGCGCGTGATCTGCTGGATGCCCAGTCTGACTACAGCCAGCTGTTTGACCGCGGCCGCGCCACCTCGCTGCTGCTGTTTGAACACGTGCACGGCGAATCCCGCGATCGCGGTCAGGCGATGGTCGACCTGATGTCACAGTATGAGCAGCATGGTATGCAGCTCGACAGCCGCGAGCTGCCCGATCACCTGCCGCTGTACCTTGAGTATCTGGCGCAACTGCCGAAAGAGGAGGCGCTCGGCGGATTGCAGGATATCGCGCCAATCCTGGCGTTGCTGGGAGCACGTCTGCAACAGCGTGAAAGCCGCTACGCCGTGCTGTTCGATCTGCTGGTGAAGCTGGCAAACGCCTCGGTCGACAGTGAAAAAGTGGCGGAGAAAATCGCGGATGAAGCCCGGGATGATACTCCCCAGGCCCTGGATGCAGTCTGGGAAGAGGAGCAGGTGAAGTTCTTTGCTGACCAGAGCTGCGGCGAGTCGGAAATCTCCGCTCACCAGCGTCGTTTTGCCGGTGCCGTTGCCCCGCAATATTTGAATATCTCTAACGGAGGACAGCAATAATGCACTTCCTGAATATGTTCTTCTTCGATATCTATCCGTATATTGCGGGTTCGGTATTTCTGATTGGTAGCTGGCTGCGTTACGACTACGGTCAGTACACCTGGCGTGCCGCCTCCAGCCAGATGCTGGATCGCAAAGGGATGAACATGGCATCGAACCTGTTCCACATCGGGATCCTGGGTATCTTTGCCGGTCACTTCCTCGGGATGCTGACGCCGCACTGGATGTATGAATCCTTCCTGCCGATGGACGTAAAACAGAAGATGGCGATGATTGCCGGGGGGGCCTGCGGCGTGATGACCCTGGTGGGTGGCCTGATGCTGCTGAAGCGTCGTCTGTTCAGCCCGCGTGTGCGGGCCACCACCACCGGGGCAGACATTCTGATCCTCTCCCTGCTGATGGTGCAGTGCGCGCTGGGCTTGCTGACCATTCCATTCTCTGCGCAACACATGGATGGCAGCGAAATGCTGAAGCTGGTGGGTTGGGCGCAATCCGTGGTGACCTTCCACGGCGGTGCGTCTGAACATCTGGACGGTGTGGCCTTTATCTTCCGCGTACACCTGGTGCTGGGTATGACGCTGTTCCTGCTGTTCCCGTTCTCCCGTCTGGTGCACATCTGGAGCGCGCCGGTGGAGTACCTGACGCGCAGATATCAGATCGTGCGTGCCCGTCGCTAATCCGCTGTTTTAATCTGAACCCCGCTCTGGCGGGGTTTTTTTTCGCCCCAGCCGAGATTATTTCCCGCTGCCGCCAGCAGAATTAACGCCCCGCCAGCTAACTGGGTGAAGCTCAGCGCGTGGTTAAACACCAGATTATCGACAATCAGCGCGACAACCGGATAGATAAACGACAGCGATCCGATAATGGGGGTAGGGAGCTTCTGAATGGCGCTATAAAGCAGTTGGTACATGACTCCGGTGTGGACAATGCCCAGCGTCAATAAAATCCCCCACGGGAAATCGGTCGAGAAGGCTGGCATCTGCGCCAGCGGCAGGAGCATCACCACGCCAGTCAGGACCTGAATAAAGGCAATGTGCTGTGGCGCGATGGTCTTTAATTTTCGGGTGATAATGGCGGTGAGGGCGTAAAAGAAAGCTGCGGCCAGCGCCAGGCCGATACCTGCCAGCCATCCGGCTTCATGTCCGCCAGTCAGTTCGCTGGAGAGCAGAATAACGACGCCGCCAAAGGCGAGAAGTAACCAGCCCCATTTCACCAGGCTCACCCGTTCACCCAGCAACATGCCCATCAGTACCAGCATAAAGGGCTGGGTGTTATAGACCACCGTAGACAGACCGATTGAGATACGTTCGAAGGCGGCAAACAGCAGCAGCCAGTTAACCACCAGCGCGACGCCGCCGAGAACAGCGAGACCCAGTGTGACTTTGGTTAACGGGCTAAAAGGGTGCTTACTGAATCGAATAAAGAGAAACAGTGCAATGGCGCCGATGAGACAGCGCCAGAATACCACTTCTGTTACCGGCAAGCCTGAAAGCAAAACAAACGCGCCGATGGAACCGGAGATAAGCATCGCCAGGCTCATTTGCCAGACGCCCTGTTGAATTTCACGCATCGTACACCTCCTGATTAATGCTTTTATTGTTGAAAAAAAGCGTGCGGTTTAACAGCGCTGAATTAAGGTGGTAGGGGTGATTTGCTTTTATAATTAGGTGAATGTTATGGATTACCTTATCGATGAGATCGACCGCCAGATTCTGGCCTGCCTGGTGGAGGACGCGCGGATGTCGCTGAAGGTGCTGAGCGGGCGGGTTGGGCTGACTTCACCCAGTACGGCAGAGCGGCTTAAAAGGCTGGAAGAGCGGGGCGTCATCCAGGGATATGGCGCCCGGGTGAACCTGGCGGCGTTAGGGTATACCCTGCAGGCGATGGTGCGCGTGCGGCCATTGCCGGGGTTATTACATAAGGTAGATAACTATATCCAGGCGATGCCGGAGTGCATAGAAAGTGACAAAGTGACCGGCGAGGACTGTTTTGTCATCAGACTGGTGGTGCGCTCGATAGAGCAGCTGGATACATTGCTGGATGGACTGGCAGAACATGCCCAGTGTAATACCTCGATTGTGAAGAGCTCCCCGGTCACGCGTCGGCTGCCGCCGTTGTAGGGATTTACCGGGGTGCAGCTATCATGCCGGGTGACGGCGTTGCCTGACGTGGCAAGCGACCAGGGTGCGATTATTTTGTAACTGTTGTGAGGTGGAGCGAATATGGAGTTTAAAGCAATCTGGAAGTGATGGTAGTGGGGGAAGGATAATTCGTCGCTTCGCTCCTCACCCTTCGGGTCGTTGCCTGCGGCAACGCTTTCTCGCTACGCTCGAATCGAACCTTCTCATCCTTCCCTGCATTGGAAGAGTATGAGGCATGGTGCAAACAGGAAGTTTATAGCAATCAGGAAGTGATGGTGGTGGGGGAGGGATAATTCGTCGCTTCGCTCCTCACCCTTCGGGTCGTTGCCTGCGGTAACGCTTTCTCGCTACGCTCGAATCGAACCTTAGTCGAAGATTCTCATCCTTCCCTGCATTGGAGGATGTATGAGGCATGGTGCGAACAGGAAGTTTATAGCAATCAGGAAGTGATGGTGGTGGGGGAAGGATAATTCGTCGCTTTGCTCCTCACCCTTCGGGTCGTTGCCTGCGGCAACGCTTTCTCGCTACGCTCGAATCGAACCTTAGTCGAAGCTTCTCATCCTTCCCTGCATCGGAAGATGTATGAGGCATGGTACGAACAGGAAATCTTGATTAATCTGGAAGTGATGGTGGTGGGGGAAGGATTCGAACCTTCGAAGTCGATGACGGCAGATTTACAGTCTGCTCCCTTTGGCCGCTCGGGAACCCCACCAGGGGTAATTCATATTTTGAGGTATTACTGGAGATGGTGGTGGGGGAAGGATTATTCGTCACTTCGTTCCTCACCTTTCGGGCCGTTGCCTTTGGCAACGTTGTCTCGCTTACGCTCGACTCGAACCTTAATCGAAGGTTCTCACCCTTCCCGATAAGTGCAAACTTTGCTACATCTCATCGGTGTTACCACATCGCTGTGGTGAATAATGGTGGTGGGGGAAGGATTCGAACCTTCGAAGTCGATGACGGCAGATTTACAGTCTGCTCCCTTTGGCCGCTCGGGAACCCCACCACGGGGTAATGCTTTTACTGGCCTGCTTCCTTGCGGGAAGCGGGGCGCATCATATCAAATGACACGCCCCTGTAAAGACTTCCTTTGCTAAATTGAATCGTTTGCCTGCTTTTTACGCACAAAGACGTAAAGCTAATCAATTCATTTTATAAAGGATTAAAGAATAATCGTTCTGTTACCGTAGACAAAGACACGCTGCGCCAGCACCTGATACAGCGCACGGCTTAAGACATTTTTTTCAACGTCGCGCCCGGCACGCATCATATCTTCTGCCGTGTAGGTGTGATCGACATGAATCACGTCCTGCATGATGATCGGACCTTCATCCAGGTTGTCATTCACGTAGTGGGCCGTAGCACCGATGATCTTTACGCCGCGCTCGTAAGCCTGGTGATAAGGGCGCGCGCCGATGAAAGCCGGCAGGAACGAGTGGTGGATATTGATGATCTTGTTCGGGAACCGGGCCACGAAGGATGGCGTCAGGACACGCATGTATTTCGCCAGCACCACGTAATCCGGGTTATGCGCTTCGATGGCCTGCGCCATTAAATTGTCATGCTCTTCGCGGGTATGCCCTTCGTGGCTGACCAGCTCAAACGGAATATCAAAGCGCTCGACCAGGGTGCGCAGCGTCTCATGATTGCCGATGACCGCGGCGATCTCCACATCCAGACCGCCGTAGTTAGCTTTCATCAGCAGATCGCCAAGGCAGTGCGCCTCTTTGGTGACCAGGATTACCACCCGGCGACGACCGGCTGGGGTCAGCTCACGCACAGATCCTTCTGGCAGCGCGCCGTCCAGATCGGCCAGTAGCGTCGCGTCGTTGAAAATGCCTTCCAGCTCGGTACGCATAAAGAAGCGACCGGTACGGTGATCAACAAACTCGTTGTTCTGCACGATGTTCAGTTCATGCTTATAGCAAATATTGGTAATACGGGCGATCAGCCCTTTCTGGTCGGGACAAATGGTGCGCAGCACTTTGCGTTGTGTTGATTGCATTGCCGGAAAATCCTTTGCGTGTTTGCTGAAAAGGTGTCGTCAGGCCTTATTGCCCGCAACACTTTTTAAATTTTTTACCCGAACCACAGGGGCAGGGGTCATTACGACCGAACTGTGGACGCGTACCGTCAATATAGTACCACCGTCCACCCTCCTTTAAGAAACGTGAGCGTTCGATGATGGCACCTGCCTTACCATGCTCGGTAAAACGGGCAACAAAACTGACGAACCCTTCGTTCTCATCCTTACCCGTTGCCGTTTCGTATTGAGTCAGGCCGGACCACTGCGTATTCGCAAAGCCGGACTCGATCTCCTGACGAAAATCAGTAGCATGGCAGGAGGGATGCCAGGTCTTAACCAGGTAGTCTGCGTCCCGCATCACAAAAGCGGCATAACGGGACCGCATAAGTGAGGCCGGGTCCGGTGCAACCTGTTCTCCAGTAAGATATCGCTGGCAACATAGGCTATACTCCAGAGCGCTACCGCAGGGACAGAGTTGTGACACAATGCTCTTCCTGAAATTAAAAATGAATGGCGCGTAACGCCAGGGTAGCACTATGTTAACTGAGCGGTTGCAATGACGCTATGCCAGGAATCCAGGGGACATTAAACAGGGCTAATGAGAAAAGTAAAAATCGGACTGGCGTTGGGCTCAGGAGCAGCCCGGGGCTGGTCGCATATTGGTGTGATCAATGCCTTACAACGTTTAGGTATCGAAATAGATCTTGTCGCAGGCTGCTCAATAGGTTCTCTGGTAGGGGCCGCCTATTCGTGTGGCAAACTCCCCGAGCTGGAAACCTGGGTACGATCCTTTAGCTACTGGGACGTCCTTCGCCTGATGGACCTCTCCTGGCAACGTGGCGGATTATTACGCGGTGAACGCGTCTTTAACCGTTTTCGCCAGGTAATGCCGCTGACCGAATTCTCCAGCTGCCTGATGCCTTTCGGTGCGGTCGCAACCAACCTCAGCACCGGCCGGGAAATCTGGTTCACCGAAGGCGATATCCATCTTGCCGTTCGTGCCTCCTGTAGTATGCCGGGTCTGATGGCACCGGTTCCGCACAATGGCTACTGGCTGGTGGACGGCGGTGTTGTGAATCCTGTTCCAATTTCTCTGACCCGCGCCATGGGGGCCGATATCGTGATTGCGGTCGATCTCCAGCATGATGCGCATCTGATGCAGCAGGACCTGATGCCGGTAAATACCCAAACGGATGACGGCGCACTCGACGATCTCGCGTGGCATGAGCGCTTGCGTGGACGCCTGAGCAGGGCGGCGACACGTAAACGGGTTGCCGCACCCACCGCGATGGAAATTATGACGACATCGATTCAGGTGCTGGAAAATCGCCTGAAACGCAATCGAATGGCGGGCGACCCGCCAGATATATTGATTCAACCTTTTTGTCCACAAATTTCAACACTTGATTTCCATCGTGCTGAAGCGGCAATAGCTGCTGGCGCGCAGGCAGTCGAAAAGAAAATGGATGAATTATTACCTTTGGTGCGGGCTTCTGCCTGAGCACGCTTTTTTTGATTACTTCAGCAAAATCTGACAGGCGATAGTACCGATAGCATGCCACTATTGATCTATTGTCAGCGCCGGGAGAAACCATGACACAGCCATTAGCCGGGAAACAAATTCTTATAGTTGAAGACGAGCCTGTTTTCCGCTCACTACTGGATTCGTGGCTTTCATCACTGGGAGCAACTACAGCACTCGCAGGGGATGGAGTCGACGCTCTGGAAAAAATGGCAGGGCTTAAGCCCGATCTAATGATTTGCGATATCGCTATGCCGCGTATGAACGGCCTGAAGCTGGTGGAGCATGTCCGTAATACGGGAAACCAGATCCCAATCCTCGTCATTTCTGCGACCGAAAATATGGCGGACATCGCGAAAGCGTTGCGTCTGGGCGTGCAGGATGTCCTGCTCAAGCCGGTGAAGGATCTTAACCGCCTGCGTGAAACTGTCCTCGCATGCCTGTACCCCAATATGTTTAATTCGCGGGTAGAAGAAGAAGAGCGACTTTTTCAGGACTGGGATGCACTGGTTAATAACCCAACGGCGGCGGCAAAGCTTTTACAGGAGCTGCAACCGCCGGTGCAACAGAACATCTCCGGGTGCAAAGTTAATTACCGTCAGTTGATGGCCGCCGATCAACCAGGCCTGGTGCTGGATATCGCCCCACTCTCTGATAACGACCTGGCGTTTTATTGTCTGGACGTTACCCGTGCGGGGGATAATGGCGTGCTGGCGGCGTTATTATTACGCGCTCTGTTTAATGGCTTGCTCCAGGAACAACTTTCTCATCAGGGACAACGCCTGCCAGAGTTAGGGAGTTTACTTAAACAGGTAAACCAGCTGCTGCGTCAGGCAAGTTTGCCCGGGCAATTTCCGTTACTGGTTGGTTATTACCACAGCGGCCTGAAAAATTTGATTTTGGTCTCTGCCGGACTGAATGCCACGCTTAATACTGGCGAACATCATATTCAGGTGAGTAACGGCGTTCCGTTAGGAACGTTAGGCAATACGTATCTCAACCAAATAAGCCACCGCTGCACCTCATGGCAATGCCAAATTTGGGGGACGGGAGGTCGGTTGCGCTTAATGTTGTCCACGGAATAATCAGTTGCGATTTAAACGGTAGATAGCTTTACCGCCGTTTCAGCGGCAATGCTACTATCGGTGTACGTTTTCTTCGTATTTATCCTAATTAAGCGGTAGCGCGTCCTTTTCAGACCCGGACCTCAACTTCTGGCTGATATACTGAACGCGTTATTAATGCAGACTAAAGTTCAAAACATGAACAGTACAGGAGAGTTTCAATGGCTGCCGTAAATTCGAAAGTGACAAAGGCCGTTATCCCGGTTGCCGGGTTGGGGACCAGGATGTTGCCAGCAACGAAGGCAATTCCAAAAGAGATGCTGCCACTCGTTGATAAGCCATTAATCCAGTATGTGGTCAACGAATGTATTGCCGCTGGCATTACTGAAATTGTGCTGGTAACGCATTCATCCAAAAACTCTATCGAAAACCATTTCGATACCAGTTTTGAACTCGAAGCCATGCTGGAAAAACGTGTTAAGCGTCAGCTTCTGCAAGAAGTACAGTCTATTTGCCCACCGCACGTCACTATTATGCAGGTTCGTCAGGGTCTGGCAAAAGGTCTTGGCCATGCAGTGCTGTGTGCCCATCCGGTTGTTGGTAACGAGCCAGTGGCGGTTATTTTACCGGACGTTATTCTCGACGAATTCGAATCCGATTTGTCCCAGGATAACCTGGCAGAAATGATTAAACGTTTCGACGAAACGGGCAGCAGCCAGATCATGGTTGAGCCGGTTGAAGATGTGACCGCTTACGGCGTGGTTGATTGCAAAGGCGTGGACATGAAGCCGGGCGACAGCGTGCCAATGGTAGGCGTAGTTGAGAAGCCAAAAGCCGATGTAGCGCCGTCTAATCTCGCTGTAGTAGGGCGTTATGTCCTGAGTGCAGAGATTTGGCCACTGCTGGCGAAAACACCTCCAGGTGCTGGCGATGAAATTCAGCTGACCGATGGCATCGACATGCTGATCGAGAAAGAGACCGTTGAAGCCTACCATATGAAAGGTAAGAGCCATGACTGCGGTAATAAACTCGGTTATATGCAGGCCTTTGTTGAATATGGTATTCGCCACCAGTCTCTGGGTGAGGAATTTAAAGGCTGGCTGCAAGAGACGCTGGGCATTAAAAACTAACCAGGCGCTGATGCGCTAAGCAAAAAACCGGTGATAGCCTGGCTACACCGGTTTTTTTATGCGGCTTTCCAGCCTTAACGCGCGGGAAGAAGCTTATAGAAAGGCTTAACGCTTATATGACAGCATGTAACGGAATGTCACACCGTATAAAATACAGGCATAAAAAATCCCGCATTAAGCGGGATTTTTCGGACAACTGGCTGAATTAATCCTTAATCAGGAAGTCGTCCAGTTGTTTGCCTTGCTCGTCCATGGCTTTTTTGATAACCGCTGGAGTACGGCCCTGGCCGGTCCAGGTTTTAGATTCGCCATTCTCATCGATGTAGCTATATTTAGCCGGACGTGCAGCGCGTTTAGCTTTGGTGCCTGTTTTAGCAGCAGCCATGCTGTTCAGCAATTCGTTTGGATCAATACCATCAGCAATCAGCATTTCACGATATTGCTGCAGTTTACGTGTACGTTCTTCGATTTCAGCTGCTGCGGCGTTTTCTTCTTCACGACGCTCATTAACAACAACTTCTAATTTTTCCAGCATTTCTTCCAGCGTTTCCAGAGTACATTCTCTCGCCTGGGCACGAAGAGTACGGATGTTGTTCAGAATTTTAAGTGCTTCGCTCATTGTAGTAATCTCAAACTTATAATGTGGGGGGTTTGTTGAAGTAATAATAGAGGCATAAATTCATATATGCAATAGGCCAGAATGTAAGGAATTCAAAAAACACCTAATATTTGTCTCTATTATTAATACCGCTAACTTAAATTCTAAGGGTGAAATGAGGACCGCGTTATCAAAAGATGCGTTGTAAACCTGACGGTGAACTCTTTTTTGAGGGGCAATTTTGTTCGCGATTATTCTTACTCCGGATAAATATCAACCTTTTGTATTAGTGTTGAAAAGACAACTGCTCGCTGAAATTGCTAATTATTCCTGCTTCATTTTTGGCCCGGTCACGCCATTAAAATAATAGGATTTTCCTGAACTTACCGTTTTTAATACTGTACTTCAATTCATGCTTTTACACTCTCATCACACCGCCTGGTGTATATCCTGCATGTGATAAAAATGCGTCACATCGCCCGCAAAGCGCGCTACAGCACGGAAGACCAGACAAAATATGGTACAATCGCGCATCGGTAATAATACACAATGATTAGGGTTTAACGGCCAATGGCACAACTGTATTTCTACTACTCAGCAATGAACGCAGGTAAGTCGACTGCATTACTGCAATCCTCGTACAATTACCAGGAGCGCGGTATGCAGACCCTGGTTTACACCGCAGAGATAGATGACCGTTTTGGTAGCGGGAAGGTTAGCTCGCGAATTGGTCTCTCCTCACCGGCCAAGCTATATAACCCGCAAACCAATCTGCTGGAAGAGATCCGCGCAGAGGTTGCCAGACAGCCTGTACATTGTGTTCTGGTGGATGAGAGTCAGTTTTTAACCCGTCAGCAGGTTCATGAGTTATCAGAAGTGGTGGACGAGCTGGATATTCCGGTGCTTTGTTACGGCCTGCGTACTGATTTTCGTGGCGAACTCTTTATTGGCAGCCAGTATTTACTGGCCTGGTCAGATAAACTGGTTGAATTGAAAACCATCTGTTTCTGCGGCCGTAAAGCGAGTATGGTGCTGCGCCTGGATCAGGCTGGTAAACCTTATGCAGAAGGCGAACAGGTGGTGATTGGCGGTAATGAACGCTATGTCTCCGTGTGTCGTAAGCATTATAAAGAGGCGCTGGTTGTAGGCTCCCTGACGGCCATTCAGGATGCCTGCCGTCGTTAACCCCGCTATTTCTGCGCTGTCTGTTCTTTTCTGAATAACAGACATAAAAAACCCGCCGAGGCGGGTTTTTTATTTAACGATTAATTAAGCGCTTTTCTTCGCTTTCTTATCCGCTTTAACTGGCGCGACAACTGCAGGTTGTGCCGCTGGTGCAGCTACGCCTTCAGAGTATTCACGGCCGTAGTAGGTATCCAGCAGGATCTGTTTCAGCTCGGCGATCAGTGGGTAGCGCGGGTTCGCACCAGTACACTGGTCATCAAATGCATCTTCAGACAGCTTGTCTACGTGTGCCAGGAAGTCAGCTTCCTGAACACCAGCTTCGCGAATAGACTTCGGAATACCCAGTTCAGCTTTGATGCTATCCAGCCAGCCCAGCAGCTTCTCGATCTTCGCCGCAGTGCGGTCACCAGGTGCGCTCAGGCCCAGGTGATCAGCGATTTCTGCATAGCGACGACGAGCCTGTGGACGGTCATACTGGCTGAATGCAGTCTGCTTGGTCGGGTTGTCGTTAGCGTTATAACGGATAACGTTAGAGATAAGCAGGGCGTTCGCCAGACCGTGAGGAATGTGGAACTGAGAACCCAGCTTGTGCGCCATGGAGTGACACACACCCAGGAAGGCGTTAGCAAACGCGATACCGGCGATGGTAGCAGCACTGTGCACTCGCTCACGGGCAACCGGGTTCTTAGAGCCTTCGTTATAAGACGCTGGCAGGTTCTCTTTCAGCAGCTTAAGTGCCTGCAGAGCCTGGCCGTCAGAGAACTCAGACGCCAGAACAGAAACGTAAGCTTCCAGGGCGTGAGTTACCGCATCCAGACCACCGAATGCGCAGAGTGATTTCGGCATGTCCATGACCAGGTTGGCATCAACAATCGCCATATCTGGGGTCAGGGCATAGTCTGCCAGTGGGTATTTCTGACCGGTTGCATCGTCGGTTACAACCGCAAACGGCGTTACTTCAGAACCGGTACCGGATGTGGTGGTGACGGCGATCATTTTCGCTTTCACGCCCATTTTCGGGAACTTGTAGATACGTTTACGGATATCCATAAAGCGCAGCGCCAGTTCTTCGAAGTGCGTTTCTGGATGCTCGTACATAACCCACATGATTTTGGCTGCATCCATTGGGGAGCCGCCGCCCAGCGCGATGATCACGTCTGGTTTGAAGGAGTTCGCCAGCTCTGCGCCTTTGCGTACAACAGAAAGGGTTGGGTCAGCTTCAACTTCGAAGAACACTTCAGTTTCCACGCCCGCGGCTTTCAGAACAGAGGTGATCTGGTCTGCGTAGCCGTTGTTGAACAGGAAACGGTCAGTGACGATGAGCGCACGTTTGTGGCCATCAGTAATCACTTCATCCAGCGCGATTGGCAGAGAGCCACGACGGAAGTAGATAGATTTCGGAAGTTTATGCCACAACATGTTTTCAGCTCGCTTAGCAACGGTTTTCTTGTTGATCAGGTGCTTAGGACCAACGTTTTCTGAGATGGAGTTACCACCCCATGAACCACAACCCAGAGTCAGGGAAGGCGCGAGTTTAAAGTTATACAGATCACCGATACCACCCTGAGAAGCAGGGGTGTTGATCAGGATACGTGCAGTTTTCATCATCTGGCCGAAGTGCGCCACACGCTCAGGCTGGTTATCCTGGTCAGTGTACAGGCAGGAGGTATGACCGATACCGCCCATGGCGACCAGTTTCTCCGCTTTAACAACGGCGTCGTCGAAATCTTTGGCGCGGTACATTGCCAGCGTTGGTGACAGTTTTTCGTGAGCAAACGGCTCGCTCTCGTCAACCACTGACACTTCGCCGATCAGGATCTTGGTGCTAGCTGGAACGGTGAAGCCTGCCAGTTCAGCAATTTTGTACGCTGGCTGACCAACGATGGCGGCGTTCAGTGCGCCATTTTTCAGAATGATGTCCTGAACGGCTTTGAGTTCCTGGCCCTGCAGCATGTAGCCGCCGTGGCTGGCGAAACGTTCGCGGACAGCATCGTATACCGAGTCCACAACCACAACGGACTGCTCGGAAGCACAGATAACGCCGTTATCGAAGGTTTTAGACATCAGTACGGATGCCACAGCACGTTTGATATCGGCAGTTTCGTCGATAACTACTGGGGTGTTACCTGCCCCTACGCCGATAGCCGGTTTACCGGAGCTATAAGCAGCTTTAACCATGCCTGGACCACCGGTCGCAAGGATCAGGTTAATGTCAGGATGGTGCATCAGTGCGTTAGACAGCTCCACAGAAGGTTGATCGATCCAGCCGATCAGGTCCTTTGGTGCGCCTGCAGCGATCGCGGCTTGCAGAACGATATCGGCCGCTTTATTGGTCGCATCTTTAGCACGTGGATGTGGAGAGAAAATGATTGCGTTACGCGTCTTCAGGCTGATGAGCGATTTGAAGATAGCAGTAGAAGTTGGGTTGGTTGTTGGAACGATACCGCAGATGATGCCGATTGGCTCAGCGATAGTGATAGTACCGAAAGTGTCATCTTCAGACAGGACGCCACAAGTCTTCTCATCTTTATAGGCGTTGTAGATATACTCTGAAGCAAAGTGGTTTTTAATCACTTTATCTTCAACGATACCCATACCGGATTCGGCAACGGCTAATTTAGCGAGAGGAATTCGAGCATCTGCAGCAGCCAGAGCGGCGGCGCGGAAGATTTTATCAACCTGTTCTTGGGTGAAATTGGCATATTCACGCTGGGCTTTTTTTACGCGCTCTACAAGTGCGTTAAGTTCAGCGACATTAGTAACAGCCATAATGCTCTCCTGATAATGTTAAACTCTTTTAGTAAATCAGCTGCTCGACACGGAAACAGTATAGTCAGCGCCTCTGTCACTTGCTTAACTTACATAAAAACAAGGTGTTAACGTTTTTATCTTACCCCTGATTTACTAAAAGAGCCTCCCATCAGTAGCCTACGTTCAGATACTGAATCTCCGTGGTGGCGTCATCAAGATTACTCACTTCTGAGTACGGAAAACATGATCTGTATCAATTTATCCATAAGCTGATACCTTTCAGCAGGGGTATTTTGGGGCATTGCCAAAGATGTTAAATAATTGCAAAAGCAATTGAACTACAGGTATGCATTTAGTACACAAATATTTTACAGCGTCAAATCACTATAATTTGCAATATTGTCGTGAAGTACATGCATAAAAAGCGTATCTTCTGCGCGGTTATTGGCGTTGCCATAACGTTGTCTTGAGTCTTGCTTATCAGCGGAGCTAACTGTGAGCCTATCGCTCTTTGATTTCTCAACCTATTTCAAATTTTTTATCGGGCTTTTCGCGCTAGTCAATCCGGTGGGCATTATCCCCGTCTTTATTAGCATGACCAGCTATCAGACGGCGCTGGCGAGGAATAAGACCAACCTGACGGCAAACCTGTCGGTGGCCATTATCCTGCTGACATCTCTTTATCTTGGCGACTCTATATTGCAGATTTTTGGCATCTCTATTGATTCGTTCCGTATTGCCGGGGGGATCCTGGTGGTGACCATCGCGATGTCGATGATTAGCGGCAAGCTGGGAGAGGACAAACAAAACAAGCAAGAAAAATCAGAGACCGCGATCCGTGAAAGTATCGGTGTAGTGCCGCTGGCCTTGCCTTTAATGGCGGGGCCGGGTGCCATCAGTTCCACCATCGTCTGGGGAACGCGCTACCACAACCTGATGCACCTGATTGGCTTCTCGATTGCCATCGCGCTGTTTGCGTTCTGCTGTTGGGGTGTATTCCGTATTGCGCCCTGGCTGGTTCGACTGCTTGGCCAGACCGGCATTAACGTGATCACCCGTATAATGGGACTATTGCTGATGGCGTTGGGAATTGAATTTATTGTTACCGGGCTGAAATCAATTTTCCCCGGTTTATTGAGTTAAGGTTTTCAAACGAAAGAGCGGCGCCAGATGGCGCCGTTTTTTTTGTCAATATTAGCAAATCATATAATGAAAGTTGAAAAACGCGTTAACTATAATAAATTTTACTAATAATTTTGTTTTGTTAACTATCAAAGACTTGCCAGCCCTTCCTGTATCGCACTGTACACAATCCACGCAATAACACTGTTATTTTACTCACACGATACTCTGGGGCTTGCTGCGAGATAACTGAGATGATATTAGTAATTTGGTAAATGATTTAGATGAATGTGCTAAATAATAGACAGTTGTTAATTTTTTGTACAAACAACGCTTCGTCTTCAGCACAGTGACGCCATCGTCGAGTAAGACTTCTACATCCCATTGAATAACGAAGCTTTTTCCCGTTTTCGATGCGCGGCAGGGTAGCCCACAAAGTAACGGTATCTCCCGTAAAAGAGAATTGGTTAACAAATTTGCAAAATGTATTGGCACCCGAGAAAACCATTTGATACTTTCCGGCCTTATATTTTTCGCAGAAATCTATTAGATGAGAATCTTTTTCATTAACGGTTCTGATCTAAAAGAATTAAGACAGGCTTCGACAGGGGAGGCCTGTTAAGAATCGACGCAAGGCGGCCAGACGAGCCGTTAGTAATAGTAAAGTCGGTGATAGCGAGAAGTAAAAACGCCTGGCAGCAGCATAAACTCCTACGTTGTCAGGGAACCCCAAAAAGGGGAATTAAACAGGCTGGTAAAAAACCAGTAATTATAAAGAGTGGAGTATCAACACAATGTCCATCATCACAAAAAAAAGTCTGGTCGCGGCGGGGATTCTAACTGCGCTAATCGCGGGCAACGTTGCAATGGCTGCTGACGTACCTGCTGGGGTTCAACTGGCGGAGAAGCAAACGCTGGTGCGTAACAACGGTGCTGAGGTTCAGTCTCTGGATCCGCACAAAATTGAAGGTGTACCGGAGTCTAACGTTAACCGCGACCTGTTCGAAGGTCTGCTGGTTACTGACGTAGACGGCCATCCGGTTGCCGGGGTTGCCGAAAAATGGGAAAACAAAGATTTTAAAGTCTGGACCTTCCACCTGCGTAAAGACGCAAAATGGTCTGATGGTTCCCCGGTTACCGCACAAGATTTCGTTTATAGCTGGCAGCGCCTGGCGGATCCAAATACCGCCTCTCCGTACGCGAGCTATCTGCAGTATGGCCACATCGCCAATATCGATGACATCATCACCGGCAAAAAACCAATTACCGACCTCGGTGTAAAAGCGATTGATGACAATACCTTCGAAGTTACCCTGAGCGAGCCAGTACCTTATTTCTACAAACTGCTGGTACACCCGTCCGTTTCCCCGGTGCCTAAAGCCGCGGTTGAAAAATTCGGTGAGAAGTGGACCCAGCCTGCCAATATCGTTACTAACGGCGCCTATAAGCTGAAAGCCTGGGTTGTTAACGAACGTATCGACCTGGAGCGTAATACCAACTACTGGGATAACGCGAAGACCGTTATCAACCAGGTTACCTACCTGCCAATCTCGTCTGAAGTGACTGACGTTAACCGCTACCGCAGCGGCGAAATCGACATGACCTATAACAACATGCCGATCGAACTGTTCCAGAAGCTGAAAAAAGAGATCCCGGCTGAAGTACACGTTGACCCGTATCTGTGTACTTATTACTACGAAATCAACAACCAGAAAGCGCCATTCACCGACGTTCGTGTGCGTACCGCGCTGAAGCTGGCACTGGATCGCGATATCATCGTGAACAAAGTGAAAAACCAGGGCGACCTGCCAGCCTATAGCTACACCCCACCGTACACCGATGGTGCAAAACTGACTCAGCCAGAGTGGTTCGGCTGGTCACAGGAAAAACGTAACGAAGAAGCGAAGAAACTGCTGGCCGAAGCCGGATATACCGCTGACAAGCCGTTGACCTTTAGCCTGCTGTATAACACCTCCGATCTGCATAAAAAACTGGCTATCGCCGTCTCCTCCATCTGGAAGAAAAACCTGGGTGCGAACGTGAAGCTGGAAAACCAGGAGTGGAAAACCTTCCTGGACAGCCGTCATCAGGGCACCTTTGATGTGGCGCGTGCAGGCTGGTGTGCGGACTATAACGAACCGACCTCCTTCCTGAATACCATGCTGAGCGACAGCTCGAACAACACTGCACACTATAAGAGCGCAGAGTTCGATAAGCTGATCGGCGATACCCTGAAAGTCACGGACGAAGCGCAGCGCGCTGAGCTGTATTCGAAAGCTGAACAGCAGCTCGATAAAGACTCTGCGATCGTCCCGGTCTACTACTACGTGAACGCCCGTCTGGTGAAACCGTGGGTGGGTGGTTATACCGGTAAAGACCCGATGGATAATATCTACGTCAAAAACTTGTATATTATCAAGCATTAATGGCAATGAGTGGGGCGGGCGATGCTCGCCCCACGGTGTCTACTCATCGTAATACTATATAGGCACACGCCAGAAGGTACGGGCAATGTTGAAATTTATCCTACGTCGCTGTCTTGAAGCGATCCCAACGCTTTTTATTCTTATAACGATCTCGTTCTTTATGATGCGTCTCGCGCCGGGCAGTCCATTTACCGGTGAACGTACGCTGCCGCCAGAAGTGATGGCGAATATTGAAGCGAAATATCATTTAAACGATCCGATCTCCACCCAGTATTTCAATTATCTGAAGCAACTGGCGCATGGCGATTTTGGACCGTCATTTAAATATAAAGATTATTCCGTAAACGATTTGGTGGCTTCCAGCTTCCCCGTTTCGGCTAAATTAGGCGCCGCGGCATTTTTACTGGCCGTTATTCTTGGCGTTACGGCGGGCGTCATTGCCGCGCTGAATCAAAATACCAAATGGGATTATGCCGTTATGGGGGTGGCAATGACCGGTGTCGTCATACCGAGTTTTGTCGTCGCGCCCTTACTGGTGATGATATTTGCCATCACCCTGAAATGGCTGCCCGGTGGTGGCTGGAACGGCGGGGCGCTGCAGTACATGATCCTGCCGATGGTGGCCTTATCTCTGGCCTATATCGCCAGCATTGCGCGTATCACCCGTGGTTCGATGATTGAAGTCCTACACTCTAACTTCATTCGTACCGCGCGCGCAAAAGGGCTGCCGATGCGTCGGATTATTTTCCGTCATGCATTAAAACCTGCGTTATTGCCGGTTCTCTCTTATTTAGGCCCGGCGTTCGTCGGTATCATTACCGGTTCAATGGTTATCGAAACCATCTATGGTCTGCCAGGTATCGGACAGCTGTTTGTTAACGGTGCCCTGAACCGCGACTACTCACTGGTATTGAGTCTGACCATTCTCGTCGGTGCGCTGACCATTTTCTTTAACGCGATTGTTGACGTGCTGTATGCCGTTATCGATCCGAAAATCCGCTACTGACACTGGAGCTCGCCATGATGTTAAGTAAGAAAAACAGCGAGGCGCTGGAAAACTTCAGTGAAAAACTGGAAGTCGAAGGACGCAGTCTCTGGCAGGATGCCCGCCGTCGCTTTATGCACAACCGTGCGGCGGTTGCCAGCCTGATTGTGCTGGTGATTATCGCTCTGTTTGTGACCTTTGCACCTATGCTGTCGCAGTTCACCTACTTCGATACCGACTGGGGCATGATGTCCAGTGCGCCGGATAGCGAATCGGGTCACTATTTCGGTACCGACTCCTCCGGGCGTGACCTGCTGGTCCGTGTTGCGATCGGTGGGCGTATCTCGTTGATGGTGGGGATCGCCGCAGCCTTCGTGGCGGTGATTCTGGGTACGCTGTACGGATCGCTCTCAGGCTATCTCGGCGGTAAAGTGGACTCAGTGATGATGCGTATCCTTGAGATCCTCAACTCCTTCCCGTTCATGTTCTTCGTGATCCTGCTGGTGACCTTCTTCGGTCAGAATATCCTGCTGATCTTCGTTGCCATCGGCATGGTCTCCTGGCTGGATATGGCGCGTATCGTGCGTGGTCAGACCCTGAGCCTGAAGCGCAAAGAGTTTATCGAAGCAGCGCAGGTGGGTGGGGTCTCTACCGGCAATATCGTGGTGCGTCATATCGTGCCGAACGTACTGGGTGTGGTGGTGGTCTATGCCTCCCTGCTGGTGCCAAGCATGATCCTGTTTGAATCCTTCCTCAGCTTCCTCGGTCTGGGTACCCAGGAGCCACTGAGTAGCTGGGGTGCGCTGCTGAGCGATGGCGCGAACTCAATGGAAGTTTCACCGTGGCTGCTGCTGTTCCCGGCAGGTTTCCTGGTCGTGACACTGTTTTGTTTCAACTTTATCGGCGATGGCCTGCGTGATGCCCTCGACCCGAAAGACCGTTAAGGAGCGCCGCCATGACCATTATTGAAACGGCATCTGCGCCACAAATGCATCAGCAGGGCAATGCTCTGCTGGATGTGAAAGATCTGCGCGTCACCTTTAAAACGCCGGATGGCGATGTGACCGCCGTGAACGATCTCAACTTCAGTCTGCGAGCCGGTGAAACGCTGGGTATCGTGGGTGAATCCGGTTCCGGTAAATCCCAGACCGCTTTTGCGCTGATGGGCCTGCTGGCGCAAAATGGCGTCATCGGAGGGTCTGCCACCTTTAACGGCAAACAGATCCTTAACCTGCCGGAAAACGAGCTGAACAAGCTGCGTGCTGAGCAGATCTCGATGATTTTCCAGGATCCGATGACATCCCTGAACCCGTACATGCGCGTCGGCGAGCAGCTGATGGAAGTCCTGATGCTGCATAAGGGGTTGAGCAAAGCCGAAGCCTTTGAAGAGTCGGTCAAAATGCTCGATGCGGTGAAAATGCCGGAAGCGCGTAAGCGTATGCGCATGTTCCCGCATGAGTTCTCTGGCGGTATGCGCCAGCGCGTTATGATAGCCATGGCGCTGCTGTGCAGACCAAAACTGCTGATAGCCGATGAGCCAACCACCGCGCTGGACGTTACCGTTCAGGCGCAAATCATGACCCTGTTGAACGAGCTGAAGCGCGAGTTCAATACGGCGATCATTATGATTACCCACGATTTGGGCGTAGTGGCCGGCATCTGCGATAAAGTGCTGGTAATGTATGCTGGCCGCACCATGGAGTACGGAAAAGCGCGGGATGTGTTCTACCACCCGGCGCACCCGTACTCTATCGGCCTGCTGAATGCCGTACCGCGTCTTGATGCGGAAGGCGAGTCGCTGCTGACTATTCCGGGCAACCCGCCAAACCTGCTGCGTCTGCCAAAAGGCTGTCCGTTCCAGCCGCGTTGTCCACACGCGATGGAGATCTGCAACAGCGCGCCACCGCTGGAAGAGTTTGCCCCAGGCCGTCTGCGTGCCTGCTTTAAGCCGTACGAGGAGCTGGTATGACTGTCATTGACGAAAAACGTAACGTCCTGCTCGAAATCGCGGATCTGAAAGTCCACTTTGACATTAAAGATGGCAAGCAGTGGTTCTGGCAGCCGGCAAAAACCCTGAAAGCCGTGGATGGCGTAACCCTGCGTCTGTACGAAGGGGAGACGCTCGGCGTGGTGGGCGAGTCGGGCTGCGGTAAATCCACCTTTGCCCGTGCGATTATCGGGCTGGTCAAAGCCACAGACGGCAAAGTGGCCTGGCTGGGTAAAGATCTGTTGGGGATGAAGCCTGACGAGTGGCGCGACGTGCGCAGCGACATTCAGATGATTTTCCAGGATCCGCTGGCCTCCCTGAACCCGCGCATGACCATTGGCGAGATCATCGCCGAGCCGCTGCGCACCTATCATCCGAAAATGCCGCGTACCGAAGTGCGCGATCGCGTGAAGGCGATGATGATGAAAGTGGGGCTGCTGCCAAACCTTATCAACCGTTACCCGCACGAGTTCTCAGGCGGCCAGTGCCAGCGTATCGGGATTGCCCGCGCGCTGATCCTCGAGCCAAAACTGATTATCTGTGACGAACCGGTCTCGGCGCTGGACGTATCTATCCAGGCGCAGGTGGTTAACCTGCTGCAAAAACTGCAGCGTGAGATGGGGCTGTCGTTGATCTTTATCGCTCACGATCTGGCGGTGGTGAAGCACATCTCCGATCGCGTGCTGGTGATGTATCTCGGCCATGCGGTAGAGCTGGGCACCTATGATGAGGTGTACCACAACCCGCTGCACCCTTATACCAAAGCCTTGATGTCTGCGGTGCCGGTCCCGGATCCCGATCTGGAGAAGAATAAAACTATTCAGCTTCTGGAAGGGGAACTGCCGTCGCCGATCAATCCGCCGTCCGGCTGCGTATTTCGTACCCGTTGCCCGATGGCCGGGCCGGAATGCGCGAAAACCCGTCCGGTGCTGGAAGGCAGCTTCCGTCATGCGGTCTCCTGTCTGAAGGTCGACCCGCTCTGAGTGGTTAACATGTAATAAAAAAGGCTGCATTCGCAGCCTTTTTTATTCGCGGCAGATGTTATTCCCGCCAAAGAATGTGGCACAGCTTGTGGTCTTTCTCGCGACACAGCAGGACGCGGGCAAAGATGTCGTTAATCTCACCGCCGTCGGTATCGGCCAGACCAATGACGACTTCAGCGAAGAAGTCAGGGTTCAGGTCATAATCCACATGCTCGGCCCAGTCTTCAGACGGGTCGAACAGCTCGGCACCGCCGCGCTCTTCAAACTGCAGATTAAAGAGAATGACATCTGCCGGGTCGAGATTATCGACGGCCAGTTCAAGAAAGATATCGTAAGCCTGCTCGAGCGTTTCGTCTTCGGTCAGGCGATTGTTCAGATCCATTTCCATGATGACTACCTGTTAAACATCGTTGGTTGGGCACGTTTTACAGCAACGGACTAAAGAAGTAAAACAGTCGTTCGGTAATTCGCTGCCACAGCGGCCTTTTCACCCACAAACGCGCGTCCAGCAGGCGCGAGCGCGAGATATAGTCATCCTGTACCGCGGCTAAATCCCCGCCAAATCCGGCGTCATCGATGACCAGGGTGATCTCAAAATTGAGCCACAGGCTGCGCATATCGAGGTTAACCGTCCCCACAAGACTGAGTTCGCCATCCACCAGCACGCTTTTGGTGTGCAGCAGCCCACCTTCAAACTGATAGATCTTTACCCCGGCGGCCAGCAGCTCGCTGAAGAAGGCCCGGCTGGCCCAGCCTACCAGCACCGAATCGTTTTTGCGCGGCAGAATAATGCTGACATCAACCCCGCGCTGGGCGGCGGTACAGATGGCGTGCAGCAGATCGTCGCTCGGCACAAAGTAGGGGGTGGTCATGATCAGGTATTCGCGGGCGGAATAGGCCGCAGTGAGCAGCGCCTGGTGGATAAGGTCTTCCGGGAAACCGGGGCCGGAGGCGATGGTGTGAATCGTATGCCCGCTGGCTTGCTCAAACGGCATGATATTGGCATCAGGCGGCGGGGGCAGAATGCGCTTACCGGTTTCGATCTCCCAGTCGCAGGAGTAGACCACACCCATCGCGGTCGCGACCGGGCCTTCCATACGGGCCATCAGATCGACCCACTGGCCCACGCCAGCGTCCTGTTTAAAGAAGCGCGGATCCACCATGTTCATGCTGCCGGTATAGGCGATGTAGTTGTCGATTAGTACCATTTTGCGGTGCTGGCGCAGGTCCATCCTGCGCAGGAACACACGCAGCAGATTCACTTTTAAGGCTTCGACCACCTCCACCCCGGCGTTGCGCATCATCGACGCCCAGTTGCTGCGGAAAAAGGTCACGCTACCGGCGGAGTCGAGCATCAGACGGCAGTGAATGCCCCGGCGCGCGGCGGCCATCAGGGACTCTGCAACCTGATCGGCCATGCCGCCCGGTTGCCAGATGTAAAACACCATCTCGATGTTATGGCGCGCCAGCTGAATATCGCGGATCAGCGCGTTCATCACGTCATCGGAGGTGGTCATCAGCTGAAGTTGATTGCCTTTCACCCCGGCAATGCCCTGGCGGCGCTCGCAGAGCTGAAACAGGGAGGCGGCGACGTCGCTGTTTTCTTCGGCAAAGATATGTTTGCAGGATTTGAGATCGTTGAGCCATTTTGCGGTGGAGGGCCACATGGCACGGGCGCGCTCCGCCCGGCGTTTACCGAGATGAAGCTCACCAAAGGAGAGATACGCAATAATACCCACCAATGGCAGGATAAAAATGATCAACAGCCATGCCATGGCGGAGGGAACGGCTCGGCGCTTCATCAGGATGCGTAATGTTACACCTGCGATGAGCAGCCAGTATCCCAGAATGAGCAGCCAACTCACCACGGTGTAGAAGGTTGTCATAATAAAAAATCCTTTTGAAAGCGTATTGTTAAGAGTTTACGCGTCAGGATATTTCTGGCAAATAAAAACGCCAGATAAAAGCACTGGTTTGCCGCAGGCAAGGGTCTATAATGAGCGCTCTGTTTTAGTAAGAGTTGTTAACATGAAGCGCAGTAGAACAGAAGTAGGGCGCTGGCGCATGTTGCGACAGACAGGTCGTCGCAAAGCGCGTTGGCTGGAAGCACAATCCCGCCGTAATATGCGTATCCACGCCATCAGAAAATGCAGTATGAACCGTCATCGCAATGCGTTACTGTTCGCCGTTCAGGATTACTGAATGACACAAGGGCACCCTCAGAGGTGCCCGATGTTTTTTATTTATTCGCTGTTTCGAAAAGGAGGATGAAATGTTTGCGGATTTCGGTGTGCTTAATTTCTGGACCTACGTTGTCGGGGCCATTTTCATTGTTCTGGTTCCAGGGCCGAATACGCTGTTTGTCTTAAAAACCGGTATTGGTCACGGCGTGAAAAAGGGCTATCTGGCGGCCAGCGGCGTGTTTATTGGTGATGCGGTGCTGATGTTTCTTGCGTGGGCAGGTGTGGCGGCGCTTATTCAGACTACCCCTGTGCTGTTCAATATTGTCCGCTATCTTGGGGCGTTCTATTTATTATGGCTGGGCGGCAAGATGCTCTGGTCGGTTATCAAACATAAGCAACAAGGCGAAGCGGGCGGTATCGAGCCGGCAAAAACCATTATGAAACGCTCGCTGGTGCTGAGTATGACCAACCCGAAAGCGATCCTGTTTTATGTTTCGTTCTTTGTGCAGTTTATTGACGTTCAGGCTAATAACACCGGCGTGGCGTTTATGATCCTCGCGGTCACGCTGGAGATCATCAGCTTTACCTATATGAGCTTCCTGATTTTCTCCGGGGCGTTTGTCACCCGCTACCTCAAGACAAAAAAGAAACTGGCGAAGCTGGGGAATGGATTGATAGGTTTGTTATTTGTCGGGTTCGCGGCGCGGCTGGCATCGCTGCACTAACAAAAAAGGCTCCTTGTCAGGAGCCTTTTTTTATCCTAGAAAACTTTTTTAAAGGGCTTCACCACGACGTTATCATACACGCCAGCTGCCACGTACGGATCTTCCTGCGCCCAGGCCTGTGCCGCTTCCAGCGATTCGAACTCGGCAATCACCGTCGAGCCAGTAAAGCCTGCCGCACCCGGATCGTTGCTGTCGACGGCAGGCATTGGCCCGGCGGTCAGCAATCTGCCTTCGTCATGCAGCAGTTGTAAGCGCGCCAGATGGGCAGGACGCACGGAGAGGCGTTTTTCCAGAGAATCAGCAACATCTGCAGCAAAAATCACATAAAGCACGGCAAAGCTCCTTAGCCAATAAAAGTAGGAATTACGTTATGTGAAAGTGCAGGGGACTGCAATGCAAAGATAGCGACATTGTTAAAACCCTGCTCACTACGTGCCTTTTTTCGCCTGTTGGACGGTTAATTCGGGCGAAGTGTAACTGCCTTATTGAATATGATTGCTATTTGCATTTAAAATCAGGGCCTGGCTTTTTAACTGAAACGATTATGACTTCAATGACCCTTGAACTCCCTCGCCGCTTTCCCTGGCCGACGCTGTTGTCTGTCGGAATTCATGGAGCCGTCGTGGCGGGTCTGCTTTACACATCGGTACATCAGGTTATTGAAATGCCAGCGCCCGCGCAGCCGATTTCTGTGACCATGGTAACGCCTGCAGAGCTGGAGCCTGTACAGGTTGCGCCACCACCAGAACCAGAGCCTGTTGCAGAACCCGAGCCGGAACCGGAACCAGAAATCGTTCCTGAACCCCCTAAAGAAGCGCCTGTGGTGATCCATAAACCGGAGCCGAAGCCTAAGCCAAAACCGAAGCCGAAACCAAAACCGGAGAAAAAAGTGGAAGAGCGTCCGAAGCGTCAAGAGCGCCCGGTCGAGCCTCGCACCACCCAGCCGGTTGAGAGAGCGGCCCCGGCTCGCCCGGTGATGAACTCGTCCCCGGCCACCGCGAAGCCCGTGGTGACGGCCCCTTCCGGCCCACGTGCGCTGAGCCGTAACCAGCCGGTCTATCCGGCGCGTGCGCAGGCATTACGCATCGAAGGGCGTGTTCGCGTGAAGTTTGACGTGACCGCAGACGGACGGGTGGATAATGTCGAAATCCTTTCCGCGCAGCCATCGAATATGTTTGAGCGGGACGTGAAAACCGCAATGCGCAAATGGCGTTACGAACCCGGTAAGCCAGGCCGCGGGCTGATCGTGAATATCGTCTTCCGCCTCAACGGCGGGGC
The DNA here is from genome assembly GCF_043105735.1 of Leclercia sp. GLN_9. NCBI lineage: Bacteria > Pseudomonadati > Pseudomonadota > Gammaproteobacteria > Enterobacterales > Enterobacteriaceae > Leclercia > Leclercia sp. GLN_9. The sequence continues at coordinate 585,998 of NZ_JBICLV010000017.1, forward strand.
ACAGATGGAATAAAATAAAAAAGCCTCCAGATGGAGGCTTTTTTTTGGCCTGAATGTCAGGCCTGAGGCAATGGACGTGGTTTCCCGTCGTTATCCACCGCGACATAGATAAACAGCGCTTCGGTCGCTTTGTAACGCTGGCCGATAGGCTCAGAGGAGACCTTTTTTACCCACACTTCGATGTTGATCGACACCGAGGTATTCCCACGCTTTACGCATCGCGCGTAGCAGCACACCACGTCCCCAACCGCGACAGGGCGCAGAAAAGTCATGCCGTCGACCCGGACCGTCACCACGCGGCCCTGAGCAATTTCTTTGGCGAGGATGGCCCCACCCATATCCATTTGCGACATCAGCCAGCCGCCAAAAATGTCACCGTTCGCATTGGTATCGGCAGGCATTGCCAGCGTACGTAAGACCAGTTCGCCCTGCGGGGCGTCTTGTGTTGTCATTATTTTCTCAGCTTATAACGAAGTGGCCAGCGCGGGATGTGCGCTGGCCGGTGGATCAATGCTTATCGTCTTGCGGCATATGGCGGTAGATATAGACACCGCTCAGGAGGGTAAAGATCAGCGTTAACGCGGTCAGACCAAACACTTTGAAGTTGACCCAGATATTCTGCGGCAGCCAGAAGGCGATATAGATATTCGCCAGGCCACAGAGAATAAAGAACACTGCCCAGGCGATATTCAGACGCGACCAGACGCTCTGCGGCAGGGCCAGCTCTTTACCCAGCATGCGCTGAATAAGGGGCTTTTTCATGACCCACTGGCTGAACAGCAAGGCACCGGCAAACAGCACGTAGATGACGGTCACTTTCCATTTGATGAACTCATCGTTGTGGAAGAAGACGGTCAACCCGCCAAAAAAGGCCACCAGCACGAAGGTGATTAAGGCCATCTTTTCAACCTTGCGGTAGCGCACCCAGCTGTAGATCAGCACCACTGCGGTGGCAACGATCAAAGCGGTGGTTGCCGCATAGATGTCATACAGCTTGTAGAAGGCAAAAAAGACAACCAAGGGTAAAAAATCAAGAAACTGCTTCATTCTTCGATTCCATCATCTGCGATGGCCCGGGCGTGGCGCCGGAGCCATCAGAAAAATTACTGGCGAATTAAGGTATACAGGCGGAACAAATAGACCAGTAATACCGCTGAGATCAGATTGCTAACCGTATTGGCCACCACGGCACCGACGTTCGGGGTCAGCACGGACAGGTTCGGGGCAAACAGCAGCAGCAAGGTCTTAGCCAGCAGCCAGCTCATCACCGCCGGGGCAACCAGACGCATATTAGACCATGCCAGTCGGATGCTGCTACGCATGGCGACAAAAATGCCCATTCGGTCCTGCACCACCATAATCGGCGCGAAGGCGAGCACAATCGCTAACAGCACGCCCGGCACCACAACCAGCATAATCCCCAATTGCACCAGCATGGTGGTCAAAAAGATCAGGATAAACAGTTTCGGCAGCAGCGGCGCGCTGGCACCAATCGCCCGCAGGGCGCTGACGCGGTGCCCGGCAGACACCAGCTGGATCATTAACAGTACGCCACCTGCCAGAATGGCATTGCCGATCAATCCTGAGAAGGTGGTGGCCGCAGAGGCGCGCAACAGGATCTGCTGTTGCTCTGGGGTCATATTTTGCACCATCTCAAACAGCCCGACGCTGCTGGCGATCTGATCGCCTTGACTCAGGCTGGCAATTTGCTCCTCACTCGGCGAAAAGGCATGACCAAGTACCACCGTGATTAATGCGCACAACAAGGCGATCAGTAAAAAGGTAATGAACTGATTGCGGAAGAAATTCCCCGTGTCACGGTAGACAGACTTCGCCGTGATAGACATGCACTCTCCTTGAGTATTGCAGGTGTTAATTAGCGGGCAATTGTACCCTGGATAACTGCCCGGTGGCAGTATCAAGGGTTGTATGGAAAAGCATATCTTTGTAAAGCGCCCGTAATGCGTCGCTGGAATTTTGCGCGGGTGTTTTCCCACTGCGCTTTATTTGTCCGAAAGCGCGAAATTGATCCAGACACCGACTACCAATTTTTGCCTACGGTTAAAAAAATTAATTTAGATCAATGAATGTTAAATTGCTGAATTTAATGTGATCCCTGCGAGATCACTTATTAATCATTTGTAGGTATATTCCGTTCTCGAATAAAACCATAACGAGGGAGTGGATATGAAAAAAGCAGTGATAGCAGCGCTGATTCTGGGTACGTTTTCCGGCGGTGCCGTTGCACACGAAGCCGGTGAGTTCTTTTTCCGCCTTGGATCTGCCACGGTACGTCCTACGGAAGGCTCGGATAATGTTCTGGGCCTGGGCGGATTCAACGTCAGTAACAATACCCAGGCCGGAATGACCTTTACCTGGATGGCCACCGACAACGTTGGCGTAGAATTGCTGGCAGCCACGCCGTTTCGTCACAAGGTCGGGACTGGCCCAACCGGGGACATCGCCACGGTTCATCATCTGCCGCCCACGTTGATGGCCCAGTGGTATTTCGGTGACGCCAGCAGCAAAGTGCGCCCCTATGTGGGGGCCGGGGTCAACTACACCACCTTCTTTGATGAAAAGTTCAACGACACCGGTAAAGCCGCGGGCCTTTCCGATCTGAGTCTGAAAGATTCATGGGGCATGGCGGGGCAGGCGGGCCTGGATTATCTCATCAACCGCGACTGGTTGATTAACATGTCGGTCTGGTACATGGATATCGACACCGAAGTGCGCTTTAAGGCGGGGGATCAGCAGCAAAATATCAATACCCGTCTGGATCCGTGGGTGTTTATGTTCTCGGCGGGATATCGCTTCTGACGTAAAAAAGGCCCCGAAGGGCCTTTTTTATTTATCTACGACCCAGCAACAGGCCGAGGACAATACCTACTGCGCCTGCGGCAATCAGGCCGGTAAGGGGATTATTTTTCACTGCATCGGTAACATCAGTCACTACGTCACTTGCCTGCGCGGCATATTTGCGCCCGGCACCTTTTAACTGATGTTTTGGCGAATCAACAAATTCACCAAACTGCTGCTGCGCAGCACCAGCCGCCTCATCCAGCTTGTTCTTCGCTTTTTCACCAGCATATTGTGCATCATTATCAAGATTTTGGTCTGACATAACATTCTCCTTTTGTAGTCAATGTTAAGCATAGACTCAATGGGGATATCCTGAAGAAAATGAGATTAATACTTAAGACCCTACGGTATCAGTCAAATCTAAATAGGCGGGTATTAGCGGGGGGGGATAAAAAAGGGTGGCCTGTCGCCACCCGGTCATTATTTCTGGATGAGATAGCGGATCGTCGGTCCATCCTGTTGAATATCCAGCACGGTGTAGCCATGATTTTTGGCATCCAGCGGGATATTGTTGATGGATTGGGGACAGTCGCTCACCACCTCAAGGATCTCACCTTTTTTCAGCTGCGGCATCGCTTCAAGGGTCGCGACAGCCGGGTAGGGGCAAGGCTCACCCACCATATCGAGGCGGTAGTCAGGAACGATCTCTTTCATGCGGCATCCTCACGAAGTTCAGTTTTGACGGCAGCACGACGGAAGAAGCGTTTCTCCTGCGCCAGCACCAGTAAAAAGGCGATCAACAACAAAAGATAGGTCACCAGCAGTCCGCCCAGCGGACCAAAGGTGTTCAGAAGATTGACTTTGTCCCAGTTGGTAGCCAGCGCAGGCGCGAAATCATCCCAGTAGAAGGCCAGCAGGGTGGAACCAATCACGTTACCCAGGCCCACCCACCAGTAGTGCACCTGGCCTTCCACCGCGCGGTACATCCAGCCCGTTTCGCAGCCGCCTGCCAACACAATCCCAAAGCCAAACAGCAGCCCGCCGATAATGGCGTTTGGACCTGCCCACATGATTTTGGGCGCCACGCCCAGTTGAACGTAGCTGAAAATACCGATGGCGCTCACTGCCATTCCGGCGATGATGGCTTTGGCCATCATGGTGCGCCCGGTGATCCACATGTCGCGAAACGCCGAAGTAAAGCAGATCTGCGCCCGCTCGATCAACAGGCCAAAGCCGACGCCGAACAGCATTGCCAGACCAAGTTTAGGCTGATTCAGCGCGGTACAGAGCGCCCAGGCCAGCATCCCGAAGAACACCAGCATTCCCAGACGAAAGCGGCGACGCGCCTGATCCGGCTTCTGGGTCAGCGGCGAAGCGGCACTCACTTTTTGTATTTTGACCGGAATACGGAACAGCGGCAGCAGCGTGAAGCGTGCGCCAAAGTATGAGCCGACGGCGGTGGCCAGAGCAAAGAACCAGGCGTGCAGAGAGAACTGGGGGATCCCGGTAAAGAAGGCGGCCAGGTTACAGCCCATCGCCAGACGCGCGCCAAATCCGGCAATAATGCCGCCGACAACCGCCTGAGCAATGCGGATCCGGCTGTGCGGCATACGCAGTTTAACGTTGTTGGCCCACAGCGCGGCGGCGAAACAGCCCCCGAACATGCCGATGATCATCATGCCGTCGATACGGGTGAGCGGGGTGCCTTCAAGGTGGATCAGTTTAAAGTAGCCCCACTCTTCGGTATGAACACCTGCCAGTTGCAGTAACTGTCCGCCCCAGCGGGTGAATTCGCCGGTAACGGCCCAGAAGGTACCGGTGATGCCAAAGTAATAGGTGGAGAGGATGCCTGCCGCAATGACCGCAGGAACGGGGGACCAGAACTTAATTAAATAAGTCTGTTTAAAGTGTTGCCATGACATAGTTAAGCCTCTGAACTCAGAAGGTTTAAGGAGGAAGCCTTATTAGTGGAGGGGATAATACGCCGGGAAACATATTTGAAAAGGGTTAAATGCAGGAAAGCACGACAGGATCAATTTATGCGGAACGCCGTCTGGCAAAACCAGACGGCGGTTCGGTTATTGTGGACGGGTCGCCGCTTTCATGGCGCTGGCGAAGCTTTTCAGCTCGCTCAGCATTTTCTCAGGTGTATTGACGTTGTTTTCGATGATTTTCACGATTGCCGAACCGGAAATGGCCCCCGCCGCGCCGGCACCCAGCGCAGCAGAGACCTGCTCAGGGGCCGAGATACCAAAGCCCTGCAGTGGCGGGGCAGCATTGTACTCTGCCAGCTTTTCCACCAGATGATGCAGGGGCAGGGCCGCTTTGTTCTCTGCACCTGTTACCCCGGCACGGGACAGCAGATAGGTATACCCGCGGCCGTGAGAGGCGATCTGGCGCAACAGTTCATCGTCGGCGTTCGGCGGACAGATAAAGATCGGCGCGACGTTATGCCGCATCGCCGCCTGACGGAACGGGGCTGACTCCTCTACCGGCACATCTGCCACCAGCACCGAATCGACCCCCACGCGCGCGCATTCGGCGTAGAACTCGTCGATGCCGCGGTTGAAGACCAGGTTGGCGTACATCAGCAGGCCGATGGGGATAGTCGGGTATTTCTGGCGAATGGTTGCCAGCATCTCAAAGCACTGGGACGGGGTCACGCCTGCCGCAAAGGCGCGCAGGGTCGCGGCCTGGATAGTCGGGCCGTCAGCCAGCGGATCGGAGAAGGGAATGCCCAGCTCCAGCGCATCGGCACCCGCTTCAATCAGCGTGTCGATGATTTTCAGCGACTGCTCAGGAGACGGATCTCCCAGTGTGACGAAGGGAACAAAGGCGCCTTCCTTGCGGGCTTTCAGCTCAGCAAACACGTTATCGTAACGTTCCATCAAATTTCCCCTCGTGCTTTCAGAATATCGTGAACGGTGAAGATGTCTTTATCACCGCGGCCGGAAAGGTTCACCACCAGCAGCTGCTCTTTTTCCGGGTTGTCTTTAATCATTTTCAGGGCATGGGCCAGCGCGTGAGAAGACTCCAGCGCCGGGATGATCCCCTCTTTGCGACACAGGGTCTTAAACGCGTCCAGCGCCTCATCATCGGTAATCGACACGTACTCGGCGCGACCGATACTATTCAGGTGCGCGTGCTGCGGCCCAACGGACGGGAAATCCAGCCCGGCAGAAATGGAGTAAGACTCTTCGATCTGCCCTTCGTCGGTCTGCATCATCGGCGCTTTCATACCGAAGTAGATGCCAACGCGACCATGCTTCAGCGGCGCACCGTGTTCACCGGTCTCAATCCCGTGACCTGCTGGTTCAACGCCAATCAGCCCCACGCGGGCGTCATCAATAAAATCAGCAAACATGCCGATGGCGTTGGATCCACCGCCCACGCAGGCGATCACCGCATCCGGCAGACGCCCCTCTTTTTCGAGGATCTGCGCTTTGGTCTCTTCGCCAATCATGCGCTGGAATTCACGCACGATGGTCGGGAACGGGTGCGGGCCAGCCGCGGTGCCCAGCATATAGTGGGCATTTTCATAGTTGCCGGACCAGTCGCGCAGCGCCTCGTTACAGGCATCTTTCAGGGTGGCCGAGCCGCTGTGCACCGGGATCACTTCCGCGCCCATCAGACGCATACGGAAGACGTTCGGTGACTGACGCTCAACGTCTTTTGCCCCCATATAGATGCGGCATTTCAGGCCGAGCAGGGCGCTGGCCAGCGCCGAGGCCACGCCGTGCTGACCGGCGCCGGTTTCGGCAATGATTTCGGTTTTACCCATCCGTTTTGCCAGCAACGCCTGACCCAGCACCTGGTTGGTCTTATGCGCGCCGCCGTGGAGCAGATCTTCACGCTTCAGGTACAGCGTGGTGTTCGTGCCCTCGGTCAGGTTGCGGCATTTGGTCAGCGCCGTTGGACGACCGGCATAGTTTTTCAGCAGGTCGGTAAATTCAGCCTGGAAGAGCGGATCTTTTTGCGCGCTCACGAACGCCTCTTCCAGCTGACGCAGGGCGGGCATGAGGATCTGCGGCACATACATGCCACCGAATTCGCCAAAGTAAGGGTTTAATAATGTGGTCATCTTCTCTTCCTTAATATGCACGCAGCGTTTTGAACACCGAAGCCAGTTTGCTGGCATCTTTTATGCCCGGCTGCGACTCAACGCCTGAATTGAAATCGAGACCTGCGCAGCCCGCTTTAGCGGCTTCAACGCAGTTGTCCGGGCTTAAACCTCCGGCAAGCAGGACGTTATCCAGCTTCTCACCGTCAAGTAGCGACCAGTCAAAGCGCTGCCCGGTTCCGCCCTGGCCGTTATCCAGAACATATTTATCGATATGCTGCAGCGTGCGCGGCGGCAGGATCTCGGCCACGCTCAGTGCTTTCCAGATTTGCACCTGGGGTTCCAGCACTGCGCGCAAGGCATTGATATAGTCCTGATCCTCGCTGCCATGCAGCTGTACGGCAGCGAGAGAGAGTGCCCCGGCAGTGGCCGCCACTTTTTCGATGGCGGCATTGCGGAATACGCCCACGTACTGCAGTGGGGCGGCGGCGATCACGTCGCGCGCCTGAGACTCGCTGACGTTACGCGGGGAGGACTCAACAAAAATCAGCCCGCCGTAAATCGCGCCTGCTTCATATGCCGCGGCGGCATCCTGGGGACGCGTCAGGCCGCACACTTTATTCTCACCCAACAGAACGCGACGTACCGCCGCGCTAAGATCTGCCTGCTCCATCATGGCAGAGCCAATCAGGAAGCCATTAGCGAAGTGACTCAGCTCGCGAACCTGGGCATAACTGTTAATGCCGGACTCGCTGATCACCGTCACGCCGGCCCCAAGACGCGGCGCCAGCTGGCGGGTGCGGTTAAGGTCGATAGAGAGATCGCGCAGGTCGCGGTTATTAATGCCCACCACTTTTGCCTCCAGAGCAATGGCGCGCTCCAGCTCCTCTTCATTGCTCACCTCGGTCAGCACGCCCATGTTCAGGCTGTGTGCGACGGCAGCGAGCTGGCGGTACTGTTCATCATCCAGCACCGAGAGCATCAGCAGGCAGGCATCGGCCTGATAAAAGCGCGCCAGCCAGATTTGATACGGATCGATAATAAAGTCTTTGCACAAAATCGGCTGTGGGGCGATCCCGCTGACGATCGGCAGGAAATCAAAACTGCCCTGGAAATATTTTTCATCGGTCAGCACCGAAATGGCCGAGGCGTGGTGCTTATAAATGGCGGCAATCTGTGCCGGATCGAAATCATCGCGGATCACCCCTTTCGACGGGGAGGCCTTTTTGCACTCCAGGATAAACGCGGTGCGCGCGCCCCGCAGGGCGTCATAAAAACGACGGCTGCTCGGTACCACCTCATTCTGGAAGCTGGCGAGCGGTTGCTGCTGTTTACGCGCTTCAACCCAGATGGCCTTATCGGCAACGATTTTCGCTAATACGGTCTGCATTGTTTACCCTCTTGCCGCAAGTGCGGTCACTCGGTCGTAGGCTGCGCCAGAGCGCAACACGGCCATCACTTTTTGCACATTAATCTGGAGATCTTCTTCGCCGTGCAGACGCATCAGCATGGCGACATTGGCGGCAACAGCGGCCTCATGCGCTGGCTCACCTTTACCTTGTAACAGGCGCGTCAGAATGTCACGGTTTTCTTCCGGGGTGCCGCCTGCCAGCTGTGCCTGGTGATAGGGCGTTAAGCCAAAGTCTGCCGCTTCAAGCTGATAGCTTTTGATTTCGCCGTTATTCAGTTCGGCCACCAGGGTTGGCGCATGCAGGGAAACTTCGTCCATCCCACCGCTGTGCACTACCGCGGCACGCTGATATCCGAGTACGCGCAGGGTTTCGGCAATCGGCAGCACCAGCTCCGGGCTGTAGACGCCAATCAGCGCCAGCGGCGGATGCGCCGGGTTGATCAGCGGCCCGAGTACGTTAAACAGGGTGCGGGTTTTTAGCTGTTGACGCACCGGCATCGCATGGCGGAACCCGGTGTGGTATTTCGGCGCGAACAGGAAGCAGACGCCCAGTTCGTCCAGCGCGTCACGGGATTTCTCTGCATTCATATCCAGATTGATACCGAAGGCGGCCAGCAGATCCGAGGAGCCGGAACGGCTGGAGACGCTGCGGTTGCCGTGTTTCGCCACCTTCAGCCCACAGGCCGCCGCCACAAAGGCGCTGGCGGTGGAGATGTTGATACTGTTGCTGCCGTCGCCACCGGTGCCGACGATATCCGCGAACAGGTAATCAGGACGCGGGAACGGAGCGGCGTTTTCCAGCAGGGCGGTGGCTGCACCGGCGATCTCCTGCGGCTGCTCGCCACGCACTTTCATGCTAACCAGCGCGGCGGCCAACTGCTCGGGTTTCAGCTCGCCGCGCACCACGGCGGAGAACAGCTGATGGCTCTCCTGCTGGCTCAGGGTCTGCGCCTGATAGAGTTTTTCCAGAATCGGCTGAAGGCTGTTGGTCTGCTCCAGCTTCTGCAGCGCCCAGTTGAGTGTTTGCTCCAGCAGACGCGCACCCTGAGAGGTCAGAATGGATTCCGGGTGGAACTGCATGCCGCAAACCCGGTCAGCATCGTGACGCACCGCCATCACCATCCCGTTGTAATGGGCGTTAATGGTCAGCCCCGCCGGGATATCGCTGCCCACCAGCGAGTGATAGCGCGCCACCGGCAGCGGGTTCATCAGCCCGGCAAACATGGCCTGGCCGTCATGCTCAATGCTGGAGGCTTTCCCGTGCAGGATCTCGCCAGCCTGGCCGACGTAACCACCGTAGGCCTCGACAATCGCCTGGTGGCCCAGACAGATGCCAATGATGGGCAGCTTGCCGCGCATGCGGGTTAACAGCTCCGGCATACAGCCCGCCTCGCTTGGCGCGCCTGGCCCCGGGGAGAGCATCAGCACCGGGTTTTGCATGGTCGCCAGGCGGTCGATTAAGGTCTGGGCCGGGACATGGTTACGGTAAATCACCACGTTGTGACCGTTAGCACGCAGCTGATCCGCCAGGTTGTAGGTAAATGAGTCGATATTATCGAGCAGCAGAATGTCAGCCATCAGAAAATCTCCTGTGCGTGATGGGCAGTCGCAATTGCGCGTAGTACCGCGCGGGCCTTATTGCGGGTTTCGTCAGCTTCAGACTGCGGAACAGAGTCGAGCACGATGCCTGCGCCCGCTTGGACGGTGGCAATGCCCTCTTCGACGTAGGCCGAGCGGATCACAATGCAGGTATCGAGATCGCCGTGGGCGGTGAAATAGCCCACCGCACCACCGTAGCTGCCGCGACGGCGGCCTTCGGCCTGGGCGATAAGCTGCATGGCGCGTACTTTAGGCGCGCCGCTCAGGGTGCCCATGTTCATGCAGGCGCGGTAGGCGTGCAGCACATCAAGATCCTGACGCAGCTCGCCCACCACGCGGGAGACCAGGTGCATCACGAAGGAGTAGCGGTCCACTTTAGTTAAATCGGCTACGTAACGGCTGCCCGGCGTACAGATGCGCGCCAGGTCATTGCGCGCCAGATCCACCAGCATCAGGTGTTCGGACATCTCTTTCTGGTCGGTGCGCATCTCCAGCTCAATCCGGCTGTCCAGATCGCGGTCCAGAGAACCGTCTGCACGGCGGCCGCGCGGGCGGGTACCAGCGATCGGGTAGATTTCAATCTGGCGGCTGGTGGCGTCGTACTTCAGGGAGCTTTCCGGCGAGGCGCCGAACAGCGTAAAATCGTTATCCTGCATAAAGAACATGTACGGGCTGGGGTTGCTTTTCTTCAGCACGTCGTAGGCCGCCAGCGGAGACGGGCAGGGCAGGGAGAAACGACGGGATGGCACCACCTGGAAAATCTCGCCCGCACGAATGGCTTTTTGCATCTGGCGAACCACCACGCCGTACTCGTCGTCCGTCTGACTGACATCGCAACGCATCTGTTCCACGCGCTGCACCGGCAGCTCCGGTGGCGCTTCATTCATCTGCTCCTGCAGCTGGGCAATGCGCTGCTCCAGACGCTGTTTCTCAGCCAGTAACGGCGTAAACAGGCTGGCCTGAATGCGGGTGTATTTTTTCTGGTGGTCGATCACCAGTAAGGTTTCTGCCAGGTAGAAGCAGTAGTCCGGGCAGCGGTTACCTTGTTCAAGCTCAGGCAGCTCTTCGAAACCGGCCACCAGGTCATAGGCAAACAGCCCGCCGAAGAACATTGCTTCGCGTTCATGTTCCGGCACATTCACCAGGTTCTGCAACAGGCGGAAGGCGTCAAAGACCGACAGCGAGCAGAGGCGGGCATCTTCGTCCAGCAACTGGCTGACCGGCGGGAAATGCAGGATCCGCATATCCGGGCGATGCTCATTCTCAATGCCTGCAGGCAGCACGTCATCCAGCAAACAGAGCAGCGCTGCGCCGTTTTCGGACAGTGCTTTCAGGGTAACGGTGTCGCCCAGGGCGGTGATGCGCAGGGCGCTATCCACCAGCAGCAGGCTTTTCAGGTCATCCTTACTGTCGATATCCGCAGACTCCAGCAGCAGCGTGGCAGGGCGCGCGCCGCAGACCTGATGGAACAGAGCGGTAGGGTTGTGGCGATAGGCCGCCTCACGGGTCAGCAGTTCGAGGTTCGGTTTGGCTGTTTGCATTTTTTGTTCTCTTTATTCTGTTCAAAAAAAAGCCCGCTCAGTGGCGGGCCAGGTATCTGTTTGCACATTGCAGACGTACGACACTGCCCGAATTTCAGGAAGTGCGCCACCAGCCATGCAGAGTGAAATGTGCGGTCATTTTCAGATACCTCGTTGAGTGAACTTTCGTACTAGTTAACTAGTTCGATGGTGTAATGTCAACCCCCCGATTTCAGAATTTCACCACATACCGTTATTATGGCGGCGCAGATATTGAAGAAGAGTGACGGGAGCCGCTTTGAGCGACACGAATTACGCAGTGATTTACGATTTACATAGCCATACTCAGGCCTCTGACGGCCTGCTTACGCCCGAAGAACTTGTCCATCGCGCCCACGAGATGCGTGTGGGCACGCTGGCGATCACCGATCACGATACCACCGAGGCCATTGCAGCCGCGCGGGCAGAAATTGCCCGCACTGAATTGCCGCTTACGCTTATAACGGGCGTGGAAATTTCCACCGTCTGGGAAAATCATGAGATCCATATCGTCGGATTGAACATCGATATTGAGAACCCTGCCATGCGTACGTTGCTGGACGAGCAGAAGGCGCGTCGCGTGCTGCGGGCCGAACTGATCGCCGAACGGCTGGACAAAGCCCATATTCCCGGTGCCTGGGAAGGGGCACTCCGCCTGGCAAAAGGCGGCGCGGTAACCCGGGCGCACTTTGCCCGTTTTCTGGTTGAGGCCGGAAAGGCGAATAACATTGCGGATGTGTTTAAAAAATACCTCGCACGGGGGAAAACCGGATACGTTCCTCCCCAGTGGTGTACAATAGAACAAGCTATTGATGTCATTCATCATTCTGGCGGCAAGGCGGTGCTGGCCCATCCCGGTCGGTATAACCTCTCCGCCAAATGGCTGAAACGTCTGCTGGCATACTTTGCCGAACACGGCGGAGACGCGATGGAAGTCGCGCAGTGTCAGCAGGCGCCCAACGAGCGCAGTCAACTGGCTGAGTATGCCCGCCAGTACGGCCTCCTTGGCTCCCAGGGCTCTGATTTCCATCAGCCTTGTCCCTGGATCGAGCTGGGACGCAAGCTGTGGTTACCCGCCGGCGTCGAGCCCGTGTGGCAGCTCTGGGAACAGCCAACGCCAATTGAAGAGAGGGAAGTATGAGTCAATTTTTTTATATCCATCCTGACAATCCGCAGCCGCGTTTGATTAATCAGGCCGTGGAGATCGTGCGTAAGGGCGGGGTTATCGTCTATCCAACCGATTCGGGCTACGCGCTGGGCTGTAAGATTGAAGATAAAAGCGCGATGGAGCGTATTTGCCGGATCCGCCACCTCCCGAACGGGCATAACTTCACCCTAATGTGTCGCGATCTCTCTGAGCTGTCTACCTACTCTTACGTTGATAACGTGGCGTTTCGGTTGATCAAAAATAACACCCCGGGTAACTACACCTTTATCCTGAAGGGAACCAAAGAGGTGCCGCGCCGCCTGCTGCAGGAAAAACGCAAAACCATCGGGATGCGAGTGCCCTCTAATCCGATTGCTCAGGCGCTGCTCGAAACGCTGGGTGAGCCGATGCTCTCCACATCCCTGATGCTACCGGGTAGCGACTTTACCGAGTCTGACCCGGATGAGATCAAAGACCGTCTGGAAAAACAGGTGGATTTAGTGATTCACGGCGGCTACCTCGGCCAACAGCCGACCACGGTCGTCGATTTAACGGAAGATGCCCCGGTCGTGTTGCGTGAAGGGGTAGGTGACGTAAAACCTTTCCTGTAATTTCTATTTTAATGGGCCATCTCATTAGCGTTTTTTCCTCGCTATAATGGCCCATTACTTATCTCTCTGCTTATTTACGTCTTCCTTTACTTATTATCTTATTATTATCTGAAAATCTTTCTGTGCACGGAATAGCCTTACCCATGCCTGAATATGTAGATATATGATAAGCGAATACCATTTTTAGATATGGAAATGTCGATGGCGTTACAGGGAAAGTTGATTCTGAACGGGGCAGATTATGTACCTTTTAATCTGTATGGCGTGGGTGTGTTTATGGCGCATTCAGGGTTGGGTACCTACCGGAACAATATTAATTGTGCTGCTATTGCAAAATCAGGGCCGATCCCTCCCGGAAAATATTGGATCGTAGATCGCAAAGAAGGTAACTACTTTTCTCAGAAATTAACGGAAACACACGATGAGGCTAATAGATTCTTTGGTCGACGCGCTTTTGGTAAATCGGACTGGTTTGCCTTATGGCGCGATGATTGGGGAATCGATGATGACACCTGGATAGAAGGGGTTCAACGCGGTAACTTCCGGTTGCATCCTGGTACGGTATCAAAAGGTTGCATAACCATCGCCAATAATTCTGATTTTGCGATGATCCGCAATGCGCTTATGAATACCTCACTTATGCAGGTTCCCTGTATGCGGTCGTTGATGGCGCGAGGGTGGGTGGAGGTAGTCGATGGTGGCTATACTAAAAATTCTTGCACGTAAAATAAGTAAGTTGATTTATTTCATTATGTTGCTGATGTTTTTAGGAAAAACTTTTCCAGAAGCAGAGTTATATATTGGTGAAGATTTTGCAACAAAATGGGCGCTTATTGTCTATGGAGATGAAAGCGCCGATTCCATGTATGAAGCTTTTACCGATATAGATTTTTCAATAATGCTATCAATAGCTATCCCTTTATACATTTTAACAATGAAGTTAATCAAAAAATTAAGGAAAAAATAAAATGCCTATCCCTCCGTATATGTGGCTGAAAGACGATGGCGGTGCAGATATTAAAGGCTCCGTAGATGTCAAAGATCGTGAAGGCAGCATAGAGATAATCGGGTTAAGCCACGGCATTAACCTGCCAGTAGACAGTGCCAATGGGAAAATCACCGGAACCCGCCAGCACTCATCCATGATGATTGAAAAGGAAGTGGATAGCTCAACGCCCTATCTGTATAAAGCAGCCGCTACAGGCCAGACGTTAAAAAGCGCGGAAATCAAGTTTTACCATATCAACGACGCCGGGCAGGAAGTCTGCTATTACACGGTGTTTATGGAAAACGTGAAGATCACCGGGGTAAATTGCGCTGTGCCGAACGTTAAACTCACGGGCAACGACAAAATGAACCATGTAGAAAGCGTCAGCATTCAGTATGAAAAAATCACCTGGCGCATAGTGGATGGCAACATTCAGCACACAGATGCCTGGAATGAGCGCCCTACGGCATAACCATAATCCGACAGCCCATCTGTACGAGAGGGCCAATCCGTTGGGTTTACTTCAGGTTAACAGTGCCAGAACGCCGCCGCGCAAAACTTGTTGAATCATTTAGTCTAAAATTCATGTAATATGTGCGGCCATGAATCACTGGGTGCGACACCTTGTCCGCCATTTTGTGTGCTATGAAATAGTTGCAGATCAGTGAGTTAATGTTTTTTAAACTTAACTCATTGTTTTTGAAAGTATACCAGACGCCTGTGAAGGCGACACCTGAAGGAAGCTCAATGAGCGAGAAATTACAGAAAGTGCTGGCCCGCGCCGGCCACGGTTCACGCCGTGAAATCGAAACCATTATCGAAGCAGGTCGTGTCAGTGTGGACGGTAAAATCGCCACCCTGGGCGATCGTGTGGAAATCGTACCAGGCCTGAAAATTCGTATCGATGGCCATCTTATCTCGGTAAAAGAGTCTGCCGAGCAAATCTGCCGCGTGCTGGCGTACTACAAGCCGGAAGGCGAGCTTTGCACCCGCAACGATCCTGAAGGCCGTCCTACCGTGTTTGACCGCCTGCCAAAACTGCGCGGTGCGCGCTGGATCGCTGTAGGTCGCCTGGACGTGAACACCTGCGGGCTGCTGCTGTTCACCACCGACGGTGAGCTGGCAAACCGTCTGATGCACCCAAGCCGTGAAGTGGAGCGTGAGTACGCGGTTCGCGTGTTTGGTGAAGTTGACGACAGCAAAATCCGCGACCTGTCCCGGGGCGTACAGCTTGAAGATGGCCCGGCCGCCTTCAAGACCATCAAATTTACCGGTGGGGAAGGTATTAACCAGTGGTACAACGTCACCCTGACCGAAGGTCGTAACCGCGAAGTACGTCGTTTGTGGGAAGCCGTGGGTGTGCAGGTGAGCCGCCTGATCCGCGTGCGTTACGGTGACATTCTGCTGCCGAAAGGGCTGCCGCGTGGCGGCTATACCGAGCTGGATTTAACCCAGACCAACTACCTGCGTGAACTGGTGCAGCTGACCCCGGAAACCACCTCTAAAGTGGCGGTGGAAAAAGATCGTCGTCGCATGAAAGCGAATCAGATCCGCCGGGCAGTCAAACGTCACAGCCAGGTCAGCAGCAATCGCCGCTCTGGCAGCCGTAACAACAACGGCTAAAAAAACAAAACCCGGCATTGCCGGGTTTTTTCTTAATAGTCGATACCGATTTGCGCTTTCACGCCAGCATCGAAGGCATGTTTGACCGGGCGTAGTTCGCTGACCGTGTCCGCCATCTCCAGAATATCCCGATGACAGCCGCGCCCGGTGATAATCACCGTCTGGTGCGCCGGACGGTTGTTCAGCGCGTCCAGCACCTCCTGCAAAGGCAGATAGTCGTAAGCCACCATATAAGTGATTTCATCCAGTAGCACCATGTTCAGCGTGGGATCGGCCAGCATACGCTTCGCCTGCTCCCAGACAGCCAGACAGGCAGCGGTGTCGGTATCGCGGTTTTGGGTATCCCAGGTAAAGCCGGTTGCCATCACCTGAAATTCAACCCCGTGAGGCTCAAGCAGATTACGCTCGCCGTTTGGCCATTCTCCCTTGATGAACTGGATTACGCCTACCTTTTGCCCGTGACCGACGGCGCGGGTCGCCGTACCGAAGGCGGCAGTGGTTTTGCCTTTGCCGTTGCCGGTGAAGACGATAATAATTCCGCGCTCATCCTGCGCGGCGGCAACACGGGCATCGACCTGCTCTTTCAGGCGCTGCTGGCGCTGCTGATGACGTTCATCACTCATTGCGAAATTCCTGGTTTACGGCCGGGTTGGGCATCGAAGGTCATGCCGGTTTTACGGCGGCTGTCATCTCCCATCAGCCACAGATAGAGCGGCATGATGTCGGCGGGCGTTTTCAGTTTAAGCGGATCTTCGCTCGGGAACGCGCTGGCGCGCATGCCGGTGCGGGTGCCGCCGGGGTTGATACAGTTGACGCGCAGGTGACGGCTCTGATACTCCTCAGCCAGCACCTGCATCATCCCTTCGGTGGCAAATTTCGAGGCGGCATAAGCGCCCCAGTTGGCCCGTCCCTGGCGTCCGACGCTGGACGAGGTAAACACCAGCGAGCCAGAATCAGATTGCAGTAATAAAGGAAGCAGCGCCTGGGTGAGGAAAAAAGTGCCATTGACGTTCACTTGCATCACCTGCTGCCAGATCTCCGGGGTTTGCTCCTCCATCGGGCGCACCTCGCCCAGGAAACCGGCATTGTGCAACACCCCGTCCAGACGCGGGTAATCCTCGGCAATGCGCCCGGCAAGCTGTTGACACGTCTCTGGCGTACAGGTTAACAGGTCAAGTGTATATTCATGTGTCGGCGCGCCGCCCTCGCTGGCGATGGTTCTGGCGACGTCACGCAGTTTTTCTTCATTACGCCCCAACAGGATAACGCGCGCGCCATGGCGTGCGTAGGTCAGCGCCGCCTCACGGCCAATACCGTCGCTGGCACCCGTGACCAGGATAATACGGTTTTGCAGTAGATCTTTTTTGGGTTGATAGTGCAAGGTCACTCCTCTGGCTCGCGCTGTCGCGGCCCATACTGTGCGGTCTCTTTTCGGCTTTATGCCCGAAAGCGACAAGGATTTCAATCAGTCATCCGGAGAGTTCACTGTAAAATTAACAATTTGCAAATGTTTTTCCGTGAAATTCCCATTCCTGAAGGCGCCTCGCAAGGATATCGTCAGATGAGAGACGCCTGGTGAAGGCTGTTGTACACTGGGTGTGAAAACAAGTGGTTAAACCAAGGTGGACGCGTGGAATTACTTTCTGAATACGGTTTATTTTTGGCCAAAATTGCAACAGTGGTGATGGCCATTGCGGTGATTGCAGTTCTGATTGTCAACCTGACGCAGCGCAAACGTCAGCGCGGCGAATTGCGGATTACCCGGCTGAGCGAGCAGTACACGGAGATGCAGGAAGAGATGTCGGTGGCGTTGCTTGACGCGCATCAGCAAAAGCTGTGGCACAAAGCGCAGAAGAAAAAGCACAAGCTTGACGCTAAAGCCGCAAAGCAGAAAGCAAAGCTTGAGCAGCGCCCGGAAGCGGCAAAACCGCGGGTCTATGTGCTCGATTTTAAAGGCAGCATGGATGCGCATGAGGTTTCATCCCTGCGCGAAGAGATCACCGCCGTGCTGGCGGTGGCCAGAGCCGAAGATCAGGTTGTGCTGCGTCTTGAAAGTCCGGGCGGGGTGGTTCATGGTTACGGTCTGGCCTCATCGCAGCTGCAACGCCTGCGTGACAAGCAGATCCCACTGACGGTAGCGGTAGATAAGGTCGCTGCCAGCGGTGGCTACATGATGGCCTGCGTGGCCGACAAAATTGTCGCCGCACCTTTCTCTATTATTGGTTCGATTGGCGTAGTAGCGCAGATCCCTAACTTCAATCGTTTCCTGAAGAACAAAGATATTGACGTCGAGTTGCACACCGCAGGTCAGTACAAGCGCACCCTGACCCTGCTCGGCGAAAATACTGAAGAGGGGCGTCAGAAGTTCCGCGAAGATCTTAATGACACCCATCAGCTGTTCAAAAGCTTTGTGCAGCAGATGCGTCCAACCCTGGATATCGACCAGGTCGCCACGGGCGAGCACTGGTACGGCACCCAGGCGCTGGAGAAAGGGCTGGTGGATCAGGTGGGAACCAGTGACGATCTGCTGCTGGGGCTGATGGAGGGCCGTGAGCTGGTCGGCGTGCGCTATACGCGACGCAAAAAGCTAATGGATCGCTTTACCAACAGCGCTGCAGAGAGTGCGGACCGTCTTCTGCTACGCTGGCTCCAGCGTGGACAAAAACCCCTGCTGTAAATAAAAACGCGAGGCCAGTGCCTCGCGTTTTGCATCAGTCGACCAGGTGATACTTTTCCGAGAGCGCGTGGGCCAGGTATTTAAACATGTTAAATACCGCCGTGCTGCGTGGGGTGGGTAACCCCTGCTCATCGAGAAAGTACTCGCCGCTGAATACCAGCACGCCGTTGCGCTGTTCCACCCCAGTGGCTTCGATTCCTGCCAGGGTGTCTTCATGTTCCCGAATAAGTTTATTGGCTTCGGCAAGCAAGGTTACGCGGTCGATGGGTTGGGTTGTTTGCTGCATTATCCCCTCCTTAAACAGTGGTATTAGTCTACGCCGCCGCGGTCTCAGGAGCAAATTTTCCCCATTTTTCGGCATGCAGGGCAAGACGGACAGCGCTGGCGTGATTTGCTTTTGCATGCTAATAAAGTTGCGTAACGGATTTTATCAGGTAGAGTGTGCGCTTTCGTCATTCTGGCAATAGATTTGCTTGACATTCGACCTAAATCTCGTCGTGCAGTCACACCGGAGCGAGAAAAAGCCCGTAAACTCAACTACCTGGCTGAGGTCGTTTTTAGCGACTTTCCCGAAAAGGGGTTGATAACCACTGATGGCGTCGTTATATAGATGACTCGTCGCCAGTGGAAGGTGAACTCACGCGACGTATTCCTGGAAGAAACAAATTAGGTAAAGGTGAATATGGGTAAAGCTCTCGTTATCGTTGAGTCCCCGGCAAAAGCCAAAACGATCAATAAGTATCTGGGTAGTGACTACGTGGTTAAGTCCAGCGTCGGTCATATCCGCGATCTGCCGACCAGTGGCTCAGCCAAGAAGAGCGCCGACTCTACCTCCACCAAAGGGGCCAAAAAGCCTAAAAAGGATGAACGTAGCGCGCTCGTTAATCGTATGGGAGTTAACCCATGGGATAACTGGCAGGCACAGTACGAAGTGCTGCCGGGTAAAGAGAAAGTCGTCTCCGAGCTGAAACAGCTGGCGGAAAAAGCCGACCACATCTATCTCGCAACCGACCTTGACCGCGAAGGGGAGGCCATTGCATGGCACCTGCGGGAAGTGATCGGGGGAGATGACACCCGCTACAGCCGCGTGGTGTTCAACGAAATTACTAAAAACGCGATCCGTCAGGCATTTGAAAAGCCGGGCGAGCTGAATATCGACCGCGTTAACGCCCAGCAGGCGCGCCGCTTTATGGACCGCGTCGTGGGTTACATGGTCTCTCCACTGCTGTGGAAAAAGATTGCCCGTGGTCTGTCAGCAGGCCGCGTACAGTCCGTTGCCGTACGTCTGGTGGTCGAACGTGAACGCGAAATCAAAGCGTTTGTGCCGGAAGAGTTCTGGGAAATTGACGCCAGCGTGACCACGCCGAGCGGCGATACCTTGCCGTTGGAAGTGTCGCACCAGAACGATAAGCCGTTCCGCCCTGAAAACCGCGAACAGACAATGGCCGCGGTGGCGCTGCTGGAGAAAGCCCGCTATCAGGTCCTGGATCGTGAAGACAAACCGACCAGCAGCAAGCCGGGCGCGCCTTTTATTACCTCCACGCTGCAACAGGCGGCAAGTACCCGTCTGGGTTACGGCGTGAAGAAAACCATGATGATGGCTCAGCGTCTGTATGAAGCTGGTCACATTACTTATATGCGTACTGACTCTACCAACCTGAGCCAGGACGCCGTCAACATGGTGCGTGGTTACATTGGCGATAACTTCGGCAAAAAATATCTGCCGGAGAGCGCCAACCAGTACAACAGCAAAGAGAACTCGCAGGAAGCGCACGAAGCGATTCGTCCTTCCGATGTTGCTGTGCTGGCCGAATCCCTGAAAGATATGGAAGCCGATGCGCAGAAGCTGTATCAGCTGATCTGGCGCCAGTTTGTCGCCTGTCAGATGACGCCAGCGCAGTACGACTCCACCACGCTCACCGTCGGTGCGGGCGATTTCCGCCTGAAAGCGCGTGGTCGTATTCTGCGTTTCGATGGCTGGACGAAGGTGATGCCTGCGCTGCGTAAGGGCGATGAAGATAAAACGCTGCCAGCGGTCAACGCAGGGGATGAACTCTCCCTGATTGAGTTGACCCCGGCTCAGCACTTCACCAAGCCACCGGCACGCTTCAGCGAAGCTTCGCTGGTGAAAGAGCTGGAAAAACGCGGTATCGGTCGCCCGTCTACCTATGCGTCGATCATTTCGACCATTCAGGATCGCGGCTATGTGCGTACGGAAAACCGTCGTTTCTATGCCGAGAAAATGGGTGAAATTGTCACCGATCGTCTGGAAGCTAACTTCCGCGATCTGATGAACTACGATTTTACCGCGCAGATGGAAAACAGCCTTGACCAGGTGGCTAACCACGAAGCCGAGTGGAAGAAGGTGCTCGATAGCTTCTTCGGCGACTTCACCGACCAGCTGGAAAAAGCAGAGAAAGACCCTGAAGAGGGTGGTATGCAGCCGAACCAGATGGTGCTGACCAGCATCGACTGTCCGACCTGCGGCCGCAAGATGGGGATCCGTACTGCGACCACTGGCGTGTTCCTCGGCTGCTCAGGCTATGCCTTATCACCGAAAGAGCGCTGCAAAACCACCATCAACCTGGTGCCGGAAAACGAAGTCCTGAACGTGCTGGAAGGCGACGACGCGGAAACAAACGCATTACGTGCCAAGCGCCGCTGTAACAAGTGCGGCACCGCGATGGACAGCTACCTGATCGATCCGAAACGTAAGTTGCACGTCTGCGGTAACAACCCGACCTGTGACGGCTACGAGATTGAAGAGGGCGAATTCCGCATTAAGGGCTATGACGGTCCGATCGTGGAGTGTGAAAAATGTGGCTCTGAAATGCACCTGAAGATGGGGCGTTTTGGTAAATACATGGCCTGCACCAACGACGAGTGTAAAAACACACGTAAGATCCTGCGTAACGGTGAAGTGGCACCGCCGAAGGAAGATCCGGTTCCATTGCCGGAGCTGCCTTGCGAGAAGTCCGATGCCTATTTCGTCCTGCGTGACGGCGCGGCGGGTGTCTTCCTGGCAGCTAACACCTTCCCGAAATCACGTGAGACCCGTGCGCCGCTGGTGGAAGAACTGTACCGCTTCCGCGATCGCCTGGCCGAAAAGCTGCGCTATCTCGCCGATGCGCCGCAGCAGGATCCTGAAGGCAATAAGACGGTCGTGCGTTTTAGCCGTAAAACCAAGCAGCAGTACGTTGCTGCTGAAAAAGACGGTAAAGCGACCGGCTGGTCAGCATTTTATGTTGACGGAAAATGGGTTGAAGGTAAGAAATAATCCTTAATTACCGTAACTTACCTGTAAAAGGGCCGGACATCCGGCCCTTTTTTATTGCCTGTTTATTATTTTTTGTTACGGGCTATACAGCAAAGATATAAATGATATAGTGGTTATAGTTAATCCTTTTCTTATTATCAAATCGTCTTAAGCGATTGCCCGTGTGCGCTCAATCGGATGGTCCGGCATGAAACTACAGCAGCTTCGCTATATCGTTGAGGTGGTCAACCACAACCTTAACGTCTCTTCCACTGCAGAAGGTCTTTATACCTCGCAACCTGGCATCAGTAAGCAGGTGCGTATGCTTGAAGATGAGCTGGGGATCCAGATTTTCGCCCGTAGCGGCAAACACCTCACTCAGGTTACCCCTGCGGGGCAAGAGATTATCCGTATCGCTCGCGAAGTGCTGTCGAAGGTCGATGCCATCAAATCGGTGGCAGGCGAGCACACCTGGCCTGATAAAGGTTCCCTGTATATCGCCACCACCCACACGCAGGCGCGCTACGCACTGCCTGGCGTGATCAAAGGCTTTATTGAGCGTTATCCTCGCGTTTCGTTGCATATGCATCAGGGCTCACCGACGCAGATTGCTGAGGCAGTATCCAAAGGCAATGCGGATTTTGCAATCGCCACCGAGGCGCTGCATCTTTATGACGATCTGGTCATGCTGCCTTGCTATCACTGGAACCGCTCGATTGTGGTGACCCCGGAACATCCTCTGGCGGCTAAAACATCGGTTTCTATTGAAGAGCTTGCCCAGTATCCGCTGGTGACCTACACCTTTGGCTTTACTGGCCGCTCTGAACTGGACACGGCCTTTAATCGCGCAGGCCTGACGCCGCGGATCGTCTTCACCGCCACCGATGCCGACGTGATTAAAACCTATGTGCGACTGGGGCTGGGGGTAGGGGTCATTGCCAGTATGGCGGTAGATCCGGTTGCCGATCCCGATTTAGTACGTCTGGATACCCAGGGGGTGTTCGGCCATAGCACCACGAAAATCGGCTTCCGCCGTAGCACCTTCCTGCGTAGCTATATGTATGATTTCATTCAGCGATTCGCGCCGCATTTAACCCGTGATGTCGTGGATACGGCAGTTGCCCTGCGTTCTAATGAAGACATCGAAGCGATGTTTAAAGATATTAAGCTGCCAGAAAAATAATCCCCTCCGGTATCTTTCCTGCGGGAAAGATACCGTTATTCCCGCCCTCATCTGTATTAAAGCCCGCTTTCCGCTGTTTGATCATCAGATTAGCCAGAGCGTTATCACGCCTTTTGCCCGACCCGCTTACAAAAAGACAACAAAAATAGAAAATAAATAGCCGCTACGCAAACACCTCGTTTCATTTATATATTTCCGCTCAAAAGATTAGATATTTCACGGTACAGAGTTCGTAAATTCGCTGGATTTTCAACTAAAGTTTCTTTAGGATTTATCTCAACCATGATTACTTATACCAATTGTTTGGTATCTAAATGATAAGTGATATCGATTGTATGAGGTTAGCAATGCCGTCAGGACGTCACGAGCCGCAACGGGACCCAGGACTTAAGCGTAAAGCCTGGCTGGCGGTGTTTCTCGGTTCCACCCTGTTTTGGGTCGTGGTGGCATTACTGGTCTGGAAATATTGGGGTTAAAGATGACGGTACAGGGGCGTAGTGAAGCAGTGAAACCTATGTGTCAGCAACGTGACACTCGCCGCAAAGTCCGTAAAGCCGTGACAGATCACATTCCGGCTTCCTGGACGCTGTCGCCGCAACAGCAAGCTTTCATTGATTCGTTCGCAGAAGACGATACCAAAAAACAATAATTCTGCCGCTCAGGCATAGCGCGTTAATAATCCAGTGCGCTTTTGTACTCTTAAATAAATACACATTAGCAATACCGAACTGAGCCAGACTCAGCCGTAAACAAATAAATAAAGACAGGTGTCACAATCATGAACAATATATCTGGAGCCAAATACTGGTCGTGGATCGCCGCGTTTTCCCTGTCGATTCTCTTCTGGTGCCAGCTGATCTGGCTCACCCTACACTGAAATAAAAGCCTCGCTTAAGCGGGGCTTTTTGTTTTTCCCCCTTCCATAAGTCTGCAAATTTGTCCATTTGGGTTGTTATCAAATCGTTACGGTGACGATGTGTTATCTTTAATTACGGCCCTGATAAAGGTCAGGGCATCGCAATCCCGGTAATTAAGGAGGAGCTTATGTCGTTAACCTTACGCGAAGCCAGTAAGGACACATTGCAGGCCGAGAACAAAACTTATCACTACTACAGCCTGCCGCTGGCCGCCAGGGAACTCGGGGACATCGCACGTTTACCCAAGTCGCTTAAAGTATTACTGGAAAACCTCCTGCGCTGGCAGGATGACGTCTCTGTCACCGCGGAGGATATTCACGCGCTCGCCGGGTGGCTGCAAAATGCCCATGCCGACCGGGAGATAGCCTATCGTCCGGCCAGGGTCCTGATGCAGGACTTTACTGGCGTTCCGGCAGTGGTCGATCTGGCGGCGATGCGTGAAGCGGTTAAACGTCTTGGCGGCGATACTGCCAAAGTGAACCCGCTTTCTCCTGTGGACCTCGTCATCGACCACTCGGTCACCGTGGACCACTTTGGCGATGATGAAGCGTTTGAAGAGAACGTGCGCCTGGAGATGGAGCGTAACCACGAGCGTTACGTGTTTCTGAAGTGGGGCCAGCAGGCCTTCAGCCGCTTTAGCGTTGTCCCGCCCGGCACCGGTATCTGCCACCAGGTCAATCTCGAATACCTTGGCAAAGCGGTGTGGAGCGAACTGCAGGATAAAGAGTGGGTGGCCTACCCGGATACGCTGGTCGGCACCGACTCGCACACCACCATGATCAACGGCCTTGGCGTACTGGGCTGGGGGGTAGGGGGTATCGAAGCCGAGGCCGCCATGCTCGGTCAGCCGGTTTCCATGCTGATCCCTGACGTAGTCGGCTTTAAGCTGACCGGTAAACTGCGTGAAGGCATTACCGCCACCGATCTGGTGCTCACTGTTACCCAGATGCTGCGTAAGCACGGGGTAGTGGGCAAATTCGTTGAATTCTATGGTGACGGGCTGGACACCTTGCCGCTGGCAGACCGGGCCACCATTGCTAACATGGCGCCAGAATACGGCGCGACCTGTGGCTTCTTCCCAATCGACGGTGTGACGCTGGAGTATATGCGCCTCTCCGGGCGCAGCAGCGAGCAGGTTGCGCTGGTTGAAGCCTATGCCAAAGCGCAAGGGATGTGGCGTAACACGGGTGATGAACCTGTGTTCACCAGCACCCTGGCGCTGGATATGGGCGAAGTGGAAGCCAGTCTCGCCGGGCCGAAACGGCCGCAGGATCGCGTGGCGCTGGCCGATGTGCCGAAGGCGTTTGCCGCCAGCACAGAGCTTGAGGTCAATACCGCGCAAAAGGATAGCCGCCCCATTGATTACGTAATGAACGGCCATCAGTACCAGCTCCCGGATGGTGCGGTGGCGATCGCGGCCATTACCTCCTGCACCAACACCTCGAACCCCAGCGTGTTGATGGCGGCCGGACTGCTGGCGAAAAAAGCCGTTACCCTTGGGCTGAAACGCCAGCCGTGGGTAAAAGCCTCGCTGGCCCCTGGCTCTAAAGTAGTGTCCGATTATCTGGCCCAGGCCCGGTTAACGCCGTATCTGGATGAGCTTGGCTTTAACCTGGTGGGTTATGGGTGTACCACCTGTATTGGTAACTCGGGGCCGCTGCCGGAGCCAATCGAAACGGCCATCAAGCAGGGCGATCTGACTGTAGGGGCAGTCCTGTCCGGCAACCGAAACTTCGAAGGTCGTATTCATCCGCTGATCAAAACCAACTGGCTGGCGTCACCACCGCTGGTGGTGGCCTACGCCCTGGCTGGCAATATGAACATCAACCTGGCGACCGACCCACTGGGACACGATCGCAAAGGGGATCCGGTTTATCTGAAAGATATCTGGCCCTCGGCGCAGGAGATTGCCCTGGCGGTGGAAAAAGTCTCTACCGATATGTTCCGCAAAGAGTATGCCGAGGTGTTTGAGGGCACGCCAGAGTGGAAAACCATTGAAGTGGCGCGCTCGGATACCTACAGCTGGCAGGATGATTCTACCTACATCCGTCTGTCGCCTTTCTTCGACGAAATGCTGGCGGAACCTAAGCCGCTGGAAGATATTCACGGCGCTCGCGTGCTGGCCATCCTTGGCGATTCGGTGACGACCGACCATATCTCCCCGGCGGGGAGCATTAAAGCGGATAGCCCGGCAGGACGGTATCTGCAGAGTCGTGGCGTTGAGAGACGTGACTTCAACTCCTACGGATCTCGTCGCGGTAACCATGAGGTGATGATGCGCGGCACCTTCGCCAATATTCGTATCCGCAACGAAATGGTCCCTGGCGTAGAAGGGGGGATGACCCGCCATCTGCCGGGCAGCGAAGTGATCTCGATTTACGATGCCGCCATGAAGTATCAGCAGGAAGGCACGCCGCTGGCGGTAATTGCCGGGAAAGAGTACGGTTCCGGCTCCAGTCGCGACTGGGCAGCAAAAGGGCCTCGACTGCTGGGCGTACGCGTGGTGATCGCCGAGTCCTTTGAACGTATCCACCGTTCAAACCTTATCGGGATGGGGATTTTACCGCTGGAGTTCCCGCAAGGGACATCGCGTAAAACACTGGGGCTGACGGGGGAAGAGCGGATCGATATCGCGGATCTGCAAAATCTGACGCCAGGCGCCACCGTGCCGGTCAAACTGACCCGGGCAGATGGGCAGACGGAGATGCTGGACTGTCGCTGCCGAATTGATACCGCGACAGAGCTAACCTACTACCAGAACGACGGCATTTTGCACTATGTGATTCGTAATATGCTGAAGTAAAGCGCGTTAATCAGCCCGGCACACAGGGTGTAGCCGGGCTGTTATTGTTACTCGCTAAGCAGGTGCCCGAGCTTCGCCGCTTTGGTATCCAGATAATGTTCGTTGTTCGGGTTACGGCCCACGATCAGCGGCACACGTTCCACGATGTTGATCCCGGCTTCGGTGAGGATCTCGACTTTACGCGGATTATTAGTCAGCAGACGCACTTCATCCACGCCCAGCAGCTTGAACATATCGGCGCACAGGGTGAAATCACGCTCGTCGGCTGCAAAACCTAACTGGTGGTTGGCTTCTACGGTGTCGTACCCTTGATCCTGCAGGGCATAGGCGCGGATCTTATTCAGCAGGCCGATATTACGACCTTCCTGGCGGTGATACAGCAGGATGCCGCGGCCTTCTTCCGCGATATGCGACAGGGCGGCTTCCAGTTGAAAACCACAATCGCAGCGCAGGCTAAACAGGGCATCACCCGTCAAACACTCGGAATGAACACGAGCAAGTACCGGCGTCTGCCCGGAGGTGTCTCCGTACACTAACGCAACGTGATCCTGCCCGGTTGCCAGTTCTTCAAAACCCACCATCAGGAAATCGCCCCATGGGGTTGGCAGATTGGCTTCTGCCACACGTTTAAGCTGCATGTGATTCTCCAGAAAATGCTGACACGCCTTGTGTCTGTTGCCTGTTTGGCTGTCGGTATTGACTTATTTTGCCACAAGCTGCGCGGGTTCACCTAATCACCGCCAGCTTAACGAACGTTAAACGCACAATCCGACATTTTTACGCAGCCGTAATTTTTCGGTTATGATTGTGGGGCTTACCGAAAAAAGGAGATGACATGCTTTCTATTGCCCGCCGTACGGCGGTTGGCGCAGGGATATTACTCATTATGCCTGTGACTGTATGGATATCAGGCTGGCAGTGGGAGCCTGGCACAAATAGCGCCTGGCTGAAGGCATTGTTCTGGATCACGGAAACAGTCACCCAACCCTGGGGCATTATTACGCATGCGCTCTTGTGCGGTTGGTTTTTATGGTGCCTGCGTTTCCGCCTGCGGCCCGCCATCATGCTCTTTGCCATTCTCGCTGGCGTGATTCTGGTCGGCCAGGGGCTCAAATCCTGGGTGAAAGATCGGGTGCAGGAGCCGCGTCCATTTGTCGTCTGGCTGGAAAAAACTCACCATGTGCCGGTCGACGACTTCTACAATTTAAAGCGTAAAGAACGCGGTGAGCTGGTGAAAGAACAGCTTACTGAACAGCAGGCTGTCCCGACATTCTTACGTAAGCACTGGCAAAAAGAGACTGGCTTTGCCTTTCCGTCCGGGCACACGATGTTTGCCGCAAGCTGGGCATTGTTGGGGGTAGGGCTGCTGTGGCCGCGTCGGCGCACATTAACCATCGCCTTTCTGCTGGTGTGGGCGACGGGAGTCATGGGGAGCCGCCTGCTGCTCGGCATGCACTGGCCGCGGGACCTGGTGGTTGCCACTCTGATGTCATGGCTACTCATCACCTGCGCCACCTGGCTTGCTCAGCGCGTCTGCGGCCCACTCACGCCGCCGGTAGAAGAGAAGCGGGAAATAGCCGACAGAGACCAGGAAAGCTGACAGCGGTTGAAATTCTCATATTTAGTCGCACATCTAACCGTGGCGCGATGCTTTTTCCGTTTCGCGCCCGTCCTGAAAATGGTAGTTTATAAGGCTGACTACGCTATGTTGAACACTCTTTATTCGCTCAAACCACATAACGGGAAGTAATGTGAAATATTTACTCATTTTCTTACTGGTGCTGGCGATTTTTGTCATTTCCGTCACATTGGGTGCGCAAAACGATCAACAGGTAACCTTTAATTATCTGCTGGCGCAAGGCGAATATCGGATTTCCAGCCTGCTTGCGGTACTTTTTGCGGCAGGGTTTGCAATCGGCTGGCTCATTTGCGGCCTGTTCTGGCTGAAAGTGCGAGTATCGCTGGCGCGTGCCGAACGTAAAATTAAACGTCTTGAATACCAAATTGCGCCCCCGACCGACGTTCCGGTAAGTTCAGGTGTGCCGGTAGCGAAGGAATAATCGAAGATGCTGGAGTTGTTGTTTCTGCTTTTGCCTGTAGCCGCAGCCTATGGCTGGTATATGGGCCGCAGAAGTGCGCAACAAACAAAACAGGATGAAGCTAACCGCCTTTCACGCGACTATGTCGCCGGGGTTAACTTCCTTCTGAGCAACCAACAGGATAAAGCGGTAGACCTGTTCCTCGAGATGTTGAAAGAGGATACCGGGACCGTTGAGGCCCATCTTACTCTCGGTAATCTGTTCCGCTCCCGCGGTGAAGTTGACCGCGCCATCCGCATCCACCAGACCTTAATGGAAAGCGCCTCTTTAACCTATGAGCAGCGTCTGCTGGCTGTACAGCAACTTGGTCGCGACTACATGGCGGCAGGGTTGTACGATCGCGCCGAAGAGATGTTCAACCAGCTGGTGGACGAAACCGATTTCCGTATCAGCGCCCTGCAACAGCTTCTCCAGATTTATCAGGCTACCAGCGAATGGCAGAAAGCAATCGATGTTGCGGAACGCCTGGTGAAGCTGGGTAAAGACAAACAGCGTGTTGAAATCGCCCATTTCTATTGCGAGCTGGCTCTGCAGCAGATGGGCAATGAAGACATGGATAAAGCCATGGCGCTCCTCAGGAAGGGCGCAGCCGCCGATCGCAGCAGCGCGCGCGTCTCCATCATGATGGGCCGCGTTTACATGGCAAAAGGCGATTATCAGAAGGCGGTAGAGAGTCTGCTGCGGGTGATCGATCAGGATAAAGAGCTGGTCAGCGAAACCCTCGAGATGCTGCAAACCTGCTATCAGCAACTGGGTATGGTTGAAGAGTGGGTAGCCTTCCTGCGCCGCTGCGTGGAAGAGAATACCGGCGCTTATGCGGAGCTAATGCTGGCGGATGTCGTCCAGGATCACGAAGGCACTGACACGGCGCAGGTCTATATTACACGGCAGCTTCAGCGCCATCCCACCATGCGCGTCTTCCATAAGCTGATGGATTATCACCTGAACGATGCGGAGGAGGGGCGCGCTAAAGAGAGCCTGATGGTGCTGCGCGACATGGTTGGCGAACAGATCCGCAGTAAGCCGCGTTATCGCTGCCAGAAGTGTGGTTTCACCGCCTATACGCTCTACTGGCACTGTCCGTCGTGCCGCGCCTGGTCCACCATTAAGCCGATTCGCGGCCTGGATGGGCAGTAATTTTTAAAAAAACCTATTTTAGTTACAACATACTTATGGGTGTTTTTCGTTCTGGCCGGTGCACGCTGTGGCCTGGCAGGAATGGAAATGGAACCTGTTAATTTCAGCGATGCACAGGTAGAATGCACGCCGTTTAACATTCCCGCGCCGATGCGGCGCCCATCGACGAGAAGGTCAGGTCATGACGTCTGTAGCTCCCTCTTCTTTCCGCGCAGTTACTGAATCTCCTGTTGTTGTCGCCCTGGATTATAACAATCGCGATAACGCGCTTGCGTTCGTTGATCGTATTGACCCACGCGACTGCCGCCTGAAAATCGGCAAAGAGATGTTCACGCTGTTTGGTCCGCAAATCGTGCGTGATATGCAGCAGCGCGGCTTTGATGTCTTTCTGGATCTGAAATTCCACGATATTCCTAACACGACGGCCCATGCGGTCGCGGCGGCAGCCGAGCTGGGAGTGTGGATGGTGAACGTTCATGCCTCCGGAGGGGCAAGAATGATGACCGCAGCCCGTGAAGCCCTGCTGCCGTTTGGTAAAGACGCGCCATTACTGATTGCTGTCACCGTGCTGACCAGCATGGAAGCCAGCGACCTGCTGGATCTGGGGGTGACACTGTCACCCGCCGAACATGCTGAGCGTCTGGCACGCCTGACCCACAACTGCGGACTGGATGGCGTGGTTTGCTCTGCCCAGGAAGCGGTGCGTTTTAAAAACGCTATCGGGCAGGACTTTAAGCTGGTCACGCCAGGTATTCGTCCTCAGGGTAGCGATGCCGGCGATCAGCGCCGCATTATGACCCCGGAGCAGGCGCTGGCGGCGGGCGTGGACTATATGGTTATTGGTCGTCCGGTGACCCAGTCTGCGGATCCGGCGCAAACCCTGAAAGCCATCAACGCATCACTTCACAAGGGGGCGTAATGCGCGATACCAATAGTCGCCTGGTCTATTCGACCGATGCCGGGCGCATTGATGAACCAAAAGCGGTTGCTGAACGCCCGAAAGGCGACGGCATTGTACGCATTCAACGCCAGACCAGCGGGCGTAAAGGGAAGGGCGTATGCCTGGTGACCGGCATTGATGCCGATGATGCCACCCTGGCCTCGATTGCCGCAGAGCTGAAAAAAAAGTGCGGCTGCGGCGGGTCAGTTAAGGATGGCGTAATTGAAATCCAGGGCGATAAGCGGGATCTCATTAAATCCCTGCTGGAAGCGAAAGGAATGAAAGTGAAATTAGCGGGCGGCTGACGCTAAACAATAAAATAAGCCACGGCCGGAGCCGTGGCTTAATATTCTTATATTTTTATAAGACTATAAATAACAATGTCTTATAATTGACTGCGATGGCAATCGGTATTACTTTACTTACTTACCTCGTGACCGATAATCCCACCCACCGCGGCACCACCTAAGGTACCCAGGGCGCTACCATCAGTTAAGACAGAACCACCGATTGCGCCAGCACCAGCACCAATCGCTGTGTTACGAGTTTGTTTGCTCATGCCAGAGCATGCGCTCAGTGATAACGCCAGCGTGACAGCCAGCATAGCAGCGGATAATTTTTTGCTGTTAATTGACATAACTCATTCTCCTGAAATAGTGATCCATGGAAATGACTCTGCCTAAATAAGTGTAAAACTATTTAGCCCGTTTTCCATGAAACTGTTCGCGCAGGCGTTACGAAATCACGCAGGTGATAGTTACTTCCTGTTATATCGCTAACATTAATTTTACGTCTTTATCACTGATCCAACAGGTAAATAGTCTTAAAGGATGGTTCAGAATAATCTCAGAGCGAAAGGGCAGTAACACGCCCGACGAACCGGGCGCAGGGAGGGGGATCAGACAGGTTTTTTAACGATGTCGACGATCAGTCCGTCATGCTGCAATTTCTCACTGTGGACCGCTTTAATACCCTCGTCGGTAATTACCCGGCTAAAGCGGGAGGCAGGCCCCATAGTGTAGGGATGCACTGCGCCAAACTTGGTACTGTCGGTCAGCACAATCGTCTCGCCACCTTTCTCAAGCACCGCGTTCACCACATCCGAGCGCATCATGTCACGCCCGGTAAAACCGGTCTCCGGCTGCCAGCCATCAATGCCGATAAAGGCCTTGCTGAAATGAACCTGCTGAACATACTGGCGCGTAAGCGGACCCACCATGCTTTCGCTTTTTTTCTGATAAATGCCGCCCAACAAAATGACTTCACTGCGCGTCTCTTTCAGAAGATGAGCAATGTAGCTGCTCACCGTCACGATGGTGACTTCCTCTTTCTGCTCGGCCAGGGTACGTGCGAGCAGAGCGTTACAGCTGCCGTTCTCGATAAACACCGTTTCGCCGTTATTCACCAGGGAAGCGGCAAACTCCGCCAACTCACGTTTCAGGGCGTAGTTGTTCATCATGCGCGTTTCGACATCTTCGCTGTCCAGCGGCACGGCATAGCCATGCGCGCGGCGCAGATAACTCATTTTTTCCAGAAGATTGAGGTCCTGGCGGATAGTGACTTCAGACACGCCAGTGCTTTTAGCCAGATCAACGACGCTTACACGTCCTGTGTCGATCACCATCTGTAATATTATTTGTTGTCGGGAATTCATAGTATCCAAATTAAAACGGCGCAGCCGTTAGTTGAAAACTGACATAACTACGTGAGCTGCTGAGGTCTTTAAACTTCCCACGGCGATTTAGGCGGGACTTCATCGGTATCTTTCTGCGCACCCGCCTGAGCCAGTAATTCTGATTTTAATATTTCGAGATTACGCAGAGCAGAGTTCACATCACCTGCAACCAGAATATCCAGCACAGTATCAATACGTTGGGCAACTTTCAGTGCATCGATATCAGACATAACCTCATCCCTAAATGAAAAGTGAATAAATTCAATGATGCAGAAATTGAAGGCAAAAGAGAAGGGAAAAAGTGTGCAAACGAAAGTCCATTAATGGTAGTGATATTTTGATACTTCTTTATACAGGGGAGTTAGGTAGTGGATTAGTCTAATTCTGCGCGCAAGGCGCTTTTTTCTATGAGGAATTAGACTATGACAATTATCAATCAGGCTACCTGTAAACTGTTTACTGATTCTGCACGATTCACCCAGCTCGCAGGTTATTACGAAGAGGAAAGACGTACTGTGTGGATGATGCTGCGAGCACAGCCACGCCCTTGCTTCAATCATGCTTTGATTGAGGAGATCATGAACCTGTCCTGGCTGGTCAGGCAGTCCGGGTTTGACGTTGATTTTTGGGTGACCGGATCGCTGGTGCCGGATATGTACAACACCGGCGGTGATTTACGCTTCTTTGTTGACTGCATTGAGAATGGCCGTCGCGAAGCGCTACGGGCGTATGCCCGCGCCTGTGTGGACTGTGTTCATGCTGCGTCGCGAGGCTTCGATACCGGGGCGATCACCCTGTCGATGGTAGAAGGCAGTGCGCTTGGCGGTGGATTCGAAGCCGCGCTGGCGCACCACTTTTTACTGGCGCAGCGGGACGCGCGCTTAGGCTTTCCGGAGATCGCCTTTAATCTTTTCCCAGGCATGGGAGGCTACTCGCTGGTGGCGCGCCGTTCCGGCATGAAACTGGCCGAGGAGCTGATCTACAAAGGGGAGTCACACACGGCGGAATGGTATGAGCAGCAGGGGCTGGTGGATGTTCTGTTCGAACCCGGTCAGGGCTATGTGGCGACACGTACCTTTATCGACACGTTACAGCCTAAAATGAACGGTGTCAGAGCCATGCTGCGCGCCCGTCAGCGGGTCATGCAGTTGCCACGCAGTGAGTTAATGGACATCACGGAAGACTGGGTGGAGGCTGCATTCTGCCTGCAGCCGAAAGACGTAGCCTATATGCAGCGGCTGGTTCAGCTCCAGGACCGCCACACCGCATCAGGCCTGCGTAAAGCCAGCTAACGCGCATTGCGTGACTGATAACGTTTAAACCATCGCTCGAATGCGACAACGGGCATGGGCTTAGCAAAAAGAAAACCCTGTCGTTCGTTGACGCCATTCTTCGTCAGAAAGGCGTCTTCTTTAGCACTCTCTACCCCTTCCGCTATGACCTGCAAATTCAGCGCCTGGGCGACGGCAACAATCGCGCGCACCAGCGACTGCGAAACCGACTGCTTATGAATATCACGTACAAACGCCTGATCGAGCTTTATGGCATCGATGGGGAAGCGGGCCAGTTGCGACAGCGAGGAGTAACCGGTGCCAAAATCATCGAGATGGATCTGCGCCCCCAGCTTGCTGAACTGCTGAATTACCGATAGCGCCAGCTCTTCGTTCTCAATCAGGCAGCTTTCCGTCAGCTCCACATCAATCGGGCAGTACTCAAAATCAAGATCCTTCAGAGCCTGTTTCAGATCGCTGAAGATGGTCTGATCGGCCAGCTGGCGGGCCGAGACGTTAACGGCGACCCGCAGGTTAATACCTTTATCGCGCCATTTAGCGACCTGGCGCACCACATCAAGCATGACCCAGCGGCCCAGGGGCACGATAAGCCCGGACTCTTCGGCATAGGAGATAAATTCGAGCGGCGGGATCAGCCCGCGCTCCGGCGACTGCCAGCGAACCAGCGCTTCAAGGGTCTTGACCTCGCCGCGCCAGGTGATTTTTGGCTGATAGTGAATCACCAACTGGTCGTTATCCAGAGCCTTGCGCAGGTTGGTGTCCAGCCACAGGTATTCAAAAACACGCTGATTCATTTCTGGCGAAAAGACGCAGAACGTACCGCGCCCGTTCTCTTTGGCGGTGTACATGGCGGTGTCGGCATTGCGAATCACGCTTTCACGATCGGTCCCGTGCTGCGGGGCGAGAGAGATACCCAGCGAACAGCCGGTATAGACTTCGATTAAACCGATGCGGAAGGGCTGGCGCAGGCGGGTCAGGATCCGCGAGGCCATAGCCTCCAGCGCGCCCTGCGAGGTACCGGTTGCCAGCACGATAAACTCATCGCCGCCCAGACGAGCCAGAAGCTGGCCCTCTTCCAGACAGCTGAGGATCGCCAGCGCCACGGCCTGTAAAAGCTGATCGCCAAACATATGTCCGTAGGCGTCATTCACTTTTTTGAAATTATCGAGGTCAAGGTAGACCACACCCACCTGGCCCTCGCCACGCATGTCGATCGCAGCACTGATCAGATCGTGTATGGCATTGCGGTTTGGCAGGCCGGTGATGGTATCGGTATTGGCGAGCACCCGGAGTCGCTCCTGGGCGCGGCGCTCTTCAGTAATATCCGTCCCGGAACAGATAAGGAAAATTTCATTTTTGCCGCTGCCGCTGTGCACAAATTTATTGCGAAACAGGAACAGGCGCTGCCCTTTGCGCGTTTTGATCCAGCGTTCCACTTCATAGGAGCTACCGTCACGAAAAAAACCGCTGATGTTACGGCGGGAGGCGGCGGCTTCGCTACGGCTCATGAACAATTTGAAGACGTTCTGGCCGATAACTTCATGCTCTTTCATCCCGGTATACTCTTCGCTCAGACGATTAAAGCGTTGAATATTGCCGTGCCGGTCAAGGATGACAATGACTGAATTGGCTTCGGAAACCACCTGTTCAGCAAAAGATAAACCTTGCGCCAGGTCGCGGGCAACAGAAGGGGTGTCGTGCCAGGCAGAGGCGGTGCCGGCCCACTCTTTTTTAGTAATCTTGCGGCCCACCAGATGCACAGGTACTTCGGAGCCGTACAGGGAGAGCGTCATGGTAATGCTGGAGGTGATCACCGTCATCTGGCGAATATGATTTGCCTGTTCGTCGGTCAGGGCGACTACTTGCGTCGTATCTGCGCTTTCACTGGCCGCAAGATGAAGCGCATTGCTGTCTGCCGTTAACCGCCACCAGGGACTGTGGGTGCCCATGTAACGAAACAGCAAATTTTGCTCCACATCGTCAATCATGCTCTCTCCCAGGCGCACTCAATTGCACACAATGTGCATTTTCAGTCGGTTTAATCACGTTAAAACGGCGCTGATTCAAGGCTAAACTTATTGTTTTTTCCCAGTATTCTTATATTAGAACGAGAATGGCGAAAAAGGATACAGGCGAATGAATATTCTGAGAACACAAAATGGCGTGAACCTGCCCGTCGCAAATAATTGTGATCGCTTTTGGCAAATTTGGCAGGAAAAGATAAGTAAAAGTGATGAGTATCAGGTTTTAGAGGTAATAAAAAAGTCGGACCACCCGGTGGGGTGAATCCGACTTTTTCGCAGCGAACTATCAGACCGCAGGGCGGGCGATAACGCTGCGTGTTTCCATGCGGACTTCAGCGATAGTAACGTCGATAACCTCGGTCACCTTATAAGCCACTTCGCCTTTAATCTGAACAGTGCCGTTCTCCTGGCTACAGACCAGTTCATCACGCACGGCGTGCAGGAACGGTGCCGGAATAAATGCCACGGCGCCGTTATCCACCAGACGAACGCGCATACCGCCACGGCTGATATCGATGATTTCAGCCGCAAAACGGGTGTCAGTCCCGGCTTTGTCTTTCAGGAAGCGGGCATACAGCCAGTCACCCACATCGCGCTCCGCCATGCGGTTAAGACGACGACGCTCTGCCATCTGCACGGTGGTCTCGTCCTGCGGACGGGCGATGGTTTCACCTTTGATGATAGCCTTAAGCAGGCGGTGGTTCACCATATCGCCATACTTACGGATCGGTGATGTCCAGGTTGCATAAGCTTCCAGACCCAGACCAAAGTGCGGGCCAGGTTCGGTGCTGATCTCCGCGAAAGACTGGAAACGGCGAATGCGGCTGTCGAGGAAGCCAGATGGCTGTGCATCCAGCTCACGACGCAGCTTGCAGAAGCCGTTCAGCGTCAGCACTTCCTGCGGATCGACATGCACGTCGTGGGTCTTCAGCAGGGCAGCCAGCGCTTCGCTGTTTGCCGGATCAAAGCCGGTATGCACGTTATAAATACCGAAACCGAGCTGGTCGCGCAGCACGCGGGCCGCACAGATGTTGGCCGCAATCATTGACTCTTCAACGATGCGGTTAGCAATGCGACGCGGCTCAGCAACGATATTCAGCACTTCGCCTTTTTCACCGAGGATAAAGCGGTAGTCAGGGCGATCCTTGAACACCAGCGCATGGGTCTTACGCCACTCGCTGCGGCTCAGGCAGACGCGCTGCAACAGACGAATCTGTTCGGCAATGGCGTCGTTGGCAGGCTGCCAGGTACCGCTGTTTTCCAGCCAGTCAGAGACTTCGTCGTACACCAGCTTGGCTTTCGACTCGATGGTTGCGGCAAAGAACTCAATGTTCTCTTCGATAGTGCCATCGCTGGCGATGGTCATACGACAGGCGAGGACCGGACGCACGGCGTTGGCTCGCAGCGAGCATAAGTCATCAGACAGCTCGCGCGGCAGCATCGGAATGTTAAAGCCCGGCAGGTAGTTGGTGAAGGCGCGGATTTTAGCCGATTCATCCAGCGGGGTGCCTTCAGCAATCCAGGCCGTCGGATCGGCAATCGCCACGGTTAACAGCAGTTTGCCGTCAGCCTGCTCTTCCACATACAGCGCATCGTCCATATCTTCAGTGCTGGCACTGTCGATGGTCACAAAATTGAGCGCAGTGAGATCGCGACGCGTCAGACCTTCGTCCAGCATCTCTGTCGCCGCGCCTTCAGGCGCTTCTTTTTCCAGGTTATGGCGTGCCAGCGTGACCCACCATGGCACGAAATGATCGTCGCCAAATGTAATAAACTGGGTCAGTTCTGCATAAAAACCGCGGTCGCCCTTCAGAGGGTGACGGTGCATTTCAGCCACGGCCCAGTCACCTTCTTTGAAATCATGCGCGACACCGCGCTCGGCGCGGCAAGGAATGGCGTCTTTCAGCAGGGGATGGTCCGGGATGATGGACAGACGGTCATCTTTACGCAGGACCTTACCGACAAAACGGGTCAGGAAGGGTTCGATCAACGCTTCAGGCTCGGCGGATTCACGATCCTTTTCGCTATGGATCACAGCGGTAATACGATCGCCGTGCATCACTTTCTTCATCTGCGGAGGCGGAATGAAGTAGCTTTTCTGCGCATCGACTTCAAGGAAGCCAAAGCCTTTTTCCGTGGCTTTTACCACCCCTTCAGCACGTGGCGTCTGGGAATGCAGTTGCTGTTTAAGCTGCGCTAGCAGCGGGTTGTCCTGGAGCATAGTGATCTATTTTCGTAGCCATTGAGCGGCTGACAGTTTTACGCGAATCTCACTGCTACAGCAAGCGCTCTTTAGGTAATTAGTATGGTTATTCGCCTCTGCCAATGGCGATCTTCAGACGGTTCAACCAGCCGCAAAAAGCGCTCCAGGTCAGCAGGTTGATAGCCTGGGCCGGGGAAAGCCCCTCATCCGTTAACGGGGTAAATTGCGCGGCGCTGAACTGATCCGGGGAGCGCGCCAGTTGCTCTATCGCGCGTCTCACTGGCTCATCCAGGGCAGGCGATGTCTGTGCGGCATGGATCCCGCTGACCAGAATTTCACCTGTGTAATCGAGGATCGCCGGTTCATGACACAGCACCGGCGTGAGCTGCCGCAACAGCGGCTCAGCCTGCCAGCGTTCAAGCGATGCCAGCTGTTGTGCACTGGCATTGCATTGCTCAACGCCCGGGACAACTGGCTCCCAGGTGTCCATGTTCAGCACTTTATCGTCTATCAGAGCGTGCGGCGGGATGTGGTGCCCGGGCAGCCAGCGAACAGGATGCCCGAGAAGGGCCTGGAAGACCGCCACGACCCGCGCCTGAAAGCCAACAAAGCCGATAATCTGATTGATGGTCACAATGTCGTAGACCGTCAGGCCCACGTCATCCAGTTCCTGCTGTGCCTTGCTGTCGATCACATCGGGTGAGCTGGCAAGCTGGCGGGCATACTGAGTGATTTGGGCGAGGCGGCGATTACTTTCACGGGAGGAGTCAGGACCGGGGAGGGGGGCAAGTAGCGCGGCGTAGTGATTACAGAGCCGCTGCACGCCGCACACCTGTGCCACGGTCAGGGCCGTGCTGAACCGGTCATACGCGCTGAACGTGCGCAGGCGATTTACCGGCACGGCACGGGGGAAAAAGAGGTCGCACAGCGCCCTGGCCGGGGTTAACCAGCGCTCACAGGCTGCCAGCAGCGAGGCCGGTAAGGCGAGGTTCAACAAAAAACGATCCGCCACCTGTGCGGCTTCGGGAACCAAAGGCAGGACTTCCGTCGGGCTGCTACTGGACTGGGTCTCGTGATACCAGTGGCCTTTGCCAGAAATACGGCGTTGTTCCATGTGCATTCCTTGATCTCAACATAGCGATCAATATCCTGGCGTAAGGCGGATAAGCGGAAAAATATTGTTAGGTGATAACAAATAGCGGAACGGAATAACGAGGGGAAAAACAGCGGGAGAAACCCGACAGACAGGTGCTGCCGGGCACACCTTCCCGCCGGAGCGGGAAGGGCACGAACTTATTTGATTTCCAGCTCGTTCATTGCAGCGATGTTGAAACCGCCGTCAACGTGAACCACTTCGCCAGAGATGCCAGCAGAGAGGTCAGAGCACAGGAACGCTGCGGAGTTACCCACGTCTTCGATGGTAACGGTGCGACGGATTGGGGTAACGGCTTCGCAATGCGCCAGCATTTTACGGAAGTCTTTGATGCCGGAAGCGGCCAGGGTACGGATTGGACCCGCAGAGATACCGTTGACGCGCACGCCTTCAGGACCCATAGCGTTCGCCATGTAGCGCACGTTTGCTTCCAGAGAAGCTTTCGCCAGGCCCATCACGTTGTAGTTCGGGATGGCGCGCTCAGCACCCAGGTAGGACAGGGTGAGCAGAGCAGAACCTGGGTTCAGCATGCTGCGGCAGGCTTTCGCCATCGCCACAAAGCTGTAGGAGCTGATGTCGTGGGCAATTTTGAAGCCTTCACGGGTGACCGCGTTCACGTAGTCGCCATCCAGCTGATCGCCTGGTGCGAAACCGATGGAGTGAACGAAACCGTCAAATTTCGGCCAGGTTTTTGCCAGCTCAGCGAACATGCCGTCGATGCTTTCATCTTGCGCAACGTCGCATTCCAGAATGATGCTGGAATCCAGCTGCGCGGCAAACTCTTCTACGCGGCCTTTCAGCTTGTCGTTCTGGTAGGTGAATGCCAGCTCAGCGCCTTCGCGATGCATAGCCTGTGCGATGCCGTATGCGATGGACAGTTTGCTGGCAACGCCAGTCACCAGAATGCGCTTACCGGAAAGAAAACCCATAGCTCTAATCCTTATATTCATTGTTGTGGCGGCTGTCATCTGTTTGGACAACCGTCGTTAAAACGCGGCGATAATAGCATGTGTCGCGTACAGTGTTAATCCGACCACTCCATACGGGGCAGGTCAGCGGTCTTTTCGCCATGCATCGGCGGTTAAGGCTTCGCCAAAATGCCCGGCAATTAAACGTTTTGTCAGGTCGTGAAGCGGCGAGGCCAACACCGATGCGGTACTGCCGCGCTCCACTACCGAGCCTTCATGCATCACCATCACCTGATCGCTGATGTGCTTCATCATCCCCAGATGCTGGGTCACGTAGATATACGAGATACCCTGTTTCTCCTGCAACTCCAGCATCAGATTGATTAACTGTGAACGCATCGACATATCCAGCGAGGCCAGCGCTTCGTCAGCGATGATGACTTTTGGCCGCAGGATCAGCGCGCGGGCAAGGCCGAGACGCTGCTTTTGGCCGGGTGCCAGCATATGCGGATAATAGCTGACATGATCCGGCAGTAGCCCAACCATCCGCAGGGTCTCAATAATCTGCTTACGGCGCGCTTCAAACTCCAGATCGGTATTCAGACGCAGTGGAAAATCGAGGATCTGCGAGATACGCTGGCGCGGGTTCAGCGAGGTCGAGGGATCCTGAAAAATCATGCGGATCCGCTGACTGCGGAACGAGTAATCACCAAATTTCAGCAGATGGTCGTCAATCAGTACATCGCCATCAGAAGGTTCGATCATACCGGCCAGCATTTTTGCCAGCGTTGATTTCCCCGAACCGTTTTCGCCGATGATCGCCAGGGTCTGCTTTTCCCGCAGGGTAAAGCTCAGCGGCTTTACCGCTTCGACGGTCTGGCGGTGGAACAAACCGGTGCGATAGCGAAAGGTCTTACTCAGGTTGCGCACTTCCAGCAAGGTTTCGACCATGTCACTCTTTCTCCATGTTCAGCGGGAAATGGCAGGCAAAGAGGTGGTTCCTCGGCCCGGCAAGGCGCGGGGTTTCAATGCATTTACGCTGCGCATAGGGGCAGCGCGGCCCCAGGCGGCAGCCAATCGGCAGATGTTCAAGAAGCGGGATCGCCCCCGGCAAGGTGTTGAGGCGGCTTTTATGCGGCATGGCGCTGCCAAAATCGGGGATCGCCCGGATCAGCGCTTGGGTGTAGGGGTGATGTGGCATGGTAATCAGATCTTCGCTGCCGGCGGTTTCCACGGTCTGTCCGCAGTACATCACGTCAATTTTATCTGCCCATTTGCTCAGCATCTGCAGGTCATGGCTGATCAGCAGAATAGTGGTGTTGTTGTTCTGGTTCAGCCGCGTGAGCAGGCGGAAAATTTGCGCCTGGGTGGTAGGCTCCATCGCATTGGTTGGTTCGTCGGCAATCAGCAGGCGTGGCTGGTTGGCCAGCGCAATGGCGATCATCACTTTCTGACACTCGCCGTCGGTCAGCTCATACGGGAAGCTGCGCATGGCGTCTTTGTGATCCTTGATCCCCACCCGGTGCAGTAGCTCGATGGTCCGGCGTTTGCGCCAGCCAAAACGCTGCCACCAGCGGCCTTTATAGGTCCAGCCGGGAATGTTCTGCATCAGCTGCTTACCAACACGTTCGGACGGATCGAGGCAGGACTGCGGCTCCTGAAAAATCATCGACACGTTGTGGCCCACCAGCTTACGCCGCTCGCGGGCGGAGAGGCGCAGCAGGTCGATATCATCAAAACGCATCCGGTCGGCGGTGACGCGCCAGTTATCTTTCGCCACGCCGCATATGGCTTTGGCAATTAAACTTTTGCCCGAGCCAGACTCGCCCACCAGTCCGCGGATCTCGCCTTCGCTCAGGGTAATGCTGACGCGGTCAACCGCTTTCACCCAGCCTTCGCTGGTTTTTATTTCAATCGTCAGATTACGAATGTCCAGTAATGGCATTATTCCACCCCCGCCACAATGGCGCGACGAATGCCGTCGCCAAGCAGGTTCACCAGTAACACACTTATCATGATCGCCGCGCCCGGCAGCATCACCGTCCACGGCGCCACGTAGATCAATTCCAGCGCGTCGCCCAGCATTGCCCCCCATTCCGGGGAGGGAAGTTGCGCACCCAGGTCGAGAAAACCGAGCGCAGCGATATCGAGGATCGCCATCGACAGCGCGCGGGTGATCTCGGTCACCATCCCGGAGGCGATATTAGGCAGCACCGCGAACCACAGAATATTTAAGGTGGTGGCGCCATCCAGACGGGCGGCAACCACGTACTCTTTTTCCAGCTCATCGTGAACCAGGCTATAGACCGAGCGCACCATGCGCGGCAGCAGCGCCAGCCACACCGCAAACATAGCGTGGGTCAGGTGCGGGCCGGAGAACGCCACCACGATGATCGCCAGCAGCAGCGACGGAATCGACAGCAGGGTGTCGAGAATGTGGTTTGTCACTGCCGAGCGCAGGCCGTGGGTTGACCCGGCGACAATGCCCAGCACCAGCCCACACAGGGTGGCCGCCAGGGTGACCACAAACGCGCCGCCGACCGTGGGTGCTGCGCCGCTCAGCAGGCGACTTAAGACATCGCGCCCGAGATCGTCGGTACCGAGGAAGAACGAGACTTCGCCGTAACGTGACCAGGAGGGCGGTAACAGCTGATAGCCGAGGAACTGCTGGTCGATACCGTAGGGCGCAAACCAGGATCCCAGGACGCAGAGCAGCGCCAGGCCGCCGCAGCCGTACAGGCCGATCATCGCCGTGGTATCGCCATAAAAGTTACGCCACACGGTGCGCAACGCCCCGGGCGTGCGCTTTTCACTGTATACGCTATCGTAAGGCATACCATTCCTTATGTTTCAGCGGGTTAGCCATAGCGCCCAAAATATCGGATATCACGTTAACAATAATCACCAGCGCGCCAATCACCATCACACCTGCGGAGATCGCGGCGTAATCCTGCTGGCGGATGGCGTTAATCAGCCAGCGCCCCAGGCCCGGCCAGCTAAAGACCATCTCGGTGATCATCGCCAGGGTCAGCATGGTGGAAAACTGCAGGCCTAGCCGCGGGATCACCGGCGGCAGGGCGTTATGCAGAACATGGCGACGTAAAATCGTCAGCCGCGACAGCCCGCGCGTAGCTGCGGCTTTGACATAGTTCTTATCAAACACCTCGATGGTGCTGATGCGCATCAACCGGATCACCTCGGTGGTCGGCGCAACGGCCAGCGCCAGCACCGGCAGCACCATATGGCGCACGGCGCTGATAATCATCTCATGCCGCCAGACCGAATCTGAGAGCCAGGCGTCAATAATGGCGAAACCGGTCACCGTCTTCACCTCATACAACAGGTCAAAACGCCCGGAAACCGGCAGCCAGCCCAGCGTCAGTGAGAAAAAGAGCGTCAATAGCAGCGCCAGCCAGAACACCGGCACCGAAAAGCCGAGCAGAGCGATGGCACTGATG
This sequence comes from Leclercia sp. GLN_9, assembly GCF_043105735.1. Lineage (NCBI taxonomy): Bacteria > Pseudomonadati > Pseudomonadota > Gammaproteobacteria > Enterobacterales > Enterobacteriaceae > Leclercia > Leclercia sp. GLN_9. The sequence goes on from NZ_JBICLV010000017.1 coordinate 629,523, forward strand.
AATTTATCCTGCCACTTGTTGCGGGTGATCCCGGCGAGCATCCCCACCGGGATCCCTACCACCAGCGCAAAACCGAACGCCAGGATGCACAGCTCCATCGTGGCGGGGAACACCTCTTTTAGCTGTTCAGCGATGGGCTGGCCGTTAATGCTGGAGACGCCAAAGTCAAAATGCAGTACCCCTTCAAACCAGAACCACCACGCATTCCACAGAGAGGCGCCCTGTAGCGGCGCATGCGGCGTGAAATAGCTCAGACTGAAGCCGACAAAGGTCAGGAAGAAGAGAGTGATGAGCAGCAACAGCAGCCGACGTAAGGTAAAAATAATCACGGTTTTTTCACCTCTTCTTGCTTCTCACGAGAGACACCGGCAAAGGACGCGTTGCCAAACGGGCTAAGCACCAGCCCTTTAATATCGTAACGGTACGCCTGCAGACGCAGAGAGGAGGCCAGCGGCAGCACCGGCAACTCTTTGGCCAGAATCGTTTGTGCCTCATCGTAGGCATCGATGCGCGACGCCAACTGCTGAGTTGACAGCGCTTTGCGCAGAATGTCATCAAACTCGCGGTGGCACCAGTGGGCATAGTTGGTCTGTGAATCGATCGCTGCACAGCTCAGCAGTGGCCGGAAGAAGCTGTCCGGGTCGTTACTGTCGGTTGCCCAGCCTGCCAGGGTTAAATCATGGTTCATATCCATCAGGCGCGCCTCCTGAAAACGGCCTTCCACCGGAACGATCACCACGGTGACCCCCACCTGAGCGAGATCGGCTTGCAGCAACTCAGCGGTCTTAAGCGGGCTGGGGTTCCAGGCCTGAGAACTGGTAGGGACCCACAACTGCAGGGTGAGATTATCCGCCCCCAGCGCTTTGAGTTGTTCGCGGGCTTTATCCGGGTTGTATTCGGTAATTTTAGCCTCGCTATCGTAAGCCCACGAGGCGCGGGGCAGGATTGAGGCGGCCGTTTCTGCCGTACCGTAATAGATGGACTGCATCAAACGCTGGTTATTGATCGCCAGCGCCAGAGCGTGGCGCACTGCCGGGTTATTGAGCGGCGGCTTATTGGTATTAAACGCCAGATAGGCGATGTTCATGCCCGGGCGCAGGGTCAGGCGCAGACGCGGATCGTCACGCAGGATGGTCAGCTGGCTGGCGGCCGGCCAGGCCAGCACATCGCACTCACCGGTGAGCAGCTTCGATAATCGGCCCGTGCCGCCGGAACCTAAATCCACCACGACCTGTGGCATCAGCGGTTTGCCGCGCCAGAATTTGTCATGGCGTTGCAGACGCACATATTGCCCGGCGCGATACTCTGCAACCTGGAACGGACCTGTGCCCACCGGCTGGCGGTCCATCAGCTCCTGTTTATCCTGCAGGGTCAGTTGGGTGGCATATTCAGCGGACATCACCGAGGCGTAGTGCGTTGCAAGATGCCACAGGAAGGAGGCATCCGGGCGCGCGAGGGTAAACTCCACCGTGCGGTTGTCCAGCTTGCGCACGTTTTTCACCGTATCGGCAAACTGCAGGCTGTCGAAATAGGGGAAGCTGCCGCCGTTAACGTAGTGCCACTCATCGTCGCGGTTAAAAATGCGCTGGAAGGTGAAGACCACATCATCCGCATTGAGTTTACGGGTAGGTTTAAACCATGACGTGGACTGGAAGCTCACATCGTCGCGCAGACGGAAACGGTAGGTGGCGCCGTTGTCTAAGACTTCCCAGCTTTCGGCCAGCTCTGGCACCAGGCGGTACGTATAAGGATCTACATCCAGCAGGCGGTCGTACAGCTGTGCGGCGAGAGTATCAACAATCAGGCCGCTGCTCGCTTTTTGCGGGTTGAAGGTGTTGACCTGCCCACTGACGCAGTAGACAAAGCCGCTGTCGCGAATATCAGCGCCATCCACAGACGTGGGGGCAGCAAAAGCCTGGCTACATAACAGGCCGAGCGCAATCAGGGACGAGAAAACCAGACGCATAATTTTTAAGGTTTTTAGTGACGATCTGCAAAGTGTATCGCACTTACACCTGCTTCGTAAAAATGTCTGCGGATAAGTGCTGTTATTGTCAGCGCATTTGATGCTTTTTGAGCAATGCCCTTAGCTGGTGGTAGGTCAGCCCCAGCAGTTCAGCCGCGCGTTTCTGATTATATTTTGCCTCCCGCAGACTCTGCTCCAGCAGTTGCTTCTCCTGCGTCTGCTGGAACTGGCGTAAATCCAGGGGCAGGACCGGCGACGCCGCGGAGTGGGGCTTATCGGCGGGAGAGGGGGTGGAACGACTGAACGGATCGATCACAATCTCATCCAGCTCGGTTTCGCTGCTGCCATGGCGATAGACGGAACGCTCAACCACATTTTTCAGTTCACGGATGTTCCCCGGCCAGCGGTAGTCGAGCAGCGTGTCACGGGCGCGCTGACTGAAACCGGGAAACAGGGGCAGCCCCAGCTCGCGGCACATCTGAATGGCAAACTGCCCGGCCAGCAGCATGATATCGCTGCGCCGCTCGCGCAGCGGTGGCAGATTGACGACATCAAAGGCCAGCCGATCCAGCAGGTCGGCGCGAAACCGCTCCTGCTCGACCATCTCCGGCAGGTTGGCGTTGGTGGCGCAGACCAGACGAACATTGACCTGCAACGGCTGACTGCCGCCCACGCGCTCCAGCTCGCCGTATTCAATCACGCGCAGCAGTTTTTCCTGCACCAGCATCGGGGCGGTGGCCAGCTCATCGAGGAACAGCGTACCGCCATCGGCGCGCTCGAAACGTCCGGGGTGACGACGCTGCGCCCCGGTAAAGGCCCCCGCCTCATGACCGAACAGTTCGGTATCAAGCAGGTTTTCGTTCAGTGCGGCGCAGTTCAGGGAGATAAAGGGGCCATCCCAGCGCCCGGATAAGTAATGCAGGCGGTTGGCAATCAGCTCTTTCCCGGTGCCGCGCTCCCCGATGATCAATACCGGTTTATTCAGCGGTGCCAGGCGGGAAACCTGCTCCAGGACTTCAAGAAAGCTGTTCGCTTCCCCTAATAAGGTATCTTTAAATTCAGACATGATGAAATTAACCATTTAGTGGTGTGATTCACTAAGCGAGAGTAGAGTGGAACGGGTGAAAAAGCAATCACCTCTCATAAAATCAATAAGATAAAAAACTGGCACGGGATTTGTATCAGCTATGCAGCAGGGCTTAGCCCGATAACAGAAATGTGAGGATTCAATTATGGGTATTTTTTCTCGTTTTGCCGACATCGTGAACGCCAACATCAACTCGCTGCTGGAAAAAGCGGAAGATCCACAGAAGCTGGTGCGCCTGATGATTCAGGAGATGGAAGATACGCTGGTGGAAGTACGTTCAAACTCCGCCCGTGCGCTGGCAGAGAAGAAGCAACTTTCTCGCCGCATTGAACAAGCGACTGCCCAACAGAGCGAATGGCAGGAAAAAGCCGAACTGGCGCTGCGTAAAGATAAAGACGATCTGGCCCGTTCCGCGCTGATCGAAAAACAGAAGCTGACTGACATCGTCGCGACGCTGGAGCAGGAAGTTACGCTGGTAGATGACACGCTCACCCGCATGAAAAAAGAGATTGCGGAGCTGGAGAACAAACTGAGCGAAACCCGCGCCCGCCAGCAGGCTCTGGCGCTGCGTCACCAGGCAGCCAGCTCTTCACGCGATGTGCGCCGTCAATTGGACAGCGGCAAGATCGATGAAGCCATGGCCCGTTTCGAGTCATTTGAGCGTCGTATCGATCAGATGGAAGCCGAAGCCGAAAGCCACAGCTTTGGCAAACAGAAGACGCTGGATCAGCAGTTTGCCGATCTGAAAGCGGATGATGAAATCAGCGAGCAACTGGCCGCGCTGAAGGCCAGAATGAAACAAGACAATCAATAATAATACCTGCGGCGCCAGCTGGCGCCGCCACTCATCGTAAGACAAGGAGTAGACATGAGCGCGCTTTTTCTTGCCATTCCGCTAACCATTTTTGTGCTGTTTGTACTGCCGATCTGGTTATGGCTGCATTACAGCAACCGTTCTTCCCGGGGCGAGCTGTCGCAAGGCGAACAGCAGCGTCTGGCGCAACTGACCCAGGAGGCGAATAAAATGCGTGAACGTATTCAGGCGCTGGAAGCGATCCTGGATGCGGAACATCCGAACTGGAGGGATCGCTAATGGCCGGACTGAATCTGAATAAAAAATTGTGGCGTATCCCCCAGCAGGGGATGGTACGCGGCGTCTGCGCCGGCCTGGCGCACTACCTCGACGTGCCGGTAAAGCTGGTACGCGTGGTGACGGTGCTCTCCATTTTCTTTGGTCTGGCGTTTATTACCCTGGTGGCCTACATCATTTTATCTTTCGTGCTGGACCCTATGCCTGACAGCGCGATGAGCGATGAGAATGCCCCAACCAGCAGTGAACTGCTGGACGCGGTGGATGCCCAACTGTCGGCAGGCGAGCAACGCCTGCGTGAGATGGAGCGGTATGTCACCTCTGACACTTTCTCGCTGCGAAGCCGTTTTCGTCAGCTTTAACTGAGAGAACTCATATGAATCAACGCTGGCAACAGGCCGGACAGCAGGTTAAGCCGGGCCTGAAATTCGCAGGGAAGCTGTTTTTACTGACTGCACTGCGTTACGGCCCGGCAGGCGTCGCGGGCTGGGCCATTAAGTCTGTTGCGCGTAAGCCGGTAAGAATGTTACTGGCTGTGGCGCTGGAGCCCATGCTGAAGAAGCTGGCAAACCGCGTTTCCCGTCGTTACTTCTCCTGATCTCCCTATTACCTGAGCCCTTTCCTTTATATGGAGAGGGCAGGTAGCATTTCTCTGATTTCCTGCTTTCTTTGCGGCAGTTCACAATAATGCGCTGAGCTGCTTTGCGAATCCCTTTTTCTCCTTGCTTGTCCGTTGACAGATATTTTTCATGGGAGTAGATTGCCCTCCGTGGGACCGCTACCATGGAAAACAATGTGAACGCTAAAATTAAGAGTTTAATAAACTTTGTTTACGGAGAGTCTTTTTCTGAGGCGCATTTAAAGGTGCTGCTTGAGAAAATTGACAACGCTGGGTCTGTAATTACGGGAAAGCGTAAAGCAGGCTGGGATGAAAAAGATATTGTCCTGATTACTTATGCCGATCAGTTCTCTGCGCCAGGGGAGAAAGCTCTCCCGGTTTTTACCCGATTTTATAATGAGTGGCTCTCTCGCTCATTTTCTCATGTCCATCTTCTGCCTTTTTACCCCTGGTCTTCTGACGATGGTTTTTCCGTCATCGATTATCATGAAGTTGCACCTGAAACGGGTTCGTGGCGTGATGTCGCGGAATTAAAAAAGTCAGCCAGCTTGATGTTTGACTTCGTTTGCAATCATATGTCGGCGAAAAGTAAATGGTTTGAAAATTATATTAACCAGACGCCGGGGTATGAAGATTTCTTTATTTCCGTCGATCCCGAAACTGATTTGTCCGCAGTGACACGGCCCCGGGCTTTACCCCTTCTGACACCTTTCACGCTTCATGATGGCAGCGTCCGCCATCTCTGGACCACCTTCAGCGAAGACCAGATCGATCTCAATTTCGCCTCTCCTGAAGTGCTGATTGTGATGGTGGATGTGCTGCTGCATTACCTTATGGAAGGGGCTCGTTATATCCGCCTGGATGCCGTCGGCTTTATGTGGAAAATCCCTGGAACAAACTGCATTCATCTGGAACAAACGCATCGCCTTATTCAGCTTTTCCGCGCCATCACGGACAGGGTGGCTCCAGGTACGGTGCTGATTACGGAGACAAACGTTCCGCATAAAGACAACATCTCTTACTTTGGTGATGGTGAAAATGAAGCGCAGATGGTTTATCAGTTCTCTCTGCCTCCGCTTGTGCTGCACGCCGTCCATTGTCAGGATGTCCGGGCGCTCTGTCAGTGGGCGTCATCGCTGAAGCTGCCTTCCATGAAAACCACCTGGTTTAACTTCCTGGCTTCGCATGACGGCATCGGCCTTAATCCTTTACGCGGAATTTTACCGGAGTCAGAGATCCTCTCGCTGGTAGAGAAATTGCAACAAGAAGGGGCGCTGGTTAACTGGAAAAATAATCCTGATGGCACCCGAAGCCCCTATGAAATTAATGTGACCTATCTCGATGCGTTAAGTGCGAAGGAGAGTGAGGATAATGAGCGCATCGCCCGATTTATTCTGGCTCATGCTGTTCTGTTAAGTTTCCCGGGCGTGCCTGCAGTGTATATCCAAACTATTCTGGGTTCCCGTAACGATTATGACGGGGTAGAGCGGCTGGGGTATAACCGCGCCATTAACCGGAAAAAATACCGCGCCGGGGAAATAGATGCCGAACTTGAGGATAACAAGAGCCTTCGTCATAGCATTTACCATCGACTGACACAATTGATTGCGGTGCGTCGGACAGAAAAAGCCTTCCATCCAGACAGTCAGACGATTTTCGAAACGTCAGGAACGCATGTTTTCAAAATTATTCGTACTGCGGATAATGGCGAGCGCATTACTGCATTATTTAATTTCAGCAATCAACAGCAAAATATTCATTCAGATATTGAAACCGGAAGGGAGTTAATCGCCGGAGAGGATATTCGTAGTACGACTCTGTCCCTAAATCCATGGCAGGTCATGTGGATTAAAGAAAACTAAAAAGGACCTATAAAATGAAAATGCCCAGAATTGTGCTGATATCAGCACTGGTTTCGTGCGCCCTGTTATCAGGTTGCAAGGAAGACCAACAGTCTAACGTCACCATTGAGTTTATGCACTCGTCTGTCGAACAGGAGCGACAGGCAGTTATTACAAAACTGATTGAGAAATTCGAGAAAGAGAATCCGACCATCAAGGTGAAACAGGTGCCGGTGGAAGAGGATGCCTATAACACCAAGGTGATTACGCTGGCCCGTACCAACGCCCTGCCTGAAGTAATCGAAGTCAGCCACGATTACGCCAAAGTCATGGATAAAGAGCAGCTGCTGGATCGTGCTGCTATTAGCGAAACCATTAATGCTGTGGGCGAAAACACCTTCTACGACGGGATCCTGCGCGTCGTTCGCACTGAAGATGGCGAAGCCTGGACGGGTGTGCCGATCAGCGCCTGGCTTTCCGGCGTCTGGTACCACAAGGACGTACTTGCGGCAGCGGGTCTTGAAGAGCCGAAAAACTGGGAACAGCTGCTGAAAACCAGCCAGATGTTGAACAATCCGGCCAGTAAACATTACGGCATTGCCCTGCCTACTGCTGAGAGCGTGATGACTGAGCAAGCGTTCTCGCAGTTTGCTCTGTCGGGTGGTGCAAACGTGTTTAATGCCAAAGGTGATGTCGAAATTAACACGCCGGAAATGGCCAAAGCGCTGGCGTTTTATAAAGAGCTGGCGGCGACCACCATGCCGGGATCGAACGATGTTATGGAGATCAAAGACGCCTTTATGAATGGCTCTGCGCCAATGGCCGTCTACTCCACCTACATCCTGCCGGCTGTCTTCAAAGACGGAAATCCCGCCAATCTGGGATTCGTCGTCCCGACTGAAACCTCCTCGGCGGTCTATGGCATGGTCACCTCGCTGACTATCACTACCGGTCAAACCGAAGAAGAAACCAAAGCGGCAGAGAAATTTGTTACCTGGATGGAACAGGCTCAAACCGCCACCGACTGGGTCATGATGTCCCCGGGCGCGGCATTGCCGGTGAACAAGCTGGTGGTCGGCACCGAAACCTGGAAAAACAACGAGGTGATCAAGGCCTTTGGTCAACTGCCTTATGAGCTGATCGCGCAGTTCCCGAATGTGCAGGTGTTTGGCGCCGTGGGAGATAAAAATTTCACCCGCATGGGCGACGTGACGGGTTCCGGCATCATCAGTTCCATGGTGCATAACGTGACGGTGGGGCAACAGGATCTCAGCGCAACGTTAAGCAATAGCCAGACGCGACTGACTGACCTGATTTCACAACGATAGGAGCGCACTGCGGAAGGGAATTATGAAGACGTTGTTTTCTGGTCGATCAGATATGCCTTTCGCCATGCTGCTGTTGGCCCCCAGCCTGATTTTGCTGGGGGGCCTTGTGGCCTGGCCGATGATTTCCAACATTGAAATCAGTTTTTTACGCTTGCCTTTAAACCCGCGAGTCAGTGCGGTGTTTGTCGGGTTCGATAACTACATCCGTATTTTGAGTGATGCGGCGTTCTGGCATTCGCTGTGGATGACCTTCTGGTATACGGCGCTGGTGGTCATAGGTAGCACCGGGTTAGGGCTGGCCGTTGCCATCTTCTTTAATCGGGAGTTTCGCCTGCGCAAAACGGCGCGTTCTCTGGTGATCCTCTCTTACGTTACACCGTCGATCTCGCTTGTGTTTGCCTGGAAGTACATGTTCAACAATGGCTATGGGATTGTGAACTATCTGGGCGTGGATCTGCTGCATCTGTATGACCAGGCGCCGCTGTGGTTCGACAACCCAGGCAGCAGTTTTGTCCTGGTGGTGCTGTTCGCCATCTGGCGCTACTTCCCGTACGCGTTTATCTCGTTCCTCGCGATATTGCAGACCATTGATAAGTCGCTGTACGAAGCGGCTGAAATGGACGGCGCGAATGCATGGCAGCGTTTTCGCATCTTCACGTTGCCCGCGATTATGCCGGTACTGGCCACGGTTATCACACTGCGAACCATCTGGATGTTCTACATGTTTGCGGATGTGTATCTGCTCACCACCAAGGTCGATATCCTGGGCGTCTATCTCTACAAGACCGCCTTTGCATTCAATGATCTGGGTAAAGCCGCCGCAATTTCTGTCGTGCTGTTCGTGATCATCTTCACCGTCATTCTGCTCACCAGAAAAAGGGTAAACCTCAATGGCAACAAATAAACGCATCCTGGGCCGGATTGGTTTCTACCTGGGGCTGGCGGTATTCCTGATTATCACGCTGTTCCCGTTCTTCGTGATGCTGATGACCTCGTTCAAGAGCGCGAAAGAGGCGATATCGCTCCATCCGACCATTCTGCCGCAGGCATGGACGCTACAGCATTATGTCGACATCTTTAATCCGCTGATCTTCCCGTTTGTGGACTACTTCCGCAACAGCATGGTGGTGTCGTTAACCTCGTCGGTCATTGCCGTTTTCCTCGGCACGCTGGGCGCTTACGCACTCTCCAAACTGCGTTTTAAAGGGCGCGCGACGATCAACGCGAGCTTTTACACCGTCTACATGTTCTCCGGGATTTTGTTGGTGGTACCGCTGTTCAAAATCATTACCGCATTAGGCATTTATGACACCGAACTGGCGCTCATCATCACCATGGTGACCCAGACCCTACCGACGGCGGTATTTATGCTGCGCAGCTATTTCGACACCATCCCGGACGAAATAGAAGAAGCCGCGATGATGGATGGCCTGAACCGCCTGCAAATCATCTTCCGCATCACCGTGCCGCTGGCGATTTCCGGGCTGGTGTCGGTCTTTGTCTACTGCTTTATGGTGGCGTGGAACGACTATCTGTTTGCCTCCATTTTCCTGTCCAGCGCCAGCAACTTCACCTTGCCTGTCGGGCTGAACACCCTCTTCAGTACGCCGGATTACATCTGGGGTCGCATGATGGCGGCATCGCTGGTGACGGCACTGCCGGTGGTCATCATGTACGCGCTGTCTGAACGTTTTATTAAAAGTGGTTTGACCGCCGGTGGCGTTAAGGGCTAAGGCGGCCGATTTTAACAAGGAGTGAATCATGAAGAAGTTAGTTGCGATCGCGCCGCGCGTGGCGGCGCTGGTGGACTATGAAGATCGTCCTGTGGCGGCACATGAAGTCAAAATTCGCGTCCGTTTCGGCGCGCCGAAACACGGCACCGAAGTGGTGGATTTTCGTGCGGCGAGTCCCTTTATCGACGAAGAGTTTAACGCGGAATGGCAGATGTTTACCCCGCGTGAAGAGGGCGCAGCCCGCGGGATCGAGTTCGGCAAGTTCCAGTTAGGCAATATGGTCGTGGGCGACATCATTGAATGCGGCGAGGATGTGACGGAGTACCAGATCGGCGACAGCGTCTGCTGCTACGGTCCGCTGCAGGAGACGGTGATCGTCAATGCCGTAGACAACTACAAATTGCGCAAAATGCCGCAGGGCGCCTCCTGGAAAAACGCCGTTTGCTACGATCCGGCGCAGTTCGCCATGAGCGGTGTACGCGATGCCAACGTCCGTGTGGGCGACTTTGTCGTTGTGGTCGGTCTGGGTGCCATCGGACAGATTGCTATTCAGCTGGCAAAAAAAGCCGGGGCGTCAGTCGTCATCGGTGTCGATCCTATCGAACATCGCTGTGAAATCGCACGCCGTCATGGCGCGGATCACTGTCTGAACCCAATCGGTACCGATGTTGGCCTGGAAATCAAAAAACTGACCGGTAAGCAGGGTGCGGACGTGATCATTGAGACCAGCGGTTTTGCGGATGCGTTGCAGTCTGCGCTGCGCGGACTCGCCTACGGCGGAACCATCTCCTACGTTGCGTTCGCTAAGCCGTTTGCCGCGGGTTTCAACCTCGGTCGCGAAGCGCATTTCAACAATGCAAAGATTGTCTTCTCCCGCGCCTGCAGTGAACCCAACCCGGACTACCCGCGCTGGAGCCGTAAGCGTATCGAAGAGACCTGCTGGGAATTGTTGATGAACGGTTACCTGAATTGTGAAGATCTGATCGACCCGGTCGTGACTTTCACCACCAGCCCGGAAAGCTATATGAAGTATGTCGATCAGCACCCGGAACTCAGTATCAAAATGGGCGTCACTTTTTAAGCTAAGGACAGCAAATAATGAAGATCGCAACACAAAACCAGGCCTTTTTCCCGACCAACATTATGGAGAAATTTCAGTTCATCAAAGCGATGGGTTTTGATGGCTACGAAATTGACGGCAAACTGCTGGTCGATAACCTCGATGAAGTGAAAGCCGCAATCAAAGCCACGGGTCTGCCGGTGACGACGGCCTGCGGCGGCTACGACGGCTGGATCGGTGACTTCATTGAAGAGCGTCGTCTCAATGGGTTACAGCAGATTGAACGCATTCTTGAAGCGCTCGCTGAAGTGGGCGGGAAGGGCATTATCGTTCCGGCGGCCTGGGGGATGTTTACCTTCCGCCTGCCACCGATGACTTCACCGCGCAGCCTCGACGGCGATCGCAAAGCGGTAAACGCTTCCCTGCGCTGGCTGGACGAGGTGGCTGCGCGCACCGGGACCACCGTCTACCTGGAGCCGCTAAACCGCTATCAGGACCACATGATCAACACCCTGGCCGATGCCCGTCGCTACATCGAAGAGAATGCCCTGAAGCACGTGCAGATCATCGGCGATTTCTATCATATGAACATTGAAGAAGATTCGCTAACCGATGCGCTGCACCACAACCGCGATCTGCTGGGGCATGTGCATATCGCGGATAACCATCGCTATCAGCCGGGAAGCGGCAGCCTGGATTTTGCCAGCCTGTTCGATCAGCTGCGTGCCGATAACTACCAGGGTTATGTGGTGTATGAGTGCCGTGTTCGTGCCGACGATCCTGCGCGGGCTTATCAGGATTCCCTCACTTATTTGCGTGAATGCTAAGGATGACGAGCGTGATGAGTGCTTCAACACCTTCGCCCCTGCGCGTCGCCATCATTGGTGCCGGGCAGGTCGCGGATAAAGTGCATGCCTCGTATTACGCCACGCGCAGCGATGTTCAGATGGTGGCTGTCATGGACAGCCGCCTGGAGCAGGCACAGGCGTTCGCGGAACGTCATGCTATCCCTGCGGCATGGCAGGACGCACAAGAGATGCTACAGGCGGTTAAACCGGATGTGGTGAGCGTTTGTTCCCCCAACCGCTTTCATTTTGAACATGCCATGACGGCGCTGAATGCCGGGTGTCATGTGATGTGTGAAAAACCACCCGCCATGACGCCACAAGAGGCCGATGAAATGCGCGTCGCGGCCCGCCGGGCGGGCAAAGTGCTGGCGTATGATTTTCACCATCGTTTTGCACTCGATACGCAACTGCTGCGTGAGGCGGTGCTGAGCGGAACATTCGGTGAAATTTACTTCACCACGGCGCAGGCGCTGCGCCGCTGCGGTGTACCCGGATGGGGCGTTTTTACCAACAAATCGCTGCAGGGGGGCGGCCCCCTGATTGATATCGGTATTCATATGCTGGATGCCGCGATGTATGTGCTGGGTTTCCCGCAGGTAAAACGCGTCACGGCGCACAGCTTTCAGAAGCTGGGCACCCATAAAAACAGCGGCCAGTTCGGCGCGTGGGATCCTGCGCAATTTACCGTTGAGGATGCCCTGTTTGGCACGATCGAATTCTGCAACGGCGGCATCCTGCGTCTGGATACCTCCTTTGCCCTGAATATCCGCGAGCAGTCGATCATGAATGTCGCCTTCTGCGGTGAGAAGGCAGGTGCAACGCTGTTTCCGGCCCATATCTACCAGGATGACGCTGGTGTGTTACAGACCCTTACCCAGCGTGAAGAGGCTGACGACCAGCGGCATTTACGCAGCATGGATGCCTTTGTTCGTCACGTGCTGGGGGAGCCGGTCATGATCGCCGATGCGGAGCAGGGGCTGGTGATCCAGCAATTAGTTGCCGCACTGTATGAATCCGCCGAAAAAGGGGAAAGCGTGACGTTATGCTGAACCTGTCTGTATTAACCGATCCGGGCTTCTGCCCGCACAGCCTGAATAAATACGCGTCCATTATGGCCTGCGGTAACGGCTATATGGGCATTCGCGCCACGCATGAGGAAGACTACACCCGGCAAACCAGAGGGATGTACCTTGCTGGCCTCTACCATCGCGCGGGTCGTAACGAGACCAACGAACTGGTTAATCTCCCGGATGTTATCGGTTTTGATATCGAGCTGGATGGCAAGAACTTTAGCCTGTTATCCGGTGAGATCCTGAGCTGGCAACGCGAGCTGGCTTTTGCCAACGGCGAGCTGCGTCGCAGCGTCGTCTGGCGCTCGCCTGAAGGAAAAGACTACCGGCTGGAAAGCCGCCGTTTTGTTGCGCTGGATCCTCTGCCGTTAGTGGCAATGCAACTTGCCATCACGCCACTGGATGCCTCCTCGCAGGTGGGTTTGAAAACTGGCATCGACGCCACCCAAACCAACAGCGGCAGGCAGCATCTGGATGAGATGTCGGTGAGGGTATTTGACCAGCACTATATGCAGGGGATTTACGAAACACAGGACCATGCATCTGATGTGGTGATCTCCGCGTTCTGTCGCCTTTCGACAGAGAGCGACAGTTGCTTCACCGCCAAAAACCGCCGCGTCCAGGTTCACCATGCGCTGACGGTTTCCCGCGGGGAGACCGTCACGCTCGAGAAACTGGTGTGGGTGGCTCACCGTAGCGACAGAGCACTCTCCGTGGAAACCTTCGCCCGTCATGCGCTGGCCGAACTTAAAGCCTGTGCCACCAGCGGTTACGCCTCTTTGCTGGCGCGTTCAGCCTGCGCCTGGGAGAAGGTCTGGCGCGATTGCCGGGTGGAGGTGGCATCCACGGAACACCAGGACCAGATGGCGCTGGATTACGCGGTCTGGCATTTGACAGCCATGACGCCTTCCCATGACGAACGATGCAGCATCGCGGCCAAAGGGTTGACCGGTGAGGGCTATAAAGGCCACGTGTTCTGGGATACCGAAATATTCCTTCTGCCTTTCCATCTGTTCAACCGCCCGCAGATAGCACGCAGTCTGCTGCGTTACCGCTGGCTGAACCTCCCGGGCGCACGCGCGAAGGCCCGTCGTAACGGCTGGCCTGGTGCGCTGTTCCCCTGGGAAAGCGCAGCAAGCGGGGAGGAAGAGACGCCAGAGTTCGCGGCGATCAATATTCGCACGGGGGTACGCCAGAAGGTGGCCTCCGCGCTGGCCGAACATCACATCGTGGCAGATATTGCCTGGGCCGTCGTCGCTTACTGGCAGGCGACGCAGGATGACGCCTTTATGCGTAATGAAGGGGTGACGCTGCTGATGGAAACCGCGTCGTTCTGGATGGGGCGGGCCACCGACGTCAAAGGGCGTCTCGAAATCCATGACGTGATTGGGCCGGATGAATACACGGAACACGTGAACAACAACGCTTATACCAACTACCTGGCCTGGCATAACGTCGCCAGCGCTTGCCGGTTTATGTCGATGTTTAACCGTGAAGATGTGCGTTTTACGGAAAAGGCCGCCGATTTTCTGACGCGCTTATGGCTACCGGAAGCCAATGCCGACGGTGTAATCCCACAGGATGATACCTTTATGGCAAAACCGGCTATCGACCTGAGCCGCTACAAAGCGCAGGCGGGGAAACAGACCATCCTGCTGGACTATTCACGCGCTGAAGTGAACGAGATGCAGATCCTTAAGCAGGCGGATGTGGTCATGCTCAACTACCTGTTGCCGGAACGCTTTACCTCACAACAGTGTGCCGCCAATCTGGCGTTTTACGAGTCGCGCACCATCCACGACTCGTCGCTCAGTAAAACCATCCACGGGATTGTCACCGCGCGTTGCGGGGATACGGAAGGGGCTTACGCCTTCTGGCGTGACGGTGTTGCTATCGATCTGGGTGACGATCCGCACAGCAGCGATGACGGTATTCATGCCGCCGCGACCGGTGCTATCTGGTCTGGCGTCGTTCAGGGATTTGCGGGTGTACAGATTGTGGACGGGGAACTGCATCTGGCGCCGAAACTTCCTGCCCACTGGCAAAAACTCATTTTCCCGTTGCGCTGGCGGAACGCAAACATGCGCTTCACCGTTGAAAATGAGGCGTTAACGGTTGAGACCTCGGCACCTGTCACCTTAACGCTATGGGGCAAAAACCTTAGCGTAACGGGGGCGCAGGCTTTTGCTTACATGGACTTTATGACATCTGTTACTGGGACCGCTACCACGGAGGGAAGCCATGATGCTTAAGGCGGTTGTATTCGATCTGGATGGCGTGATTACCGACACTGCGCACCTCCACTTTCTGGCCTGGCGTACCGTGGCGCAGGAGATTGGCATATCCATTGACGAAACCTTCAATGAAGAGCTCAAGGGAATTAGCCGCATGGACTCCTTGCAGCGGATCCTGCGCTATGGCGGGAAAGAGGGGGCGTTTAACGAACAGCAACGCCTGGCGCTGGCGGCTAAAAAGAACGCTCTCTATGTCCGGTCGTTAGCCTCGCTGACGCAGGACTCGCTGCTGCCGGGGATCCGCGAGGTGCTTGCCGGGATCCGGGCGGCGAATGTCAAAACGGGCCTCGCCTCCGTGTCTCTGAATGCCCCGGGAATATTGCAGGCGCTGGGTATAGACCATGCGTTTGATTTTTGCGCCGATGCTTCCCGCATTGCCCGTTCCAAACCGGACCCGGAGATTTTCCTTGCCGCCTGTGCGGGACTGAATGTCTCTCCACGGGAGGCCATCGGTATTGAAGATGCCGCCGCGGGTATTCAGGCAATCAACGCGGCAGGAATGTTGTCGGTGGGGATTGGGCCTGGCCTCGATGAGGCGGGAATACAACTTCATTCAACGCGGGAACTGACCTGGAAATGCCTGACAGATTTCTGGGCCTCGCGGACGGTACTGATAAGGAACTAACAATGGCTCAACTCTCCCTGAAACACATTCAGAAAATCTATGACAACCACGTTCACGTGGTGAAGGATTTCAACCTCGAAATTGAGGACAAAGAGTTTATTGTCTTCGTCGGACCTTCAGGATGCGGCAAATCGACGACGCTGCGCATGATTGCCGGGCTGGAGGAGATCAGCGCTGGCGAGCTGGTGATCGACGGCGTGTGCATGAACGATGTTCCGGCTAAATCCCGTGATATCGCCATGGTTTTCCAGAACTACGCGCTCTATCCGCATATGACGGTCTACGACAACATGGCGTTTGGCCTGAAGATGCAAAAAATCGCGCCAGCGGTGATCGAGGAGCGGGTTAACTGGGCAGCCCAGATCCTGGGCTTACGCGACTACCTCAAGCGCAAGCCTGGGGCCTTGTCCGGTGGCCAGCGGCAGCGCGTGGCGTTAGGCCGGGCGATCGTCCGGGAAGCCGGGGTGTTCCTGATGGATGAACCCCTCTCAAACCTCGACGCCAAGCTCCGTGTACAGATGCGTGCTGAAATCAGCAAGCTACACCAGAAGCTTAACACCACCATGATTTACGTCACCCACGATCAGACGGAAGCCATGACCATGGCGACCCGTATTGTGATCCTGAAGGACGGTATCATTCAGCAGGTTGGGGCGCCAAAGCAGGTGTATAACGAGCCGGCCAATATGTTCGTGGCTGGCTTTATCGGCTCCCCCGCGATGAATTTCATTCGCGGTGCGATAGACGATGGTTATTTCGTGACCGAAACATTACGTATGGCTATACCGGAGGACAAGCTTGCGGCTCTGAATACGGGAGGTTATCAGCGTAAAGCCGTGGTATTTGGCATCCGGCCGGAAGATATTGTTACCCTCAAAGCGGACATGAAAGCATTAACGCCAAAGTCAGCGTAGCTGAACTGACCGGGGCTGAGTTTATGCTTTATGCCAGCGTCGGCGGGCATGAGCTGGTTGTGCGCGCTGGTGCGGCGAATGACTATGCGGCAGGAGATAATATTGGTATCCAGTTCGATATGAATAAGTGCCATTTCTTTGACGCTGAGACTGAAATGGCTATTCGATAATAAGCGTGTTGGCCGGAAATGCGAATTTCCGGTTTTTTTATCTGTTAATAATGAGGGAATATTTTAATGAGTACTCTACTAAAAAGTGCTGCGCTTGTTCTCTGCGCAGGGGTTAGCTGCGCACAAGCAACCGAAACGGCGAAACAGTGGGAATTTAATATCGGGGCCATGTACGAAATTGAAAACGTCGAAGGCCAGGGCGAAGATAAAGATGGGTTATATGAACCATCCGTATGGTTTAATGCAACCTGGGATGCATGGACGTTCTCTCTTGCCATGTATCAGGAGGGCACGGTTGAGTATAGTAGCATGACCCGCGGCAGTTATTTTGATCGTCCAGAATTCGAATTGCGCTATCGTTTTATTGGTACCGATGATTTGACGCTCGGCCTGACCGGCGGTTTTCGTAATTATGGCTACCACTTTAAAGATGAGCACGGCGCTAAAGACGGCAGCGCGAATATGCAGCGCTATAAAATCCAGCCTGACTGGGATGTTAAATTAACCGATGACTGGCGTTTTAGCGGCTGGTTAGCCATGTATCAGTTTGCTAACGATCTTGAAAAAACAGGCTATGCTGACAGCCGTGTTGAAACGGAAACCGGCTTTACCTGGACCATTAACAATATTTTCTCCGCGAAAATAAATTATTATTTAGAACGCGGATTTAATATGGATGGTTCGCGTAATAACGGTGAATTTGCTACCCAGGAGATTCGCGCCTATCTGCCTGTTTCAATGGGGCAAACCACGTTAACGCCTTATACTCGCCTGGGTCTGGACCGCTGGTCGAACTGGGACTGGCAGGACGATCCTTCCCGTGAAGGGCATGATTTTAACCGGCTGGGTCTGTTGTATGCCTATGATTTCAACAATGGTTTATCCATGACGCTGGAATATGCCTATGAGTGGCAAAACCACGATGAAGGCAAGAACGATCGTTTCCACTACGCCGGTGTTGGCGTAAATTACGCGTTCTGACAGGCTGCTTACCAGGGGCTACGGCCCCTGGTTTTAACGAACGGAGTCAGCAAATGAAAAGTGGGTTTCAACCAACACTTTATGGGAGGCGGGTTTACCTGCAATACGGTTGAACAGCAGATTGCAACTCTCTTCACCCAGTCTGCGGGTTGGGATATCAAACCCCCCGGGAGCAGGTGTCAAAATGAGAGAGAGCATGGGATCACTGTAACCCGCCACTGCAACCTGTTCCGGGAGGGCCACATTTAACGCCTCCGCTGCACGATAAAGACTGAGCAACTTCATGCTGTCGGTGGCAAATACCGCATCCGGTGGCGTAGCTGATGAAAGTAATTCCCGGGCGGCCGACAGGGCACTCTCGTGAGTATATCCCCCATCAACGATCCACGCCGGGTTAATAGCAATATGATTTTTTTCCAGGCTGGCTTTATAACCTGCCAGACGATCAATAGAAACGTGGTAATCAAGCGGCGCGTGCAGGCAGGCTATTTTGCGTCGGCCGGCCTTAATAAAGGCCTCTGTCAAGGTGGCACTGTCGTGAAAATTATCGGTATCGACAGAGTAGATATTTTGAAATTCACCCACGACTTTACCGATTACCACCACCGGTACGCCATACGCGTCCAGCGTTGAGAAAAAGGATTCATTGGCCGGAGAGCTTAGCATGATGATCCCTTTAATCATCTTTTGTTTTATTTTGTTCACGCATTTCAACAGATCGTCTTCACTGCTTTTTGACGTTTGCAAAATGACGTCAAACCCTTCCTCTTCTGCTTTTGCCGTAATGGCATGAAGGACATCTGAGAAAAAAGGATTGCCTGCAGTCGTTTTCGTTGAGCGGGTCGAAATAACCATGATGGCGTCAAAGCCAGAAGAGGTGAGGGCGCGGGCAACCTTATTAGGCTGATAATTTAATTCTTCAATCGCCTTCAACACTTTTTCCCTGGCTTCAGGGGAAATATTTGTTTGCTTATTCAGTACCCGGGACACGGTTGATTTCGAAACGCCAGCAACTCGCGCAATATCATAAATGGTGGGTGACATACACCTTACTCGCTCCGATAGACGGCAATGCGGGTCATCTTACTGGAGAAAAAACGGCAATAGCAATAATTATGAATTGATAATCAACGATCTGCCCCAATTTACTGTATTCTGAAGCAAGTTATTCCATACTGGCAGGCAATGAAGGACCGAGATGAAGCGATTTAAAAGTGAACTCAATTCTCTGATCAATCGTGGGGTTGACCGTCATTTGCGCCTCGCGGTCACCGGCCTGAGCCGCAGCGGTAAAACGGCTTTTATTACGGCGATGGTCAATCAGCTCCTTAACCTGCATGCCGGGGCGCGTTTACCCTTGCTGAGCGCCGTGCGTGAAGAGCGTCTTCTTGGCGTGAAGCGTGTGCCGCAGCGTGATTTTGGCATACCCCGGTTTACTTACGATGAAGGGTTGGCCCAGCTGTATGGCTCTCCGCCCACCTGGCCAACGCCGACCCGTGGCGTGAGCGAAATCCGCCTGGCGCTGCGCTATCGTTCGAACGATTCGCTGCTGCGTCACTTTACAGAGACCTCCACCCTCTATCTGGAGATTGTCGATTATCCTGGCGAATGGCTGCTCGATCTGCCGATGCTGACGCAGGACTACCTGAGCTGGTCGCGGCAGATGACCGGTTTATTACAGGGACAACGCGCGGCCTGGTCAGCCCGCTGGCGTACCCTGTGTGAGGGACTGGATCCACTGGCACCCGCCGACGAAAACCGACTGGCGGCCATCTCGGAAGCCTGGACCGATTACCTGCATCAATGCAAGAAAGAGGGGCTGCACTTTATCCAGCCGGGCCGCTTTGTGCTGCCAGGGGATATGGCAGGCGCCCCGGCGCTGCAATTTTTCCCATGGCCGGACGTGGACGCCTTCGGTGAATCGAAGCTCGCCCAGGCGGATAAACAGACCAACGTCGGGATGCTGCGCGAGCGTTTCAACTATTACTGTGAAAAAGTGGTGAAAGGGTTCTACACCAACCATTTTTTACGCTTCGACCGCCAGATTGTGCTGGTGGATTGCCTGCAGCCGCTCAACAGCGGGCCGCAGGCCTTCAACGATATGCGCCTTGCGCTCACCCAGCTGATGCAAAGTTTCCACTATGGACAGCGCACGCTGTTCCGCCGCCTGTTCTCGCCAGTCATCGACAAGCTGCTGTTTGCCGCCACCAAGGCGGACCACGTTACGGTGGATCAGCATGCCAATATGGTCTCGCTGTTACAGCAACTGGTGCAGGATGCATGGCAAAACGCGGCGTTTGAAGGTATCAGCATGGATTGTCTGGGACTGGCCTCGGTGCAGGCTACCCAGAGCGGATTGATTGACGTCAATGGCGACAAGATCCCGGCGCTGCGCGGTCATCGTCTGAGTGATGGTGCGCCGTTAACAGTCTATCCCGGCGAGGTGCCTGCCCGGCTGCCCGGCCAGGCGTTCTGGGAAAAGCAGGGCTTCCAGTTCGAAGCCTTTCGCCCGCAGGTTATGACGGTCGATCAGCCGCTACCGCACATTCGCCTCGATGCCGCGCTGGAGTTTTTAATTGGAGATAAATTGCGATGACCGAACTCTTAAAACCGCGTATGGATTTTAGCGGTACGCTGGAGCAGGAACCGCAGGAGGCCTTCAAGGCCGCCCAAACCTTCAATACGACCCAGGCAGAACAGTTTTCCCCGGTCGTTTCCGATATGCTCCCCGCCGAAGAGGGGCAAGCTGAAGCCGTGGTCGAAGCGGCGCTACGTCCTAAACGCAGCCTGTGGCGCAGAATGGTGAGCGCCGGGTTGGTAGTTGCCGGTGTCACGGTTGTCGGGCAGGGCGTGCAGTGGGCGATGAATGCCTGGCAAACCCAGGATTGGGTGGCGCTGGGCGGTTGTGCGGCCGGGGCATTGATCGTCGGGGCAGGCGTAGGCTCCATCGCCACCGAGTGGCGCCGCTTATGGCGATTGCGCCAGCGCGCACACGAACGTGATGAAGCCCGTGATTTGATGCAGAGCCACGGCACCGGCCACGGACGGTTGTTTTGCGAAAAACTGGCGAAACAGGCCGGGCTGGATCAGTCTCATCCGGCACTGCAACGCTGGTATGCCGCTATTCATGAAACGCAGAATGACCGGGAAGTGGTCTCGCTGTATGCCCATCTGGTCCAGCCGGTGCTGGACAGCCAGGCGCGGCGGGAGATTAGCCGCTCGGCGGCTGAGTCGACCCTGATGATTGCCGTCAGCCCGCTGGCGCTGGTGGACATGGCCTTTATCGCCTGGCGCAACCTGCGTCTCATCAATCGTATCGCCGCCCTGTACGGCATTGAGTTGGGCTATTACAGCCGTCTGCGTCTGTTTCGCCTCGTGCTGCTGAATATGGCCTTTGCCGGAGCCAGTGAGGTGGTACGTGAAGTAGGCATGGACTGGATGTCGCAGGATCTGGCCGCACGTCTCTCGGCCCGCGCTGCCCAGGGAATTGGCGCCGGATTGCTGACTGCAAGACTTGGGATCAAAGCGATGGAGTTGTGCCGTCCTCTGCCGTGGACAGCGGAGGATAAACCACGCCTGGGCGATTTCCGCCGGGAATTGATTGGTCAGTTGAAAGAAACCCTCAACAAAAAACCGCAGTAGTTACATCTTCTCGCACAATATTCCGTCATGAGGTTCACAAGCTGTCAATATTTGTTGACAGCTATCTTCCCGATTACCGATATCTGGCTTATCATTTCAGGGTTACTGGCTTATAGAGTGATTTTCCCATGCGTCTGGAAGTATTTTGTAAAGACCGTCTCGGCCTGACTCGCGAGTTACTTGATCTCCTTGTTTTGCGTAGCATTGATCTGCGTGGCATCGAGATCGACCCAATCGGGAAGATTTACCTGAACTTTGCCGAAATTGCATTCGATACCTTCAGCAGCTTAATGGCTGAAATTCGCCGTATCGCTGGCGTTACGGATGTGCGCACCGTACCCTGGATGCCCTCCGAGCGTGAACATCTGGCCCTCAGCGCGCTGCTGGAAGCGATGCCGGAGCCGTTCTTATCATTGGATTTGAAAGGCAAAATTGACCGGGCTAACCTGGCGAGTTGCCAGCTGTTTGCCCAGGAGCAGGACAAGCTCAGCAGCCACAATGCCGCCCAGCTGATCCCCGGCTTTAACTTCCAGCGCTGGCTGGAGAGCAACCCGCGATCCACCCACAGCGAGCATGTGATCATCAACGGGCAGAACTTCCTGATGGAGATCACCCCGGTCTATCTGCAGGGCGACAACGACGACCGCACCTTGACCGGCTCAGTGATCATGCTGCGCTCGACGGTTCGCATGGGGCGTCAGCTGCAAAACCTGTCCAGCCAGGATGTCAGCGCCTTCAGCCAGATCATCGCCGTCAGCCCGAAAATGCGCCACGTGGTGGAGCAGGCGCGGAAGCTGGCGAATCTGACGGCACCTTTGCTCATCACCGGAGAAACCGGCACCGGCAAGGATCTACTGGCTCATGCGGTGCATCAGGCAGGCCCGCGCGCGGGCAAACCCTATCTGGCGCTGAACTGTGCTTCCATCCCGGAAGATGCTGTTGAAAGCGAGCTGTTCGGCCACGCCCCGGAAGGCAAAAAAGGCTTCTTTGAACAGGCCAACGGCGGCTCGGTGCTGCTGGATGAAATTGGCGAAATGTCGCCGCGGATGCAGGCCAAACTGCTGCGTTTCCTTAACGACGGCACATTCCGCCGGGTGGGGGAAGATCATGAGGTGCATGTGGATGTGCGTGTGATCTGTGCCACTCAGAAGAACCTGGTTGAGCTGGTGCAGAAGGGCGTCTTCCGTGAAGATCTCTATTATCGCCTTAACGTACTGACGTTGAATATCCCGCCGCTGCGCGATTGCCCGCAGGACATCATGCCGCTGACCGAGCTGTTTGTGGCGCGCTTTGCCGATGAACAAGGCATCCCGCGACCAAAGTTTTCAGCCGATCTCAACACGGTTCTTACCCGCTACGGCTGGCCGGGCAATATTCGACAGCTGAAAAATGCGATCTATCGCGCGCTGACCCAGCTTGAAGGCTATGAGCTGCGGCCGCAGGACATTTTGCTGCCGGATTATGACGCCGGTACGGTGGCGGTGGGCGAAGAGGCGATGGAAGGATCGCTGGATGACATTACCAGCCGTTTTGAACGTTCGGTATTGACGCAGCTGTATCGTAACTACCCTAGTACGCGTAAGCTGGCGAAACGGTTGGGCGTTTCGCATACCGCCATTGCCAATAAACTGCGCGAGTACGGTCTGAGCCAGAAGAAAGGCGACGAGTAAAAACAAAAAAGCCTCCGCAGGGAGGCTTTCTTTTTGGTCTTACGCTTTCAGCGCTTCCAGCGCAGCAGCATAGTCCGGCTCGGTGGTGATTTCATTCACCAGGTGACTGAACACGACAGTGTCGTTTTCGTCGATTACCACAACCGCGCGAGCAGCCAGGCCTTTCAGGGCGCCTTCAGCGATGCCCACACCGTACTGCTCCAGGAATTCCGGGTTGCGCAGGGTGGAAAGGGTAATAACGTTGCTCAGGCCTTCTGCACCGCAGAAACGGGACTGGGCGAACGGCAGGTCAGCGGAAATGCACAGCACAACAGTGTTGTCCATTTCAGTCGCCAGCTGGTTGAATTTACGCACAGATGCGGCACACACGCCGGTATCGATGCTTGGGAAAATGTTCAGCACTTTACGCTTGCCGGCGAACTGGCTCAGCACGACGTCAGACAGATCTTTTGCCACGAGCGTAAACGCCTGCGCTTTGCTGCCAGTCTGAGGAATGGATCCTGCAACAGAAACCGGGTTGCCCTGGAAATGAACGAGTTGTGACATAGTTATCTTCCTGTTTACATATAGTTAACGTCGCCGTTAGTGTATGTCATCAGCCAATATCACAGCAAACCCTATTTACGCGAAGCCGCTATACAGGAGTGAGTGATGAGAACTCTCAAGGTTTATGAAGAAGCCTGGCCATTGCATACGCCGTTTGTCATCTCCCGGGGAGCCCGGAGCGAGGCCTGCGTGGTGGTAGTCGAAATAGAGGAAGAGGGTGTCAAAGGGGTGGGGGAGTGTACGCCTTATCCGCGATATGGTGAAAGCATCGCCTCGGTGATGGCGCAGATCATGGCCCTGGCACCAGAACTGGAGCGCGGGCTTAGCCGTGAAGCCCTGCAAACCCTGTTACCACCGGGCGCGGCACGCAATGCCGTTGACTGCGCCCTCTGGGATTTAGCCGCGCGCCAGCAGGGCATCTCGCTGGCGACCCTGGCCGGAGTCACATTACCGCAAACGGTAGTGACCGCGCAGACGGTGGTGATCGGCGAACCCGCGCAAATGGCCGCCAGCGCCAAAGCCCTGTATGCTGCCGGGGCGCGGCTGCTGAAAGTGAAGCTGGACGATCGTCTGATCAGCGAGCGCATGGTCGCCATTCGCGCTGCTGTACCCCAGGCCACGCTGATCGTCGATGCCAACGAATCCTGGCACGGCGAAGGGCTTGCTGCACGCTGTCAGCTGCTGGCAGATCTGGATGTCGCCATGCTTGAGCAACCCCTGCCTGCGGGTGACGATGCGGCGCTGGCGAATTTTATTCATCCGCTCCCCATCTGCGCCGACGAGAGCTGTCATACGCGCGAAAGTCTGTCCGCCCTGAAAGGGCGCTACGAGATGGTGAATCTTAAGCTGGATAAAACTGGCGGGATCACCGAAGCGCTGGCGCTGGCCGCCGAAGCGCGGGAGAACGGTTTTGCGCTGATGCTCGGCTGTATGCTCTGCACCTCGCGTGCCATTAATGCGGCTTTGCCGCTGGCGGGCGAGGTACAGTTTGCCGATCTGGATGGCCCGACCTGGCTGGCGGTGGACGTTTCACCGGCGCTGCATTACACCACCGGCGTGGTTCATCTCTGAGGCTCCCAGCGCAGCAGATCGGTCATTGCTCTCAGGTACTTCTCGCTGGCCTCGTCGGACGAGATCGGCGGGAATTCGGCGGTGATACAGTGCAGGCTTAAATCAGCGCACCAGCTGCCGAACGACCCCGGTGTTTCATAACCGACGCTGGTAACCAGCGGTAGCGAAAACGCATCCGCCAGCCAGCGCCCCAGTGCGCTGTGGGCTGGATCTTCAATGCAGGCCAGTGGATCGTGAAACGACACCACCCAGGCAGGATGCAGTTTGTGGATCAGGTGGCATAGCGCCTCCGTTTCCGGCTCCGAGCCGGGTTTTTCACCGGTCAATAACACCACATCCCTGTCCTGGGCCGCACTGTTCCAGCGGTAGACCGTCTCACCTTCCCGCCAGTTTGCCGCCGGGAAGTTTCGGTTTAAATCCACGCCACGGGCATTGGCGCGCAGCCCCAGCTGACAGCCGTCCGGGTTGACGGTGAGCACGACATGGTGGCGACGCAGCTCAGGCGCCAGCGTGCGCAGGGCGCAGGAGAGGGTCACGATCGAGGAGTTTTCATCCCCGTGCGTTCCGGTAATGATCAGGCCGCTGTTACGATCGGCCTGCGGCGCAGGGAACCAGATCAAGGGCGCGCCAAGGAATGAACGGCCATAATGTTCAGTTCCGGGCGGGAAAGCGCCACGTTCCGTTCTGGGGCGAGTGAGGGACATAGACGTTCCTGAATCAGAGTTATACTACTGGCAGTGTTGTGCAAAATACGCGGTTTATCAAATAGTTTCAGCGTCGGGGCAAAACCGGCAGATATCAACTTTCCGACGGAAGTTGTTTGCATTTCCCTGTTCCGAAACAAATAATTACGCATCTGCTCGTTACCCATCATTTCAAAGGGGATCTCATGAAGCATCCGGTTTCGTTGATTTGTTCTGCCCTGTGGTTGTGTGGCCTCTCTTCTTATTCGTTTGCTGCGGATGTTCCCTCCGGGACGACACTGGCGCCAAAGCAGGAGCTGGTGCGTCATATTAAAGATGAACCCGCCTCGCTGGATCCTGCCAAAGCGGTGGGGCTGCCTGAGATTCAGGTGATCCGCGATCTGTTCGAAGGCCTGGTCAATCAGAATGAAAAGGGCGAACTGGTGCCGGGGGTGGCCACAAGCTGGCAGAGTAATGATAACCGCGCCTGGACCTTTACCCTGCGCGAGAACGCCAGATGGTCTGACGGTACGCCTGTCACCGCACAGGATTTCGTTTATAGCTGGCAGCGCCTGGTGGATCCGCAAACCACGTCCCCCTTCGCCTGGTTTGCAGCGCTGGCCGGGATTAGTAATGCGCAGGCTATCATCGACGGCAAGGCCACGCCGGACAAACTGGGCGTGACCGCAGTGGATAACAGAACCCTGCGCGTTCAGCTGGATAAACCGCTGCCGTGGTTTGCCAACCTGACGGCGAGCTTCGCCTTTTACCCGGTCCAAAAAGCTAACGTGGAGAGCGGCGCGGAGTGGACCCGTCCCGGTGCGCTGGTGGGTAATGGCGCATACATCCTGAAAGACCGGGTGGTTAACGAGAAACTGGTCGTCGAGCGCAACAGCCATTACTGGGATAATGACAAAACGGTGTTGCAGAAAGTGACCTTTATCCCGATTAACCAGGAGTCGTCCGCCACCAAGCGCTATCTGGCGAACGATATCGACATCACCGAGTCATTCCCGAAAAACCTCTACCAGAAGCTGTTGAAAGACATTCCTGGGCAGGTTTACACCCCGCCGCAGCTGGGCACCTATTATTATGCCTTTAACACCCAGAAAGGCCCGACGGCGGATGCCCGGGTGCGTCTGGCGCTGAGCATGACCATCGATCGGCGGATTATGGCCGAGAAAGTACTGGGTACCGGCGAAAAACCGGCATGGCACTTCACCCCGGACGTGACCGCAGGCTTTACCCCTGAGCCATCGCCTTTTGAGCAGATGAGCCAGGAAGAGATGAACGCGCAGGCCAAAACGCTGTTGCAGGCGGCGGGTTACAATGCCCAGAAACCGCTCAAGCTAACGCTGCTGTACAACACCTCGGAAAACCACCAGAAGATCGCCATTGCGGTAGCATCGATGTGGAAAAAGAACCTGGGCGTCGATGTGAAGCTGCAAAATCAGGAGTGGAAAACCTATATCGACAGCCGCAATACCGGCAATTTCGATGTGATCCGCGCCTCATGGGTGGGGGATTATAACGAGCCGTCAACCTTCCTTTCGCTGCTGACCTCCACGCATACCGGCAATATCTCGCGCTTCAACGATCCGGCGTATGACAAGGTAATGAATCAGGCGTCGCTGGAGACCACCGTCAAGGCCCGTAATGCAGATTACAATACAGCGGAGAAAATCCTCGCGGAGAAAGCGCCTATTGCGCCGATCTACCAGTACACCAATGGGCGTCTAATCAAGCCCTGGGTGAAAGGGTATCCCATCAACAACCCGGAAGACGTGGCGTACAGCCGGACGATGTATATCGAGAAGCATTGATAGGCAGGATCGCCTTTTAGACTAAAGTGACCTCTCCTAAAAACGAAACTGGCGCGATTCTTCGCGCCAGTTTCTCTTTCAGTCGCTGAAAAGGACCTGCAGGCCTATCTTGCCAGGCAACATCCACAGGACGCTGTTCGGCTGACTGACTTTATCAGCAGGCTCACTGGACATGGAAGAAAAGAAGAACTGTCGCTGGCAGGCGTCGAAGGTACAGCGTTCCTTCTGCCAGACCAGTATCCGGCTCCCCAATGGTGGAGCCGTGAAAAGGAACTAGCGAGACGCTAACAGCGGTGCGTAATCCATGTTTTGCAAATCCTCCAGCAGGCCGGGGCCAGTGGGGTGCCAGCAGAGTTGCTGGCGGGTCCAGTCAGATGACGCGCGCAGATCCATGGCGGCAAACAGCGCAAACCAGCCAAAATGTGCATCGGCCTCAGCCGCAGAGAGCGAGATCTGCGGCAGACCGAGCTTATCGGCGACCACCTGCGCAATCTTCCGTGTGGCAACGCCTTCTTCCGCGACGGCATGGTAGCGCCTGCCGCGTTCGCCCTGTTCCAGCACCTGCACATACAATCGGGCGACATCGCTGACGTGTGCCGCCGACCAACAAGTATTGCCTTCGCCAATACAGGCGACGGCACCTTTTTCAGCAGCGTGTTGAATGTAGTGTGTGATCAGCCCCTGGCGGGTGTTGTCATGCACCTGCGGCAGACGCACCACCCGCACATCCACGCCCTGCGCCAGTAGCGCATAGCCTGCCACTTCAGAGGCCACGCGAGGATTATGGTTATCAGGTTTAAATTGATCTTCACGCGCCAGCGCTGTGGAGCCGTCATTGCCCATACCCGTGCCGGAGGTGATTATCAGCGGACAATCGCTCCCCTCCAGCGCCTGGCCCAGCGCATGAATAACCCGCCGGTCTTGTTCACAGTTCTCGACGAAACGGTGAAAGTTATGGTCAAACGCGGTATGGATCACCGCATCGGCGCACTGCGCGGCGGCGGCCAGGGTTTCAGGCTCCTCCAGCGTACCGCGATGGACGTCGGCCCCCGCGGCCTTAAGTGCCTGCGCGCTGCTTTCCGAGCGGGCGAGGCCCGTCACCTGATGGCCGGCTGTCACCAGTTCAGCCAGAATCCGCGAACCGATAAACCCGCTCGCACCCGTCAAAAATACTTGCATAATTCACCTCCAGATTGGGTTGCCATCCAGAGTAGCGCTATAGTGAAACGGTAAAAGTAGGGACCTTATCAGGGTATAAATCTTAACAGGATAATGATGATGCCGATGACAATGCAGTCGCTGGGCGATTTTCTGCGGACGCGACGCTTGCGCCTTGATCCGACAGCGTTTGGTTTTATCGGCGGCAGACGGCGCACGCCGGGGTTGCGCCGTGAAGAGGTAGCGCAGCTTGCCCATATCAGTCCCACCTGGTACACCTGGCTTGAACAAGGACGCGGCGGTGCGCCGTCGCGTGAGGTGCTCAACCGTATCGCCAGCGGGCTGCGCCTGACGGGGCCCGAGCGCGAGCATCTGTTTATTCTGGCTTTCGGTCATCCGCCAGAAACGCATTTCACGCTCTCCACGGATATCACGCCGCGTCTGCAACGGGTGCTGGAGGCGTTCGACGTTCCGGCGCTGGTCAAAACCATCACCTGGGATGTTATCGCCTGGAACCGCGCCGCCGCCTGCGTGTTGTCCGACTATGGGCAGCTACCGTATTCACAGCGTAACGTGCTGCGTCGGCTGTTTCTCGACCCGCAGGTACGTGAAATGCAGGCCGACTGGCAGACGGTGGCCCGACTGGTGGTGAATGCCTTTCGTGCCGACGTGGCGCGGGCAGGGGAATCGGCAGAAACGGCGAGCCTGATTGGCGAGCTTTGCAGTCGGAGTCCCGAATTTGACCTCCTGTGGCGCAGCAACGATGTCGCCAGCCACGGCGAGGGTATAAAGCGCATTTATCACCCACAGGTGGGGGCGATTGACCTGGAGTTTTCAACCTTCATGGTAGAGGGGCGGCCAGATCTGGCGATGTTAATTTTTAACCCGGCAAATGACGAAAGCCGCCATAAAATTGACGAGCAGATAAAACAATCCCTGTCTTATGACGGCGCGTCAGACCGCCATAATGCCGCCGTCCAAGAATAGCGCTTCACATGCAGCGAATCGACGCTCGTCAGAGGCCAGGAACAGCACCGCTGTAGCCACTTCATCCACCCCACCGAGCCGTCCGAGCGACGCCGTATTTTTAACCCCTCTCGATACCGTCATTGGCATGCAGATAAGATTGCATGGCAGGGGGTGAAGAACACCCCCGGCGATACCACGTTCACCCTAATCCCGTGATCTTTTAGCTCGGTAGTTCAGGAGCGGGCAAACGAGCGGATGGCGGCTTTACTGGCGGCTGTGTGGAGCGCGCGGTTACTCGCCTTTGCTGAAGGAAGTCGGGCAGAGGATTATGATGGCGATCCGTTCAGCGCCATCATAATCGGAATGGGCCATACCTCCAGCTTGTGCGCGGGTAAGGAGCGCAGCACCCGCGGCCCGCATGAAACATGAAGCGCAGAATCGGGCGAGTCGATAGCGCTCATCATTGGAGTAATGACGCCGCGATGCGCGTGGGTAAAGATGAGGGGTTCCTGTAGCCACTGTATTAAGGCGGCGGTGTTAGGGTCAATCGCGCCCTTATACGATGCAGACATCAGCGGTGGTATTATGGTGAATGGCGTTGCGCCGGGTGGCCCTGGTCTGCCAGATGATATCGGCCCGAAAATCGCCTTTAAGACTAAGATAGTCTCGGCTAAATCGATTTAAAGAGAAAATGATAATGCATGATAGCGTGGGTTATCATGTCTGCACAGGTATCAATAAATTTCATCCATTTCCATTGAAGTAATACAATCTAAATATGATATTTTATTCCCGAATAGGATTGGCTCCATTTTATTAAGGCGCGAATGATCATGGCGATGAATATATATCGGTTGTTTAATAAGGTTCACCGCCAGTTATTAGTGGTAATATTTAAAACAATGTCTACTTTTGGACTATGAGTGAGTTGATTCAGTGTAATCACTTGTTCTAATATCACCTGCGCAAAAATGAAGTTTTACTTAATAACTATTCCTTAAGGAAAAGGGACTGCTATGGCTGATACATTTCAGAATGAAGTGCCCAAGGCACGTATAAATCTCAAGTTGGCTCTCCATACGGGGGGCGCGCAAAAGAAAGTTGAGCTACCGCTTAAGCTCCTGACCGTTGGTGATTTTAGTAATGGCAAAGAAAACAGGCCGTTATCTGAACGCAAAAAGGTTAACATCAATAAAAATAACTTCGACAGTGTACTTTCAGAATTTAACCCGGAAATTAACCTGGCCGTGCAGAACACCCTGGCTGGCGAGGGGGTAGAAGAAAATATCCGCCTACATTTTTCCAGTATGAAAGATTTCGAACCCGAACAGGTTGCCCGTCAAATTCCTCAGCTTCGCGCGATGCTGGCAATGCGCAATTTATTACGCGATTTGAAATCCAATCTTCTTGATAACGCCACTTTCAGAAAAGAGCTTGAGAAAATCCTTAAGGACCCGGCGCTGTCTCAGGAATTACGTGACGAAATGAGTGCACTTGCCCCGAAATAAAATTTGGGCATCTCTTTTAATGGATTAACCGGGAATATGCTGATGTCTGTAAATACTGAAACTGGCTCTGCTCAGGGGCAAACCACCGTACTGGAAAAAGAGGGCGTTTACGCCTCCTTGTTTGAAAAAATCAACCTCACCCCGGCATCGAGCCTCGGGGATATTAATGCGTTTCTGGATGATGCTGCGCTCGCTGATGCTTCTGCAGGTGAACGCCTGACGGCCGCGATGCAGGTATTTATGGACTGTATCCGTAAATCCGGTCAGCCAGTGGAAAAGCTCGACAAAACGCTGATTGATCACCACATCGCGGAGCTGGATTATCAAATCAGCCGCCAGCTGGATGCGGTGATGCACCATCAGGAATTTCAGAAGGTGGAGTCCCTGTGGCGCGGCCTGAAACAGCTGGTCGACAACACTGACTACCGTCAGAACGTCAAAACAGAAATTCTGGATGTGTCGAAAGACGATCTGCGTCAGGACTTTGAAGATGCGCCGGAGCTTATCCAGAGCGGTCTTTACTGGCACACCTATACCGCCGAGTACGACACCCCAGGCGGCGAACCGATCGGCTCGGTCATCTCCTCCTACGAATTTGACGCCAGCCCGCAGGACGTTGCGCTGCTGCGTAATATCTCCAAAGTGTCTGCCGCGGCGCACATGCCGTTTATCGGCTCCGTCGGCCCGAAATTCTTCCTGAAAGAGTCGATGGAAGAAGTGGCTGCCATTAAAGATATCGGCAACTATTTCGACCGTGCCGAGTACATCAAATGGAAATCCTTCCGCGATACCGACGACTCCCGCTATATCGGGCTGGTAATGCCGCGCGTACTGGGACGCCTGCCTTATGGCCCGGATACCGTGCCAGTGCGCAGTTTTAACTATGTTGAACAGGTAAAAGGGCCGGATCACGAGAAATACCTGTGGACCAGCGCATCATTTGCCTTCGCCTCTAACATGGTTAAGAGCTTCATCAACAATGGCTGGTGCGTGCAGATCCGTGGTCCGCAGGCCGGTGGTGCAGTGAAAGACCTGCCGATCCATCTGTACGATCTGGGTACCGGCAACCAGGTGAAGATCCCTTCTGAAGTGATGATCCCGGAAACCCGCGAGTTCGAATTCGCCAATCTCGGCTTCATTCCGCTGTCGTACTACAAAAATCGCGACTATGCGTGCTTCTTCTCAGCCAACTCAACGCAGAAACCAGCGCTGTACGACACCGCCGATGCGACCGCCAACAGCCGTATTAACGCGCGCCTGCCGTACATCTTCCTGCTGTCGCGTATTGCGCACTACCTAAAGCTTATCCAGCGCGAGAACATCGGTACGACGAAGGACCGCCGCCTGCTGGAACTGGAGCTGAACACCTGGGTGAAAGGGCTGGTGACGGAAATGACCGATCCAGGCGACGAACTGCAGGCGTCACACCCGCTGCGCGATGCGAAGGTAGTGGTAGAAGACATCGAGGACAATCCTGGCTTCTTCCGCGTTCGTCTGTATGCCGTGCCGCACTTCCAGGTGGAAGGGATGGACGTGAACCTGTCGCTGGTCAGCCAGATGCCGAAAGCGAAAGGATAAGGCAGGAGCAGGGATGAAAATCTTTCGCCCGTTATGGGAAGACGGGGCCTTTCTGGCCCCGCAGCAGTTCCAGCAGCAGTCACGTTGGGATGCACACGTTGCGGATACCGTTGCGCGGATGGTGTTGGCGCACCCTTGGGGTGTGCTGTGTGCGGAGTTTGATGACAGCGCGCTCACACTCGCAAGGCTTAATGCCGTCCGTATGGCGGTACGCTTTGCGGATGGCACGCTGATAGATACAGACCTGGCGGATAACCTGCCGCCGGTCTGTGATTTATCCGCGACAGGGCTGGAGAGTGTTGAGGTGCTGCTGTGCCTGCCGCTGCTTAGTGCGAATGGCGGTAATCTTGACGACGGGTGCGACAGTGCCCGTCCACGTCGCTGGCAGTCAGAGCGAGTGACAGTCCAGGAGCTGGCTGGCCATGAGCGCAGCGATCTGGCAGTACTGCGTCATGCGCTGACGCTGCGTCTCTCCACCCAGGAAAATGCAGCCTATCTGACCTGTCCGGTGGCCAGAGTCACCCGTAATGTGCAGGGGCTGTGGAGCCTGGACAGAGATTTCATTCCTCCAATGCTTTCGCTGTCGGCAAGTCCTGCGCTGGTCAGCGAACTGGGTGAACTCTTGCACCGCCTGCAGGCCCGCCGCAAGCGTCTGATGGCGATGAGACGGGAAAGTAATAAACGGATGGCGGACTTCGCAGTGGCGGATGTCTCCCTGTTCTGGCTGCTGAATGCGCTCAACAGTGCGGAGCCGGTGCTGACGGAGCTGCACCAGACACCATCCCGCCATCCCGAGTTGCTGTACCGTGAACTGGCAAGGCTTGCCGGTAGTCTGCTGACCTTTTCTCTCGAACATAACGCCGACGATATCCCGCTCTACCGGCACGATACCCCGGAAGATGTATTTCCGCCGCTGTTTACCCTGCTGGATCGTCTGCTGGAAGCTAGCCTGCCGTCCCGCGTTGTTGCCATTTCGCTCGAACAGGGCGAGGACAGAGAAATCTGGCGCGGCAGACTGCACGACGCGAGGCTGCGTGAAGGGGCAGACTTCTATCTCTCGGTGCGCTCCTCCATGCCAAACCACGAACTGCAGACGCGCTTCCCTCAGCTGTGCAAGGCGGGTAGCCATGACGACGTATCTGAAGTCGTTAACATTGCACTGAGTGGGATGGTGATTAAACCCCTGAGCCACGTCCCGGCAGCCATCCCGGTGCGTCTGGAAAACCAGTATTTTGCGCTCGATCTTTCTACTGCGGCGGCCCGCGCGATGCTGGATGCCGGAAACTGTACCTTCTATACGCCGGAGTCGCTCGGTGACGTGAAGCTGGAACTGTTTGCGGTGCTGCGCTCATGAACATGATGAATCTGGATTTGATCAATAAAACGTTTTATCCGGGCTGGCTGATGGTCAGCCAGTTGCGCAGCGGGCAGGAGATTCAGGACGGTGATGCGCTTTACCGTCGCGCCTGCCGCTGGGTCGCGGAGGCCCGCGAGGCTTTAACGGACGGGGGATACAGTGCTGGCTCTTGCGATCGCATGCTTTACGCTTATTGCGCCCTGCTGGATGAGAGCGTGCTGAACCGCGACAGACAGGACGATGGTTACCGTAAGTGGCGCAAGGATCCGTTACAGGCGCGGTTCTTCAGCACCCTGAATGCAGGGGAAGAGCTGTGGGAGCTTATCCGCACCGTTCTGCGTGAACCCGCGCCAGATAACGCGGTGCTGACCTGCCTGTACCGGACCCTGCAATTGGGCTTTGTCGGCCAGTACCGTGATCAGGACGACGAACGGCGGGAGGACGTGGTGCGTGCACTCAGCGAACGCGTGCCGCCTTTTGCGCTGACTGAGGACGCACCGGTAGTTGTGCGGGCATCGCGCCTGCGCAGCGGACGACGGCTGTACTGGCTGGGTTGGGCTGCAGGTATCGTGGTGCTTGCCGCGCTGTGGCTTATCTTCTCATCATCCCTGGCTCAGATGGTGGCCCGGATTGCAGGGCAGGGCTAGCGAATGCGTGAACTCTCCCGTGGTTTGCTCACGGCGTTAGCCCTTCTTCTGGCGCTGTGGTTGGTGCTGGGATTCTGGCCACTTTCGACCAGCAGTCGACTCGCGTTGAGCCTGTGTATTCTGCTGGCGGGCGTTGTGGCTTTCTGGCGTCAGTGGCGGCTGCATCTGCAGTGCCGGGCCATCAGTGAAACGATAACGGAGCACAGCCTGCCGCCGGAAGATTTTCAGGGTGCGGTGGTGCTGGTATGCGGCGATACCACCTCCTTGTTTTCCGGTAACACGGTCTGGCGTGAAACTCGCCACGGCTGGTATCTGCAGGTACAGAGTGCTGAGGCATTGCCGCTGCTGGCGCAGCATCTGGCTGCTGGCGCAGCATCTGGCTGCTGTTCGTCCGGCGCTAGTGTCACAGGTTTCGGTAATGCTGGCGATGACACCGGAACAGCACATTTCAGAAGAAACGTGTGCGCAGGCGCTTCGGCACTGGCGACGCAGTATCGTCCAGTGCCGAACCTGGCTAAACGGCCTGCCGCCTATCTGGGGTGTGGTCTGGGTGTCACCGCCTGTTCAGCATTCGGATGAGGTGCTGTGGTTTACCGTCACGCCTGACCTGCCTGGCATACGTGCTCGCCAGAACGGCCAGGTTGCCCTGCCGGTAACTGGCTGGCAGCAGGAAGCTGTGGGGGATGACGTCCGTCTGGCTAATGCGCTATGGCTCGACAGCGTGCTCAGGTTGAGCAACACGCTTCTCTTTCGGCCGCTTCGCACGCGTCAGGAGGAACTCCCCGCCTGCAATCTCTGTGCTGTTGGCATCTGTCTGACTCCTGTAGCCGGGGTATCGGAAAACCTCTGGTCGCGTCAGATAGCAGGAACAACCACATTACCTCCGTCATGTGGCGCAGCGGATGACTTGTTACCGTTGCCTGATGTGTTACTGGCGTCGTTGCCACGCCATCACGGCGTGAGCCGTCGGATGCAGGATACCCGGCTGGCCGGTGCTATCTGTTTTGTTTTTCTCGCGCTGGCAATGCTGGCCTCCTTTATTAATAACCAGCGCCTGGTACGCAGCGTGGGTGACCACCTTGCCGTCTATCACCGTCTCAGCGGCACGCCGCCCGCACCGAAACTGCAGGCTCAGCAGCGCCTGCGTGCGGATAGCCGTCTTTTGGACAACTGGTTACGTCGCGGCGAACCGCAGCGTTAACACCTCCGCCACGCTGCTGGCATTGTGCCTGGCAGCAACATTAACCGGCTGTGGGCTGACGCAGAAGATATCCGATGGCACGGTTGCGGCGACCAAATCCATTTTTTACAAACAGGTAAAAACCCTGCATCTGGATATCCGCGCACGGGAAGGTGTGAATAACAACGCAAAAGGGGCGTCGCTGGCGACAGTAGTACGTATTTACCAGCTAAAAGACCGCAAGGCCTTCGACAGCACCGATTATCCCTCGCTATTTGCCATGGACAGCCAGGCCATTAAAGCGGATTTAGTGGCAGAAAAAGATATCCGCCTGCGCCCGGGAGAATCTTTCTCGCTGGATATGCCAATGGAGGAGGCGGCGCATTTTGTGGCGGTGGCCGGTATGTTTATGGCACCCGATCAGGAAAACAATACCTGGCGTCTGGTCATCACCCGCGATGAACTGGATCCGGACACACCACGTATTATTGAAGCCAGCCATAACAGTTTGACCCTGCAACCGCTGAAGGATGACTGAGATGCCGCGCCCGTCGTTATACGAAACCCTGTTCGGCAATTTTGCAGGCGGCCTCGATCTGCATCAGGTCAGTGAAGAAAATCAGGCAATCCTCTCCGTACTGGACAATATGCAGCGTATTATCAATTGCCGCGCCGGGACGCTGGCGCATTTGCCGGACTACGGTCTGCCGGATATGACGAAAATTCTTCAGGGGATGCCCGGAACTGCGCACCAGCTGATATCCACCCTGTCGGCGGTGTTGCTGAAATACGAGCCACGCCTGCGCAAAATCACGGTCGTGATGCTCGAGCAGACCCGGCCTGTCGAATTGCGCTACGCCATTGATGCCGAGCTGAAAGGCGTCGGGCTGGTGCGTTACGGCACCGAGTTTATGCCGGAGGGCAAAATCCTAATCCGTCATATGAAACAGCAGCAGTACCTGGATGTCCGCGCCGCAATTTAGCGATTTTTCTGACAGAAACTACCATGACAACCTCCCCTGAACGCCACCTCAAAACCGGTGGAGATCCGCGCGCGGTTGCGGATTACGTCGCCCTGCGCGAAGAAATGAGCAAACTGACCCATCCGGCTCGCCCGGATGTGGACTGGCCGTATGCCGAAAAACTCTGCCTGTCGCTGTTTGAACAGAACGGTGTGGAGCTGCAGACCGCCGCCTGGTATACGCTTGTCCGCACACAACGTGCCGGAATGTACGGATTGAATGAAGGGCTGGCGATACTGGCAGCATTGGTCTCCCGGCAGTGGGAAAACCTCTGGCCGCGGCCAGTAAATGCGCGGATGGAAATCCTGCGCAGCCTGAGTAAACGCCTTCAACAGGTGATGCGCACGCTGCCTCTGACACGCAGTGATCAGAGCCAGCTCTACCAGGTGGAAGCGCACCTGAAAGCACTGGAAAAGGTATTACAGCACCTGGAGTTGAAGCATGTCAGTCAACTGGACGCGCTGCTAACGCAAGTGCACAACGCGGCGGTGCGGCTGGAGAATAGCGCCCATGAGACAGTTGAAACGGAGGAGACTGTTATCCCGGATACTGCCATCGACCCGCCGGATAGAACAAAATGGGTGTATGTCGCGCAACGCGATAGTGACGCTGTGACAGTACCATCGCAGCCCACAATACCCTGGAAGCCTTTTGCCGCCGGGATGCTGACCATGCTGGTGGTGGCAGGTGCAGCGGTCTGGGGATGGCAGGCAATGCACCAGCCGGATCCGGTTCAGGCGCAATTTACCGCCTCGCTGGCACCGTTACCCGTTGCGCCTTCCCCGGCGCAGTTGCAGGCAATGCAGAATAACCCTCTGTCAGCGGAAACAGGTCTCAGCCAGACGGCACAGCAGTTAGCGCGGCTGGCTCAACTGAAACCCGATTGGGTCGTAAGCTATGGCGGGCAACTGGTGCAACAGGCGTTAACTCTGTGGCCGGAACAGGCAAAACCGCTGGCGCTACAGTGGCAGCAGCAGATTGCGGCACAGGCACTACCTTCAGAAAATCTTAGCGGCTGGTATCAGGGGATGACGCGGCTGCAACAGTTAGCGAATCAGCTCAATGCGCTGGATGAAAAGCGCGGCAAGTATATGACAGTCAGTGAACTGAAATCGCAGGTATTTACCATCATGCAGTCATTTAATCGCGCTATTCCAGTGGAAGAACAACTCCGCCAGCTGTCCGCAGTAAATGATGAGCAGCCCCGGCCAGTAGCACAGCAGAATCTGGCGGAGCTGCATCTGCAACAGCTTATCGCTCGCTATGCGCTTCTGAAGCAAAAAGCACTTGATTGAATATGATGCATTTTCGCGCCCAGAGTAAGTGGTCAGGGAAAAGGCGAGAGCGAAAAGAAAAAGAAGAAAAGGGTGGCTAAACGCGTGGTGCGCTAAAGCCTGGTGAACAAATTAATACGGTAACTCATGGAGTCAGAGTGTCAGCCAAAGATCGTTTTTTTAAAAAAGTGCAGCGCAATAATAGTATTGTAACATTTGGCCAAAAATCGGCTGAAGCAGAAATTCGGGAGTTCACCTCAAGAATGGATGACCTTGCGGATCAGATTAGCCAGTGGTTCGCAGGCACTGCCATTGGTGTCACGTTATCGACAAAATATCTCCATGATTTGAGTACGGTTGGCTATAGCCTCAGCAGCGGCATATGCCGTTATGATATTACTACCATACACTTACAGAACGGCGATCGCTTTGTGCGCATTATCCCTGAACAGCTCTGTAAGGGCACGGAGTTGGGCTTTGTAATAATGCATGTCGATGCGCCCGGTATCCATCAGGTATTTTATTTGAGCATGGCACCTGAAGCGGGCTGGTTTATCCGAGGCGAGCATCAGAGCCCAAAGGATAATGCAATCATGACCGAGGAGCGTTTTTTCAGGGCTGTAGACAGGCTGGCCTGAAACCGACGAGCCTGTCCAGGGTTTCACTATCGATTTATCTCTGCAACAGCTCGGCAAATTTCGCCAGCCACTGCGGATGCGCGGGCCAGGCGGGGGCGGTGACCAGATTGTCATCAACGTACGCTTCATCGATGCCAATGTCAGCATAATACCCGCCGCTAAGTCGCACTTCCGGCGCACAGGCAGGATAGGCGCTACAGGTTCGTCCTTTCAGCACATCCGCAGCGGCCAGGAGTTGCGCGCCGTGGCAGACCGCGGCAATAGGTTTGCGTGCCTGATCAAAAGCCCGCACCAGTTCGAGGACTTTTTCATTCAGGCGCAGATATTCAGGTGCTCGTCCACCGGGGATGAGCAGGGCATCATAATCCTCTTCTTGCGCCGCAGCAAAATCGGCATTAAGAACAAAGCGGTGGCCGGGTTTTTCACTGTAAGTCTGGGCGCCGTCAAAATCATGGATCGCCGTCATGATAAAGTCGCCTTTGGCTTTGTCAGGACAGACGGCGTCAACCTGATGACCAATCATCTGCAGTGCCTGAAACGGCACCATGGTTTCGTAATCCTCCGCGTAATCTCCGACCAGCATCAAAATTTTCTTGCTCATCTTAACCACTCCTCAAGGAATAAATGGAATGACAGATGGCGGCATCACGCCGCCAGCACTTTATTACGACCATCATTCTTGGCGCGATACAGGGCATCGTCCACGCGCTTAAAGAGATCGTCAATACTCTCATCCGGGTTATGCCGGGCTACCCCAATGCTAACGGTGAAGCGGGGCAGGCCCGGGATAGCAATGCGGGCAATCGCCACGCGCAGGGTTTCAGCGATCTGCATCGCGGCGTCCAGTGACGTGCGCGGCAGCAGCAGCACAAACTCCTCGCCACCCCAGCGGAAAACGTAATCGTCTTTACGACAACAGATTTCCAGCGTGCGCGAAAGAGCAATCAACACCTCGTCGCCTTTTTGGTGCCCAAACATGTCGTTGATGCGCTTAAAGTGGTCCGTATCCACCAGCAGAAGGCTGAACTCCTGCTGGGCCGGAAGGTGGTTCGGTGAGGTGTGATCGGTGAGGTGATAAAACTGGCGGCGATTGAGCAGGCCGGTTAACGAATCGCGTAGCGCAGCGTGTTCAAGCTCCTGCTCAAGCCGTTTTTGCTCGGTAATATCATGAATGATGCAGAGCATCAGTTTATCACCGTAGATTTCAATGGGGCCGGCATAGGTCTGTACGTGTCGGGTGGTGCCGTCCGCGAGGCGATGGATAAAGTTAAGCGGCTTATGCCCCCCAGGCAGACGCGCGATCTCGGTCATCACCGGCAACACGTTGCGCCCGAGCGTATTGATCTCCCAGGTGTGTTTGCTGCACATCTCCTCATGGGTATAGCCATAAAAATTGAGCGCCGCGAGATTGGCATCGACCAGCAGGCCGTCCCGGGCAGGATCGATTAACAGCATTGGTGCACTGTTGGTCTGGAAAAACCGGGCATAGAACCCCTGTTTTTTGCGCTGATAGGTGCCCGAACTGGTGGCTTTAAGCCCCTGTACCGGCTGGCGGGCAATACCCTCAAAAATAATCACCTCGCCGCAGGTATCAAAAACAGCCAGCGAGAGCCGACAGCTGAGGCTGGTCTGCTGGTGATTAACCAGCACGCTCCAGATTTCGATGATCTCTTGTTGGGTTTTTAAATCGGGCACATACATCGCAAGCGTCGCCTGCGCATGTGCCGAGCAGACGCCTTTGCGCAGACTGTCCAGCGTCGCGTCCTGCATAATTTTTTTTGCTGCCGTATTGGCGAACAGGAGATCCTCCGTAACCGGTGATACGACCCATATGGGCGTTTTAAGCATATCCAGTGCAGCAAACCCTGTAGAAGACATAGCTCAGTCTCATTTATCAGAAAGTTAAATGTCTGAGATCCACGGCGGAGCGGCACGCGTGGGCTTCTTTGAAACATACTCTACTTCATACCGTCAGGCAGGATTTTTTTGTGATATTCGTATGAAATTCGTATTAATTTTACCAACTGGAATAGTTTTATTAATCGCTTCTGTGACAGCGTTAATAAATAAATTTTCTCTTCTGGTTGCTGAGGAAAAGCGCCGTGTTATGCAAAAATATTTCTAGTATCGGATTAACGTTGAGAAAACATTAACGCTTTTTTCATTAAAACCGTAAAAACTAATGTGCGATAAAAAGGTTTAAGCCCGGCTAATCAATACTGCTTCAGAGTGATCGTGCAGCTTAAGTATCACGTTTGCCAGAACAACAATAATTCATTGCATAGAGAGCTTAACATTGCGTTTATTGGACTTTAATGCGAATGCTTAGCCATTCATAGGTGTTTAATGTCACTTTAAGTTAAATTGTTAGCCCTTTAAGGTTAATGAATAGTCTTGATGAAATGAGGGTGAAAAATAAAAAGCAGAGTGTTATATATTCCATATCGTCTGAAAATTCCGTCGTGGTATATATTATGCTCAGAAACATTAGCGTAAGAACGTTTATTCTTTCTTATCTGGCGGTTGTGCTTCTTTTAATTGATGGACTGGTCTTTTTTTTAGCGCCGCAAACATCTCTGTTAATTTCACTTAATCTTTTGTTTGTCGTCGCGTTTGTGTTTCTGCGGGTTTACATGACCCTGTATCTGGTGGTGCCCATCAATACGGTGAAAAGAAGTATTGAAGAGGTGGTGGCCGGTAATCTGGGCGTCACCATCCCCGAATTTGGTGATAACTGTGCTGGCCGACTGATTCCGGGTATCAACACGTTGTCGCACAACATCGCCACCCTGGTGCGTGAGATCCGCTCCTCCTCCGCCACCGCAATGCGTCTTTCTGAACAGCTGGCCGCCCGTAGTTCGGCGCTGGCGGCGAAAACTGAGCTGCAGTCAGCATCGCTGATCCAGACCTCTGCCAGTATGGAGCAGATGGCCGCCACCACGAAAAATACCGCTGATAACACTCGCCTCGCCAATGAGAAGGCAAATGTGGCAACTCAACAGGCAAAAAAAGGCGGCGAGCTGATGGGGCAGGTTGCTAACAATATGCTTTCCATTACCGAATGCGCCCAGCAGATGACCGAGATCATCACCATGATCGACGGTATCGCGTTCCAGACCAATATTCTGGCACTCAATGCGGCGGTCGAGGCGGCCCGGGCAGGTGACCATGGTAAAGGCTTCTCTGTCGTGGCCGGGGAAGTGCGCAGCCTGGCGCATCGCAGCGCCGAGGCGGCAAAAAGCATTAAATCCCTGATCGCCGTGACCAGTAGCAACGTCAGTCAGGGCGCAATGGTAGTGGCCGAAGCTGAAAAGAACATGCACGAGATCGTCAGCGGTTCCGGGCAGGTCAGTAAGCTGATGGATGAGATTTCTACCTCGACGTATGAACAGGAAAAAGGCATCGCGCAAATCACCCAGGCGTTAACCGATCTGGAAAACGTGACCCAGAGTAACGTGGGGATGGTGGAAGAGCTGTCTGGCTCTTCAGCGGTACTGAAAAATCAGGTGGATGAATTGCAGGCCCGCACGCGAAACTTCCATCTGGAACCGGCATCCTCTGCGCCGTTGTTCGACGGGCAACTCAGCCCGGCGCGTACCTGACAACGCATCCGAGATAACAGCCTGGTTCGCCAGGCTTTTTTGTGAGCCAGCCAGGGTTCAGGAATAGTCTCTTTTATGAATAAATTCAGCGCGATGGACCGGTTAATGGTTGCTTAACCTGCCTGGGTGACTAGACTGACAGCAAAGAACAGCTACTGGCGGAGGCGCTGTGGAAGGCATAAAAGGATCGGAAGTTAACGTTCCTGACGCAGTTTTTGCGTGGTTACTTGATGGCAAGGGCGGGGCGAGGCCCCTCACGAACAACGATACTATCGATCAGCAACATCCTTGCTGGCTGCACCTGAATTATACCCAGCCGGAGAGCGCTCACTGGCTGGCCTCAACCCCGTTATTGCCTAACAACGTGCGCGACGCGCTGGCCGGGGAAAGCCTGCGCCCGCGCGTGACCCGCATGGGCGAGGGGACGCTCATTACCCTACGTTGTATCAATGGCAGCACCGATGAGCGGCCGGATCAGCTGGTGGCGATGCGCCTCTACATGGATGAACGGCTGATTGTCTCAACCCGCCAACGAAAAGTGCTGGCGCTGGACGATGTTGTCGGGGATTTAAAAGAGGGCACAGGCCCGGAAGACTGCGGTAGCTGGCTGGTGGATGTCTGCGACGCACTCACCGACCATGCCAGCGAGTTTATCGAAAAGCTGCACGATAAGATTATCGATCTCGAAGATAACCTGATCGATCAGGTTATTCCACCTCGCGGATTTCTGGCGCTGCTGCGTAAGCAGCTGATCGTGATGCGCCGCTACATGGCCCCGCAGCGCGATGTCTATGCCCGGCTGGCGAGTGAACGTTTCCCCTGGATGAATGACGATCAGCGCCGCAGAATGCAGGATATTGCCGACCGACTCGGGCGTGGCCTGGATGAAATTGACGCCTGTATCGCCCGTACGGCGATCATGACCGATGAAATCGCCCAGGTCATGCAGGAGTCGCTCTCCCGCAGAACCTACACCATGTCGCTGATGGCGATGGTGTTTCTGCCCAGCACCTTTTTAACCGGGCTGTTTGGCGTCAACCTGGGTGGCATCCCCGGCGGGGAGTTCCGCTTTGGTTTTTCGCTGTTCTGTATCATGTTAGTGATTTTAATTGGCGGTGTTGCGTGGTGGTTACATCGTAGTAAATGGTTGTAAATTTACACTATTTTTAGGTTTCCATAGACCTGAAACGCTATTTTAATTGAGCGAAGTCAATAAACTGATTACCCATAAGGTGCAATATTCCTTCCGCAGGTGAATGCAACGTCAAGCGATGGGCGTTGCGCTCCATATTGTCTTACTTCCTTTTTTGAATTACTGCATAGCAAAATTGATTCGTACGACGCCGACTTAAATAAGTCGGCTTTTTTTTGCCTGCTATCCAGCAGCGACTACCCTAAAAGAGACAACCCGTTCTTCTGGAGGGTAATATGACCATGCTCTTAACACTGCTGCTGCAAACACGGCAATCGGACCCGATACCTACCGATCCGGTGCCCGTACCCGAGCCGATCCCACGCCCACAGCCGATGCCGGACCCGCCGCCGGATGAAGTCCCGATTAAAATGTCGCATCAGAGGCAGAGATCTGCGAGGATACGCGCCTGCTGACTGTGTGACTTTTACCGCGAGAATAACTGTGACTGCTTTTTCAACGCTGAACGTACTGCCTGCCGCCCAACTCGATAATCTCAACGAGTTGGGTTACCTGACGATGACCCCCGTACAAGCTGCCGCCCTGCCAGCGATCCTGGAAGGACGTGATGTTCGTGTGCAGGCGAAAACCGGCAGTGGCAAAACGGCGACTTTTGGTCTTGGGCTGTTACAGCATATTGATGCCAGCCTTTATAAGACGCAGTCGCTGGTGCTTTGCCCGACGCGCGAGCTGGCGGACCAGGTCGCGGCTGAGTTACGTCGGCTGGCACGTTTTCTGCCAAACACCAAAATTTTAACTCTGTGCGGCGGCCAGCCGTTCGGCGCCCAGCGTGATTCCTTGCAGCATGCGCCGCATATCATCGTTGCCACGCCGGGTCGTTTGCTCGATCACCTGCAAAAGGGGACGGTCTCTCTCGACGCGCTGCAGACCCTGGTGCTGGACGAAGCTGACCGGATGCTGGACATGGGCTTTAGCGAGGCCATCGATGAGGTGACCCGTTTTGCCCCGCCATCGCGTCAAACCATGCTCTTTTCTGCTACCTGGCCAGAGGCGATTGCCGCCATCAGCGGCCGTGTGCAGCAAAACCCGATCGCCATCGAAATTGATACTGTTGACGCACTGCCCGCGATCGAACAGCAGTTCTTCGATACCACCCAACGGGGCAAAATCCCGCTACTGCAAAAGCTGCTTAGCGTGCACCAGCCCGCTTCCTGCGTAGTGTTCTGTAACACTAAGAAAGATTGTCAGGCCGTGTGCGATGCCCTGAGCGAAGCCGGTCAGAGCGCGCTGTCGCTGCATGGCGACCTCGAACAGCGCGATCGCGATCAAACCCTGGTGCGTTTCGCTAACGGCAGTGCTCGCGTGCTGGTTGCGACCGACGTCGCCGCTCGCGGCCTGGACATCAAATCCCTGGAACTGGTGGTGAACTACGAGCTGGCGTGGGATCCAGAAGTTCACGTCCACCGTATCGGCCGTACGGCCCGTGCTGGTAACAGCGGTCTGGCCATCAGCTTCTGCGCACCGGAAGAGGCGCAGCGCGCTAACATTCTGGCGGAAATGCTGCAAATCAAACTCAACTGGGTGGATGCTCCGGCAAACGTCAGCATCGTGCCGCTGGCTGCCGAGATGGCCACGCTCTGTATCGACGGCGGGAAAAAAGCCAAAAT
This sequence comes from Leclercia sp. GLN_9, assembly GCF_043105735.1. Classification (NCBI taxonomy): domain Bacteria; kingdom Pseudomonadati; phylum Pseudomonadota; class Gammaproteobacteria; order Enterobacterales; family Enterobacteriaceae; genus Leclercia; species Leclercia sp. GLN_9. The sequence continues at coordinate 674,337 of NZ_JBICLV010000017.1, forward strand.
GCGTCCCGGTGATGTATTAGGTGCGCTGACCGGTGATATCGGGCTGGACGGTGCTGATATTGGTAAAATCGCGGTGCATCCGGCGCATGTGTATGTGGCGGTGCGTCAGTCGGTGGCGCATAAAGCCTGGAAGCAGCTGCAAAACGGCAAGATCAAGGGCAAAAACTGCAAGGTTCGTCTGCTGAAATAAGCAGGCGGGGGAGAGCGTCTCAGCGCTGTGCTGAGACGCTTGACAATCACTTCACTTCAATCACGTTCAGACGCATCTCATCCAGCTGAGTGTCATCTTCTTCGGGCTGCCAGCCTGCTGGCTGCATCGGGATCTCTTCGCGATCAAATGCCAGATCGCCGCCGTTCACCACTTCTGAACCGTGCTTAATACCTTTGAAATCAAAGAGGTTGATATCGCTCAGGTGCGAAGGCACCACGTTCTGCATCGCGCTGAACATGGTCTCGATGCGGCCCGGGTAGCGTTTATCCCAGTCACGCAACATATCGCCAATCACCTGACGCTGCAGGTTCGGCTGGGAGCCGCACAGGTTGCACGGAATGATCGGGAAGGCTTTCGCCTCGGAGAAACGCTCGATATCCTTTTCGCGGCAGTAGGCGAGGGGACGGATCACAATGTGCTTCCCGTCGTCGCTCATCAGCTTCGGTGGCATGCCTTTCATTTTGCCGCCGTAGAACATATTCAGGAACAGCGTCTGTAAGATGTCATCGCGGTGGTGACCGAGCGCAATCTTGGTCGCGCCCAGCTCGGTGGCCGTGCGATAGAGAATGCCCCGACGCAGACGAGAGCAGAGCGAGCAGGTGGTTTTACCTTCCGGGATCTTCTCTTTAACAATGCCGTAGGTGTTCTCTTCGACAATTTTGTACTCAACGCCCAGCTTCTCGAGGTATTCCGGCAGGATATGCGCCGGGAAGCCCGGCTGCTTCTGATCCAGGTTGACGGCCACTAACGAAAAATTGACCGGTGCGCTTTGCTGAAGATTGCGCAGGATTTCGAGCAGGGTGTAGCTGTCTTTGCCGCCAGACAGGCAGACCATGATGCGGTCGCCTTCTTCAATCATGTTGAAATCCGCAATGGCTTCACCGACGTTGCGGCGCAGACGCTTTTGCAGTTTGTTGAGGTTGTACTGGTCTTTCTTAGTAATTTCTTGATTTTGCGACATTTAATAGTGGCTCAATTCGTTTATGGCTAAAGCCGCCCAGGCGGCCCACCGTTACGATGGGGGGCAGCAGGTCAACATGAAAAAGTATGGCGTGTATGGTACGGATTACGGCAGTGAATGTCAGCACGTTTTACAGCAAACGCCACGGCAAGTACGCATCGTCTTCCATTCCATGGGTTTTTTACCCTTTGCCGCCTGGCTGTGTTTTCGCAACACACGCTATAGTTGTAGTCCATCCACGAAAACGGGAGGTAGTCATGCTGTATGTTGAAAAAGATGACCCACGCGAGGCCCCGGAGTCGGGCGATAAAAAGCCCCAACCCGTCAAAAAATAGCTGACCGCGAGTCATGCCCACGCCACCGGCCTTCGCTGGTGGCTTTTTATTGCCTGCACCCCGGCCGTTTCACCATAACGGCGACTCAGTAAGTAGTGCTGTATCGACCTGGTTCACTCACTAAAAAGGCGCATAGGTTGTTGAAGAACAATTCTGTACGCTAGAGACGAGACAGGTACTGAAGACGATGGTCAGCAAAAACACGACTGATACGATGAGGTGCTAACGATGGGTAAACAGTGGCAATTACTGGTAAGTCTTTTTGTTTTGATAGCAGTGTTTTCATCCGCAAAGGCAAATACCACGGCGATGGGGCTGACATTAGGTAAAACCACGCTACAGCAGTTTATCAAAGCCTATCCTACCGCCCAGCACGAGGGGCGCAGTAAGTGGAGTGACGGCGATATTTTTTCTATTCCGAATAACGAGCTGGGATTAGAGGGCGCAAAAAATAACGCGGTTATCTTCAATACGGCGGGCAGGATCACCGCCATTATGCTTGAGCTGGATAAAACCCGCTTTGATGAGGTCGAGAGTATGCTGGAGCATAAATATGTCGCGGTGAAAAAACAGATCTCTTTCGCCGGGGACAAATACGCCAAATACCAGAATGAAAATGACTTAATTGAGCTTGATGCCCCGTATTTAGCCCCTGTTATGAAACTCACCTATTCAGAGCAACTCTTTCAGGAAGCCTGGCTGAAAAAGAGCGCGGAGGAATTTAGCCGCCGTTGATAACAGCGCTACAAGAGAGGCTGGCTTACACTTAGCCGGTACGCGGCGTTTTGCCGCCCGTGTAAGTCATGCTTATCGGAGAAGGAGTCTGTTATGGCGAACAAGGTTTCTGCGCAGTGTCACTGCGGCGCGGTCAGGTTTACCGTTGAACTCTCGGACGGGTTCAACACCATCCGGCGCTGCAACTGCTCGTTCTGCCGGATGCGCGGGGCGATCGCGGTCTCCGCGCCGTTATCCGGGATCAACATTATTCAGGGCGAGTCACTGTTGACCGAATACCGTTTCAACACTCAGGCAGCCGTACACTATTTTTGTTCGGTCTGCGGGATTTACACCTTCCACCAGCGGCGTTCAAATCCTGAGCAGTATGGCGTCAACGTCGCCTGCATCGAAGGCGTTTCGCCGTTTGATTTCCCGGAGGTGCTGGTGATGGAGGGACGTCATCATCCCAATGATGGTGGTGGGGGCGTGGCCGGCGTGCTGAGTTATCGCGAGACTGAACGCTAGCGCAGCCATTTATCAGGACAGGGAATGGGCACAGAGGATGTGCGTTCAGGTAATTTTTTTCGCTTTAAATTTGCCTTTCACCACCCCGTCATAGAAACGCCCCTTGGACACCACGTTCAGAAAATCGTTAAAAATCCGCACTGGCACAGACTGATATTGCCAGGTGCTATGATCCCGAAAACGGACTTCCAGTGTTTCGTTGCATTTATCATAGGCAATCGAGGCGATACGCGAAGATTTAACAGCATGATGATTCACAATAGCGATTCCTCTACAGCCGGGCAGACATGAGATTTATCTTGTCTCAGATGGTCAGGGCGGCGCAACTAAAAGTGTGCAAAAGAGGCGAGAGTAAGAAGCGAATATCTGAACGGATACAAAAAGAGAGATAAGAATATAAAATGTTAGCCCGCGTCGTAACGCGGGCTATTTTCATCAGAACTGATAAACCAGACCGACAGCCACGATGTCATCGGTGCCGATGCCATTGTCTTTGTAGAACTGATCGTCTTCGTCCAGCAGGTTAATTTTATAATCAACGTAGGTGGACATATTTTTGTTGAAGTAGTAAGTCGCTCCCACTTCAGCATATTTAACCAGATCCTTATCATCCTGACCGTTGCCCAGGTCTTTACCTTTAGATTGCAGGTAAGAGACCACCGGGCGCAGACCTGAATCAAACTGGTACTGAGCCGTCATTTCAACGTTCTGGGTTTTGTCCGCCACCGCGTCATCATGGTCGCCGTATGGGGTCATGTTACGGGTTTCGGAGTACATGGCCGCCAGGTAAATGTTGTTGGCGTCATATTTCAGACCGGTAGTCCATGCATCCGCTTTGTCGCCGCCTGCGCTGGTTTCGTTAATCTGCGCGTTAGTACGGTCAGAAGAAGCGTAGGCGGCGGCTGCGCTGATGCCCATACCAAAGTCGTAAGACGTGGAGATGCCGAAGCCGTCGCCGTTCTCATGACGCACGTCACGGCCGTTATTGGTGCCTTCGTTACCGTTACCGCTGCCTTCGTTGTTACCCTGATACTGCAGGGCGAAGTTCAGGCCTTCGACCATGCCAAAGAAATCAGCGTTGCGGTAGGTCGCCACACCGTTCGCACGGCCGGTCATAAAGTTATCCGCTTTGCTGTAAGAGTCACCGCCGAATTCTGGCAGCATATCGGTCCAGCCTTCCACGTCGTACAGAACGCCGTAGTTACGGCCATAATCGAAGGAGCCGTACTGGTTAAATTTCAGACCGGCAAACGCCAGACGTGTCCAGGACTGATTGTCAGAACCTTCGGTGTTGTTAGCCTGGATGTTATATTCCCACTGGCCGTAACCGGTGAGCATATCGTTAATTTGGGTTTCGCCTTCAAAGCCGAGACGGACATAAGTCTGGTCGCCGTCAGCACCGCTGTCGTCGGAGAAATAGTGCAGACCGTCAACTTTACCGTAGAGATCTAATTTGTTGCCGTCTTTATTATAAATTTCAGCGGCATGTGCTGCGCCTGCCATTAAAAGCGCAGGGATCATCAGAGCCAGTACTTTTCTTTGCATTGTGACTATTCCTTATGCTGTTTTTATATTTAATATTTTTAAACTTTCCGTGGAACTTTCTGCTTTGGAAAGTGGTCACATGCTAAATCACTCTTCCTTCCAGAGATAAAACATAATTGTTACCAATTAAGTGGAATCTCAAGTATTTACTGCCAGTGAAATAGTCATAAGTTCAGTGAATGAATTAATCAAAAGTATATAAAACAAAAATTACTCATTTGCCGATAAACTCAGTAAACTCAGGCCTGTTATATGCCTGCAGTATTTTTATCCATTTATTTAATAAATACGTTCAGATTCACATCTGTTATTTATTGCTAAACAGGATCGCCCGCCAGTACATTACTGGCGGGTTTTTTTATAGCCAATAAAAAGCCCGGACATGCCGGGCTGTAATAGGTTATTCGCTGGCCGTTTTTTCGGCTTTTCCGGCTAACTGCGCCAGGAAGTCGTAGCGTTTTTGCAGATCGGCCGCAGCATCTTTCCACAGCTGCTCGGCCACTTCAGGCTGTTGGGCGTTGAGGCGGCGGAAGCGTTGCTCCTGCATCAACGTTTCTGCCAGCGCATCTGACGGTGGTCGGGAGTCCAGCGCCAGCGGCAGTTTACCCTCATCTGCACGACGCGGGTCGAAGCGGTACAGCGGCCAGAAGCCGGTGGCCGTCAGCTGGCGCATCTGATCGTGACTCAGCGCCAGATCGTAGCCATGCTCCTCGCAAGGGCTGTAGGCGATAATCAGCGATGGGCCAGGATAAGCTTCTGCCTCCTGAATCGCTTTCACCGTCTGGTTGAGCTGCGCCCCTAACGAGATTTGCGCCACATACACATGACCGTACATCATCATGCTGACCCCTAAATCTTTGCGCGCCTTACGTTTACCGTGCTCGCCAAATTTGGTTACCGCCCCCAGCGGAGTGGCTTTTGACGCCTGGCCGCCGGTGTTGGAGTAACACTGGGTATCCAGCACCAGAATATTGACGTTCTCGGTCAGGCTGAGAACATGATCCAGTCCGCCAAAGCCAATGTCATAGGCCCAGCCGTCACCGCCAATCAACCAGATCGATTTCTCGACCAAGGCATCGGCATCGGTTAACAGCTGTTCTGCCCCTTCCACCCCAGTCAGATGCTGGCGCAGTTCCGCCACCTGCTGGCGACGTAGGTCAGGTGTCGCCTCGCTGTGCAGGGCGCTATTCAACTCAGCCGGGATCCGGTCGGCAAACTGTTCCAGCAGTCGCATCACGCGCACACGGTGCTGATCGACCGTCAGGCGGAAGCCCAGACCAAACTCGGCGTTATCTTCAAACAGCGAGTTCGCCCATGCTGGCCCGCGGCCATTGGCATCGGTGGTGTAAGGTGTGGATGGCAGGTTGCCGCCATAGATCGACGAACAGCCAGTGGCGTTAGCGATCAGCATCCGGTCGCCATACAGCTGGGTCAGCAGCTTGATATATGGCGTTTCGCCGCAGCCGGAACAGGCGCCAGAGTATTCGAACAGCGGGGTGATCAGCTGCGAGGTACGGATATCAATACGCTCGAGGCTGTTGCGATCGATTTCCGGCAGGTCGAGGAAGAAGTCGTAATTCACTTTCTCCTCTTCCACATGCTCAAGGCGCGACATCATATTGATGGCCTTGATCTCCGGGTTCTGGCGATCTTTCGCCGGGCAGACTTCAACGCACAGATTACAGCCGGTGCAATCTTCCGGGGCCACCTGCAGGACATATTTCTGGCCGCGCATGTCCCGGGATTTTACATCCAGCGAGTGCAGGCTGGCCGGGGCATGCTCCATCGCTTCAGGAGAGACCACTTTTGCGCGGATCGCCGAGTGCGGGCAGGCTGCCACACAGTGGTTACACTGGGTACACAGTTCCTCTTTCCAGATCGGGATTGCCTCAGCAATATTGCGTTTTTCCCAGCGGGTGGTACCCATAGGCCAGGTACCGTCCGGCGGCAGGGCAGAGACAGGCAGGGCATCACCCAGGCCCGCCAGCATCGCAGCGGTAACGGTTTTGACAAAGTCCGGGGCAGCGTCGGAGACCACCGGTGGGCGGTTCGGGCTGTGGGCATTCACCGGCTGCAACGGCACTTCCGCCAGCGATTCCCGCGCCAGTGCCAGCGCCTGCCAGTTGCGCTCCACCAGCTCCTGGCCTTTGCTGCTATAGCTTTTGGCGATCGCTCCCTGCAGTTCCATCAGGGCGCTGTCACCCGGCAGGATTTTCGTCAGGTGGAAAAACGCCATCTGCATGACGGTATTGATACGCGCCGCCAGGCCACATTCACGGGCAATTTTCGCCGCATTAACGATATAGAATTTCGCCTTTTTCTGGTTCAGCACCGCCTGCACTTCCTGCGGCAGCCGTCCCCAGACTTCATCGACGCTGTACGGGGTGTTAAGCAGGAAAATGCCCCCCGGCTTCAGGCGCTCGGCCATCTGGTATTTGTCGATAAACTGCAACTGGTGGCAACCGACGAAATCGGCCTGCGACACCAGATACGCCGAGCGGATGGGTTGCTCGCTGACACGCAAGTGAGAAACCGTCAGACCACCGGCTTTCTTCGAGTCATAGACGAAATAGCCCTGGGCATACCACGGGGTTGAATTACCGATAATCTTGATGTTGTTCTTGGTGGCCGACACGCTGCCGTCGCTGCCCAGACCATAAAACAGCGCTTCCAGTTTCGCGGTGGAGGGCAGGGTATTTTCCGGCAGCGTCAGGGACAGATTGGTCACATCGTCATAGATGCCAACGGTGAAGCGCGGCTTCGGCTTCCCGGCGCTCAGTTCGTTGAAGATGGCCAGCACGCACTCCGGGCCAAACTCTTTTGACGACAGGCCATAGCGCCCGCCAATGACCCGCGGCAGCGTCTCGCGCTCGCCGTTGTTAAAGGCTTCGGCCAGAGCGGTCATCACATCCAGATAAAGTGGCTCGGCATGCGCACCCGGCTCTTTGGTACGATCCAGCACCGCTACCGTCCGCGCACTCTCTGGCAATACCGCCAGCAGGTGTTTCGCGGAGAACGGGCGATAGAGGCGGACTTTCAGCACACCCACTTTTTCGCCCCGGCTCAGCAGTTCATCTACCACCTCTTCACAGGTGCCAATCGCGGAACCCATGATCACAATCACGCGCTCCGCCTGCGGATGGCCATAATACTCGAACGGTTTGTACTCGCGTCCGGTAGCGGCGGCAAAATCGGCCATCGCCTGATCCACATGGTCATAAACCGCGTTGTACCACGGGTTAGTGGCCTCGCGGGACTGGAAATAGGTATCGGGGTTGGCGGAGGTGCCGCGGATCACCGGATGCTCCGGGTTCAGCGCGCGGGCGCGGTGGGCGTCAATCTCGGCCTGCGGGAGCAAATTGCGGATGGTGTCATCGGAAATCGACACAATCTTGTTGATTTCGTGGGAGGTGCGGAACCCATCGAAGAAGTGAATAAAGGGCACCCGGCTTTTCAGCGTCGCCATGTGGGAGATGAGGGCGAAATCCTGCGCCTCTTGCACGCTGCCGGAACAGAGCAGGGCGCAGCCGGTCTGGCGCACGGCCATCACGTCAGAGTGATCGCCAAAAATTGACAGCGCGTGGGTGGCGATGGTGCGCGCCGCGACGTGGAGGACGAAGGGCGTGAGCTGTCCTGCCAGCTTGTACAGCGTCGGGATCATCAGCAGCAGCCCCTGCGATGACGTAAAGGAGGTGGACAGCGCCCCGGTCTGCAGCGCGCCGTGGACGGTAGCAATCGCTCCGGCTTCAGACTGCATTTCGACCACGCGAGGGACATCTCCCCAGACGTTCTTCAGCCCATTCCCGGCCCAGGCATCGGCCTGTTCAGCCATCGTTGAGCTGGGCGTAATGGGATAGATGGCGATCACTTCACTGGTGCGAAACGCGACGGACGCAACTGCGCCATTCCCGTCAATAGTTTGCATATGACACCCTTACATTGCGCAAAAAAAGAGGGACCCGTGACACATCGGCGAGTCCTGTAATTATCTTTTTATTTTAGCAAAGGCCCGCTGAAACGATTTTCGCTTTTGTGTCTTGCTTATTAATGCCATCAATGGTTTGATCAAACTTTTGCCTGAAACTGGTCTGCAATTTCGTTGACAGCGCAGAAAACCGCGCTTCGGCTCTCGACGGCAGGGCGTGGGGTGCCTATTATGCATAGGTTTTGCAATTCAACATGGGGAGAGATTATGCGCGCAGCATTTTGGGTAGGATGTGCCGCTTTGTTACTGTCGGCCTGCAGCAATGAACCTGTTCAGCAGGCCACCGCCGCGCACGTAGCGCCGGGTCTGAAGGCGGCAATGTCCAGTTCCGGGCAGGCAAATTGCGCCATGGTTGGCGGGGCGCTGTCCGTTGCGCGTCAGCTGGATGGTTCGGCCATCGGCATGTGTGCGCTGCCTAACGGCAAACGCTGCAGTGAACAGTCGCTTGCCGTGGGATCCTGCGGGTCTTACTGATTACTCTGCGCGTTTAAAGACCAGCGTCGTCTCTGCCGTCGCCAGGGTTAACACGTCTTCCGTCAGATCGACCTGGGTGCCGTTGCGTAGCATCGTGCCGATCGCGTGGTCCAGGTCATTGAGCTGCGGCTCGGCGCACAGTTTGCGCGTCATGGCGAGCGCTTTCACCTTCAGCTCGCCGTCCGACAGCTTGCCCTGGCCGCTGAAGCGGTTACACATCACACCTGATACTGCCAGGCCTTCACCAAAGGCGATTTCCGGCGGCGTAGTGGTCGGGTTGATGGCGGTGCCGTCAATGCTTTGCAGCACAAAGCGGTGCTGCTGAAGCTGTTCTTCCTGCACGGAGGCTTTTCCTGGATTGACACAGCCTGCCAGCGCCATGCTCAGGAGTGTTACTGCGACGAGCGTTTTCATGGTTCTTCTCAATATATTCACTTCATAAATAGCTAATGCATAGTGTATTGCGCTGGCGGGGATTGTCTTGCGGGATAATCTGAAAACCGGGTGGGATGCTTATCCCTCTCCCCAGGGGGAGAGGGTTAAGGTAAGGGGGAACATACGGCTAAAGTATGGGCTCCGTTCCCCTGGCGTTTATGCGTTTATAGCGCGTTCGGACTTGCTTCACCTTTCTCCAGCTGGCTCAGGTTGCCCAGCGTGGTTTCCGAAATGCTGATCAGCGCCTCGGCGGTCAAAAATGCCTGATGCCCGGTAAACAATACGTTGTGGCAGGCCGAGAGGCGACGGAACACGTCATCCTGAATCACGTCGTTAGACTTATCTTCAAAGAACAGATCGCGTTCGTTCTCGTAGACGTCCATCCCAAGCGCGCCGATTTTTTGCGTTTTCAGTGCTTCAATGGCGGCCTGAGAGTCCACCAGGCCACCGCGGCTGGTGTTGATGATCATCACGCCATCTTTCATCTGGTCAAATGCGCTCTGGTTCAGCAGATGGTAATTGTCTGCGGTAAGCGGGCAGTGCAGAGAGATAACGTCTGACTCGGCATACAGCGTCGGCAGGTCCACATACTCCACGCCCATCTCCAGTGCGGCAGCGCTCGGATAGGGGTCAAACGCCAGCAGACGCATACCAAAGCCTTTCAGGATCCGCAGCGCCGCGACCCCAATTTTACCGGTGCCGATCACCCCGGCGGTTTTACCGTACATGGTGAAACCGGTTAGGCCTTCCAGCGAGAAGTTCGCATCACGGGTACGTTGATAAGCGCGATGAATACGGCGGTTCAAGGACATCATCATGCCTATAGCATGTTCCGCCACCGCTTCCGGTGAGTAGGCCGGAACGCGTACTACCTGCAGACCCAGCTCTTTAGCCGCGTCGAGATCGACATTGTTAAAGCCCGCGCAGCGCAGCGCGATATACTTCACGCCCTGTTTTTTTAACTCTTCCAGCACTGGACGACTGCCGTCATCGTTAACAAAAATACAGACCGCATCGAACCCATGCGCGGTTTTCGCTGTTTTTTCGTTAAGCAGAAAGTCGAAAAATTCAAGTTCGAATCCATATCCCTCGTTAACATGTTGCAGATACTTTTTGTCGTACTGCTTTGTGCTGTATACCGCGAGTTTCATAAGACTTTCTCCAGTGGTTTTGGAACTACGTTAGCATGATTAAAATAATCATACAAATTTTAAAATATTATTGAATTCAATAAGTTCTGATAATAATTTTACAACATCCCGGCACAATAACCCTATGTTCTTTAACCTGACGCGCTTTTTTGTGTAGCGCCACTCCGCTGCCAGCCGGTGAGAGGGGGAGAGCAGGCCCGGCATGATCAAATAATCCTCTTCAAAACAAGGCGATAAACAGAATTTCCTGCCGCCCCGCTCGAAATAACTATAAGCGTAACTTATAGTTTTAGGGTGGCGACTTGCTGCATCTAACCTCGGAGTTTTCAAAATGAAATCCACCGTCCAACATGTCTCTAAAGAACAACCTAAGCAGCCGCAAAAGAATCAAGATGAGCAGAACAAACAGAAACCGGGTAAATCGAAATAACCTCTCATAACAGCGTTTGACGGAGGCTTTATGGCTGATCGTCCAGATTATATTGATCCTGTTCCTGATGATGAACCGCTTCCTGGCAGTAGCGATCCGCTTCCTGGTGAAGATGATCCCCTGACTGATGATGACATCCCTGATGTCAATGACCCGCTGGATCCTGATGACCCTGACGTGATCAGAAAATAGCGTGAGAAAGCCTTTTCTAAACCGCCTCCGGGCGGTTTTTTTGTGGTCCTGAACCGGCAGGCGCAAAGCGTAAAAACGCTCACATTCAGGGTGATCGCATCTATCCTTAAACAGGCCTTCGCTTCACCTGCCTGACGAAACATGCCACACTATTCGGTACTGTCGGCTAATTTTTTCGCTAAATCAGGATATTAACTGCCCATGAGGGGTAAATACAAAGCCGCGATCGCACTGCTGCTGCTGATCATTCTTTTACCGTTGACGCTGCTGCTGACCCTTGCGCAGTGGGTTCCCACGCTTGCTGGCATCTGGCTGCCTGCCGGCACCCGGATCGCGTTTGAAAAAAGCCCACGCCTGACCCGCAACGCCCTGGTGATTGCCGATCTGCGCTACCTGGTCGAAGACTGCGAAATCGCCCGCATTGAAAACGCCACCCTCAGCCACCCGAGCCGCTGGAAAATCGACATCCCCGCGCTGGATCTCAACAGCACCTGCCTGAGTAAAATCCCTGCGAGCGAGTCCACGCCCTCCGCACCAAAAACACTGGCTGAATGGCAGTCGCTGCTGCCCAATACCTGGCTGACCATCGATCGCCTGACGCTTTCCCCCTGGCAGCAGTGGCAGGGAAAATTAACCGCCTCGCTGACGCCGTCGCGACAGGACATTACTTACCACGGGGAGCAGTTCAGCCTGCGCGGCACCCTCCGGGGACGTTCCCTGACCGTCAGCGACGTGACGCTGCAGCTGCCCGACAACCCACAGCCGGTGACGCTGGTAGGGGAATTTACCCTGCCGCTGGTGCCGGACGGCCTGCCGGTGCAAGGGCATGCGGAAGCGACCTTCTCGGTGCCGCAGCTTACGTCGCTGGTGGATGCCGATCTGGCGTGGCAGGACAATCAGGGCCAGCTGGTGATGGTTGAGCGGGAGAGCGGCGAGCCGTTGTTAGATCTTCCCTGGCAGATCACCCCTGAACAGCTGACCATCAGCGACGGACGCTGGCGCTGGGACCAGGCCGGTATTCCCCTGAGCGGCCGCCTGGGGCTGAAGATCGACAACTGGCAACAGGGCACGGAGAACGCCGTCGTCAGTGGGCGAATGAACGTTCTGACTCAGGGCGATGCCGGGAAAGGCAACGCGGTACTCACCTTTGGCCCCGGCAAGCTGAGCATGGACAACAGCGCCATGCCGCTGCAGCTCACCGGCGTTGCCAAGCAGAACGATCTCATCCTCTATGTCGGATTGCCCGCTATGCTGACCGGGAGTCTGGCCGAGCCACGGCTGGCCTTTGCGCCAGGGGCGCTGCTGCGCTCCCGCGGCAGAATCATCGACTCCCTCAACATTGACGAGGTGCGCTGGCCGCTGGCCGGGGTGGTGCTGACCCGCAAGGGCATTGATGGTCGCCTGCAGGCCATTCTTCGCGCCCATGAACGGGAGATGGGGGATTTCACCCTGCATCTTGACGGCCGGGCCAGTGACTTCCTGCCGGACAGCGGGTTATGGCAGTGGCGCTACTGGGGAGAGGGCAACTTCACCCCAATGCAGGCCCGCTGGGACGTGGCAGGGAGAGGGGAGTGGCGTGACAGCGTGATTGAGCTTAGCGAACTCTCAACCGGGTTTGACCAACTGAAGTACGGCACCCTGCACGCCAGCGCACCGCGTATGGTGCTGGAAAGCCCGATCCGCTGGCAGCGCGATCCCGCCCGGCCACACTTTAGCGGCGCATTATCCTTTGAGGCCGGGGAAACCACCTTCACCGGCGGCAGCGTACTGCCCCCCTCGACGGTCAAATTCAGTGTTGATGGCAGCGATCCGACCCTGTTCCGGTTTAAAGGCACCCTTAATGCCGAAGCGATTGGCCCGGTGCAGTTGAACGGACGCTGGGATGGGGAGCGGCTGCGTGGCCAGGCCTGGTGGCCGAAGCAGTCCCTGACCGTGTTCCAGCCGCTGATCCCGCCGGACTGGAAAATGACCCTCCGCGAAGGGGATCTGTATGCTCAGGTCGCCTTCTCCGCAGCGGCCGACCAGGGCTTTGAGGCCGGTGGGCACGGCGTGGTGAAAAGCGGCAGCGTCTGGATGCCGGACAACAAAATCAATGGTGTTGATTTTGTCTTACCGTTCCGCTTCAGCCAGGGCACCTGGTCGCTGGGCACCCATGGCCCGGTGACGCTGCGCATCGGCGAAGTGATCAATCAATTTACGGCCCGCAACATCACCGCCGACCTACAGGGCGACTACCCCTGGAGCGAGGCGAATCCGCTGCTGCTCACCGACGTGAGCGTGGATCTGCTGGGCGGCAAAGTGACCATGCAGCAGCTGCGCATGCCGCAGCACGATGCGGCGTTGCTGCGGGTGAATAACATCTCCTCCAGCGAGCTGATCAGCGCAATTAATCCGAAACAGTTCGCTATGTCCGGGCCGTTCAGCGGGGCGCTGCCGTTCTGGCTGGACAACAATAAATGGATCATCAAAGATGGCTGGCTGACGAATTCAGGGCCGATGACCCTGCGTCTCGACAAAGACACGGCCGATGCACTGGTCGAAGATAACAGTGCGGCGGGGGCGATTAACTGGCTTCGCTATATGGAAATTTCGCAGTCGTGGACGAAACTCAATTTAGATAACCTGGGTGAATTAACCCTGGCGTCGACACTCCGCGGCGCCAGCCGCGTCGAGGGCCAGACTCAGGCCGTCAACCTCAACTATACCCATCAGGAGAACCTGTTTACCCTCTGGCGCAGCCTGCGTTTTGGCGACAATCTGCAGACCTGGCTGGAGCAACACGCAGCATTACCGGATAACCGCTGCCCGACAGGCAAGGAATGTAAGGAACAACCATGAAAAAGCTGGCCGGTGGGTTCACCGCGATTGTGATCCTGACGCTAACAGGCTGTACGCCGAGGATCGAAGTGGCGGCGTCGAAAGAGCCGATCACCATCAACATGAACGTCAAAATTGAACATGAAATCCATATCAAAGTGGATAAAGACGTTGAGACGCTGCTGAAATCACGCAGCGATCTGTTCTGAGGCTGCCATGAGAAAACTTATCCCGCTGATGATATTGACGCTGGGGCTGTGCGCACCCGCGCTGGCGTTGACCCTCAACGAGGCCCGCAGTGCCGGTCGGGTCGGCGAAACCCTGAGTGGTTATATTGCGCCGCGCAGTCATGATCGCGAAACCCTGGCGCTGGTGGAGCAGATCAATAAAGCCCGCACCGACAGCTATCAGCAGCTTGCCGACAGCAATAACATTCCGGTGGATGAAGTGGCAAAAATGGCCGGGACAAAGCTGGTGGCGCGCGCTAACCCCGGCGAATATGTCCAGGGGATCAACGGCAAGTGGATGCAGAAATGATCAGCGGTGGCGTTTACGGTATTCGCCCGGTGAAACCCCAAAACGCTGCTTAAAGGCCGTGGAGAAGTGGCTGTGATCGGTAAATCCCCAGCTGTAGCCAATGCCCGCCAGCTTTTCGTCGTCGCGGGTGCTGCGCAGCATCTGCGCACAGAGATCCAGACGACGATTTTTGATGTACTGCGCCACCACCAGCCCCTTCTCGGCAAACATCCGGTACAGACTCCGCACTGACATGCCACACTCCGAGGCGATCCACTCCGGGCGCAGGTGTTCGGCCTGAATATGATCGTCAATCAGGGTCAGCACGTTAGTGAACTGACGCGCCTTGCGCGGCTGCACGCTTTCCCGCTGCTGCAACACCGGGCGCAACAGGCAGACCATCGCCTCCAGCGCGGCTTCGCTTTCGGTTTCGCTTAATGCCGGGTTGTTCATGCTGTCCTGCAGCAGACGGTAGCTGAGCTGGACGGTAGGCAGGCTGTGGGAGAGTTTCTGCGCGCAGCTGACTTCCTGAAAACGAAAGTGTTGCTCGAGGATCTGACGCGGCAGCAGGAGCGAGATCTGACGTGATTTTTCCGGCCAGTAGATCGAGCAGGGGCGGGAGGCGTCAATCAGCGTGATGTCCCCCGCGTTCAGCACAATCTGCCGGTCGTCCTGCTCCAGCCCCGCTTCGCCTTCCAGCTGAAAAACGGTATAGAACCAGGCATCATTGCTGTTTTTGATCTCCTGACGGGTGCGAAACAGGTTCACGCCGCCCGCGGTAACGGTGCTGAGTTTCAGGTTGCCGGTCCAGGTCGCGTCCAGCTCGCCATAAAATTCGCCGGTCATGGGCCGGGCGGCAAAACTGCCGCAAACCTGGTTAATCTGCGCCAGCCACCGCTGGTATTTGTCCTGTTCATTTGCACGCATGTCATACCCGCTACGTCGTCAATGTTTAAACATTGTTGCATTTATGTTTCGAATTACCCGTGACATGGGGCGAAATATAGGCAAGAACTGCGCTGCACGACAGAGCGAAACGGCGGTATTGTCGCGTTTTGCGGTGCCTGTCACAGCCGACAAAGCGAATGTCACAGAGATAAAAGCGCATTCTGCAAAGCCATCTTAGACTGCGTTGACACCCTGCGAATAATAAGGAATCGCTATGTCTGATACACAGGTCGCCGTACTGCACAGCGTGCAGCAATTTCTGGATCGCCAGCATGGCCTCTGGATTGAAGGACGCCAGTCCGCCTCCGACAGCGAGAAGCGTCTGGAGATTTTTAACCCGGCCACTGGCCAGGTGATTGCCTCGACGGCTGATGCCAGCGCGCAGGATGTGGATCGCGCGGTGATGTCCGGCTGGCGCGCCTTTGTCGCCCGCAGCTGGTCGGGAAAACTGCCTGCGGAACGTGAACGTATTCTGCTGCGTTTTGCCGATCTGGTGGAGCAGCACACCGAAGAACTGGCCCAGCTCGAAACGCTGGAGCAGGGTAAATCCATTAACATCTCCCGCGCCTTTGAAGTGGGCTGCACCCTTAACTGGATGCGCTACACCGCCGGGCTGACGACGAAAATTTCGGGCAAGACGCTGGATCTTTCCATTCCGATGCCGCAGGGCGCCCGCTATCAGGCGTGGACCCGTAAAGAGCCTATCGGCGTGGTGGCCGGGATCGTGCCGTGGAACTTCCCGCTGCTGATCGGCATGTGGAAAGTGATGCCCGCCCTGGCGGCAGGCTGTTCAATCGTTATCAAACCTTCTGAAACCACGCCACTGACCCTGCTGCGCGTGGCGGAACTGGCCAGTGAGGCCGGGATCCCGGACGGCGTCTTCAACGTGGTGACCGGCAGCGGTGCCGTGTGTGGTGCCGCCCTGACCAGCCATCCGCATATCGCCAAAGTGAGCTTTACCGGCTCGACCGCCACTGGCAAACAGATTGCACGCGCGGCGGCCGATCGCCTGATGGGCGTGACTCTGGAACTGGGGGGTAAAAACCCGGCCATCGTTCTGAAAGACGCCGATCCGTCGTGGGTTGTTGAAGGACTGATGACCGGCAGCTTCCTGAACCAGGGCCAGGTCTGTGCGGCAAGCTCGCGGATTTATATCGAAGCCCCGCTGTTTGATACTGTGGTCAGTGGTTTTGAGCAGGCGGTGAAATCCCTGAGCGTCGGCCCGGGCATGTCCCAGGAGGCGCACATTAACCCGCTGGTGTCCCGCGCCCACTGTGACAAAGTGCAGACCTTCCTCGACGAGGCGCAGTCACGTCAGGCTGAGCTTATCACCGGTAATCAAGGCCCGAACGGCGAGGGTTACTACGTTTCGCCAACGCTGGTGGTCAACCCGGATGCCAGTCTGCGCCTGACCCGCGAAGAGGTGTTTGGTCCGGTGGTGAACCTGGTGCGCGTCGCCGACGGTGAAGAGGCGCTGCGCCTGGCGAACGACACCGAATACGGCCTGACCGCCAGCGTCTGGACGCAAAACATCAGCCAGGCCCTGGAGTACACCGATCGCCTGCAGGCCGGCACCGTGTGGGTCAACAGCCATACCCTGATCGACGCCAACCTGCCGTTCGGCGGCATGAAGCAGTCCGGCACCGGCCGCGATTTCGGCCCGGACTGGCTGGATGGCTGGTGTGAAACCAAGTCGGTATGCGTGCGGTATTAGGTAAAAGCAAAACGGTCACCGAGGTGACCGTTTTTAGTTTTTGCACTCTCTGCCCGTGGGAGAAGACCGGGGCGAGGGTATCAGGCCGCAGCGATTTCCCCTCACCCTAACCCTCTCCCCAAAGGGGAGAGGGGACAGACCGTGCGCGGTGTGGTTTTCTCCCTCTCCTTGTGGAAGAGGGAACAGACCGTGCGCGGTGTGGTTTTCTCCTTCTCCTTGTAGAAGAGGGAACAGACCGTGCGCGGTGTGGTTTTCTCCCTCTCCTTGTGGAAGAGGGAACAGACCGTGCGCAGTGTGGTTTGCACCCTCTCCCTGTGGGAGAGGGCCGGGGTGAGGGCATCAGGCCGCACAATGCCCGTTGTTAGCCGCCACCCGACAATGCAAACCGCACAGGCACAAATAAGCCGGGCATCTGCCCTGATGCCAGACAGTTAAACGCTTCGGTATTTCTCAATGACTGAAGTGGAAGAGTTCCATTCACTAAAATACCTCTGCTTTATGCCCCTTCCGCTGCGGTCAACGCTTCGGCGATTTTCAGCCGGACTCTTCCCCCTCATGCTTCTCAGTCGCCTGAATGTGGCACCGGTGTTGAGTCCCCGCTGAAACCGGCGAACCGGAGACCGGATGACAAGGGCTGGACGCCAGGGATGGCGGCCAGAGGCGAATCGAGACAGGATGTCGAGTTGAGCCGACCGCAGGCAGCCGGTCGGGAGGTGAGCGCAGTGCGAAGCACCGGTTTCATTGCGGGGCCGCGGGGATTGACAAGGGGGGCCCGGCGGCCCCCCTTGTCACGTTCACGGGTTGTGTAATGCCATGTTCTAATGAACATGAGGTGAACGGAACAATCCGCCGGGCTTAACTGACTGGCATTAAGGTAATCTGCCGGGCTTAACTGACGGGCATTAAGGTAATCCGCCCGGCGTTTTAACGCTTACTGCGCCTCTTTCTTCTTACCCAACGACGGCGTTTCGTCGAAGAAGTTCCAGGGTTTGAGCAGGGTATGGACCCACTCGGTCGGCATGATTGGCCACTCCTCCGCACGGGCCACGTGCGTAGTCCCCGTGGTCATCCACACGACGTCATCCTGGTTATCCAGCGATTCATTATCCTTGCTGAACTGGCCCAGCCCCTTATCTTGGGCGGAGCGGTTCGGGAATTTGCCTTCCGGGTACATCTCGTTTGGATGGTAGCGGGTCACCCACAGCTGTTTATCCATAAAGCTCAGGCGATGATAGATCCACTCGTCCGGGGCAAATTTGGCGCCGGTCGCCACCGGGTGCGTACCGCCTGCATAAGGGATGATCTGGTAGGAGACCGGGTTGCCCATGCGGTTCTCTTTGCTGGTGTTGCTCAGCAAACGAATGGTGCCCGGGTCAAATTTCTGCGCGGCCTGCTGCTCAGAATCAATGTTGTACTGGTTGATCTGCAGGGTACTGGTCCGCGGGCCGCCTGCGGTATTCGGCTTCACTTCCGGGTCCATCGCCACCAGGCTGTTGTTGGTGCCATCCACGTCCAGATCCAGACGGAAGTTATAAATATGCTGGTGGGTCGTGCCGACGATGTTGTGGTCGATCAGCGTGCCGTATTTTGTATCGTCTTTCGCGCTCGGGTCGTGCATGGTTTTCGCCATCACACCTTTCACCGCTTCGATACCGGTCGCCCCGGCATCAATGCCGATGGTGCCGTTTTCGTGGAACACCCAGTCGAAGATGTAGTCGTAGTTCCCTACGGTACTGATCCAGCGCACCACCAGCTCCCGACGCTCGGTGCTGACGTTCGGCTGATTCATCTCCTGGTGTTTATACTCCGGCCCGGCGTAGCGTTCGAAGATGGCGATGGCTCGCGGGATCTCCATTGGCGCACCGGTGTAGTCCGGGATGGTCTGATTCAGCAGCACGGCGTTGGATGGCACATCTTTGCCGCGCACCAGCGGGGAGGTAAGGGTGCCCATGCCGTAGTCGCCAGAGTCAAGATAGGCCTTGAAGTACCAGCCCACGTCCGGGTCGCCGTAAGGGACGATCATTCCCCCCAGCGATCCTTCGTACATCACCTGACGTTTTTTACCGTTATCGTTGAAGGTGACGGTGGAGATAACAGGCCCGACGCGTGAGTCGAGGCTCAGGTGGAAGTCCCAGTTCTGCCAGTGGATCATATTGCCGGTGATGGTGTAGTTCTTGCCCTCCGGCTCCGTAATATCCAGTGGCTTATGGGCGACCGGTTCGCGGTCGCGGCCATCATAAGGACGCGATTGCATCGGCACCGGAACGATCGCACCTTCTTCGATTTTGACGATCTTCTTCTCGATCAGGTCAACCACCGCCACCAGGTTTTCAATCGGGTGCGCCCAGTAGTTACCGTCCCCGGTATCCAGATAGCTCACCACTTTCAGCAGGCGATCTTCCTGTTTCAGGCCATCTTTGCCGTCAAAGTAGCCGACCGTCAGCGGGGTGGTCATCACTTTGCTTGGGTCATTGATACCGCGTTTTTTCAACGCGTCGGCATACTCCTGGCTGCCGGTGACGATCTTCTGCACCGCCATAAAGTCATCCAGCAGCACCATGCCGTGGGCATCTTTGATCGGCTCCCAGTGCAGGATCTTCTTATCCTGCAAATCCACCAGCGCTTCGATAACAAATTTACCGTCCAGCATGGTGATATTCGCCTGACGCGGCGCATCCACCGCCGTGCCATTCAGCACAAAATCCCACACTTTGGCTTTTTGCGGCTCAGCCAGCGCAATCTGGGTAAAGCGGGTGTTCGGTTTGAAGTCCGGCGAGGCTTTCACAATCTCGACGGCCTGTTTAATTTCATCTGCGGATAGCGCATTCAGGGGATGCGGAGTCTTTTCCACCTGGAAGGTCTGGTCGAGGCCGGACTGGAACACATCGTTAACAAAGGTATCGGAGATCCAGGCCTTGTTATCTTTTATCACTACCGGCACCTGCAAGGTCAGCGGTTTGCCGTTGACGATGGCAGTGGTCGCGCCCGGCTTCACTTTGATGAAGGCCCCGTCTTTGCTGATGGTGTAGATCTGGGCGTAATCGTCCCATTTCACATCAGCACCAAACTCGGTCAGGGTTTTATCCAGCTCGACCATATGCGCTGCGCTACCGTGCGCCAGCGCCTGGCCTGAAAAGAGACAAGCAACGGCCAACGCCAGCACCGTTTTACGTGGTGAAAAGAGTAAGGAGCTTCCCATGATTAACCTCTGTTGTATGTGTTGTTATCCACTCGGGACCGCTGTTCTGCGCGCGGTTTATTCATTGCCAACATAGCAACAACGCTGTGCGTACCGTTTGCCTGCATTTGCCAGATGTTTTGTCAGATGTGCCAGAAGCCGGGTAACGTGCGCGACGTTACCCGGAGGGAGAGGGATCAGGCGTCAAAATCCCCGTGTTGACGTGAGACGAGGGTCAGGATGGAGTAGAGGGCCACTGGCTGCTGATGCTGGTTGAAGATCTCCACCGCCCATTCGACCACACCGGTCGGTTTCTCTTCCGCCGTGCGCTGTTTCTTCAGCGTCTTACGCTTACAGGTCAAACGCACCTGGATGGTATCGCCCGGTTTGACCGGCTCAATAAAGCGCAGGTTCTCCATACCGTAATTGGCAATCACCGGCCCGACGCCCGCATCGACGAACAGCCCGGCCGCAGCGGAAATCAGGAAGTAACCGTGTACCACGCGCTCGCCAAAAATCGACTCCGCTGCGCCAATCTTGTCCATATGGGCGTAGAAATGGTCCCCGCTCAGACAGGCAAAGTTGACGATGTCGGTCTCGGTCAGAGTGCGGCGCGGCGTCAACAGGCTGTCGCCCGGCTGTAACTCTTCAAAGTATTTGCGGAAAGGATGGACGCGGTCCTCCTGTACCTGAGCGCCACGCACCCACTGCTGGCTGATGGCGGCCAGCATGCTCGGGCTGCCCTGGATCGCGGTGCGTTGCAGATAGTGTTTCACCGCTCGCAGGCCGCCCAGCTCTTCGCCGCCCCCTGCGCGGCCCGGGCCACCGTGGACCAGTTGCGGCAGTGGGGAGCCGTGACCGGTAGACTCTTTGGCAGACTCTTCGTTAAGGATCTGAATACGGCCATGCGCGCGTGCGGCCCCGGCGATAAACTGACGCGCCAGGCGCAGATCGGCCGTCACCAGCGTCCCGGCGAGGCTACCTTCCCCGGCACGGGCGAGGGCCATCGCATGATCGCGGCTCTGATACGGCATCAGGGTGGCGACCGGGCCAAAGGCTTCGGTGGCATGCACGGCCGGGGTTTCATCCGGCTGCGGGCAGAACAGCAGCGTCGGCGGGAAGAACGCCCCGGCGGCATTCAGGTCAGCTTTACCGCCGAGACGGATCTGGCAACCCGCCGTGACTAAGGCATCCACTTTCTCCTGCACGTCAGCACGCTGTTCAGCATTGACCAGCGACCCCATTTTGATGCCTTCCTGAGCCGGATCGCCATATGCCACTTTTTCCAGTCGGGCGATGAGCGCCTGGCTGACAGCCTCCACCTGCGCCTGCGGCACAATGATCCTGCGGATAGCGGTACATTTCTGTCCGGCTTTGGCCGTCATCTCACGCACCACTTCGCGGATAAACAGGGCAAATTCCGGCTGCTCTGGCGTCACGTCATCACCCAGCACGCAGCAGTTCAGGGAGTCGGCTTCCATGGTAAAGGGAATCGATTTTGCCACGATGTTCGGGTGGACGCGTAGCATCTGGCCGGTAACGGCGGAACCGGTGAAGGTCACCACGTCCTGATGATCCAGTTGGTCGAGCAGATCGCCCGCGCCGCCGCAGATGAGGCTGATCGCACCCTCAGGCACCAGGCCGCTGTCGACAATCGCTTTGACCATGGCCTGTGTCACCTGCGCGGTGGCCGTCGCCGGTTTAATGATCGCGGGCATCCCGGCAAGCCAGGTGGGCGCCAGTTTTTCCAGCATCCCCCAGCAGGGGAAGTTGAAGGCGTTGATGTGCACGGCCACGCCGGATTTAGAGGTCAGGACGTGACGCGCAGCAAAGCCGCCTTCTTTTGACAGCGGGATCAGTTCATCTTCCGGCCACAGGGTGTCGTCCGGCAGTTCGCGGCTGCCGAGGCTGGCGAAGGTGAATAACGTGCCGATCCCCCCTTCGATATCGACCCAACTGTCGGCGCGGGTCGCCCCCGTTTGCGCGGACAGGGCATAAAACACCTCTTTCTGGCTCAACAGATGTTTTGCTACCGCCTTCAACATGGCGGCACGTTCGATAAAGGTCATGGCATGAAGCGATTCGCCGCCTTTCTCAATGGCGTAACGACGCGCGGCGGCCATATCCAGCCCTTCGCTGGTGACCTGCCAGAGGGCTTCGCCGCTGATGGCGTGCTGAATCGTGCGCTCACGGCCCCGGCCAGACTGCCAGGTGCCGGACAAAAAGCTGGCTAACTGCTGCATTTTTCTCTCCAGGTGGTTCGTGATATCGCTATAGATAGTTTGATTATGAATCATAAAATGCAAGTGATGTTTTAATGATTTGTTAACATTGTGATCTTGTCTGACTATTCCTGCCCCGTGCTCCCCGCTATCAGCGGGGGCTTAGCAAAAGGCTTGCGAGCTGCATCACAAAATAAACAAACACTCCTTGGGGTTATATTTAACCTTTGTGTAACTTTTAAGAAATGAAGTGATTCACGATCGAATGAGATTTGCTTGTTAAACGAATCATAAGGGTAATGACGTGACCGAAGAACAACGCTTTGAACAGCGAATCGCGCAAGAGACTGCCATCGAGCCGCAGGACTGGATGCCTGACGCGTATCGCAAGACGCTGATCCGCCAGATTGGTCAGCATGCCCACTCTGAAATTGTCGGCATGCTGCCGGAAGGTAACTGGATCACGCGCGCCCCGACGCTGCGCCGCAAGGCCATTCTGCTGGCGAAAGTGCAGGATGAAGCCGGGCATGGTCTCTACCTGTACAGCGCAGCGGAAACGCTGGGCTGTGCCCGGGAAGACATCTACCAGAAGATGCTCGACGGCAAGATGAAATACTCCTCCATCTTCAACTACCCGACCCTGAGCTGGGCCGATATCGGCGTAATTGGCTGGCTGGTGGATGGCGCGGCCATCGTTAACCAGGTGGCGCTGTGCCGTACCTCCTACGGCCCTTATGCCCGGGCAATGGTGAAAATCTGTAAAGAAGAGAGCTTCCACCAGCGTCAGGGCTTTGAAGCCTGCATGGCCCTGGCGCAGGGCAGTGAAGCCCAGCGTCAGATGTTGCAGGACGCCATCAACCGCTTCTGGTGGCCAGCGCTGATGATGTTCGGCCCAAACGACGACAACTCGCCGAACAGCGCCCGCAGCCTGGCCTGGAAAATCAAACGTTTTGGCAATGACGAACTGCGTCAGCGCTTTGTAGACAACACCGTACCGCAGGTAGAGATGCTGGGGATGACCGTCCCGGATGCCGATTTGCACTTTGATGCCGAAAGCGGTCACTACCGTTTTGGCGAGATCGACTGGCAGGAGTTTGATGAGGTGATCAACGGACGCGGTGTCTGCAATCACGAACGCCTGGCCGCCAAGAATAAAGCCTGGGAAGAGGGGACGTGGGTGCGCGAAGCCGCCCTGGCGCACGCAGAAAAACAACACGCCCGCAAAGTCGCGTAAGGGGAATCAAGATGAGCAAAACCTACTGGCCGTTATACGAAGTGTTCGTCCGCAGCAAACAGGGTTTATCCCACCGTCACGTGGGCAGCCTGCACGCCGCCGACGATCGCATGGCGCTGGAAAACGCGCGGGATGCATACACCCGCCGCAGCGAAGGCTGCTCTATCTGGGTGGTGAAGGCGAGTGAAATCGTGGCCTCGCAGCCAGAAGAGCGCGGTGAGTTTTTCGACCCGGCGGAAAGCAAGGTCTACCGCCATCCCACTTTCTACACCATCCCTGATGGCATCGAGCACATGTGAGGTCCGGGATGAAAACGTTAACGCATTATGTTCTGCGCCTGGGTGATAACGGCCTGGTGCTCTCCCAGCGTCTGGGGGCCTGGTGTGGCCACGCCCCGGAGCTGGAGATCGACCTCGCGCTGGCTAACATCGGCCTCGACCTGCTGGGCCAGGCGCGCAACTTCTTAACCTATGCCGCCGAACTGGAAGGCGAGGGCGACGAAGATACGCTGGCCTTCCAGCGTGATGAACGTCAGTTCAGCAACCTGCTGCTGGTAGAGCAGCCGAACGGCAACTTCGCCGACACCATTGCCCGTCAGTACCTTATCGACGCCTGGCATGTGGCGCTGTTTACCCGTCTGACCCAGAGCCAGGATCGGCAGCTGGCCGCCATCGCCGCCAAATCCACTAAAGAAGCACGCTATCACCTGCGCTTCAGTCGCGGCTGGCTGGAACGTCTGGGTAACGGCACCGCGCTCTCCACGCAAAAAATGCAGCAGGCGGTTAACGACCTGTGGCGCTTCACTGCCGAACTGTTCGAAGCCGATGAGATCGACCTGGCGCTGGTGGCCGAGGGTATCGCCGTGGATCCACGCAGCCTGCGTGCCGAATGGGAAGCCGAAGTCTTTGCCGGGCTGAGCGAGGCAACGCTGAGCGTGCCGGACGAGTCGGCCTACCGCAGCGGCGGTCGTAAAGGGCTGCACACCGAACATCTGGGGCCGATGCTGGCAGAGATGCAGTATCTGCAGCGCGTCTACCCCGGCCAGCAGTGGTAACGCAGGAGATCGCCATGCAACGTTTTGCTGACCTCGCCCCCGCCGCCGTCCCGCAGATCTGGTCTTTGTTAAGCCAGATCCCGGACCCGGAGATCCCGGTGTTGACCATTACCGATTTAGGGATGGTGCGCAGCGTGACCCCACAGGGTGAAGGCTGGGCGATCGGCTTCACGCCGACCTATTCCGGCTGCCCGGCCACCGACCATCTGATGGGGGCGATCCGCGACACGCTGACAGCGCATGGTTATGCACCGGTTCACATTGCCATTCAGCTGGATCCGGCGTGGACCACCGACTGGATGACGCCGGACGCCCGTGAGCGTCTGCGCCAGTACGGCATCAGCCCACCAGCCGGACACAGTTGCCATGCGCATCTGCCTGCCGGGGTGACCTGTCCACGCTGTGCCAGCACCCACACCACTTTGATCAGTGAATTTGGTTCCACGGCCTGTAAGGCGCTTTACCGCTGCGACAGCTGCCGCGAACCCTTCGATTATTTCAAATGTATTTGAGGTCGCCATGACAACGTTTCATTCCTTAACGGTGGCAAAAGTAGAACCCGAAACCCGCGATGCGGTGACCATCACCTTCGCGGTTCCCCAGACGTTGCAGGAGGCGTATCGCTTCCGTCCGGGCCAGCACCTGACGCTGAAAGCCCATCTGGCAGGCGAAGAGCTGCGCCGCTGCTACTCCATCTGCCGCAGCGTGCAGCCAGGCGAGATCAGCGTGGCGGTTAAGGCCATTGACGGCGGGCGCTTCTCGCGCTATGCCCGGGATGAGATCAAACAGGGAATGGCGCTGGATGTGATGGTACCGCAGGGCCATTTTGGCTATCAGCCGCTGGCCGAGCGGGAAGGCTGCTATCTGGCGATTGCCGCCGGTTCCGGCATTACCCCGATGCTGGCCATCATCTCCAGCACCCTGAAAACCGAACCGCACAGCCAGTTCACCCTGATTTATGGCAACCGCAGCAGTCAGAGCATGATGTTCCGCCAGGCGCTGGCCGATCTCAAGGATAGCTATCCGACCCGCCTGCAGGTGGTCAACATCTTTAGTCAGGAGACGCTGGACAGCGAGCTGCTGCACGGGCGTATCGACGGCGAAAAACTGCAGGCGCTGGCAAAACACCTCATTGACTTTAGCCAGTTTGACGAAGCCTTTATCTGCGGCCCGGCGGCGATGATGGATGAAGCTGAACTGACGCTGAAAGCGCTGGGGATGCCGGAAAAATCGCTGCACCTTGAACGTTTTAACACTCCAGGCACCACGGTGAAACGTGCCCACGCCGTCCAGGCCGAGGGGCAAAAAGTGACGGTGCGCCAGGACGGACGCGACCGCCAAATCACCCTCACCGCCGATGACGAAAGCATTCTCGATGCCGCGCTGCGTCAGGGTGCCGATCTGCCTTACGCCTGTAAAGGCGGGGTCTGCGCCACCTGCAAATGCAAAGTGGTGCGCGGCAAAGTGGACATGGCCACCAACTACAGCCTGGAGCCGGACGAACTGGCGGCAGGTTACGTCCTGAGCTGCCAGGCGCTGCCGCTGACCCACGACGTGGTGGTGGACTTTGATGCGAAGGGGATGGCATGAGCGACCTGATTGTCACCCGCCACGGCCGGGTGCTGCACCTGACCCTGAATCGCCCGGCGGCCCGTAATGCGCTGAATAACGCCCTGTTGAGCGAGCTGGCCGCCACCCTGGAAGCCGCTGCCTCTGACAGCGAGATTTCAGTGTGCGTGATTGCCGGTAACGAACGTTTCTTTGCCGCCGGGGCCGATCTCAATGAGATGGCCGAAAAAGATCTGGCCGCCACCCTTAACGACATTCGCCCCCAGTTGTGGGCGCGGATCAATGCCTTTAACAAACCGCTGATAGCCGCGGTTAATGGTTACGCGCTGGGTGCCGGGTGCGAGCTGGCGCTGCTGTGCGATCTGGTCATCGCCGGAGAAAACGCCCGCTTCGGTCTGCCGGAGATCACCTTAGGCATTATGCCGGGGGCAGGCGGCACGCAACGGCTGATCCGCAGCGTCGGGAAATCCCTTGCCAGCAAAATGGTGTTGACCGGCGAAAGCATCACCGCCCGTCAGGCACTGGCGGCAGGGCTGGTGAGCGACGTTTATCCCGAAGCCTTAACCCTGGAATATGCCCTGCAGCAGGCGGCACTGATGGCACGCCATTCGCCGCTGGCTTTGCAGGCGGCGAAGCAGGCGTTGCGTCAGTCCCAGGAAGTGGCCCTGCAAGCCGGGCTGGCGCAGGAACGCCAGCTCTTTACGCTGCTGGCCGCCACCGACGACCGCCGGGAAGGGATCGACGCCTTCCTGCAAAAACGCACCCCCGACTTTAAAGGACGCTAACCATGGATTTCATTCTGAGTCATGTTGAGCAGGGCGTGATGACCCTCACCCTGAACCGCCCGGAGCGACTCAACAGCTTTAACGAGGAGATGCACCTGCAGCTGGCCGAGTGCCTGAAGCAGGCCGAGCGCGATGACAGCGTGCGTTGCCTGCTGGTGACCGGAGCCGGACGCGGTTTTTGCGCCGGGCAGGATCTTAACGACCGTAACGTGGACCCGAACAGCCCTGCGCCCGATCTCGGGATGTCGGTGGAGAAATTTTACAACCCGCTGGTGCGCCGTCTGGCAAAACTGCCTAAGCCGGTGATCTGTGCGGTGAACGGCGTGGCTGCCGGAGCCGGTGCCACGCTGGCGCTGGGCTGCGACATCGTGATTGCCGCGCGTTCGGTTAACTTTGTGATGGCTTTCAGCAAGCTGGGGCTGGTGCCAGATTCCGGTGGCACCTGGCTGCTGCCGCGTCTGACGGGCCGCGCCCGGGCGATGGGGCTGGCTCTGCTGGGGGAGAAGATCAGCGCTGAGCAGGCCCATGCCTGGGGGATGATCTGGCAGGTGGTGGATGATGCCGAACTGACCGACACCGCACGTCAGCTGGCGGTGCATCTGGCCTCGCAGCCTACCTTTGGCTTAGGGCTGATCAAGCAGGCGATCAACGCCGCTGAAACCAACACCCTTGATGCGCAGCTGGATCTGGAGCGCGACTATCAGCGCCTGGCCGGGCGCAGCGCCGACTACCGCGAAGGGGTCAGCGCTTTCCTTAACAAACGCGCGCCGCAGTTTACGGGGAAATAAGATGACGATTCATACCGTAGCGCTGATTGGTAGCGGCATCATGGGCGCAGGGATCGCCGAAGTGGCGGCCAGCCACGGGCATCCGGTGCTGGTGTATGACATCAATGCCGACGCCATCTCCCGCGCCATCGACGGGATCCGCACCCGTCTGGAATCCCGTGTGGCGCGGGGCAAGTTGAGTGCCGAGGCGTGCGAGCAGACGCTCCAGCGCCTGGTCCCGGTGACCGACATTCAGGCGCTGGCGAGGGCCGATCTGGTCATCGAAGCCGCGTCTGAGCAGATGGCGGTCAAAAAAGCGTTGTTTGCCCAACTGGCAGAGATCTGCCCGGCCAAAACGCTGCTGACCAGCAACACCTCGTCAATTTCGATTACCGCGATTGCCGCGGACCTGAGCCACCCCGAACGCGTGGCCGGGCTGCACTTTTTTAACCCGGCACCGGTGATGAAGCTGGTAGAAGTGGTGAGCGGGCTGGCGACCTCGGAAGAGGTGGTTGAGCAACTGAGCGCGCTGGCGGTGAAATGGGGTAAACAGCCGGTGCGCTGCCAGTCCACGCCGGGCTTTATCGTTAACCGCGTGGCGCGTCCGTACTACGCCGAGGCCTGGCGCGCGCTCGAAGAGCAAGTTGCCGCCCCGGAAGCGATCGATGCCGCGCTGCGTGAAGGTGCGGGCTTCCCGATGGGGCCGCTGGAGCTGACCGACATGATCGGCCAGGACGTGAACTTCGCCGTCACCTGTTCAGTATTTAACGCCTTCTGGCAGGAGCGCCGTTTCCTGCCGTCGCTGGTACAGCAGGAGCTGGTGCTGGCCGGGCGCTTCGGCAAAAAGAGCGGCCAGGGGGTCTACAACTGGCGCAGCGACAGGCCTGCGGCAAGCTGGCTGGAGACCGTCAGCGACGCGGACAGCGCCATAAGCGTGCAGAGAAGAAGTGACGGTGTCACCGAAATAGACGGCCTGCTGCTGATTGAGACCCAGGGCGAAACCGCCCAGGCACTGGCGAACCGTTACGGTCAGCCCGTGGTGGTGTGCGATCGTCAGGAAGGGGATGTCGCGGTGATCGCCGTTGCCGCCAGCAACCCGGCCTCTGCCAACCGCAAAGCGGTGTGGCATCTGCAGCAGCAGGGCAAGCGCGTGTTGCAGGTAGCCGATTATCCCGGCCTGCTGATCTGGCGCACGGTGGCGATGATCGTCAATGAAGCGCTCGACGCCCTGCAAAAAGGGGTCGCCAGCGAACAGGATATCGATACCGCCATGCGCCTCGGGGTGAACTATCCGCGCGGCCCGCTGGCCTGGGGAGAACAGCTTGGCTGGCAGCGTCTGCTGCGCCTTCTGGAAAACCTGCAACGTCACTACGGTGAAGAGCGTTACCGTCCGTCGTCCCTGCTGCGCCAGCGCGCGCTTCTGGAGAGTAGCTATGAGTCATAACGCCTGGCGCAACGCCCGCGCCATGTATGAAAACGATGCCTGCGCCCAGGCCTATGGCATCGACATTATAGAGATGGATGAGGGCGTCGCAGTCCTTACCATGACCGTCACGCCACAGATGCTTAACGGCCATAAGAGCTGCCACGGCGGCCAGCTCTTTACCCTCGCGGATACCGCCTTCGCCTACGCCTGCAACAGCCAGGGGCTGGCTGCGGTGGCCTCGGGCTGCACCATCGATTTTGTTCGCCCGGCCTTTGCCCAGGACAAACTCACCGCCACCGCACAGGTGCGTCATCAGGGGAAACAGACCGGTGTGTACGACATCGAAATTGTTAACCAAGAGCACAAAACCGTTGCCCTGTTCCGTGGGAAATCCCACCGCATCGGCGGCACTATTACAGGAGAAGCATGATGCGTGACGCCTTTATTTGTGACGGGATCCGTACCCCCATTGGCCGTTATGCCGGGGCATTGTCTGGCATGCGCGCAGACGATCTGGGCGCTATCCCCCTGCGCGAGCTACTGCTGCGTAATCCGGGTCTGGATGCGGAACGTATTGATGACGTGATTTTTGGCTGTGCGAACCAGGCGGGGGAAGACAACCGCAACGTGGCGCGGATGTCCCTCCTGCTGGCCGGGCTGCCGCAGACCGTTTCCGGCACCACCCTGAACCGCCTCTGCGGTTCCGGTCTGGATGCGCTGGGCTTTGCCGCCCGCGCTATCCGCGCCGGTGATGGCGACCTGATGATCGCCGGTGGCGTGGAGTCCATGTCCCGCGCGCCTTTCGTGATGGGCAAGGCCACCAGCGCTTTCCAGCGCCAGAATGAAATTTTCGATACCACCATTGGCTGGCGTTTTGTGAACCCGCTCATGGCGCAGCAATTTGGTACTGACAGCATGCCGGAAACGGCAGAGAATGTAGCAGAATTGTTACGGATTTCCCGTGAAGACCAGGATGCCTTCGCGTTCCGCAGCCAGCAGCGCACCGCCCGGGCGCAGGCCAACGGCATCCTGGCTCAGGAGATCGTGCCAGTCATGGTTAAAGGCAAAAAAGGGGCCGTTACCGAAGTGGTGCATGACGAGCACCTGCGCCCGGACACCACTCTGGAGATGCTGGCCGGGCTGAAAGCCCCGTTCCGCGCCAATGGTGTGGTGACCGCAGGCAATGCCTCTGGTGTGAACGACGGTGCCGCGGCGCTGATTATCGCCAGTGAAGAGATGGCGGCGGCGCAGGGGTTAACCCCGCGTACCCGCATTGTGGCGATGGCGACCGCCGGTGTCGAGCCGCGTCTGATGGGACTCGGCCCCGTCCCGGCAACCCGCCGCGTGCTGGAGCGCGCTGGCCTGAGCATCACTGATATGGACGTTATCGAACTGAACGAAGCCTTTGCTTCGCAGGCGCTGGGCGTGCTGCGCGAGCTGGGGCTGCCGGACGATGCTCCGCATGTTAACCCCAACGGTGGCGCTATTGCCCTGGGCCATCCACTGGGCATGAGCGGGGCGCGTCTGGCGCTGGCCGCCAGCAACGAGCTGCATCGTCGTAAAGGGCGTTATGCGCTCTGTACGATGTGCATAGGTGTCGGTCAGGGCATTGCCATGATCCTTGAGCGTGTCTGAACAATTATAAAAATGTGAGTACCCTACAATGACAATCACAATGACAACGAAGCTTGATTCGATCGAAACCGCGTCCCTGGATGAACTGCAGGCCCTGCAAACTCAGCGCATGAAGTGGACGCTAGAACACGCCTACAACAACGTGCCGATGTACAAGCGCAAGTTTGATGCTGCGGGCGTACACCCTGACGATTTCAAAGAGTTAGCGGATATCCGCAAGTTCCCGTGCACCACCAAACAGGATCTGCGCGACAACTATCCATTTGATACCTTCGCGGTGCCGATGGAGCAGGTGGTGCGTATTCACGCCTCCTCGGGTACCACCGGCAAACCGACCGTGGTCGGCTACACGCAAAACGACATTGATAACTGGGCCAACATTGTGGCGCGCTCCCTGCGTGCCGCCGGTGGCAGTGCGAAAGACAAAATTCACGTGGCCTACGGCTATGGCCTGTTCACTGGCGGGCTGGGCGCACACTACGGTGCCGAGCGTTTAGGCGCGACGGTGATCCCGATGTCCGGCGGCCAGACCGAGAAACAGGCCCAGCTGATCCGCGATTTCCAGCCGGACATGATCATGGTGACGCCATCCTACTGCCTTAACCTGATCGAAGAGCTTGAGCGCCAGATGGGTGGCGATGCCAGCCAATGCTCCCTGCGCGTTGGTGTTTTTGGGGCTGAACCCTGGACCCTGGCGATGCGCCGCGAAATCGAGAAGCGTCTCGGCATTACCGCCCTGGACATTTACGGCCTGTCTGAAGTGATGGGTCCGGGCGTGGCGATGGAGTGTATCGAAACCGCCGACGGGCCGACTATCTGGGAAGATCACTTCTACCCGGAGATCGTCAACCCGAACGACGGCACGCCGCTGGCGGATGGCGAGCAGGGCGAACTGCTGTTCACCACCCTGACCAAAGAGGCGCTGCCGGTGATCCGCTACCGCACCCGCGACCTGACGCGTCTGCTGCCGGGCACCGCCCGCACCATGCGCCGGATGGATCGCATCAGCGGTCGCAGCGACGACATGCTGATCATCCGCGGCGTGAACGTCTTCCCCTCTCAACTGGAAGAGGAGATCGTCAAGTTTGAGCACCTGTCGCCGCACTACCAGCTGGAGGTGAATCGTCGGGGCCATCTTGATTCGCTTTCAGTCAAAGTGGAGCTGAAACAGAGCAGCTTAACCCTGACCCACGAACAGCGTTGTCATGTGTGCCATGAGCTGCGCCACCGCATCAAATCGATGGTGGGGATCTCCACCGACGTTACCATTGTGAACTGCGGCAGTATCCCGCGTTCCGAAGGCAAAGCCTGCCGCGTCTTCGACCTGCGTAAGGTCGCCGCCAACGGCTAACCCCGGCCTGCTGACCCTCTCCGTATTGGGGAGGGTCACGCGTCTGGTGCTATGCTATGATTCATCCGACAAAATAATCACAACAGAATGAATCACATGAGTAAACTCGACGCCTTTATTCAGCACGCGGTCAGCTCCGTTCCCGTCAGCGGCACGTCGTTGATCTCCTCCTTATACGGCGATGCGTTGTCCCATCGCGGCGGCGAAGTCTGGCTGGGTAGCCTGGCGGCACTGCTGGAAGGGATGGGCTTTGGCGAACGCTTTGTACGTACCGCGCTGTTCCGCCTGAATAAAGAGGGCTGGCTGGATGTGGTTCGCATCGGCAGACGCAGCTTTTACCGGCTGAGTGACAAAGGGTTGCGCTTAACCCGGCGGGCTGAGGCAAAAATTTATCGCGCGGAGCTGCCAGCCTGGGACGGAAAATGGTTGCTGTTGCTCTCCGAAGGAATGGATAAAGCCACGCTGGCGGATGTGAAAAAGCAGCTGATCTGGCAAGGCTTCGGTACGCTTGCCCCCAGCCTGATGGCCTCCCCGTCGCAACAGCTGGCGGATGTCCAGACCCTGCTGCACGAAGCGGGCGTAGCCGAGAACGTCATCTGCTTTGAGGCGCATTCGCCGCTGGCGCTCTCCCGCGCCGCGCTGCGCTCCAGGGTTGAAGAGTGCTGGCAGCTTAGCGAGCAGAACCTGATGTACGAAACCTTTATCGACTCGTTCCGACCGCTCCTTCCGCTGCTGCGCGAGGCCACCCCGGCAGAGCTAACGCCGGAGCGCTGCTTCCAGATCCAGCTGCTGTTGATCCATTTTTATCGCCGGGTGGTGCTCAAGGATCCGCTCCTGCCGGAAGAGTTACTCCCGTCGCACTGGGCAGGCCAGACGGCCCGCCAGCTGTGCATCAACATTTATCAGCGCGTCGCGCCAGGTGCGCTGGCGTTTGTCAGTGAGAAAGGGGAGACCTCCGTCGGCGAACTGCCGTCGCCGGGTTCTTCCTATTGGCAACGCTTCGGCGGCCTGACGCCTGCGTAAAGGAGGTAATGTGCCTGTATATCAAATCGATGGTATGACCCCGGTTGTTCCGCAAGAGAGTTATGTTCACCCGACAGCGGTGCTGATTGGCGATGTGATCCTCGGCAAGGGGGTCTACGTCGGCCCCAACGCCAGCCTGCGCGGTGATTTTGGCCGTATCGTGGTGAAAGACGGGGCCAACATCCAGGATAACTGCATCATGCACGGTTTCCCCGAGCAGGACACGGTCGTGGAAGAAGAGGGCCATATTGGTCATGGCGCTATCCTTCACGGCTGCGTCATCCGCCGGAATGCGCTGGTGGGAATGAATGCGGTGATCATGGACGGGGCGGTAATTGGCGAGAACAGCATTGTCGGCGCGGCCGCGTTTGTGAAAGCGAAAGCGGAAATGCCTGCTGACCATCTGATCCTGGGCAGCCCGGCGAAAGCGATTCGGGCGCTGAGCGAGCAGGAGATGGAATGGAAGAAGCAGGGCACCCGTGAGTATCAAACTCTGGTGGAACGCTGCAAACAGACGATGCATCAGGTGGAGCCGCTACATGAGGTGGAGCCGGATCGTAAGCGGCTGGTGTTTGACGAAAACCTGCGACCAAAATCGTCCAGCTGAGCGGCAACCCCCTGAACAAACGGGATCGGGATCACGTAATTATCTGTTTTCATGATATTAAACAAGAAAGTCTAACAGTGCGTAATTAGGGTGTTGACTCTGTATCTATAATGAGTAAATTAGAACTCAGCACCACAGCGAAATAAAGGTTTCACGGTGCGGTAATAAAGCAGTAACGAGATGCGATAAAGGCCACGAAGTTGTGTAGTTTGGGTCCTGGTAAATAAGTGAATACCAGTTAGAACATGCTTTCAGGCCATGCAGTAAATAAGTACGATCGCATAGTGGGGAAGTACACGCGATGATGTAAGGCCTTGTTTCAAAGAGTAATAGCCGCGATTAGGGGACGTAAGTATGGCGTCAAGAATATCGCGAGGCAATTAAGGCAACGCATCAAGAGTATATATCGCGTGGGTGATGTACACGACAGGAAATGATGTTATTTCACATACTTATCAGAGGAGGTAGCGTTAACTGGTTTAAACGGTAATCCTGTGAGAATACGTACATCTTTGAAGTTGTAGTGTGTAATTAAGTTGATGAATGTTAATTATTAATTTGTTCGTAACCTGAAGGCCCTGGCAATTATTTGCTGGGGCCTTTTCATTTGCTGTAGCGAGTATCTCACGTTCCGCTTTTGTCGCGAGCAGGCGTCTCGTCAACTCGCTGTCCATACCAGAAGGTGTGAACCCTCTCAGACAAGAGGGTTTGCCACACGATGACGCTTTACTCCCCCGTAGACGGCGGCTCTACAGGCTCTTCGCGCCGGTTTTTACCCACCGTCTTGCCCGCTTTATCTTCAATGCGATACTCAATGGTCACAGGCTCGCCGCGGGTCGGCGTGACGTTAATCTCTTTTATCTTGTTGCCTGAGTCGGGCGGCAGAGTCATGACCGTCTCACCTTCAGCAAGACGTTGGCCACTTTGCTTCACCTGCCACGTAAGACGGCAATCCTCGCAGGCAGACCAGGTATCGTTGATTGCCCACAGGCGTACCGTCGCCTCGCTTCCCTGACGCCAGACGGCGGTCACGGGTTCAATGGAGGGCAGGATCGGCTGATAGGCTTGTTGCAGCGCGTAATAGCCCGCTTTCGGTTTGCGCAGATAATCCACAACGCCCCAGTTGATCGAGGGCCAGGTCTCGACAAACATAAAGTGGAAGAGGGCGGTCACCGGCTGATAACGCTGCCGACGATAACTCTCCGCCGCCATAGCCACCAGCTCCGCCTGATACGCCTGGGTGTTATCAATCATCTCCTGGATGTTCTTCCCGCGCGGGATGTTGGCGAACTTAAAGGTCTGGAACGGCTGAAAATTATGGTACTTCCAGAGCGTCCAGCCGGGATCGTCTGCCGCTGTACTCTTCGGCCACATAAGGTGGGCAGGCACAATGGTTTTCAGGGTTGAGAGGCGCGGCAGGGCCTGAGCACCAAACTCGGTGATGATCCCGGTTTTGGCGGGGGCGAGCAGATCGCGCATGGTGCCGAAATACCACCCCGCCCAGTAGTGCTCCTCCACAGCGGAAAAACGATGCACGATGCGGGAGCTATCTTCAGCCAGGGTATCACCTACCCGTTTTGTCAGAGACTGGTTTAAGGTTTTATTCCAGTCGGGGAAGCGTTTTTCCATCCACGGCGAGTTCCAGGGCGGCTCGTTGTGCCCGCCCCAGACGATAATGGCCGGGGAATTACCGAACTGTTCAACCATGTCGCGGGTCTGACGCACCGCGTTGTCAGCAAATGCAACGCTGTTATCGTAGCCCCACTGGAGGGGGACATCCTGCCAGATCATCAGCCCCATCTCGTCGGCCACCTCATAAAGCGCGCGGCCTGCCACATGCCCGTGAACCCGGATCGCGTTGGCGTTCATCTTCTCCACCAGCGCGAAATCCTGACGATATTTATCCCGCGTCATGGTGCCGAGCCAGGGGGAACCGATGTAGTTGCTGCCTTTAATAAACAGTCGTCTGTCATTGATTCGCCAGCCTTTGTTATCCGGCTGTTCCTCCAGTTTGCGCAGACCCGTCCGGGTGACGGCGGTGTCCATTACCCCCTGGTCATCCACCAGGGTGGCGCGGATCCGGTACAGGTTCGGCTTGCCATAGCCTGCCGGCCACCAGAGCCTGGCACCTTTCATCGGCAGCGTGACGCTCAGGGTCTGGACCTGACCGTCCGACTTTGTCAGGTTTACCGGAAAGTCCTGCTGAATACGCTGGCCGTTAAAATTATCCGGCGCAGCCGACAGGCGCAGGGTCACTGGCCCGTGCGTCTGCGCCCGGTAGCGAATGTCGGCGCGCAGCACCGGGTTTTCCAGCCCCTCGCGCCAGTCCGGGCGGAGGATCACGTCGTCGATGGTGACGCCGCGGCTCAGATGCAGTTTCACCGGTGCCCAGATCCCGCCGGAGTTAGCATCCTGACCCTGCTCAGACCAGGCACCACCAGGGCGAGTGTCGTGTTGGTTAAGAATCCCTTTGAACAGCGTTTTGTGCAGCGGCCAGATTGTTTTGGGATCTTCCCGGGGGCTGTCTACCCGAACGGCGAGCCGATTGTGGCGGCGCAGCGTCTCAGTGACATCCACAGAGAATCGCTGGAAATAGCCCTCGTGACGGGCGAGATTTTTGCCGTTAAGCGTCACCCCGGCAAAATAGTCCACGCCATCAAATACCAGGGTAGCCATGGTATCCGGGGCACGTTCGGGCAGCGTAAATTCGTGCCGGTACCACAGCGCACCCTGATGATCGTATCCGGCACTGTACCAGTTAGCAGGCACCCGAAGCGTACGCCAGCCCTGGTCAGAAGCGCTGGCCCCGTTAAAGGCGGTATCGTTGGCGTCATGTACCCGCCACATCCCCGCCAGAGACCAGGTGACCGGCTGGCTCGCCAGCGCCAGCGGCGTGCTGAACATCAGCAGCAGACCAAGTTTAGAGATCATGCTTTACCTCCTGCGCTCTGTGGCGTAGCCACGCGACGCTGCGCCCGGCCTCAGCGGTCAGCTCCCGGCGCAGCAGGCTAAGTCTGGTCTGGTCCAGGGACACCGCCTGGCTCTCAAGCTCCTCGAGCAGCCCGGTAAGGCCGGTAAAACCAAGGGTGACGGCTTCGCCGCGAAGCCGGTGCGCCGCCCGGCGCAGAGCCTCACGATCGTCATTATCGATAGCCTGGACGATGGCGGCTATCGCCTCGTCGAGTCCTTCGCCGAACAGTTCCAATAGCTCCTGAACAAGGCTGGGATCGTCGGCGCACTGTTTCAACAGACGCGCTTCGTCTGGCATGCCCTGGTCTTGTGGCTGGCCGACGCGGGCTATTTCATCCTGCAGCGCCTCCTGGCTCACCGGCTTGGCGATATAGCCGTCGAAACCCATCGCCAGGCAGCGCTCCTTATCGCCCTGCATGGCGTGAGCCGTCATGGCAATGGCGGGCTGGTGGCTAAGGCCACGCGCTACCGTCTCTTCCCGCAGCAGCCGGATGGCGGTTTCACCGTCCATCTCCGGCATTTGCAGGTCGATAAGCAGCACGTCCCAGGTCTGCTCGCGCCAGCGCGCCAGCGCCTCACGGCCATTGTTGACCACTTCGCACTGGTGACCGAGCCGCTCCAGCAGGCGTCTGGCGACTTTCTGGTTCACCAGGTTATCTTCGGCCAGCAGAATGTGCAGTTCGGCCTGTGCGCGTGTGGGAGCAGCCACTGGGACAGGGGGCGGATCCGCAAGGGGGGCAGGTGCAAGGACACGGGTAATGGTCTGGTAGAGTTCGCGCTGGGCAACCGGTTTGTGCAGATAGTGCGCGATGCCAATGCGTTTAAGCATGTTGGCATCAAAATGGCGGCTCATTGAACTCAACATGATGATATGACTCTGACTGGCCTGCTGCAGAACCGAAAGTTCAAGGGCCAGCGAAACGCCGTCCATGTCCGGCATTTGTGCATCCAGCAGGATCAGCGGCCAGTGGGCACCTTCGGCGACCCGCCGTAACGCCTCCCCGGCGTTGTTCACACAGGTTGGCGTCAGGCCCATCTGGCGAAGCATGGTATCAAGCAGGCGCAGGTTAGTGCTGTTGTCATCCACGACCAACACCCGTTCGCCGTTGAAGCGAGCCATGGGAGTGCCCGTTGCTGACGCTGTTTGCGGGTTCTCCAGCGGCAGGGTGAAGGCAAACTCGCTGCCTGCTCCGGGTTCGCTCTGCACCGTCAGCTCTCCGCCCATCAGACTGACCAGCCGGGCCGAGATGGTCAGCCCCAGGCCGGTACCGCCATAGCGGCGGGTGGTGGAGCTGTCGGCCTGGCTGAAGGCCTCGAAGATGGCCTTTTGCTTCTCAGGTGGGATCCCGATACCGCTGTCGCGAATGCGAAAACGCCACTCCCTCTCGGCGTTGCCGGGCTCAATCGCCAGCAGGACCTCGCCCTGATGGGTAAACTTCAGGGCGTTGCCCAGCAGGTTGGTGAGGATTTGACGTAGCCGGGGGCCATCCACAATGAGCACCTCCGGCACCGCGGGCGAAATATCCACCAGCAGCTCGATGCCTTTTTCGCTGGCGGCAGGCATGTGCGGGCGGATCAGCGACTGAACGAAGGGGCGGATCTCCAGCGGCTCTTCGTCCATCGACATCTTGCCCGATTCAATGCGGGAAAAGTCGAGAATGTCATTGATAATATGCAGCAGCGACTGGGCAGAGCTCATCACCAGAGAGAGGTATTCGCGCTGCTCCGGGTTGAGCTGGGTGTCCAGACAGAGCTGGGTCATGCCCAGGATACCGTTCATCGGGGTGCGGATCTCATGGCTCATGTTGGCGAGAAAGGCGCTTTTCGCCTCGTTTGCCTCGCGGGCCACTTTTGCCGCCTCAATCGCCAGCAGCTCGGCCTCCTTGCGGCGGGTAATATCCTGTAGGGTGCCGATCACCCGTTCAGCCTGCTGCTGAATAGTGAGGGTCACTACCTGGCCGGAGATCAACATCCAGCGCCAGCCCTGAGTCGGGTGCTGGACGCGGATCTCACACTCAAACACCGGCATATGGTCTTGCTTAGAGGCGATCATCGCCTGGCGCAGGGTGGCGCGATCCGCCTCGTGGACAAGGTTAAGCAAAAAGCGCAGCGGATAGTGCAACTGCACCCGCGACTGACCGACCATGGCCAGCAGGGTATCGTTCACCTGCAGGCTGTCGTGAGAGACCTGCCAGTCCCAGATGCCGATCTGGATCGACTCCGCAGTCAATAAAAAATCGTCGTGCAGCTGGTGGCGTGAGCGCTGCGCCTCATCAAGCTCGGTAATGTCCGTATGCAGGCTGGCAATGCCGCCGTCCGCCAGCCGCTGATGCTGCACGTAGAGCCGCCGTTTGCCCGAATGCCGCACTTCACGATGGCTCGCCTGACGGCAGTTGCGAATAATCGCCTCGCGCAGCGTCTGGCGGCGGCCGGGGTCGATGTTATAGCCAGCATCAATGAATTTCTCCGCCAGGCTCTCCAGCGTTGCGCCAACAGTCAGCCAGGGAGCGATCACCGGATAGAAGCGCGTCATCTGGTCATTCCAGGCCAGCAGGCACTCGGCCGGATCGTAGATCATCACGCCCATGGGCAGCGCGTTGAGGTCGAAATGGGATGTGGATTGCATAGCTAATCGCCTCCGGGCTGATAGTGCAGCTCCGCCTGGCGACGCAAATACTCCAGACCGGGCGCGATTGCCATCGCCCAGGCGGTAATGATCTCCTCATCACAGAGAGGATCGCAGGCGCGCACGGTGTTGAGCATCGCCTCCCGCCACATGGCGAAGAATCGCGGCGGCAGACGCAGGCCTTCATCGCTCTGCTCCCGTGCCAGGCGCTCAAGAAAGTCCGGCACGAACAGCACGCCATCAACGGTGAGCATGGCGAAAAAGCTTTTGAAGATCATCTGCTGGCCTTCTTTACCCGGACGCCGGGCGAAATGCTGCTCTGTTTCGGGGGACATATGGCTAAAGGTGTCCCAGAAGATATCGAAAAAGCGCTTTTTGTCGTGCTCGGGTATCACCCGGTTCAGGCTTGCCTCGAAGAGATCGCGATAAAATTTCATGGTGCGGTCCTCACGGCTTTTTCGCCCGGCAGACAGAGACCGGGTGGGTTGAATTGATCCGTCGTGCGGCGGGAGAAATAGCTGTTGTCATCCGCCAGACCGTTTTCAAACAGCGGCCCGGCGTTGTGTTTGTACAGCAGGGCTTCCAGCACCATGGCGTTCGTGGAGAGGGTCAGGGTTGGGTTAATGTCCCCGGTCGCCTCCACGCGCCCCTCAAACCAGCCCTGTTCAGGGTTGTTAAGATGCGTAGTCACCGCCATCAGAGCGTCGGTGTACTCGGTCTCCCACAGCGTCCAGAGCACAAAGACCGCTTTGGTGGTGACCTGAGCCAGCCGGGGATAATACCGGCCGTCGTCTCCCAGGGTGTTCCACGCATAACCGTTACCCCAGACGGTGTCTTCGACGTGCCAGGGAGCCTGGGCGAGATAGAAGTCGGCGCGTGCGGTAAGCACTTTGTCACGCTCCCAGCGCGTTTTCTGGCTAAGCCATACCCCTTCGGCCCGCTCGCGCAGCGTCTTCTGCACATCAGAGGGCACGCCGGGCGGTTGCCAGCCGAACTCCAGCCCCGGCAGCATGGCGGGCAGGGTGCTCAGCAGCGAAGGCTGCCAGGTCGTGCGCGGGTCGCGGGCGTCAACGGCCAGGCTGCGCTGATAGATAATGACGTTGCGGGAAGGGGGGATAAGCGCTTTACCCACCGGAAAACCCCACAGGTGAAAGGCCGTGGCGGCGTATTCGCTCTCACCCAGCCGCAGCTCGTCGCGCACGACCGTCTTGCCGTCCTGCAGCGAAGCGGATCGCAGCTCCCCCTCGTTATCCATCACCGGACAGAAATTCCAGCGCAGGATAATTTTATCCAGGTACTCACGATACTGGGGGGCACGCTCGGCGGTGAGGCGCAGGGCCAGCATCAAACGCGCCATATCTTTTGCTGACCAGCCGCTTTTCACCGGTTTGCCGCTGAAGTCGATGGGGGTTGCCGTCCGGCTGGAGTAAAGCCGCCCCGGGGTACGGGTATCGGTGAGCGTCAGGCGATTCAGGGTGCCGAGCAGGCGCGTCAGCCGGGCGTCAAACTCGGCTTCTTTGACCAGATCCAGCTCCCGGGCGGCGAGCAGGGCAATCAGGGTATCGCCCATCTGCCACAGGGTGACGCGCGGCTGCTTGTCGCTGCCGTTGACCAGCCCGGTCTGCGGCTGGGTGTTATTCTCGAAATAGCGCCAGGCGATGCGCGCCCACTCTTGTTCCTGCGGCGACAGACTGCTTATGCGCGCGGTGGAGTGCCAGCCGCCTTTGGTCAGCCAGCGCCACCCGGCGCCTTCCCGACTGAACAGGGCGAAGGCGATAAGCAGAACGAGAGCGGCGACGGCCAGCCAGCGAGCTAGGGTTTTAAGCATTGCGCGGTCACCGGCGGCAGTTTAACGGGTTCATCCGCGTTGCAGGTGGCGCACTGGCAGGCCTGACAGGCCGGTCTGGTGCGCTGCGTGGTCCCGGTCTGTTCACACCAGGTTTTGACGGCTGGCGTGCTGTTCAGGAAAGGACGGTTGCGCGGAGTGTTATTCGGCTCAAAAAGATCCACCAGCTTTTTGTCCCACAGGGAGGGGGCGAAATCGCGGTTTTTGGGATTGTCGGTGTTGAAGCGCAGCAATTTGCCCTCTTTTTTGAACAACAGCGCTTCCAGCATGATGCCGTTGTTATTGGCCGTGAACTCCTTGATCGGGCCGTCGCCGTTTTCGTACAGGCCCTCGTAATAGCCTTTCCCTTCCTCATTGGCGTTTTCGATGGTGTCCAGCAGGCGATCGGTATAAGGCGAATCCCAGAGAACCCACATGCCCAGGGCGGCTTTCAGCGATACGGCGGCGGTATTCGGAACGAACTGACCTTTGTCGGTAATGGTGTTCCAGTTAAAACCGTCGCTGAAGACGGTGTCATAAACGAAGTAGGGGGATTTATCGAGCTGGTGCTCAGAGCGGGCGGTTAGTATACCGGTGATGGCGTAGCGGTTCTCCTGGGCCTGGTATACCCGGTCGGCGAAGTTCTTCATCCACGGATGGGAGTAATCGCGCGGGCTGTTATTGCGGTCTGTCGGATTATCAAAACCAAACTCCATGCCGTACAGGACGTAAGATTCGCTCACCACATAGTTATGCTGGCTGGTTTGACGCGGATCGCGGGAATCATAGGGCACCATCACGCAGTAAATTTCCGCCAGTTCATAGGGCTGGGGACGGCTGGACTGACAGGTACTGAACCCCCACAGGGCAAAGCCCGCCGCGCCGTACTCCTCATACCCCAGACGCCCCTCCTGCACGTATTTCGGCTGGCCGTTTTCCAGATAGGCACCGTACAAGGTGCCGCAGGGATCCACCGCGTGGCTAAAATCCCATCCCAACACCACGTTATCGATGCTGTTGCTGTACTCGGGATAGCGCTCTTTTATCACCTTCAGCCAGACCAGCATCCTGCCGATGTCCAGCGCCGAAAACCCAATCTCGCCGGGCTTGTTCTGGTAGTTCACCTTCTGCCCTGAAATGGTGTTATAGGCCTTGTCGGGCAGCTCGTTACGGAAGAGATCAAGCTTGTTCAGGGTGGCGAGTAACTTCAGCATCCTGCGGTCAAACTCGGCTTTATCAATAATCCCCAGCTCCCGCGCCGCCGTCATGGCGGCCATGTAAGAGGCGCTGTCCCACATGGTGGTGGAGGGGTATTTATTTACCGCATTGACCAGCCCGGTGGTGGGCTGAAAGTTCGAGACGAAATATTGCCAGGCATTTTTGGCAATCGCCATCTCTCTCGGGGTGAGTTCGCCGCTGCGAGGCTCGTACTCAGAAGCCGGCAGCCCGGTCGCGGCTTCAGCCGCCGCGAGCGAAAGCCAGATCGCCATGAGCCCGGCCAGAAGAGGAAAATAGAGTAAAGATTTCAGCTTCATGGCGTAGCTCCTGCTGAAGAAGTGGGTGGTGTTATTGGCCCAAGACAGGCCAGACAGAGCATCTGGCCCCGGGCGATATAGGCCAGGCTTTCGAGAACAACGGCATTGGTATCGGCGTCAACGACGTCGTTGACGCTGCTGTCAGGGTTAAGCCCACGCTGCCAGCCCTTGCCGGGCACCTGCAGCTTCTGGACCTGCTGGCGCAGCGCTTCGCTCCAGCCGTTGCGGAACAGGGCATACCAGGCAAAGGCGGTGCGGGTGGAGGTGATCGCTAACTGCTCCGGGGGGGCATCGTGCAGGGCGCTATTTTGCAGCGGCTGACGATCAGGCAGATCGTTCACGTAATCGGGCGCAGGCTCGGCGTAGTCGGTGCTGATGGGGGGCTTGCTGACCCGAAGGCCGTGCCGACGCTGCTGGATCTGCATAATGCGCCAGGCAATCTCCGCGCTCTGGGCATCAAAGCCCAGCTCAAGGCCGGTTAAGAGATAGGGAAGGCTAATCAGCGAGGGTTGTCGTCCCCAGGGCGTGCGCAGTCCCTCGTCAGGCACCATGATGCCGTCGATATCGATCATCTGTTGCCCTTCCGGCGGGTTGGTGACTGCCAGGCCCGCCGCGCTGTCGATCAGCCGAAGCGTGTGGCTGGCATACAGGCGATAGCCGAAGCTGTTGCGCGGTTCATCCACGGCCAGCGCCCAGTGGTGAAGCGGGGCTGCGGCCTGGGTGGCGGTGTTATTGGCGACCAGGCCGCCCACTTTCCACTGGTTAAAGAGATCGCGTACCCCGGCGGCATGCTGAGGGTATCGCCACAGCAGGGTTTGCAGGGCGTTAAGCAGGCGACCCATCCCGATAGCGGAGGAGTCCGCTTTACCCAGAATTTCCAGGGAATCTGCGTGGTAATAGGCGGCGGGCAGCCCCTCGGCATTGAGCGGTAGCCGCCCCAGAGTAAAGAGCGCCGCGGTGATCCGCTCGTCAAATTCGTCGGTTGTCAGAATGGTGAGCTGTTTTGCCGCCACCAGGGCAAACAGATAGCTTCCGGTACTCCACAGACTGAGCCAGGGTTCGCCGTCGTGTGCATTCGCCAGCCCGTTCGGCTGGGTATTGTTGACATAATACTGCCAGGCCACCCGCGCCCAGATCGCCTCGTCAAAGGTCAGCTCGCGCGAAGTGGGCAGGGGCGGAAAATCCTGACTTAACGTCATGCCCGCGCTGCTCTCAATACGCGTGGGCATCTGCTTCTCGACCCAGACGACAATGGCGAAACCCAGCAGAAAACCGATCAAAATGGTGAGATAGCTGCGGGCAGACAGCAGCGCGTCGCGTTTGCTCATTGGCTCGCCTCCTCGTCGGCTGGCGTCCACATGGCGGCGAGGATCAGGGGCAGCATGGCGGCGATATTCACCGCACCCCAGAAGATATTGATCACGTAGCCGGAAGGGTCGTCAACCTGGCCACGCGCCACCTGAATCCCACCCCAGATAAGCCCCGCCAGGGTAAGCACGACGATGGCGATCTGC
Organism: Leclercia sp. GLN_9; assembly: GCF_043105735.1. Taxonomy (NCBI): domain Bacteria; kingdom Pseudomonadati; phylum Pseudomonadota; class Gammaproteobacteria; order Enterobacterales; family Enterobacteriaceae; genus Leclercia; species Leclercia sp. GLN_9. The sequence continues at coordinate 718,614 of NZ_JBICLV010000017.1, forward strand.
GGTTTAACAAGATAGAGAAACCGGCCCGTCTGGCGCTCTTTCGGGGTGACGTGAAATTTGATCTGCTCCCCGCGCAGAACGGTATCCAGCGCCCGCAGGTTCATGGAGAAGAAGGAGAGGTAAGAAGCCCTGCCGTCCCAGGCCGAAATCCCCCAGGTACCGAACATAAAGGCCAGCTCGGACATAATAAAAAAGGGCAAAAAATGCAGGTAAAACGGCTCAGACCAGGCTGACACCGGGGGGATGCCGGTGAACAGATAGATAATGGGCGAAATCAGGAAAATGGTATTCCATACGCAGGCCATGTAAGACCAGAAGGTGGTGGCATACATCAACGTCTGCGGCAAAGAGAGCTTAAAGCGGCGACGGCTGAAAATATTGTCGTGGAACAGAATATCCAGCGACCCTGCGGCATATTTAAAACGCTGGATCATCCACGTCAGCATATCCTGCGGGGAGAGCATTTTAGATTCGATACGCGGGTGCATTACCGAGCGCCAGCGGCGTGCGGCGTCCCCGTGCAGCAGGATGGAGGTATAAATATCTTCGGAGACGTGAAACTTATAGGGGGTCAGTTCGGTATCGAAGGCCACATGGGGACGCATGGCGTCCTGTAGCGTTTCACGCATCGCGGGATCGCGGATGTCCCGGGTATGGCGGTCGATCTCCTCTTCAACGGTCCAGACGTAGCTGCGCAGGGCCGCCTGCATCACCGCCTCGCGCCGGTGAATGGAGGCCGCGCCGCAGCAGAAGGCGGCGTTGGCCCAGTTACGGCGGCGTAAGATCACGTCATAAAACATACGCGGATCGTTGAAAAAGGGGTCACGCCCGACGGTTACCGGCCCGATGAATTTCTGGGCCAGCCAGCCCAGCCCGTATCCCGCTTTGCCCACCTTGCGACCGAGCCAGCGCGGCAAACTTTCCCCTTCCGGCAGGTCGAAAAACCACTGAGGAGTCTGAACCCATGCCACGTCCGGGTCACGGAAATAGCCCAGCGTGTGGCTGAGCAGCGTGGGGAAGACGCGGGTATCGGCATCGCAGATCACCAGGAAGTCGCCGTCGGTCTGCTCGAGTCCGTTACGCAGGTTGCCAGCCTTGAAGCCAATGTTAGTCTGACGGGTAATGTAATTGGCGCCTTCTTCCTCGCACACGGCTTTCATCTCCGGGCGGCGGCCGTCATCCAGCACATGCACCTTAAAATCCAGCGGCCCGGGGTAGACCACTTTCATGGCGTCGCGAATGGAGAGCCTGACCAACTCCACGTCTTCTGAATAGGTGGCGATAAAGAGATCGACCTTTATCGGTCTCGACGCTTCCGCATCCTCCGGTCGCAGACAGTCGTTAATTTCGCCCGGAGGCGGGTTTTGCGGCGGATCTTCTTCCTTCCACAGATTGATGGTAAACAGCACCGTGCCGATCCAGGCCAGGGTTTCCGCCAGCACCAGCGGAATGGCATACCAGAGTGCGTCGGTATTTAACGAAGCGGTCCAGCGCCAGTAAATATAATTGGCCCCAAGAATCAGTGCGGCAACCGCTAATACCTGCCAGGTCATCATTACCCAGCGCGGTGTCTTTAGCGGTTCAGGCGGCTTGCGATGTTCAAAACGGGAAAAATAAAAATCCATAGCGAAGGATATCCTGATTCCACGATGACGATTAATTAAAGGCCTGCTACCGACGATCAGAGCGCCACGTAAAATAACGTCCACAAAAACAAAATTTAAGGTAAGTGTAGAACGCGGAAAAAATTATTCCAGCAGGGGAAATTGCAACAGTTTAGGGTGGCTTAAATGAAGGTTAATTATTAATAAGCTTTATTCAGCGCGCCGCAATAATTGCCAGATGAATACATTTACGCTATCTAAATAATTGGCACGACGCTTTTTCAGGATCATGAACAGGACTCCCTATGAGCCAGATTGCGCCTGCGTTAACGCAGAATAAAGGCATATTATCAATGACATGGCGTTATTCTCTGGCAGGGAATCGCGATCTGCGTATTGATTTTATGCGTGGCATTGCGCTGGTGATGATGGTGGTCGCGCATACGGAAGTGATGTCGATATTTAATATATTTACCTGGGAACGTTTTGGCCTGACGACCGGTGCCGAAGGCTTTGTTATTCTTTCCGGATTTATGCTAGGCATGTTAAATCGCGCCCGATTACAGAAAGCGGTCTTACTCACTATTTCATGGGGGCTTTATCTCAGAGCATGGAAAATATACCGGGTTAATATTATTATCATTGTATCCTTTCTGTTATTGGGGTATTTGCCCTTTATTGATGTTTTTGAAGTGACCCATTTTACCGATCGTTTTTCAGGTACCAGTTGGTCGCTCTATCCGGTTACGCCGCAAATAAAAGAGACCTGGTTTAACATTATTCTGTACCTGCAAATCGGTCCCCATCAGACACAAATCCTCGGCCTCTATATTTTTCTTCTGCTGTTAAGCCCCCTGTTTTTAGGGATGCTGCAAAGGGGACACGTCTACTGGCTGCTGGGTCTTTCACTGCTGGTTTATGGCTGCTGGCAGCGTTGGCCGGTGCGTGTCACGCCCTCTGAGTTCGAATTCGCGTTCCCGCTGTTGGCCTGGCAATTTATTTTTGTGCTGGGCATGGCGAGCGGCTGGTACAAAGAGGAACTCATCTCCTTCGCCCGCACCTCCCCGGGCAAAGTGGTGGTGGTGGCGCTGGTGATCGTTGCGCTCGTCCTCGGCTTTGTCGCCCAGAACCATACCAACCCCTTTATGCCGCCCGCGCTCCTGATGCACGTTATCCCGCCGGCGGAGTTTAATGCCTTTTACCACACCTGGGCGGCGAAGAACGGTCTCGGGCCGATACGCGTGCTTAACGATATCTGCCTGATGGTGACGGTCTATCTGCTGCTGACATGGTGCTGGCAGCCCCTGTACCGGCTGGCAGGCTGGTTTCTGATCCCGCTCGGCCAGCGCTCACTTTATACCTTTATTTTGCATGTTTACGTCGTGCTCGCGGTAAGCCAGTTCGTGACCTTCGATCTCTGGCGTCAGGACTGGATGGTGAACACCCTCGTTCACGCGACAGCACTGGGCGTACTGTGGTTACTGGCGAAATATAACGTCGCCGCACGCTGGATACCTAACTAAGGAAGGGCAAATGCGGGAGAAATATCTACTGGCCTGCGTGCTGTTATGCGCCGCTGCGGGGGCACAGGCCGCTCAGAAAGAGGGTGAGGAGCCGCTGCGCGACAAGAACGGCGAGCCGGTGCAGGCAGGGGTTTTCACCAGCCGCTGGGGACGGCTTTTCTCCGGTAATGACGATGTGTTTTCCGGTGCCCTGAGCTTTAGCTCGGGTTTAAAAGAGCAGTGGATGTCCATCCCCAACAGCTCTGACAGCGCAGAGCAAAAGCGCAAATATAACCAGACGCTGAACCTCAGCCTGCAATATTCCCCCTACAGCTACTGGTTTGCCAATGTGACATCGCGTCTGCCAGTCACCGATACCAGTCGCTATACGGCCGATTTCCGCTACAGCTTTGGCTACGATGACTGGCACGCCAACACCCTGAGTCTGGTTTACAGTAACTACGGCGATAACCGTTTCTGGACGTCCGGGAACCAGCGCCACACCTACTTTGAACAGGGGGCCGTGACCCTGGCCTATAAGTTCTCGCTGCCGAAGCCCCTGGAAAACAGCCTGCTGATTAACAAAGGTGATTCCATCATCTGCCAGGTGGGCTACAGCTGGGTGCCGCGCTATTACGACCTTGAAAGCAATGATATCCGCAGCAATAAGAATGTGATGCTGGGCGGGTGTGGGTACACCTTTAAGCAACATTTCTTTGTGCGCGCCACGGCCTTCTGGTACCCGGACAGCAGCCAGCAGCAGCCCTGGAACGGCGACTACAGCTACAGCTTTGGCTACGCAGGGTATACACCCGGCTCCTTCTCCGTTCAGTATGCCAATTACTCTGGCACCCGTTATCCCGGCCACGAGAGCGGCAACGGCAAGTTTCGTGAAGGCACGGTCAGCCTTGTCTGGTTCTTACCGCTTTAGGGGGCGCTATGTCAGCACAGCACGTCCTGATTGTTGAAGATTCGCCGGTCTACCGTCGTTTGCTTGCGCGGATGCTTGCCCAGTGGGGCTATACCGTCAGCGAGGCGGAAAACGGCGTCGCCGCGCTGGACATCCTGGCAAACCAGCCGGTCAGTCTGGTGATCAGTGACTGGGAGATGCCGGAGATGGACGGCCTTAGCCTGTGCCGGGAAATTCGCAGCCGTCAGTTTGGGCACTATGTTTACGTTATTCTGCTGACCGCCCGCGAAGCGCCGGACGATTTAACGCTGGGGTTTGACGCCGGGGCGGATGATTTTCTCAGTAAGCCCGTGGAGCAGAGCGAGCTGCGGGCGCGGCTGCACGCGGGGGCGCGAGTGCTGTCCCTGGAGTCCACTCTCGCCGCACGCAACGCACGTCTGAGTGAGGCCCTGCGTCAGATTGAACAGGATCTGGAGGTCGCCGCGCGTATTCAGCAGTCAGTCTTGCCTGCACACCAGCAGCGTCACCAGGACTACTTCTCCGACTGGATCTTTCTGCCGTCGGCCTGGGTTTCCGGCGATATTTTTAACGTCTTCCCGCTGGATAACCATCTGGGGTTCTACTGCGTGGATGTCTCCGGCCACGGCGTCGGCGCGGCGATGATGTCCCTCGCTGTGGCCCGCCAGTTTTTGCACGGCAGGGCGGTGGAGCGTTTTCTCTTTACCGCTGACAACGAGGTGGCATCTCCCGCCGAAGTGGTGCGGATCCTCAACGGTCGTTTTTGCAGCGACGAGGTGGAGATCGTGAGCTATTTCACCATGATTTACGGTGTTATCGATCTCGCGACGGGCGAGGGCAGGCTGTGCCAGGCCGGTCATCCCACTCCCTTTATCGTCACGCCGGAGGGCGAGGCGAGGACAGTCGGCAACGGCGGCGCGCCGGTAGGGCTGATGCCGGATCTCTGCTGGACGGATGTTAACTTCTCGCTGTCGGCCGGTGAGCGGCTCTGCCTGTTCAGCGATGGTATTACCGAATGCGAAAACCTCGTCGGTGAACAATTTGGTCAGATGCGGCTCCAGGCGTCGCTACAGGCGGGCGCGGGCCTCACGCTGAACGAACTCCTGCCGCAGTTTGCCCGGCATCTTGTTCACTGGCGCAGTGGGGATAATAAAGAACCGCTGGCGATGGCTGATGATGTCTCACTTTTAGTGATTGAGCGTACAGGAGAAGAACCATGAATATTGATACAGAGCGGCAGCCCAACGTGAACATTATGACCCCCGCGGTGCGCAGGCTGGATGCCTCGGTGGCAGCGGTTTTTAAGGAGGCCATCATCCGCGAGACAGGCGAGGATCGCAAAGCCCTGATTATCGACTTCAGTAAAATTGATTTTATCGACAGCAGCGGGCTGGGAATGCTGGTGTCTCTGCTGAAAATGATGAACGGTAAAGGCGACATGGTGCTGTGCGCCCTGAACCCGGGGATCCGCAATATGTTTACCCTGACCCGGATGGACCGCATTTTCCGCATCTGCCCGGATCGCGCCGCGGCGCTTGCGCAGCTGAATCCGTGATATGTCCGTGGCTAACGATATCGCGCTACCGGCCGCGTTAACCTCGCTCTCGCCGCTGGCGGAGTGGCTGGCACACCAGCTTGCTTCGCTGCCTGTCGATGAGGGGTGGCGCTTTGCGCTCGATCTCGCCGTCTGTGAGACGGCGACCAATATTATTCGCTATGCGCTGCACGAGGATGCGCGCAGCCTTTTCAGGGTGGAATTTATCACCACCGACGCGGGCGTGCGCCTGCGGTTTACCGACGCGGGCGCGATCTTTCCTTCAGAACGCCTTGTTGCGGCACGTAAAGAGACGTTTGATGATGATGCGCTGCTGGCGGAAAGCGGGCGTGGTCTGAAGCTGATCCTGCTGTCGGTTGACAGGTTTGATGTTGAATGCCGGGACGGGAAGAATATTGCTACCCTGGAAAAAGAGTGGCCAGAGCTAAAAAACAAAAACCCTCCCACCGGGCGGTGAGAGGGCGAAATCTTATGCCGCTACCAGGCTGTCGATGGCAGCTTTCGCATCGTTCTGCGCTTTGGTCGCCACTTCAGGGCCGTAAGCGATACCTTCAGCAAACACAAAGTTCACATCGGTGATGCCGATAAAGCCCAGGAACACGGACAGGTACGGGGCAATCAGGTCGGTTGGGGTATCTTTGTGAATACCGCCACGGCTTGTCAGCACGATCGCACGTTTACCGGTGACCAGACCTTCAGGGCCTTTTTCGGTGTAACGGAAGGTTACGCCAGCGCGCGCCACCAGGTCGAAGTAGTTTTTCAGCTGCGTCGGGATGTTGAAGTTATACATCGGGGCGTTAATCACGATCACGTCGTGCGCCTGCAGCTCGGCAATCAGCTCATCAGACAGTGCCAGCGCTTCCTGCTGACGTGGAGTCAGTGGCGCATCGCTCGGACGCAGGGCACCAACCAGTTCACCATCCAGTACCGGGATTGGCTGAGCGGCCAGATCGCGGACGGTGATTTCGTCACCGCTGTGCTGTTCACGCCACTGTTCAACGAAATAATCAGACAGCTGACCAGACTGAGAGTACCCTGCCAGAATACTGGATTTAAGAACTAATACTTTGCTCATGGGTGATTCCTTTGTTGTATTTGATGAGGGGGCTTGCCCCGTTGCTTGTTGACACTCTATTCACAATCCTGTCGCAGGGATAGCGCAATATATCGAAGCCTATGTTCGAATTTTTTGAATAAGGCGTAAAAACCGGCGATGTGGTACTCTATAGCAATCATTAAAAAGAGATTTTATCCGGCAGTGCACTGCCCGTTAACGCTATGACAGAACAACAGAAATTAACCTTTCCGATGCTGATGCAACAGCTGGATGCGCTGATGTTACGTGACAAACAGCGGTTTGCCCGCCGTCTGCACGGGGTTAAGAAGGTTAAAAATCCTGATGCACAACAGGCCATCTACCAGGAGATGGCAAAAGAGATCGAACAGGCGGCGGGTAAAGTCGTGCTGCGCGAAGCGGCGCGTCCGGCGATCACCTACCCGGAAAACCTGCCCGTCAGCCAGAAGAAACAGGAAATTCTCGAAGCCGTACGCGACCACCAGGTGGTGATTGTGGCGGGGGAGACCGGGTCGGGTAAAACCACCCAGCTGCCAAAAATTTGTATGGAGCTGGGACGCGGGCTAAAAGGCCTGATTGGCCATACCCAGCCGCGTCGTCTGGCGGCGCGAACGGTGGCAAACCGTATTGCTGAAGAGCTGCAAACCGAGCCGGGCGGCTGCATCGGCTATAAGGTGCGTTTCAGCGATCATGTCAGCGACAATACCATGGTCAAGCTGATGACCGACGGGATCCTGCTGGCCGAGATCCAGCAGGATCGGCTATTGATGCAGTACGACACCATCATCATCGATGAAGCGCACGAGCGCAGCCTGAATATCGACTTCCTGCTCGGGTATCTGCGGGAGTTGCTGCCGCGTCGCCCGGATCTGAAAGTCATCATCACCTCGGCCACCATCGACCCGGAACGTTTTTCGCGCCACTTTAATAATGCCCCAATTATTGAGGTTTCAGGCCGCACGTACCCGGTAGAAGTACGCTACCGTCCGATGGTGGAAGACGCCGACGACACCGAGCGCGATCAGCTGCAGGCCATTTTTGATGCCGTAGACGAGCTGGGCAACGAAAGCCCGGGCGATATTCTGATCTTTATGAGCGGCGAGCGCGAAATCCGCGATACCGCCGACGCGCTCAGCAAGCGCGACCTGCGCCACACCGAAATTTTGCCGCTGTATGCGCGTCTGTCCAACAGCGAGCAAAACCGCGTCTTCCAGTCCCACAGCGGCCGCCGCATCGTGCTGGCGACCAACGTGGCGGAAACCTCCCTCACCGTGCCGGGTATTAAATATGTGATTGACCCCGGCACGGCGCGTATCAGCCGCTACAGTTACCGCACCAAGGTGCAGCGTCTGCCGATTGAGCCGGTGTCACAGGCCTCGGCCAACCAGCGTAAAGGTCGCTGCGGGCGTGTTTCGGAAGGGATCTGTATTCGTCTCTATTCAGAAGACGATTTCCTGTCGCGCCCGGAATTTACCGACCCCGAAATTCTGCGTACCAACCTGGCGTCGGTCATTCTGCAGATGACCGCCCTCGGGTTGGGTGATATCGCCGCCTTCCCGTTCGTCGAAGCGCCGGATAAACGTAATATTCAGGACGGTGTGCGCCTGCTGGAAGAGCTGGGGGCGATCACGACCGACGAACAGGCCACGGCCTACAAACTGACGCCGCAGGGCCGTCAGCTCAGCCAACTGCCGGTGGATCCGCGTCTGGCGCGAATGGTGCTGGAGGCGCAAAAACACGGCTGCGTGCGTGAGGCGATGATCATCACCTCGGCGCTCTCCATTCAGGATCCGCGTGAGCGTCCGATGGACAAACAGCAGGCCTCCGACGAAAAACATCGCCGTTTCCACGATAAAGAGTCCGATTTCCTCGCCTTTGTAAACCTGTGGAACTATATCGGCGAACAGCAGAAAGCGCTGTCATCGAACCAGTTCCGTCGCCAGTGCAAGCTGGATTTCCTGAACTACCTGCGGGTGCGCGAGTGGCAGGATATCTACACCCAACTGCGTCAGGTGGTGAAGGAGCTGGGCATTCCGGTGAACAGCGAACCGGCAGAGTACCGCGAAATTCACATCGCGCTGCTGACCGGTCTGCTGTCGCATATCGGGATGAAAGATGCTGATAAACAGGAATTTACCGGCGCGCGTAACGCCCGTTTCTCCATCTTCCCGGGCTCCGGGCTGTTCAAGAAGCCGCCGAAGTGGACGATGGTTGCCGAGCTGGTGGAGACCAGCCGCCTGTGGGGCCGCATTGCCGCGCGTATCGACCCGGAATGGGTGGAGCCGGTGGCGCAGCATCTGCTGAAACGTTCGTACAGCGAACCGCACTGGGAGCGGGCGCAGGGCGCAGTAATGGCGACCGAAAAGGTCACCGTTTACGGCCTGCCAGTGGTGGCCGCGCGTAAGGTCAACTACAGCCAGATCGATCCGGCCCTCAGCCGTGAGCTGTTTATCCGTCATGCGCTGGTGGAGGGCGACTGGCAAACCCGTCACGCCTTCTTCCGGGAGAACCTGAAGCTGCGCAGCGAAGTGGAAGAGCTGGAGCACAAAACCCGTCGGCGCGACATCCTGGTGGATGACGAAACGCTGTTTGAATTTTACGACCAGCGCATCAGCCATGATGTGGTGTCGGCCCGCCATTTCGACAGCTGGTGGAAAAAGGTCAGCCGTGAAACCCCGGATCTGCTCAACTTTGAAAAGAGCATGTTGATCAAAGAGGGGGCGGAGCAGGTCAGCAAGCTCGATTACCCGAATTTCTGGCATCAGGGCAACCTCAAGCTCCGTCTGAGCTACCAGTTTGAGCCGGGCACCGATGCCGACGGCGTGACCGTCCATATCCCGCTGCCGTTGCTCAACCAGGTGGAAGAGAGCGGGTTTGAGTGGCAAATCCCCGGACTGCGCCGCGAGCTGGTTATCGCCCTGATTAAATCGCTGCCGAAGCCGGTGCGCCGCAATTTTGTCCCTGCGCCGAACTACGCCGAGGCGTTTTTAGGTCGCGCGACGCCGCTGGAGCTGCCGCTGCTGGATTCGCTGGAGCGCGAGCTGCGCCGGATGACCGGTGTCACCATAGACCGTGAAGACTGGCACTGGGATCAGGTGCCCGATCACCTGAAAATCAGCTTCCGGGTGGTGGACGAGAAGAACAAAAAGCTGCAGGAAGGCCGTTCCCTTACCGAACTGAAAGATGCCCTGAAAGGGAAAGTGCAGGAGACCTTATCTGCTGTGGCCGACGACGGTATCGAGCAGAGCGGGCTGCATATCTGGAGCTTCGGTCAACTTCCGGAAAGCTACGAGCAGAAGCGCGGCAACTACAAGGTGAAAGCCTGGCCGGCGCTGGTGGACGAGCGCGACAGCGTGGCAATCAAGCTGTTTGATAATCCGCAGGAGCAGCAGCAGGCGATGTGGCGCGGGCTGCGCCGCTTGCTGCTGTTGAACATCCCGTCGCCGATCAAGTATCTGCACGAGAAGTTGCCGAACAAAGCCAAGCTGGGGCTGTACTTTAACCCTTACGGCAAGGTGCTGGATCTGATCGACGACTGCATCTCCTGCGGCGTGGATCAGCTGATCAACGCCGCGGGTGGCCCGGTGTGGACAGAAGAGGGCTTTGCGAAGCTGCACGAAAAAGTGCGCGCCGAGCTTAACGAGACGGTGGTGAACATTGCGAAACAGGTCGAGCAGATCCTCACCGCGGTGTTCAATATCAACAAACGCCTCAAAGGGCGGGTGGATATGACCATGGCGCTGGGGCTGTCGGACGTGAAGGCCCAGATGGCCGGGCTGGTCTATCGCGGGTTTGTCACCGGGAACGGCTACAAGCGTCTGGGGGATACGCTGCGCTACTTGCAGGCGATTGAAAAACGTCTTGAGAAAATGGCCATCGATCCGCACCGTGACCGGGCGCAGATGCTGAAGGTAGAAGCGGTGCAGCAGCGCTGGCAGCAGTGGCTGAACAAGCTGCCACCTGCCCGCCGCGATGACGAAGATGTCCAGGAGATCCGCTGGATGATCGAAGAGCTGCGTGTCAGCTTCTTCGCGCAGCAGCTGGGGACACCATACCCGATCTCCGACAAGCGTATCTTGCAGGCGATGGAGCAGATTTCGGCGTAGCGTGCGTGCGCTATGTTCCCCTCACCCCAGCCCTCTCCCCAAAGGGGCGAGGGAGAACACCGGACCGCAGGTCGGGCAAGCATACCAAAGGGGCGAGGGACAACACCGGACCCTGGGTCGGGCAAGCATACCAAAGGGGTGAGGGAGAGCACCGGACTGTAGGTTGGGCAAGCATACCAAAGGGGCGGGGGAGAACACCGGACCCTGGGTCGGGCAAGCATACCAAAGGGGCGAGGGAGAACACCGGACCCTGAGTCGGGCAAGCATATCAAAGGGGCGAGGGAGAACACCGGACCCTGGGTCGGGCAAGCGTAGCGCCGCCCGACGGGGTTTAACCGTTCACCATCGCCAGCGTAAATCCATCCCACCCCTTTATGCCCACCGTCTGCAACGCCGTCGCGGTCAGGCGCGGGTTCTCCCCGATCATCTCGATAAACCGCCGCACGCCGTGTACGCGAGCATCTTCGCTCTGGCCGTTAATCACTTCCCCGTCACGCACCACGTTATCGCCGATGATAAGCGTCCCGGGGCGGGAGTAGTGCAGCGCCCACTCCAGATAGCCCGGGTTATTGGGTTTGTCGGCGTCAATAAAGATCAGATCAAAAGGCGGCGTGTCGCCGAAATGTTCAAGGGAGAGCAGCGCCGGGCCTTCGATCAGCTCGATGCGCTGATCCAGACCCGCCAGATGGATGTTCTGGCGCGCCACCTTAGCATGTACCGGATCGGCCTCAAGGGTGATCAGCTGCCCGTCCGGCGGCAGGGCGCGCGCCATCCAGATGCTGCTGTAGGCCCCCAGGGTGCCAATTTCCAGAATGCGCCGGGCCTGAGTCATACGCACAAACAGCGCCAGCAGCTGGCCCTGATTGGCGGCGACATCGTGGGCCGGTAAACCGGCGCGCTGGTTATTTTCCAGCACCTGCTGGAGCACCTCATCCTGCGGAATAAGCTCGGAAATCATGTAATTATCTACGGCAGACCACTGTTGTTGCATAGATTGACCCCTTAGTGAGAGCGTTACCCGGCGGCGTTACGCTTGCGCGGGCCTACGAATGTTTTCTCCCTCTCCCTGTGAGAGAGGGCCGGGGTGAGGACATCAGGCCGCACATCGCCCGGCGTTTACGATGCCGACCATCCTCCGCCCAGCGCTTTATACAAATCGATCTGCGCCAGCAGCAGATTGTTTTTCGCCTGCACCACACTGGTCTGCACCGAGAACAGTGTGCGCTGGGCGTCCAGCACGTCCAGATAGGACGAATAACCGTTGTTATAGCGGTTCTGCGCGATACGCAATGTCTCCTGTGCGACCTCCTGCTGGGCCACTAACTCGGTCAACTGCTCGCCGTAACGGGTGATGGCGTCGAGACTGTCGTTCACCTCTTTAAAGGCGTTGCGCACGGTTTTTTCATAGCTATAAAGCGCCTGGTTACGCTGCGACTGGCCGATATCCACCTGGGCGTTCAGCGCCTGGCGGTTCAGCAGCGGGGCCAGAATACTGCCGCCGATGCTCCATAGCTCCAGTGGGTTGTCCAGCAGGCCGGGCAGGGTGCGATCCTGGATCGATCCGGTCGCGGTCAGGTTGATCGACGGCAGCAGGCTGGCGCGCGCGGACGCGAGCGAGGCATCGGCGGCAATCAGTTGGCGTTCCGCCTGCACGATATCCGGGCGGCGATTAAGGAGCGAGGAAGGCAGCTGCGACGGCAGGCGCAGCGGTGTCAGGGTGTCGAAATCCGCATTGCGGGCAATCGCGCCAGGGTTACCCCCCAGCAGCAGGGTTAATGCATTCTCCTGGCGGGCAATCTGATTCTGCACCTGCGGGATCTGCGCCCGCGTCGAGCGCAGCTCTGAGTCGGACTGCATCAGCTCCAGGCGCGAACTGTAGCCGGTCTGATACTGCCGTTGCGCCAGTTTAAACGCCTCTTCCCGCGCCTTCAGCGTCGATTGCGTGACCCTGAGCTGCTCGTCCAGCGCCAGCAGGGTGACGTAACCTGAAGCCACCGAGGAGGCCACCGTCAGATCCGCGGCGGCGGCGGCGGCTTTTTGCGCTTCGAGTGTCGCCTCTGCGGCATCGGCGGTGCGGCGATTGACGCCCCAGAGATCCACATCATAGCTGGCCGTCAGGCTGCCTTTGTACAGCGCGCCGTAGACGGGTAAACCGGTGGCGGCAGACTGGGACCGGGTGCGACCGGCATTCAAACCGGCATCCAGGGTCGGAAACAGGCTGCCCTCGCTGGCATATACCCGCGCCTGATATTCGTTGATTCGCTCCCGGGCAATGAGCACATCGCTATTGTTGCGCAGGGCCTGGTCCACGTAGGCGTTAAGCTGGCTGTCATGAAAATTGCGCCACCACATCTGCTCTGCCGGGCTGGCGGGGCCGGTGCTGGCGCGCCACTGGGCGGGGATCTGGAGGGTGGGCTTCGCCGGCGCGACATCCACCGACTGGCAGGCGCTCAGGGCGGCGGTCATCAGCAGGGCGGTGAGCGGGCGGCGTATCATTCTGCCTCCCGGGTATCAATAGTCACCTGTACCGACATCCCCGGGCGCAGCCGCGCCGCCTCTTCGGCGTTTCCGAGCACCTCGATGCGCACCGGAATACGCTGGGCGATCTTGACGAAGTTGCCCGTGGCGTTATCCGGGGTAATGGCGCTGAACTCCACCCCGGTGGCCGGGGAAATGCTCTGCACCCGGCCCTCATAGGCTTTGTCGTTCAGGGCGTCGACGGTGAATTTCACCGGCTGTCCGACGCGCAGATTCGCCAGCTGGGTCTCTTTAATATTGGCGATCACCCAGTGCTGCGGGGGCACCAGGGTGGTGAGGTGGGTTCCGGCCGTCACATACGCGCCCAAGCGCACGGTAACCTGTCCCAGTTGTCCATCGCGCGGGGCGACGATGCGGGTGTTTTGCAGATCGATCTGCGCCAGTTCGAGAGCCGCCCTGGCATTTTCGACATCGGCCTCCAATGCGGCGCGATTGACGATAGCGGTTTGCAGATCCTGGCGCGACATCTCCAGCGTGGCTTTTGCCTGGTCGATATTGGCGCTGCCCTGGGCGGCGCTCGCCAGGGCGGCATCCCGCTCACGGATCGACAGCGAGCCGTCGGCGGTCAGATCCTTCACGCGCTTCAGGTCGGCCTGGGTTTTCTGGCTCTGCGCGCGGGCGTTTTTCAGCGCCGCCTCGTTACGCTGGATCACCGCTTCGGCGCTTTTACGCTGTTGCAGGTTGTTGTTGAGGGTGGCAATTTTCATCGCCAGTTGCGCCTCGGCCTGGTGCACCCGCTGGCGGTAGATACGATCGTCGATCTGCAGCAGCAGGTCGCCTTTCTTCACCTGTTCAAAATCCTGCGCCTTGACCTCGGTGATATAGCCGTTTACCTGCGGGCTGATAAAGGTGGTCTGGCCGCGCACGTAGGCGTTATCGGTGAACTGGACGTGGCGGGTAAAGGGCGGTAGCTGCCAGGCATAGAGGATCACCAGCACGCCAACGATGCCGATCGCGGCGGCGGCGAACACTGACACCACGCGCAGATTATTACGGGTATTGGCCTGCTCTTTAGCGGCATCCTGCTGACTCATAACTTCTCCAGAAACATCATTTATTTTTATCCATTACTGACTGCCCGTGGCCTTTTTCAGCGCCAGACGGGCAGTGATGCGCAGGCGCAGCAAGCGCCATAAAATCCAGACCAGCGTGGCGGTGGCAATGCCTGCCGTCAGAAGATAAGTATCGTTGTAAGCCAGAATATTTGCCTGCAGCGTGCTGGCGTTCTGCAGCTGGAGCGCTGACTGGACGCTCACCAGGGCGCTGTCGTTAATCTGGTTCTGGAACATCTGGCTGTAGATCTGCAACCGTTCAGTTACCAGCGGATTGAGGCTGGTGAGCTGCTCGGCCAGCAGGCCGGAGTGATACTTCTCACGCCAGGTCTGAAAGGTGCCCAGAATGGCGGAACCCAGCAGGCCGCCGATGTTCTGGCTCATACCGAACAGCACCGAAAAGCTGACCAGGTTACGGGGATCGGCAATGACCCCGCCAATCCCCGCCAGCATCGCCGGGGCAAGGAAGAAGGCGCTGCCAAACCCGAGCAGGAACTGGCTCAGCATCAGCTGATCCGGGCGGGTGAGGCTGGTGGACTGGCTGTCGAGCAGCGAGGCGATAATCATCAGCACCAGCGAGGTGATAATCGGCCAGGCAAGTTTAGTGGGTTTGATGGTCAGGCAGCTCGCGGCAATGCCGCAGACGATCCCGGCAAAAATCGACCATGCCAGATGGGTCATCTGTTCGTTTTGCAGGCCAACGTACTGCAGCCAACCGATCACCCCGGTATTCTGCTCCGCCAGCACGATGCGGATCAGCAGCATGATCAGCCCCAGGCGCAGGATGCTGCCGCTGGAGAGCCAGCGGGTGTTCAGCAGCGGGTTGCTGCGGTTATGCTCGAAGACAATCGCGGAGACAATCAGCACCAGCGAACCCGCCAGCGCCCAGCCGATCCACGGTGCTTCAAACCACCAGTCCACCCGCCCGAGCGACAGCACTGCGCACAGCAGGGCCATACCCGGGGCCAGCAGGATAAAGGTGATGAAATCTTTCTTCTCGAACACTTTGCGCCGATCGCCGGGAGGCAGCTTAAGGGCAATGACGCAGCCCAACGAAATCAGCGCCAGTCCTAACTCGAAGAGGTACAGCCCGCGCCATTCGTCCAGCTGCAGCAGCTCGGTGGAGAACAGCCGCGCAATGGGGATCGCCAGCGACGAGCCGGTGATGCCGATAGTCAGCGCTTTCAGGCGGTGTTTCGCCGGCCAGGCCTGGATCTGATAGTAGATCCCCAGCGAACTGAGGGCCGCAGCCACCATGCCGTGGGCGGCGCGCACCATCAGGGCCGAGCTGAGATCGTTAACGAACAGGTGAAAGAAGGTCACCAGGACATACAGTACCAGGAAGCCTTCGGTGAAGGCGCGCAGGCCAAACTGCTGGCGAAACTTTACCAGCAGCAGGTTTATCGACACGTTGGTCATGACGTACACTGCGGGCAGCCAGGCGATTTCGGTGGACCAGGCTGCAAAGGTACCCTGTAAATTTTGCAGGTTGGCGGCGACCATCGCATTGCCCAGCGCCCCGGTCAGACAAACCAGCAAACCCACCACCCCGTAGGCAATGCGTTTCGGGGTGCTGTGCACCGGCGTGGACGGGGAGCCCAACAGCATCGGCTTTTCGTGAGGCTGCCACTCGCGAGGAGCATAGGGGTCGCGTTGGGGCAGTCGCATAGCGGTTATTACCTATTGAATTAGTGAATAGTTAGAGGGCTAATGATTCTACGTCTGACGCAAAGTCTGTTTCAAGTGAATATGATAATAGCGGGTTAAGCAAATGTGAGGGATAAGTATGATAGCGGCCAGCGACGCTGGCCTCCTGGGGATCACAGTTCGTTGGTTTGTGCGTTGATGGCCGGGGCGGCGCGTTTTACCCGGCTGGCGAAGAAGATGGCAATCAGGGAGATAGTCACCGTCACCGCCAGATACCAGGCCACCGGTACCCAGTCGCCGTTATATTTTGCCAGCAGGCCGGTGGCAATCAGCGGCGCGGTGCCACCCGCCAGCGCAGCACCCAGCTGATAGCCGAGAGTGATGCCGGTATAGCGCACATTGGCGGTGAAAATTTCTGAACAGAGCGTACCGAGCACCGCGGTTACCGGTGCCCACAGCACGCCGAAAGCGATGACCGTCGCCAGTACGATCCCCCAGGTCGTGCCGGTGTTGAGCAGCATAAACCAGGGAACGATAAACAGGCCGAGGGTAAATACGCTGACGGCATACATGCGCTGACGACCAACCTTATCTGACAGCAGCCCCATCAATGGGATCATGATGGTCGCCACCAGCGCCCCGAGGGTCACGGCCTCCAGCGCCTGCGATTTTTGATAGCTGAGCGTAGTGGTGGCATAGCTGACCACAAAGGTGGAAAAGATGTAGAACGGCGCGGTCTCAACCACCTTCAGCCCGGCGGCGATCAGTACTTCTCGCCAGTGGTATTTAAGGGTGTCGCGCAGCGGAGCTTTGGCCACCTTGCCGGAGGATTTGACCTTTTTAAACTCGGGCGTTTCGTCGATATCCTTGCGGATCCACAGGCCCAGCAGCACCAGCACCGAGCTTAACAGGAACGGAATACGCCAGCCCCACGAGAGAAAATCCTCTTCACTGAACATCGTCATCAGCGAGACGATAAAGGTCGCCATCAGCATGCCAATGGTCACCCCCGCCTGCGGAATGCTGCCGAAGAAGCCTTTGCGCTTCTCGGGGGCATACTCATAGGCCAGCAGCAGGGCGCCGCCCCATTCGCCACCGATCCCCATCCCCTGAATAATACGCATCAGGATCAGCAGGGCGGGCGCCCAGAGGCCAATCTGCTCATAGGTCGGTAACAGCCCAATCATGACGGTTGCCCCCCCATCAGCGACAGGGTTAATACCAATGTTTTTTTGCGCCCGATCCGATCTCCGATGTGGGCGAAGATCACGCCCCCAATGGGTCGGATAAAGAAGGTCAACGAGAACGAGAGATAGGATAAAATCAGGCCGATGACCGGGTCGACCATCGGAAAGAAGATCTTGTTGAACACCAACGCGGCGGCCGTGCCGTAGAGAAAATAGTCAAACCATTCAATAGCACTGCCCGTCAGGCTGGCGACCAGCACCTTTTTGTTTTTGCGTAAAACTGCGGTACTGCTTTCGTGTTGTTGTGTCATACCCGTGATCCCGCTTAGTGGAGGATGAATCGGGTGACACCCGGCGCGCTTCGGGTGCAACCGATAAAGGAAAAAGGTTGTCGAATTGTTAAGCAACTTAGGGAGGGCTATTACGTTTGGCAAGCGAGAGGGGGCTAAAACTGGTCAGATCACGGTGAAATAAGCAGCAATCGATGCTTTTAATAGCAGGTATTCTGGCGCTTAATTTTTTTAATGTCGCAAGTCACAGCATATAATGCAGGTGCAACCGACTGATTTTTAGACTTTTCTGGTTATTTCAGTTTAATGACTATCCTTATAAGGTAACTGCCGATTTCGCTTTCAGAGGGATCCTCTGTTAAGTCACGGCCCGCGCGTTACCCTTAACGTAATTGCTGGAAGGAGGTAACGATGAGTCTCACAATCTTCCCGTCTCTGCCGGATAAAACGCTGGCTGCGGTCAATACCGTCGGCGCCTGGCTCGCTGAAGATAACTTGCCCTATAATCCGCCCGCACTGCTGCCGGATTTGGTGGTGCTGGCCGGTAATGCGGTGATCCCCTCCATTGATGCGGCCTGCCGTCTGGCGTCTGAGCTTGGCATTCCTTTGCTGATCAGCGGCGGCATTGGCCATTCGACCACCTTCTTATACGCTGCCATTGCGCGTCATCCGCGTTACAACAGAATACGAACCACCGGCAAAGCCGAAGCCACCATCCTGGCGGAGATTGCCCGGGCGTTCTGGCAGATTCCACCGGAACACCTGCTGATGGAAGATCAGTCCACCAACTGTGGTGAAAATGCCCGGTTCAGCGCCGCGGCCATCACCCATCATCAGCTGCGGGTGAAACGCGGAATTGTGGTACAGGATCCGACCATGCAGCGTCGCACGATGGCTACCTTTGCCCGGGTCTGGCGTGATAAGCCCGATGCCCCGGCGTGGACCAGCCATCCCGGCATTGTGCCGCAACTGCAAAACAGCGAGGACGGGCTGGTGTTCCGCGGCGGCGGCGAAGGATTGTGGCCCGTCGAGCGCTATCTGTCGTTGGTACTGGGCGAGCTTCCACGCCTGCGCGATGACATTAATGGCTATGGTCCGCTTGGGCGCGATTTTATCGTTCATGTCGATATCCCTGCTGAGGTGGAGGCCGCCTGGCAGATCCTGCGTAACGATGTCATCCTCACCGAGGCGCTGGCCAGCCGCTCTCTGCTGTAATGCATTGCCCGTTTGCGATGACTTTGCCGCAAACGGGCAATCTTTGTTGTCAGGTTGTAATTATTTCCGCCTGCTGACCCGTTTCTTTTATGAGATATCTCACAAAAACAGCGCGATAGGCTGGGATTGCGGATCGGGAACTGTAGTTTTTAACAATAATTTTACTTGTTAAAAACAGTGCAATTACAGGAGCAGGTCATGACAGTACCCGTACAACATCCTATGTATATTGATGGACAGTTTGTTGCCTGGCAGGGTGAAGCCTGGATTGATGTGATCAACCCGGCCACCGAAGAGGTCATTTCCCGTATTCCCGATGGCAGTGCCGACGATGCCCGCAAGGCCATCGACGCCGCCGAGCGCGCTCAGGCCGACTGGGAGGCACTGCCTGCCATCCAGCGCGCGGGTTGGCTGCGTAAAATTGCGGCGGGTATCCGCGAACGCGCCAGCGAAATCAGCGCCCTGATCGTGGCTGAAGGTGGCAAGATCCAGCAGCTCGCGGAGGTGGAAGTGGCTTTCACCGCCGATTATCTCGACTATATGGCCGAGTGGGCACGTCGCTACGAAGGCGAAATCATCCAGAGCGATCGCCCGGGCGAAAACATTCTGCTGTTCAAACGTGCCCTTGGTGTGACCACCGGCATTCTGCCGTGGAACTTCCCGTTCTTCCTGATCGCCCGCAAGCTGGGTCCGGCGCTGCTGACCGGTAACACCATCGTCATTAAACCGAGCGAATTCACGCCGAACAACGCCATTGCCTTTGCCAAAATCGTTGACGAGATTGGTCTGCCGAAGGGGGTCTTCAACCTGGTGCTGGGGCGCGGCGAAACCGTAGGCCAGGAGCTGGCGGGTAACCCGAAAGTGGCACTGGTCAGCATGACCGGCAGCGTGGGGGCGGGGGAGAAGATCATGGCCGCCGCCGCGAAGAACATTACCAAAGTGTGCCTGGAGCTGGGCGGTAAAGCCCCGGCCATCGTCATGGACGATGCGGATCTGGAGCTGGCGGTGAAAGCGATTGTTGACTCCCGCGTGATTAACACCGGGCAGGTCTGTAACTGCGCCGAGCGTGTGTATGTGCAGAAGGGCATTTACGACCGCTTTGTGAACCGTCTGGGCGAAGCGATGAAAGCGGTGCAGTTTGGCAATCCTGCCGAGCGCAATGATATTGCCATGGGGCCGCTGATCAACGCTGCGGCACTGGAGCGCGTCGAGCAGAAAGTGGCACTTGCCGTGCAGCAAGGGGCAAAAGTGGTCCTCGGTGGTAAAGCGGTGGAGGGGAAAGGGTATTTCTATCCGCCAACGCTGCTGCTGGATGTCCGCCAGGATATGACCATCATGCACGAAGAGACCTTCGGGCCGGTTCTGCCGGTGGTGGTATTCGAGACGCTGGAAGAGGCATTGAAAATGGCCAACGACAGTGACTACGGTTTAACGTCTTCTCTCTATACGCAAGATCTAAATGTGGCGATGAAAGCCATCAAAGGGCTGAAGTTCGGCGAAACCTATATTAACCGCGAGAACTTTGAAGCGATGCAGGGCTTCCATGCGGGCTGGCGTAAATCCGGGATCGGTGGGGCGGACGGCAAACACGGTCTGCATGAATATTTGCAAACGCAGGTGGTCTATTTGCAGTCATAAAACAAAAACAACCGGGCCAGTTATTGGCCCGGTATAATTAGATCATGACGATTAGAGGTAAACCAGCGTCATGGTTGACTGACCTTCGAAAGGCGTGTCGTCGGTGATAGCCAGAGTTTTCGTTTTCTGAATAACCAGGTTGGTCACGAAATTAAAGGTAGCGGCGGTGATGGCAAGAGGTTCTTTTGTGCCGGTGGTTGCAAATGAAGTGGTAGTAACAGTATCGCTACGAGGAACGGAGCCTTTTACCCAATGGCCGTCAGTCCAGTCGTTGTTTTGAACAATAGGGTCTACAGTATTGCCATCGGCGACGACATCCGTCATCCACATACTGTAGTTACCGATATTTACCCCGCCCGTGGTTTTGCCCACGCCATAGGTATAATAGGCGTCTGTCACGTTAGTGGTGGTATTAACATCTACAGGTAAACGTGCATTGCTGTCGCCATGGTTATCGGTAATGGTGAAACCGACTTTGGTTGCAGCAGTACAATTAATGCTTACCGGGAGCTGTTTTTGGCCGAGAACGTTGTTTTTATCTGCATCTAATCCGCCGAGATGAATAGTGCCGTAATCAAATACATTACCCTGACTCAATTCAACTGAGCAGGCGGAGTTAGTTAATACGCCTTTTACTTTCAGAACCGCAGTTTCAGCGGCAAAAGCAGAGGTGGTGCAGAGCGCGATAGCCGTAGCCAGAATGACTTTTTTCATCCATGAACCTTTTGTATTTAAGTGGACGGTGAGATTCGAGTAAGGATATTCATATACGGGTCCTTACTCACCGGCTCAATATAATACGTATTTTGGCTTTGCGGTATATTTACAAAAAAAGAATGGATATTGTAGGAGAAATTATGATTCCGCTGGCATCTAAATTAAGCCTTGATTATTTATATCATGAATAATTATAGGTTCGCAGACATATTTGCAGTCATAAAAAATCGCACCGGCCGAGAAAGTGTCCGGTGCGTATAGAACATGACGGTTAGAGATAAACCAGCGTCATGGTTGCCTGGCCGTCGAGAGGCGTGTCGTCAGTGATCGCCAGGGTTTTCGTATCGCGGATGACCAGATTGGTCACGAAATTAAAGGTCGCGGTAGTGATTGCAATAGGGGTTTTTGTTCCTGTGTCTGCAAATGACGTGGTAGCAAACGTATCGCTGCGAGGAACGGAGCCTTTTATCCAGTGGCCGTCAGTCCAGTCTTTGTTTTGAATAATAGGGTCTACAGTATTGCCATTGGCGGTGACATCCGTCATCCACATACTGTAGTTACCGATATTTACCTGGCCCGCGGTTTTGCCCACGCCATAGGTATAATATTTATCTGTCACGTTAGGGGTGGTCTTAACATCTACAGGTAACTGTGCATTGCTGTCGCTACGGTTATCGGTAATGGTGAAACCGACTTTGGTCGCAGCAGTACAGGTAATACTTACCGGGATCTGTTTTTGACCGATAGTATTGTTTGCATCAGCGGATAAACTACCGAGACGAATATTGCCGTAATCAATCACACCACCCTGACCCAATTCAGCCGAGCAGGATGAGTTAGTTAATGTACCTTGTACCTTCAGTACAGCCGTTTCACCCGCAAAAGCAGATGTGGTGCAGAGCGCGATAGCCGTAGCCAGAATAACTTTTTTCATTTTTTAATCCTTCCGTGATTTATTTAATTGCATTAAGCGGCAAAGCGAATTCCGTTAATGGGAGTGTTTGCCGGGTTGGATGCATAATAGTTATTTTTCTGGCTGAGATATAATTATAAAAAATGAATGGTTCATTTAGAATAATTATAGATATCGCTGGATATAAAGATTAAATGAATATTTTTACTCAAAAAAGGGTTTGTATTTTTATAGGCCGGGTAAAGCGTCGCCGCTACCCGGCAATACACCGGTAAAACAGGCTTACACCTTCGTCGCAATCCAGTTCATCATCAATTCCGGCCAGACGGCCACCGGTAATCCCTGGGCATCGCGAATACCAAAGCCGTGCTTTCCTCGCTCGAACAGGTGCATCTCAACGGGCACCCCCAGGCGGCGCAGGGCGCTGAACATCGCCAGGCTGTTCTCGACTTTTACCGCCGGATCGTCTGCGGCATGCAGCAGGAAGGTCGGCGGGGCGTCACGGGTGACGCGCTCCTCCAGCGAATAGCGACGGATCTCCTCTTCTGACGGCTTATCCCCCATCAGCTCATGGCGCGAGCCAGCGTGGTGGTGCTCGTCACGCATGGTGATCACCGGATAGACCAGCGCCATAAAGGCCGGACGGGCAGGGAGCGCGTCAATAGCGTCCAGCGGGGCATAGACCGCTTCATCATGTCGGGTGCCGAGGCTTGCCGCCACGTGTCCGCCCGCGGAGAAGCCCAGCACCCCAATGCGGGCCGGATCCAGCTTCCACTCTGTGGCACTGGCGCGGATCATGCGCATTGCGCGCTGAACATCAGCCAGCGGCGCGTCAGCTCCCTCTTCATGACCATCCCCCGGCATGCGGTAGGTCATCACAAACAGGGTATAGCCGCGGGCATTAAAGAACGAGGCCAGTGCGCTGCCCTCTTTATCCAGCACCACGCGGCGATAGGAGCCGCCCGGCGTGACCAGAATGCCCACCCCATTAGGTCGGCTGGGGGCATAAACGGTGATCGCGGGTGCGCGAACACCGGTGACGGCGCGATCGTAGTCAGAGGTGCCGGTATGGCGGGGTTCAGGGGTGAAAACGGCATCGCTGGTGCGTGCGCCCGGGGCTTCATTATCGGGCCAGATGGTAAAGGTGGCCGAACGGCCAACGGCGTGCGCCATATTTTGTTCGAGTGTGTCGCGGCTGAGTGCTTCCATAATAACGCTCCCTCTCTGGAAAGCGTTTGTTATACCAGCGTTAACGAAATTAAAACCAGCAACGCCTCACAGGTTGCGGACAGCAGGGCTGTCCGCGGTGTGATTACAGGGCGGCGAACTTATCTAAAGTACGCACCAGCTGAGTGACAAAACCGTACTCGTTATCGTACCAGGCCACGGTTTTCACCAGTTGGACGTCGCCCGCGTCGGTGACTTCTGTCTGGGTGGCATCAAAGACGGAACCAAAGTGCGAGCCGATGACATCCGACGAGACAATCTCTTCATCGGTATAGCCAAATGACTCGTTGCCCTCGGTGGCCTTTTTCAGCGCCTGATGGATCTCATCCACGCTCACTTTTTTCTCCAGAATCGAGACCAGCTCGGTCACGGAGCCAGTTTTGACCGGCACACGCTGGGCATGGCCCTTCAGTTTGCCGCTCAGTTCGGGGATCACCAGCCCGATAGCCTTGGCTGCGCCGGTGGTGTGCGGGATGATATTTTCCGCGGCGGCGCGTGAGGCACGCAGATCTTTGCCGCGCGGGCCATCTACCAGCGCCTGGGTGCCGGTGTAGGCGTGGATGGTGGTCATGGTGCCCGCCCGGATGCCAAAGGCATCGTGCAGCACCTTCGCCAGCGGCGCCAGGCAGTTAGTGGTGCAGGAGGCCACAGAAATAATGGTGTCACTGGCTTCGATGGTGTCGTCATTGACGTTAAAGACGATGGTTTTCATCTCGCCAGCAGGGGCGGAGATGAGCACTTTTTTCGCCCCGGCGTCCAGATGCGCCTGCGACTTCTCCTGAGAGGTGTAGAACCCGGTGCACTCCACCACCAGATCCACCCCGGCGGCTTTCCACGGGATCTGTTTTGCCTCTTTTTCGGCGTAGACCGAAATGGATTTCCCGTCGACGATCAGCGAATCTTCCGTAAAGTCCACGCTCCAGGGGAAGGGGCCATAGTTGGAGTCATGTTTTAACAGGTAGGCCAGCACTTTCGGTGACGTTAAATCGTTAATTGCCACCACGCTGTTACTGTCCTGGGTTTCCAGCAACCGACGAAGCACCAGTCGGCCAATACGACCAAATCCGTTAATGCCAATCTTACTCATGATGTTCTCCTGTGTGGTATACGGGACGTTAAACTCATCCAGGATTAGACCATGCAGCCCAGCGAGGCAATTGAAGATGGCTCATCTGCACGGAAGTTTTTGAAAAGTCGGGAACAAAATTTAATGAATTTTTAACTGAAGCTGGTTATTTTACCTTTTTATTCGTCTTCTATTCAGGAAAGACTATGCGCAATAAATACACCGGCCTGCAAATTACTATTCACTGGCTGGTTTTTCTGCTGGTGATCGTGGCCTACTGTGCCATGGAGTTTCGCGGCTTTTTCCCCCGCAGCGACCGTCCGCTGATCAACATGATCCATGTCTCCTGCGGTATTTCTATTCTGGTGTTGATGGTGGCGCGTCTGCTGGTGCGCCTTAAGTATCCTGCGCCGCCCATCGTGCCTAAGCCAAAACCGATGTATATCGGGTTATCCCATTTAGGTCACCTTGCTATCTATCTGCTGTTTATTGCCCTGCCGCTGATTGGTCTGGTGATGATGTATAACCGGGGCAGCACCTGGTTTGCCTTTGGCCTGGGGATGCCGCACGCCGCCGAGTCGAATTTTGACCTGGTGGACACGCTGAAAGCCTGGCACGTCACCCTGGCGAACCTCGGTTACTTTATCATCGGTATTCATGCTTTTGCCGCGCTGCTTCATCACTACTTCTGGAAGGACAACACGCTGTTGCGCATGATGCCGAAAAAGCGTTAAGGGCTGCCTGTGTCCCCTCAACGGCGTAAGGTGCTGTTAGCCACCGGCCTTGGCCATTTTGTCGAATGGTTCGATTTTGGGCTTTACGGTACGCTGGCAACCATCATCGGGATGCATTTTTTTCATACTGACAACCCGGCCTCGGCGCTGCTCGCATCCTTCGCGGTCTTTGCCGCCGGGTTTATGGTACGCCCGCTCGGCGGGCTGTGGTTTGGCTCTCTCGGCGACAGGATCGGCCGACGCAAGGTGCTCTCCACCGTGATCCTGTGGACCTCCGGCGCGACCTTTATTATCGGGCTGCTGCCCACCTATTCGCAGGTCGGGCTTCTCGCCACCGTTATGCTGGTGCTGGTGCGGATGATCCAGGGATTTGCCGCCGGGGGCGAAAGCCCTGGTGCCACCACCTTTCTGGCCGAATATGCGCCCGCCGCGCGCCGGGGCTACTTCACCTGCTGGATAGACAGCTTCGGCTTTATGGCGTTTGTCGCCGGGTCGGGTCTGGTACTGCTGTTGACCGCATGGCTGGGAGAGACGGCCATGAACGACTGGGGCTGGCGCATTCCGTTTCTGCTGGCCGGTCCGCTGGGCTGGATTGGCCTCTATCTGCGAAACCATCTTCAGGACTCCCCCGAATTTCAGGCACTGCTGAACAGCCGTCAAACGGAAGCTGCGCCACTGCGCCGGGCCGTCATCACCGGCAGGCGGGCGCTGGGCTTCTGCATCGGGTTTGTGGTGATCAAGGCGGTGATGCACTGGATGCTGCAAGCCTTCATTCCAGCCTACCTGGTGACGACGCTGCACTATCCGGCGCTGGATGCCTATACCATTACCACCCTCGGGCTGCTGTTCGTCGCCGTGCTGGTGCCTTTTATGGGCTTTCTGTCGGACCGTATTGGCCGTAAGCCACTCATGCTGGCAGGCTGTCTCGGGTTGATCCTTTTCGCCTGGCCAGCCATGAAGCTACTGACAAGCGGGGAGGTATTCTCTGCGATGCTGGGGCTGGGGCTGCTGGGGTTATGCATTGCCGCCTTTGACGGGGCCAGCAACGCGGCGATGGCGGAGCTGTTTCCCACCCGCATCCGCTTTGGCGGCGTGGCGATTGCCTATAACCTTGCGGTGGCGTTCTTTGGCGGCGTGACGCCCTGGTCGCTGGCCTGGCTACTGACTGTCACCGGCAATCCACTTTCCCCGGCGCTGTACGTAATGATGGCGGCGCTGGTGACCCTCCTGACGGTGCTGCGGGCCAGAGAGACCGCAGGGCAGCGGCTGCGAACATAAAAAAGCCCGGCGGGGAAGGCCGGGCGAACAACAAACCACAACACATTTTACATCACTTAATCGCTGCTTACTTCAGGTCGCGACGCGCCATGGCATTGACCAGGTACGACTGACGCTGACTGAGCCTCACCTCACTGCTGGTGTCATTATTTCTGCTGAGCTGGAGTGCCGGGCCGCTATCCGGTGAACGGGTACGCTCTGCATCCGCCGGAATAATCCAGCCAACATCATCACTGGTGCGATGATTATTACGTGCGTTACGCACTCTTCTTCTCAAATGCAGCATATAACCTCCGTATAATTCATCGAACTACCCCGTTAATGATGCGGTATTTTTACCGCCCTCGCTGTCTCAACTTTATTGTCTGACAAAAGAAGCCAGACAGAGAATATATTATGAAAATTACTCCGCCGGTTTGCGACCGCCGCCCCGGCTATTTTGTCCGCCTTTTTTTCCGGCTTCAGAGGCACGTTGCGGGTCATTTTTAAAATTCCCGCCGCTGCTCTGTCCACCTTTGCGGCCCGCCTGGGATGCACGTTCCCGGTCTTCTGCGAAATTGCCGGAACCGCCTCGATGTTTAGTCATAACATGTCTCCAGTGTTTCGTTAAAAATATTCATTGAGAGGAAATTAACCTCTTCAAATATGTGCATAAATAAATGTAGACAGAACGGCAAAAAGTTCAATAAGCCATTTGGCGACTTTCTGTCTCCTGTCTGATTTAATTTTAGGCATTTGCGGTGGTTAAGGAGAATATATCCGCGCTAATAAATAAGTTAGCAAAAGTTACATGCGGTTCGAGTAAATTTAGCGGCAATTTTTACTGTGATGAAGATCGATAAAAATAACCCTTTTGCGCAAGATTAAGACAACTCTTAATAAGCCCGCCCGCCGGGAACCCGCCTAACGGCTCTGCTCCAGTTCTATCGCCGCTCTGACCTGCGATAACGCCTGGCGTAATGTTTCCATCGTCACTGACCCGAGGGCAATGCGGATCGCCTGCGGCACCGTACCGGAGGTCGAGAACGGCTCGGCGGTCGAAACGGAGATGTGGTTATCCATCAGCGCTTTCACCACCCGATCGGCTCTGGCGTCGTCCACCAGCGGCAGCCACGCAAAGTACGAGTCGGGATGGGTGATGCAGGGTAGATCCCCCAGCACCGCTTTCAGGATGGCCTGCCGTTGCCGGGCGTCGCGTCTTTTCAGCGTTTCAAACCGGGCCACGGTGCCGTCCTGGATCCAGTGACACACCATGGCGGTCATGACCGACGGGGTATTCCAGGTGGTGGCCCGGATAGCCCGCTCCAGCGCCGGGCGCAGATCGGGTGGGCAGATCACTGCACCGACCCGCAGACCGGTTGCGACATTTTTGGAAAAGCCGGTGACATATACCGTTCGTTCCGGGGCGAAGCTGGCGACGGGCGGCGGAGGGCGGCGGATCAGCCAGCCGTAAGCTGTGTCTTCAATGATCAGCAGATCGTGCTGGCGGGCAATGTCCGCCAGCGTCCTGCGCTGCTCGCGGCTCAGCACCCAGCCCAACGGGTTATGCAGGGTCGGCATGGTGTACACCGCCCGCACGTGGCGTCTCTGGCAGAGCTGGCGTAACGCCGCCAGATCCGGGCCATTTTCCGTGCAGGGGATGGCGAGCAGCTCCAGATGATATAGCGCCGCCAGCGCCTTAAAGCCCGGGTAGGTGAGGGCGTCTACTGCCACCACGTCGCCGGGCCGGAGCAGACCCATCACCGTTATGGTCAGGCCATGCTGGGCACCGTTTACGATCAGCACGTTGTCCCCGGTGGGTTGAAAATGCGCCCCCGCGAGGTGCGCGGCGACGATCTCCCGCTCGGTCTGCCTGCCGGCATGGGGCTGATAGCGCAGGTGCGATTCGATATCGCCCCCGGAGGCAACCTGCCTGAGCGCCTCCCGCAGCAGCTCCCCCTGGCCCGGCAGGGCGGGATAGTTGAAGTTCAGATCCAGTACATCGGTGGCGACCGCATGCTGATCGATCCCCTGGCCCGACGGCAACAGGATCTCCCTGACGAAGGTTCCGCGTCCTGTTTCGCCGCTGACCAACCCCATCTTCTCCAGCTCGGCATAGACCCGCGTCGCGGTGGCAAGGGAGATATGTTCCCGGGCGGCGAGCGTGCGGTGGGTGGGCAGACGCGTGCCTGCCGGGATCTGTGCGGAGCGAATCAACCCGGCGTAGCGATCCACGATCCCTTTGTAGCGCGCTTTCATCAAATGTATCCATGACAATAATTTGATTGTATTGAATGGGCGAGATTACCATCCGCTCAACAGAGGCTCAAGATGGGAACGGTAATGAGTGTTGTGACAGATAAAACCTCGCTTTCTGGCTGGCTCAATGGCCTGCTGGGGGTCGTGATTTTCAGCGGTTCTTTGCCCGCTACGCGCCTTGCGGTGCAGGATTTTGATCCCTTTTTCCTGACCTTTGCCCGGGCTTCCCTGGCCGGGGTGCTGGCACTCATCCTGATCCTCGGGTTACGGGAAAAACGCCCGCCAGCGGCCCGGATCGTGCCGCTGATGATGGTCTCGCTGGGCGTGGTGATCGGCTTTCCGCTCTTCACCGCCCTGGCATTGCAGCATGTCACCGCCGCCCACTCCATTGTGTTTCTCGGCTTACTGCCGCTGATGACCGCCATTTTCGCGGTGCTGCGGGGCAAGGAACGTCCTGCCCGGGCTTTCTGGTTCTTCTCGGTGCTGGGCAGCCTGCTGGTGGCGGGGTTTGCTTTTTCGCAAGATGCCTCTCTTTCCCTGACGGGCGATCTGCTGATGCTCGCGGCGGTGATCGTCTGCGGCCTGGGCTATGCCGAAGGGGCCGCGCTTACCCGCGAGTCAGGCGGCTGGCAGGTGATCAGTTGGGCGCTGATCCTTGCGCTGCCTTTTATGGTGGTGGCCTCCGTGCTGATGATGCCTGTATCCTTCAGCGGCATTGGTTTTCCGGCCTGGGCGGCGCTCGGCTATGTGTCGCTCTTCAGCATGCTGATCGGGTTTATCTTCTGGTACAAAGGGCTGGCGCGGGGCGGGATCGCCGCCGTCGGGCAGTTGCAACTGCTGCAGCCGTTTCTGGGGCTGGGACTGTCCGCCACGTTGCTGCATGAGCGGGTCAGCCCACTTATGTTGTTTATCACTTTGGGTGTCATTCTGTGTGTTATTGCTTCGCGGAAATATGCCCGCTGAATGTTAAAAGGGAACCAAAATGTTTAACGGTCTGAGTGCATTTCCCCTGACGCCCCTGGTGCAGGGTGAACCCGATGAGAAAGCCTTTGGTGCGTTGATTGAGACGCTGGTGGCGGCAGGCGTGAATTCTGTCGGGGCGCTGGGTTCCACGGGGAGCTATGCCTATCTCACCCGGGAGCAGCGTTTTGCCGTCACAAAGCTGGCGGTGAGTGCCGCCGCGGGTGTGCCGGTGATGACCAGTATCGGCAGCGTCAACGCTGAGATGATCCTGCGGCTGGCTGAAGATGCGCAGAGCGCCGGGGTGAAGGGGCTTCTGCTGGCGCCGCTTTCCTATCAAAAACTGACGGCGGATGAAGTTTTTCGCCTGTACGAGCGCGTCGCAGGAGAAATCTCTGTCCCGCTCTTTATCTACGATAACCCGGCGACCAGCGGGTTTGAATTCACCGACGAACTGCTGGTGGCGTTGTCTTTTTTGCGCAACATGGGTTCTATCAAACTTGGCGATCTGCCGGCCGATCTGGCTGGGGCGTCAGCCCGTGTGGCGAAGCTGAAAAGTCAGGTTGCGAAGGGCGTTACGATTGGCATCAGTGGGGATGCGCAGTCTGCGATGGGGTTGCTGGCGGGGTGTGACGTCTGGTACTCCGTGCTCGGAGGGCTGTTCCCGCACGACGCCCTGCGCCTTGCACAGGCGGCCCTGCGGGGAGACGTTGACGAAACCCGGCAGCTCAACAGCGCGCTGGAGCCGCTATGGGTCTTCTTCCGTCGTCACGGCAGCCTGCGAACCATCGCGACGGTGGCGGAGCTGACGGGAAGGGTCGTCGCGCCTTGCCTGCCTTTCCCGTTACAAACGCTGGCAGGGGACGAGCGCGATGCTCTGCAGGCGACGCTGGCGCAACTGCCCTTACGGGCTGAGGGTTAATCACGTCTGGACGGGCTGTTCAGTTCCTCCTCATACCAGCCTCTCCCTTGAGGGTCAGGGCGTTGTTCACGCAACGCCCTGAAATATTTACAAAATAAATATTCTTAACCACATTAATCACTTATAAGCGAAGCGGTTACGCAATAAACAGTCGCCGTCGCCCTGTGACTTGCCTGCGCTCCTCGCTAATACTACTGTATATAAAAACAGTATTCGAGGAACGAATCATGGTGTTTTACCAACTTGCAGCGCTGCGCGAGGTGATCGCGCTACCCCTTTTTGGCGAGGTCGTGCAGTGCGGCTTCCCCAGCCCGGCCCAGGACTACGTGGAACAACGTATCGACCTGAACAAATTGCTGATCCAGCACCCCAGCTCAACGTATTTCGTGAAAGCGGCCGGGGATTCGATGATTGATGCCGGGATTGGCGACGGCGATCTGCTGATAGTTGACAGCGCCAGGACGGCGCAACATGGAGATATTGTGATTGCGGCAGTGGAGGGCGAATTTACGGTAAAGCGCCTTCAGCTCAGACCCCGGGTGCAGCTTAATCCGATGAACAGCGCCTATTCGCCCATCCTCGTGAACAGCGAAGATTCACTCGATATCTTTGGCGTGGTGACCTATATCGTCAAATCGGCGGATTAACCGGCATACACCGGCGCTCGCTGACCGCAGATGGCTAATACTGGAGCCCTCATCCACTAATGCCCGGGTGAGGGCAGGCAAGCCATTGCAATGGTCAATCCAGCAGGTTTAACGGTTATCCGACATACTGATCATGTTCCCGGTCATGTTATTGCAGGAGACCATCATCAGCGGCTTCCTCTCTGTGGCGGTAATGCTGGCAACATTACTGCTCTTTAGCTTTCACGAACCTGCGCACGCCGCGGACAAGATCGCTGTGGCCGCCGCTTTTTTGCAAAGTTCCACCTCCTCCGATCCCCTTGCGAACGCCCTGCAACGTTTTGCCCGGATCGCGTCTTACCAGGTGATGGTGCGTTCCGTCTCTTCGCAGGATGAAACCAAAGTCATTCGCTATAGCTACCGTAAACCGGGTTATGTACGGATGGATTTTTCCGCGCCCCATGCCGGGGCAGTGCTCATCTATAACCCTTCGAATGGCAAAGTAACGCTGTGGCCCTTCGGCGCGGGAACATTTCCGGTGCTGAAACTGTCGCCCACGGATTCACTGATAACGGATGAAAATGGTCACCGGGTAGATCAATCCGACATTGGCGTGTTGCTGAGTAACATCCGTCGTCTGCAACAGGGGGGCGCAACCCGGCTTCCGGGTGAAGAGATGATCGCCGGGAAACCGGCGGTGCATCTGTCGGTGGTTGGCGCAGAAGGCAAGACCGTCGATGCGGTGCATCGCTATGAGGTTGGGTTCGATAAGCAATCCGGCTTGCCCACTAAAGTGGTTAGCTACGGGCTGGATGGCAAATTACTGGAAACCGTAATGATGGAGGCCATGTCTATCGACGTGCGTTTCCCGCCTGATTTTTTCGCACCCTGACGGAGACGAGCGCTATGGCTGACTATCAATTTTCCACCGTCTGACGGGTTGAAGCGTCTGTCCAGGAAGTCTGGGAGATCCTCTCTCATCCTGATTTGTGGCCCGAATGGTGGGGAAGCCTGGTGCAGATTATCGAGTTAAGAAAAGGGGATGGGCGGGGGATTGGCGCCCTGCATCGTTATACCTGGAAGGGCGCACTCCCGTATCACATCACCTTTGATATTCATGTATTAACGATTCAACCTTTATGCCTGCTGGAAGGGGAAGCCAGCGGCGAGGTGGAAGGGCGGGGCGTGTGGTCTTTGTCTGCTCATGGTCGGGAGACGCTCGTCCGGTATGACTGGGATATCCGCACCAATACCCGCTGGATGAACCTCCTTGCGCCGCTGGCAGGCCCCGTTTTTCGCTGGAACCACCACAGGGTGATGCGCGACGGCGCAAAAGGGTTAGCCCGGCGATTAGGCAGGCGTGTCGAGGTGCATGTAGGGTAAAGCCCTGGGGCGATGGCTTTCAAAATCAACCCTGGCGACTGCGCGGTAAAGACGGACAGTGACGGCAAACTGTCGGGCGCTCGCCTTTGGCGCAATGTTGCGGTCAGGTGGCCGCCCGGCGCATGTTCCCGGCGGCCCCTTGATTTCTCTCTGAATTCATTGATACTGTATATATATACAGTTAAATGGATTTGATACTATGCCGTTCATCCCCATGCGCTTCACCGCGCCTGCTAAAGGGCGTAAATAACCATGTTTGCGCTTGTAGACGTGAATAGCTTCTATGCTTCCTGCGAAACCGTGTTTCGCCCGGACCTGAAGGGGCGCCCGGTAGTGGTGCTGTCGAATAACGATGGCTGCGTCATTGCCCGCAGCGCTGAAGCGAAAGGGCTGGTGACCATGGGGGCACCATATTTCAAGCAGAAAGATATTTTTCGCCACCACGGTATTGTGACCTTCAGCAGTAACTACGAACTCTACGCCGATATGAGCCACCGGGTAATGACCACCCTGGAGGAGCTAACCCCGCGGGTCGAGATCTACTCCATTGATGAGGCCTTTTGCGATCTCACCGGGGTCAGCAATTGTCTTAACCTCGAGGCCTTTGGCCGTGAAATCCGCCAGACGCTGCTGCAACGTACGCACCTGACCGTCGGGGTCGGCATTGCCCCCACCAAAACCCTCGCCAAATTAGCGAATTTCGCGGCAAAAAAATGGCAGCGGCAGACCGGCGGCGTGCTCGATTTATCCAGCGTCGAGCGGCAGCGTAAACTGATGGCAGCACTGCCCGTGGAAGAGGTGTGGGGCGTTGGGCGGCGGATAAGTAAAAAGCTCAATGCCATGGGAATCAACACCGCGCTGGATCTGGCAGATACCCACATTGCCGTTATCCGCAAACATTTCAGTGTGGTGCTGGAGCGCACCGTCCGGGAGCTGCGCGGCGAATCCTGCCTCGGGTTTGAAGAGTTTCCCGCCCACAAGCAGGAGATAATTTGCTCCCGCTCGTTCGGTGAGCGGGTCAGTGACTACGAGGCGATGCGGCAGGCCATCTGCAGCTATGCCGCCCGCGCGGCGGAGAAAATGCGCGCCGAGCACCAGTACTGCCGATTTATCTCCGTCTTCGTGAAGACCTCGCCGTTTGCGCTGAATGAGCCTTACTATGGCAATAGCGCTTCCGTTAAATTGCTGACGCCCACCGAAGACAGCCGGGATATTATTAACGCGGCGACACGCTGTCTGGACGCCATCTGGAGAGAAGGGCTACGTTATCAAAAAGCCGGGGTCATGCTGGGGGATTTTTTTAGCTCCGGCGTCGCGCAGCTCAATTTGTTTGATGAAAACCCTCCCCGGCGCAACAGCGCAGAATTAATGGCCGTCATCGACGACCTTAATAAAAAAGGGCGCGGAACGCTCTGGTTTGCGGGGCAGGGCATCGCACAGCAATGGCAAATGAAAAGAGAGATGCTATCGCCGCGCTATACAACGCGCTTTTCTGATTTACTGCGGGTGAGATAAATCTATATCCTGGAAATAGCCTGGGGATAAAAATAGCGGTGAAAAGGACGTTTTATTAAACGATATATCCCCGTTTGATGACATATTCCTGTATGGTGGTGTTTCTACTCACCTGCCCGGAGGGGCTATTCCCAACCTAAAATTTGAGTGCCCGGTTTGCACAAGTAAGCGATTTCGTTTTACCACGTTCAGCCCAACGCAAACCCACCCTCATGGTGCTGTTTGTTCCGTCTGCGGAACCCGACTCACTACCCACTCATGCGTGCCACTCCCAAAAAGGAGACGCTGGCCAAAACAGGTTGTATAAGTGTAAAGGGGGGGCCTGCTTTTGGCCTCCTTGTTTATTTTGCCGCTTCGCTTACTTCCGCTTTTATATTTATTGGGTATTAGCAAATGCCAGAAAATAATAGCGGTCAGTACCATTGCCCTTATTTTTACGCCTCGCTGACTTTATTGATAAGTTCTGCACGTTGATTTTTCACATTGCCCACCGCCCGGGTAACGGCATGCCAGTGAAACTGGTCTGCGGGTACGGCACCCGTCTGGGCGATCGCTTCTGCTTCTTGTCCACTTACCGTCTCGCGCAGCCATTCCCGTGCCGCCTGTGGCGTTAACACCAGCGGGCGCCGATCGTGAATATCCACCAGACCTTTATCCGCCGCAGCGGTCACAATCAGGAACCCCTCAGCCTCATCGCCACGTTCAAATGGCGTGCTGCCAATAGCGGCCATAAAAATGGGTTGTCCGTCTGCGCGATAGATAAAGTAAGGCTGCTTTTTATCCCCTTCCTTTTTCCACTCGAACCAGCCGTCGGCAAAGACAATCGCCCGGCCATGATGCCACAGCGGTTTGAACATCCGGCTGGTGGCGGCGGTCTCCTGACGGGCATTGATCAGCGGCGACTTATCCCACCAGCCAGGGGCGTAGCCCCAGAATACCGGGTCGAGATGCAACAGATCGTCGCGCTCGCTGAGCAATAACACTTTGGTGCCGGGCGCGACGTTATAGCGCCCGATCGGTTCCGGGTCGTAGGGAATATCGCAATCCGCTTCATCGGCGAGAAAGGCAAGGTACTCTTGCCGGGTCTGGGCCTGGGCAAAACGTCCACACATAGTTACCTCCAGGGGTTTACTTAAGTATAGGATACGAGGCATAGCGGAAGGAGAAGGGCGTGCCTTCGGCCGGGCTTGATTCGTGAGGGCAGGTATGACAGGAAAAATAATACTCACCATGCTGGCGTTCGCCGCCAACTCTGTCCTGTGCAGAGTGGCGCTGACCGGCAAACATATCGATCCGGCGACCTTCAGCAATGTACGGATCATCAGCGGCGCGCTGTTCCTGGTTATGCTGATGAGCCTCAGAAAAAAGCCTGCCTCAAAAATATACTATGACTGGCGGAGCGGCCTGGCGCTGGCGCTCTATGTGCTGGCGATGTCCTGGTCCTATCTGCAGATCGATACCGGAACGGGGGCGCTGTTACTGTTCGGAACGGTTCAGACGGCCATGGTCATCTATGGCTGGCGACAGGGAGAAAAAATCGGTGTGCTGAAGGGGGCGGGACTGCTGCTGGCGGTGGCAGGAACGGTGCTGCTACTGCTACCCGGCGCGCATGCCCCGGAACCGACCAGCGCGTTGATGATGATTGGCTCCGGGCTGGCCTGGGCCTACTACTCGGTGAAAGGGAAAAGCATGCCGGAGGCTATACCCGCGACGACGGGTAATTTTATTCTGGCCGTTCCCTTCACCCTGATCCTCTCGTTTTTGCCCGCTGCGGAAAGATTTGCCAGTGCGCAGGGGGTGTTATTAGCCAGCCTGTCGGGGGCGGTGGCCTCAGGCGCGGCTTATGCCCTGTGGTACACCTTGCTGCCGAGGATGAAAGCCATGACAGCAAGCACGGTGCAGCTGAGTGTGCCTTGCCTTGCCACCCTGGGAGGCGTGGTGCTGCTTGGCGAAACACTCAGCCTGCGCATGCTGCTGTCGATGTGTGCCGTGCTGCTCGGCATCACGATGGTTATCCGGGCGGGCCGCGCCTGAGTCGAACCGGTGACGTTATTTTGCTTTCCGTTGATGCTCGCTGATGGCCTGCGCCGCACAAATCAGCGCGAGATGGCTCAGCCCCTGGGGCATGTTGCCGACCCACTCGCCGGTTCGGGTATCAAACATTTCATTGAAGGTTTCAACATTGCCGCGGTGGCACAGGGTCTTCAGAATTTCATCCATGCTCTCTGCGGCCTTCTCCGGCTCGCCCATCGAGGCCCAGGCCTCTGCCAGCCAGAATGAACAGGCAATGAAAGTGCTCTCCTCCTGCTCAACGCCGCTGTATCGGTAGACCATCGCGCTGTTATGGCCCAGCTCGCGGTAGATAGCCTCATAGGTCAGCTTCATGCGTTTCGGATCCACTTTCATACCGTAACGAGAAACCAGGGCCAGCGAGGCGTCCAGCTGCCCACCATCTCCCTCGTAAAAACAGTAGGACTGATGGGTTTCCGACCAGCAGTGCTCTTCAACCCAGTCGCGGATCCGGTCCCGCTCGCGCGCCCAGCGTGCCTTCCATGTCGGTTCGATATGGCTGGCGTCCGCCAGTACCACCGCGCAGTCCAGTGCCAGCCGGCAGGACATTTTGGAATGCGTGTAATGTTGCTCTTCCGGCAATTCCCAGATCCCCGAGTCTTTCATGCGCCAGCGGTCTGCGCACTGATTGGCAAGGTGCCCAAGGAAGCGTGAAGTGCCCGTATCCAGAATATGACCCGCTTCGACAAAGAGTTTCGCCACGCCAAGCATATCGGCATACATGCTCAACTGGCGCTGGTTACGGGCGTTATTGCCGATGCGTACCGGCTGTGAATCCCGGTAGCCCTGGAGTTCCGCATACTGCTCCTCCGGGACCAGTTCGCCTTCGAGGGTGTAGCAGGCCTGCATATCCGGGCCATGTTTAATAATGGTTTTCGACAGCCAGGAAAACGCCGCTTTACACTCTTCGAGGGTGCCCAAAAAGGTAAAGGCTTTGATAATCAGGCAGGCATCTCTCACCCAGGCAAAGCGATAATCGTAGTTTTTCTTGCCGCCAATCCCTTCCGGGAGAGAGGTGGTGGCCGCGGCCGCCAGCGCGCCGGTTGGCGAATACCAGAGGAACTTCAGCGCCAGCGCGGAACGGATCACGTGATCCTTATAGAGACCATCATATTTAAGTCCCTTCACCCAGCCTTGCCAGGCGGTGTGGCTGGTTTCAATGCGGTTATCAATGGTTTCAATGTCCGGGACGGCCAAGGGTTCGCTCTGGGTGACGAGCAGCGCCACCACTTCCCGGCTGCCTTTCTTCAGGGTGATCTCCGCTTCGATCTCTTCGTCATCGGCTCGAGTGATAACAACGTTTTCGCTGGTGTGCAGCATCGCCATCAGATCGCCGATATGGTAAACGCTGCCCTTGAAGGTGTCTGACCGCCAGGGCGAGCGAGTTTCAATCATGGTGCCAAACCGCACATGGAGCCGGAAAGGCACGGTGCCGCGAATGCCCTCCAGCCGTCGCGCCAGTTCACTCCAGGGCAGGCGTCCCGCCAGGGTACTGTTAATCGATTCGGTTAATAGTACCGTGCCGTCATCTGTCTCAAAGCGGGTTTCCAGAATGTTGCTGTCCTCGCGATAGGCGCGCGAGACGGTATAGTCGACGGCGGGTGTCAGGCTGAAAAAACCACCGATCTTCGGATCTAGCAGCCGATCAAATAGGGGCGGGGAGTCGAGATTGGGCGCGCTCCACCAGTCGATGGAACCATCCGGGGCAATGAGTGCAACGGAACGGCCCTCACCGATCGCCGCATAATCTCCCAGACCAATGAACCCTTCCTCGCGTAAAGGCATCGTGTATTTAGCATTTTTCAAATGAGTCCTCCCTTTAGTCTGGCGCAGCAGGCCGCGTTAACATCACGTTGTGGTCGTGCACATAAAGCCTGGCATAACGTGACGGATATCGCGCTTTCAGGAGGCGTATTTGAGAATTCATCCCGCTAACAGGCGGGGGGTCTGGCAGGGGGGGAGAGAGTGAGGAAGACAGCATGTACCCTGGGCCTGGCTGTACTGTGCCAGAAGCGATCCTTCGCGCTATTCGCGCCATGCTGCCTGCCGATGGTGCGGGTCACAAAGGCTTGCGACCCACAAACACCCTGTTTACTGGTCTGTTTACATCTTCATCTGCTCAGCAGACTTCAGATGCTGCTCAACGACCGGGGTATGCGCGTCGGCCAGAGCCTTTACATCAGGGTCTTTGATGTTTTTGGCATCACTTTGCAGTTTAGACAGGACCATCTTGTGATCTTTGGTACCGGCGTTTTCCATATACATTTTGTCGAATGCGGCGCCGCTCTCTTTTTCCAGCTTGTCGGCCATGGCTTTGTGTTGCGCGTCTGGTTCGGTTGGCAGCGTCACGTCCTTCTGCTTAGCGACCGTCTGGACTTTGGTCAGGGCATCGCCGTGATCATCGACCATCTTTTGCGCAAAGGCTTTGACTTCACTGCTTTCGGCCTTGTTCAGCGCGATTTTGGCAGCGGCAATTTCATTGATATTGGCCTGGGCCATGTCCTTTAACGCTTTTTCGTCGCCGGAGCTGAGCTTCGCCATCGATCCGGTCGAACTGGTCTGGGCTGACGTATCACTCTGCGCGGCGCTGGAGCTCTGGGCTTGCACAGCGGCAGTGCTGAACATCGCTGCGACTGCTGATGCAATCAGCACGACTTTCAAGTTGTTACGCTTTTGCATGTTGTTCTCCTGATGGTCATGGGTAGGGTTGGTGCCAGGTCATTAACCGTGCATACCCTTCTGACTAAATTACAACTGCACTGGTCAGTATAGTGGAACGACAGGTTACGACAGCAGATTAAGCTATTGTCCTAAAGGAAGGGCGGCAGGAAATGGCGGAAGTAAGAAGGGGCGAGTGGATTGTGAACGCCTGAGTACCGCTACGTGCAGTATGCCTGACGCCTTGCAATTGCCTAGCCCTATACGCCTCCCTAAAACATCTCGCTATCCCGCTCTGCGACGGGTTTTTGCATAACGTAAATGGGAATTGTAAAGATTCCCATTTTCTTTGTAAGGTTGTTTGAGTTTAACCTCTTTTATGCCTAAACTTATTTTACATCGAAAAATTACAAAACACGTATATGTGCCGTATGGAATGCCGGCATAACAACACAACAGCAATGAAAGAGGGGTTTATGGAGTGGAAAATAGTCGAAATTGTTGCCAGCCCTGACTCGGGGACGATTTTTGGCAAAGTAGAAACACCCTATGGGCTGAATTATATCCTGTGGTTCAAGGGGGATTATTACGTACGGCCAGGGGAAATTGTCACGATGACTGAAACAGGGATGCTGATTAATCATCGCCGACAACGCGTCTGGATAGCACAGGCAATGCCTTATTCATCAATACGTTGGTTAGGTTTTCGGATGAAAAATGAGTGTCCAGGAAATCGCCGTGATGGGAGCCAGAGATGCGATCGTGAATTACCTTGCCAGTTTAAACACTGTCCCTTCGGGCTGACGCACTCTTCGCCGGAAAGTTATTACACATCAGAAATTAACTTTCATGAACAAAAATTCTATTAACTGCACACCCGCGGCACAGCATCAGGGGTCATTTGATACTGGCGCGCCATGTCTATCATGGGTGGTCGTCCGCCCATGGCAAGTATTCATGATCACATTTGACCAGCATGAGGCGTTCCGCCTCTCGCGCCAGACAGACCGTGCCAGCATAAGCGTCTGTAACCTTTCAGGAAGAAACCGGTCTGCTATTGCGTCCATTTTTGCCTGTAAAGCTTCAGAAAATACTCCCGCGGAATGACTGCCCTTTTCCATTTAATGCCTCTGATTATGAGGCGAAAGACATCTCAACGACCCAGCCAAAAAATATCTTCTATACTTTCTTACGTTTAATGCATGTTGCAGCTGTGAATTGTCTCAGGCTGGCTATCTGTCCGTGCTTGTTGAACGTGCATAAGCGCCATCCTGATGACTTTTTCATCTTTCTTTTTTGATAGGGGACTTCCTGGTATGTTGCATTCTCATCCCTCACGGGCTGGCACGCTATTGCTGCTGCTGGCTGCGGTGATTGGCTTCGCGGTAGCGTTATACGCCTGGCTGACGCCGCTTACGGGTGTCACGGGTACCATTGGTGCGTTAGGCGTTGCCATTGCCTGCGCGGTACTGGCGATACTGACCTTTATGCTACGTGCCGCATCTGGCCGTGGCGCGCGCATCTTCCTGATTATTGTCACCCTTGTGGCACTGGCGGGTATTGGTTTTGCAGCCGCGCTGCTGCACCAGTACATCATTACTGCAGCAATGGTGGTCGGCCTGATTG
This sequence comes from Leclercia sp. GLN_9, assembly GCF_043105735.1. Taxonomy (NCBI): domain Bacteria; kingdom Pseudomonadati; phylum Pseudomonadota; class Gammaproteobacteria; order Enterobacterales; family Enterobacteriaceae; genus Leclercia; species Leclercia sp. GLN_9. The sequence goes on from NZ_JBICLV010000017.1 coordinate 758,884, forward strand.
GTCTGATTATGCTGAGCAGCAATTCCGTTCACTACAATCCCCGCGTCAGAGCCTGAGGAGCCCCACCCGTGCATAACGATAAACACAACCCATTAATGAAAGTCAGCCTGACGGCACTGGCATTGCTGGTCACTCCGCTTACCCTGCAGGCGCAGGATAAAGCCGCGGAGGCCTCTCAGGGGACGCAGGAAGAACTCAATGTGGATGCGGCCGATCATCAGGCGCCGGGCACCACAAAAACCACGGATGAAGCCTCAACCGATAACAGCAGCGGCCAGAAAGTCGCATCCGCCAGCCAGCCGGCGACGCCGCTGGTGCCTTCTGCTGCCACCTGGGACAGCTTCCACGGACAGCTTAACGCACAGAAATACAGCCCGCTGAAGCAGATCACCGCCGAGAACGTGGGCAAATTAAAAAAAGTCTGGGAGTTTCACACGGGTGATGTCTCGGATGGTAAAGGCGACACCCCGGCAACCGTCTGGTCCGCGACGCCGATTTTTGCTAACGAGACGATTTATATCGGCACGCCTTTCGATCGCCTGATTGCGCTGGATCCGGGAACGGGTAAAGAGAAGTGGCACTATGACACGAAATCTTCGCGAAAAGCCCTCACGCAGCCAGTGCTGAAAAACCGTGGCGTCTCCTACTGGCAGGCAAAAAATCCGGTGGCCGGAGAAGCCTGTCAGAAAATCGTTTATATGGGCACCGTTGATGGCAAACTCTATGCGCTGGATGCCGATTCAGGAAAGCCATGTGGCAACTTTGCGGACAAGGGCGTCCTGGATATCAATCAGTGGAACACGCTTAACGCCAAATATCCGCTGTCCATTCTTCAGCCGCCAACCGTAGTCGGGAACCATCTGCTGGTGGGCTGGGCCGGTAAGGACTGGGCCTATGCTGAAGCGCCTCCGGGCACCGTATTTTCCATCAATGCGCAGACCGGCGAACGTGAATGGGCTTTCGAAGCGATCCCAGCTGACATCCGCAAACGCACCGGGACGGCCAACGTCTGGACGCATATGTCTGCCGACGAGGCGAATGGCCTGGTCTATCTGCCGGTCTCATCGCCATCTCCGAACTACTGGGGCGGCAATCGTGTAGAGGAGATCCCGCTTGGCACCTCGACAACGGCGCTGGATATCAACACCGGGAAAGTGGTCTGGTCTCGCCAGTGGGTGCATCACGACGTGTGGGATTACGATATTAACTCCGCCCCAACGCTGATGGATATCACCGTAAACGGCAAACAGATCCCGGCCCTGATTCAGGCCACCAAGCAGGGCTTCCTGTTTGTGGTTAACCGCCTGACGGGGGAAGACGTCTGGCCTATCGAAGAGCGTCCTGTACCGCAGGGTGACGGTTCGGTGCAGGGGGAAGTGCTTTCGCCAACCCAGCCATTCCCGACCAAACCCGCGCCGCTGCTCGATCAGTCGAAAAAACCAGAGATCTGGAAGCTGGCCGATATGGTCGGTGCCGGGCAGTGTTCCCGCCTGTGGGATAACCTGACCTATGAGGGAATGTACACGCCGCCGACCACCAAAGGCGAGGGTGCGCTGACCTACCCGGACAGCGCCGGTGGCGTACAGTGGGGCGGTGTAGCCTTTGATCCCAATAAACAGATCGCTATCGTCAACACCTCGCATATCGTGCAGTACGTGAAGCTCTACAGCCGTGAAGATTACGATAAAGCCGATAAAAGCGCTGGCAACGAGAGCGGCTTTGCGCCTCAGGAAGGCGCGCCTTATGGCCTGCGTCTGATGGTTGCCAATAACTGGCTGGGTATGCCGTGCTGGAAGCCGCCGTTTGGTGAAATCGTCGCGCTGGATATGCATACGGGAGATGTGAAGTGGCGTCGTCCGGTTGGCGCATCGCAGCAGTACGGCTTCTTTATGCCGGAAAGCTGGGGTTCACCGACAATCGGTGGTCCGGCTGTGACGGCGGGCGGTGTGATCTTTATCGGTGCCTCCATGGATGCCAAAGTGCGCGCCTATTCCGTAGAGACTGGTGAAGAGCTTTGGTCCGATCAGGCTGAAGCCCCTGCGGTAGCGAATCCGTCGGTCTATGAATACAAAGGCCGCCAGTATGTCGCGTTCGTCGCGGGCGGGAACACTATCCTCAAGGATCAGGTGGGTGATCAGGTAGTGGTGTATGCGCTCCCTGAATAAAAAACACCTGCGTTACCGGGATAATGCGGTGAGCAGGTAAAAAGTGCAAAACAGCAGCTGATACAGCTGCTGTTTTGCTATGGGTTAACGCGGTTTATTTACAGGCCACCAGATCGGCCATTTGCTTAGCATCAGGCAAGCCGATGATTTGTTGCAGGGTGCGCGCTTTATTCAGGTAATAAATAGCAGGCGTACCGCTGGCACCTAATTGCTCCATAAGCTGCTGATTGTGCTGTATCTGCTTAAACACGTCAGGCGGGGTGTTGCCTTTCAGCTCCGGTTTGATTTTTCCGTCGCTACTTTCCAGGTCATACCACACTTTAGCCGGATCCTTCGCGGAGAGGACTGCCGCCGCATACTGCGCGCTGTCCGGGCGAATCACGCCCACCAGCAAGGTTTTGGTGCTGATGCTTTTATCTTTGATAAAAGGCTGGGCCTGGTGCCAGAACTTATTGCAGTAAGGGCAGAAGGGATCGGCAAAGACAACCACCTGACACTTGGCCTCTGCGCTGCCTTCTGTAATTCCCGGCGCAGCGGTAAGCTGCTTCCACATCTCGCGACCAGCGGGAATATAAATCTCGTCATTAATGGTTTTCTCGCTGAGGTTATTTCCCTGCGCATCATACATATAGCCTGAAATAACATGCTTTTTATCCGGGGTGAGATAAAGCGTTACGCCCATGTCCTGATATTTACCCAGCCATCCTTCCACACCGCCGGGGGCGCTGAACGGCTTAATGATTTCAATGCCCTGTTTCTCCATTTGTTTAACCGGTTCGGGCAGGTCAGTGGTCTGCGCCTGCGTGGTGGCGCTCATCAGCAGCGTTAATAGTGACAGTATCTTCTTCATTATTTTTCCTCAGTGAAATCAGGCGACGGGGAGGCATTCGCCTTCGTCAGTGTGGTTAGCAGCGCATCTTTGCTCAGGAGAGAGGGCAGAACATGCCCCTGCGGCAGTGAAGGACCAAATATAGCGTTAAAAGGAATGCCGCTGGCACCGTAGCGGCGCAGGAACTGTTCGATTTCCGCAGAGGGCTGACTCCAGTTTCCCTGCAACAGTACAACGTCGTCGCGGTTTAAGGCGGCAATCACCTCAGGGCGATGAAGGACCAGGACCTCATTAACCCGGCAGTTCAGACACCAGTCGGCGGTGATATCAACCAGCACGCGTTTTTTCGCATCCAGCGCCTCGTTTAATGCCGCTTCACTGAGCGGCTGCCAGTTGAGGGGAGAATCGTCCTTCCCCTGGGGCTGGGGAGCCAGGAAAGCATATACCCCAGCACCAAACAGCACGCCAAACGCCAGGCTGCGCAGATTTTCCTGATGGTCCGGCATGGCTTTCGCGCAGCGGTACAGGAAAAACGCCACCATCAGGCCACCGCCAATCAGCACATAGCGGGCGCCCCACGCGTTAACCAGCAGCGACATCAGCCAGAGACAGGAACCCAGCATAAGGAGCACCAGCACCAGACGCAGTTTTCTCATCCAGGGGCCGGGCTTCGGCAGCCAGCGTGCCACGCCGGGAACAAGGCTTATCGCCAGCCAGGGAATGCTCATCCCGACACCCAGGACTAAAAAGATGAGCCACAGCTGATGCACGGGTGCCGCAAGCGCGAACGTCACGGCCGTGCCGAGGAAGGGTGCCGTGCAGGGTGTGGCAAGCAGGGTGGCAAATGCGCCTTCAAGAAAACTCCCGCCGATGCCGTTGCCACCGGCGGTTGCCAGCCGGGTGGACAAGCCGGAAGGCAGTCGGATCTCAAGCAGGCCCGCCAGGCTGAAACAAAAAATCCACGTCACCACAACCATGGCGGCAATGAACCAGGGGTTCTGGAACTGAAAGCCCCAGCCAATCCAGGCGCCGGACAGACGCAGCCCGGTAACCACCGCCGCCAGCACCAGAAACGAGAATACTATCCCGGCCGCCGTTGCCAGAAAACGCAGCCGCGTTTGACGGCGGGTGCTCTCTGCCAGTGTCATCAGCGAAGCGAGTTTGATCCCGAGAACCGGCAGAACACAGGGCATCAGGTTAAGAACAAGACCACCCGCTAACGCCACGGCCAATATCTGCCACAGCGCCGTGGACGGGGTGATATCGACCGTGAGTTGCTGGCTCTGCGCGCCATTGCTGACCAGCAGAGAAAGCTGTTGCAACCGGAAGGCATCCAGCGGTTTTCCCTGCGTATCACTGACGCTAAACCGGGCGGTCAGCGTGTCACCGCGGATCTCCGCCTGCGGTGGCGACAGAGTCGCTCCCGTAGGGTTGTCAGTAAAAAGATCGGGCCGGGACCAGCCCTCCGGGGAGGTCAGTTTCACGGTCAGCGTGTCATCGTCAGCGGTAACGGATTGAACCGCCACAGTGCCGCTTTCCGGGGGAACAGCGCGCATCGCGTTCTCCCAGGCGTCGGCAAAGTGGGCTGACGGACCGGATGCCAGGTTGATATCCAGCGGGAAAGTATTGACCACGCAGAGATTGCTGCACAGCGAAAGCGTCAGTTTCCCGCGCAGTCGTTGCAGTTCCTGGGTGGCGACTTCCAGCGGAAACACCACGCGTCGGTCATAGCCGACTGAGGTGAAACCGGCGGAATCAAACCGGACGGGGCGGGGCCAGTGCCACTGCGTTTTTGCCTGCGACGCCCAGGCGATCGCGGGCCGGAATCCGCCGTCACCGGGGGTTCGCCAGTAAGTTTTCCACCCTTCATCAGGGGTGACGTCAAGCAGCAGGCGAACTTTCCCGTTCGCAGGCGCATCGTGCCAGACATGAACCTGAGCATGGGAATTGTCAGGCTTCATCGGCCAGCCCGGTACTGCAGCTGAGGCCGCAGACAGGCTGAATAACAGGAACCACAGGCTCCTGAAAAAGGCTTTCATATATTTTCTCCGTGAAAAATTAACTAAACAGGAACGTCCGGTTCAGTCATTCACGGAAAACGCAGTTTTTGAGGTGTATTCGAAGGAGCGGAGGACGAAAGAGGATCACCGGTCTCGGCAGAACGCTGATTTTGAGCAGCACCGCCAGCACCAGCACCAACAGACCAGTGAAAAGCAGAAGGTTATCAAAGTGGAGAGGCTGGGCGGCCAGAAGCGAGTGGGCGCTTAACTCGCAAGGGGATATCCCCGGCGATGCTTGCTCCTGCGTACTGTTTTCAACCGTCAGGGAGAGCGCGGCGGCTTTAACCTGCATGTGATGCAGGATACTGGCCCGCTGGGTCAGACAAACCAGCATGACAAGACCGGCAACGAATAGCAGCGCCAAAGCGCTCAGTTGCCTGTTCTTATGGTGAGTCGAACCCGTCAGGATAGTCATGGGCAATGAGGATAGTGAGCGACCCGGCTCCGGGCAAGCGGCAATTTGTAAAGTAATGCCAACCAGAGCGGTTCGGCAGGTCGGTTTCCTCCCTCACTCAGGGCCTCTTTCACCCGCAGAAGGGCGGAAGAAAAAGACGCCCATTATTGCTCGGGGTGATTCAGTAAACCTAACGGGTGGCGCGGCACTCATTCTCTTAACCTGGAATGGCCCTTCTGATCTTTGACAGCCTGGCCGCACCTGAAGGCCGCGTTGTGTCAGAGGGGTAAACAAAGAGGTTGAAACGAACCCGTTTCATGATAAATCTGAAAAGATAATAAGACGCAAAGGAAGAAGAAAATGAAGATCAGACCTGCGGTACCTGAAGAGGCAGAGGAATGCTGGAATATCAGAAATCTTTCTATCCGGGAGGGGTGTAAACCCAGTTATAGCGCCAGGGTGCTTGAGGCCTGGACGCCTGACGCTATGCCTGAACATTACAGAGAGGTGATAAAGGAAAATCCTTTCTTTGTTGTCGAAAAACCGGGTGTCGGATTGGTCGCTACGGGATATCTGGATCTGGCCGCTGCAAGCGTAGAGGCGATTTTTACATTGCCGGACTATTTTGGTAAGGGTTTGGCCAGCCTGATTATTGAAACGATTAAAGACGAGGCAATGAAACGAGGACTGAAACAGTTAACCCTGTCCGCAACCCCTAACGCAAAAACCTTTTATGAAAAGCACGGCTTTGTGTTTATCAAAGAAAGTACCTCGCCATCAAGACTTGCCCAAACAGATTTACGCTGCATGGATATGGCCATCCAACTCTGAACGCGCGTTTTCCACTTAATACCGTTCGCCAACGGGTATACGGCAGTTCCGGGCCTTGTAGATAATCCTGAGCTGCCTGTAATCCGGGTATGCAATTTGCGCTTGTCGCTCATAACCGAGCACGCAACGGCGTCGGTCTGCTGAGTGCCATCAGCGGGTGGCCGGTCCGATGAAGAGAATCAGCGCAAGTCTTTTGAAAAACAGGCGGCTTCTGGCCTGCCTGTGTAGGGGCCGTAATTCTCGATGCGGCGATAACCCTGTTTCTCATAGAAATTTACCGCCCGATGGTTGATGCATCGGGTTTCCAGTCTGAGTTCGCTATATCCCCTCTCTTTTGCAGAGGTTTCCAGAAAAGCGAGTAATGCTCCACCAATCCCCGGCACACTTCGGTCTGAAAACATTCTTTTAAGCTCGGCGATATTTTGCGTCAAGGGGCGTATCGCACCGCAGCCTATGGCTTCGCCATGGCTATTCTTTGCTAATACCCATAACGCGTTGGCATTATTCATTGCTTCAACGTTGAAATTGCTTTTGCCATTATCACCGGTAATCGCGGCAAGTTCCGCTGACAGCGTTTCTATTAAACGCTGGGATTCTGAAGAGAAGGGATCGGCTATTTCGACGGTTATCATGGTCATATCCTGCGAGGTGAGTTTGCTCAGCATAATGTATCCTGCTGGCTCAGACAAAAGGATATACCTCATCAGACGCGATTCCCGCCTTAATAAATTATCACTGAAAAAGTTAATGAATGGCCTAAAATACCTGACTGACATGTAAGTCATAGCCCGTGTTCCTGTTAACGCCATAAGGTCAGTCATGACATTAATGAGTCTGCCAGATGTTTATCGTGCAACAAATGCAAATACCCTCGCCATGTGGGAGGAAAATGCAGGGATCGGGGACGTCAGAAAAGAAAACTACTACGATCCGGTAAAGTTCGCACTTGCGACAGGTCTACAACCGCCCATATCCGCTCCGGTATCACGTCTCCTTGATGAACTGAAAAAACTCACAGGGGATGATCCCCTTGCCGATACCCTGCCAGCACAGGGCTTCCATTTCACCTTCCTGCCCCTGACGCAGCCACTGTATAAGGTTGACGAGCCATTGCCTGTGAAAGTCGAGCAATTGCGCACGATCTGGGCTGAATATCAGGCGAAAAAGATTGTCATCAGAAAACTTCGCTTAGTGGCTTTACCCAGCCAGTTGTTGCTGGCGGGTATCCCTGATGAGCCGGCGATAGCCATGCGGCAGTCCTTCTGCGAGAAGATTCTGGCGTCGTCCTGGAAAAATGAATTGCTGGTGCGTCATGCCAATAGTCCATTACCTGCACCGTTCTGGCACAGTACGCTTTTGCGTTACAACGCCGAATTTTTACCGGCAGAAGTGCGTCAGTTTTTTATAAAACGTCAGAATATCGATTTCGGGGATGTTGCCGGGGAATTAACGTTAGCGAAAATTAACTACAACTGGACAAAATGTTATCCACCAGCGCGTTAATTCAGGGGATGCCCGCTTCGTGACAGAAGCGGACATCCCACGTCCAGTTAATAGTCAATTCCGCACAGCCCGCTACGCCTGCCACGTACGGTGCGTCATTGTGTGTCTTAAATTAACGGCCACAGCAGCGCGGACAGAGTTGCCAGCCCTCCCAGCACCACCAGAAATACCGTCACGCCACGCAGTTGCGCCAGCGCAGCGCGGGTATAAATCAGGTACGCGGGGATCAGGAACAGGATCACCGCGATCAGTGGTCCGCAAAAGGTTTCAATCAGGTTAATCACGTCCGGGTTTGCGTAAACGATGCCAAAGGTCAGCAGGAACAGCACCAGCGAGGCCACGCGCTTGCTGGTGGCGGCCTTTTTACCCGATACGCTGGCCGCCAACTGACCGAACGTCTCCGCAACCGAAAGACCGACCCCCAGGAAGGATTTGGTCATGCCGATGATGGCGATGAACGGGGCCAGGTAATAAATCAGGCTGAAATCGCCGTTTCCCTTCATGACAGACAGCACGTTCAGGTTCTGCGCCTTCGCCTGCACAAAGCTGTCGTGGGGGATACTCAGCACGCAACTCAGCACAAAAAAGATGATGCTGGTGAAGATAGCCACATAGGCCACGCGGATCACGAACAAGGCCTTGCTTTCGCCCTCGGCTCTCTTCTCCCGGTAGTAAGAGGTAAGGGGAGATACCATTGGCGCACAGCAGAACGAGAAGGTGATCAGCGGCAGCGTCAGCCAGATGCCCTTCATTGTTGTAGAAAGCGGGGTGCTCTTCACCTCAGTAATCGCACTGGTAAAATTCGACAGATGCCAGTCCGGAATGAGTGAAACGCCGATCAGCAGCACAGACGCAGCGAACGGCAGCGCCAGCGCACTCATGGTGGCCACTACCTTATCGCGTCCCTTACTCAGCACTACATAGAGTGCGGCCACCACAATAAACGACAGGGGGCCACGGCTGATGCCGGTGAAGTGCAGGTGTTCTGTCAGGAAATTATCCATCGCGTTAACCAGCGCGACCCCGTACACCAGGGTTACCGGGAAAAAGGTAACGCAGTAGAACAGGGTCATCAGCTTTTCGCCGCGTCCGCTGAAGAAAGAGCCGAAGATCGGCAGCGTACCCGTTGCTGTCTCTTCCTCCCGCATGTATACCCGGCACAGGAGCAGATGCGGCAGCAGGGACAATGGCAGGCCCAGCAGCAGCATGATCAGAAAGATGACCGGGCCACGGGTGCCGATTTCAACGGGGAGTAACAGCATTCCCGCCCCGACCGCCGTGCCATACAGGCCCAGCGCCCAGATATTGTCCTGCCAGCGCCAGCTGTGGCGCGTTGTGATGTTGCCAGTGGTGATTGAAGCTGTATTCATAGTGGTTTACCGCGTGTTGTTAATGGGAGGCTACGACGACTTTGTTTGAGGTTTTGTCTTTTAGCAGTAGTAGTAGCGCCGCCAGCGCGGTCGGCAGCACCCAGCCCAGCGAGACGCTGGTGAGCGGGAGTTTATCCATGAGAGTGACAGAGAAGCCGAGGGGTTTCAGTACCGCGGTGTAGGTGCTGAATACAATACTCACCCATACCGGCAGGGCGATCGCATGCGTCGGCCAGCGCAGGATAGACAGCAGAATCAGCGTGGTGCAAGCCGGGCAGATAACAGACAGGGCTGGAACGGAAACCCCGATCAGGCGGGTCAGGCCAATGTTGGCAATCAGGAACGACGCAGCAACCACTAAAGGCAGCAGGATCCTGTAACTGATGCCGGACATCTGGCTGAACAGGGTCGCCGTGGCCGAGGTCAGGCCGACCGCCGTGACGGTACAGGCCAGATAAATCAGCACGGCCATGAAGAGGGTCCCGGCCATACCCATGTTTTCAACAATGAACGCCCGCAGGATCTGCGCCCCGTTCTGGAAATCACCGGTCTGACCGAAGCCCGCGCCGATCTTCATCAGGCACAGGTAGATGGCCACCAGCCCGATACCGGCAAAGAGCACGGAGGTTTTGGCGTAGTGCTTGATCTGCTCGCGGTCAGTCACGCCTTTACCTTTCATGCTGTTGATGACGATCATGCCGAAGGTCAGCGCGGAGAGCGTATCCATGGTCAGGTAGCCATTCATAAAGTCGTCAGAGAAGGTTTTCAGGGACTCGCCAGCGGTGGCAGCCACCAGCGGCGCGACCTGTGAACGGGTGGCGTAAAACGCCAGGCACAGCAGACACAGGAGCTTCAGCGGGGCCAGCACATAGCCGATGGTTTTCAGCAGGCGGCCCGGGTAGAGGCCGAGAATCCACACGACCGCAAAGAAGATGCCGCTGTAGATGCTCAGGTGCAGCGGAGTATCGTCCAGGAAGTTCACCACGCCCATTTCATAGGAGACCGTCGCGGTGCGGGGGCTGGCGAAGAACACGCCGAGGAATAAATAAAAACTGGATGCCAGCACCGCGCCCCAGAATTTACCCATTGGCGCGCAAACGGCCAGCGGATCACCTTTCTTTTCGGCGAGCACAATAACGGCCAGCATTGGCAAAACAACGCCCGAAATATTGAACCCGATCGAAGAAATTAAATAATATTCGCCAGTCATCTTGCCAACGATGGGTGGATAGATGATGTTACCTGCACCGAGGAACAGTGCCAGAGTCATGAAGCCCAGAGTTATCACGTCGCGGGTGGGAAGGATTTGCTTTCGCATACCGTGAACCTTGTCAGTATGCCTGTGTGCAATTATCGTTATTTATAGATGTTGCTTTAACAGGCGGTTAATAAGGAAAGGCATTTGTTAAATTAATGAACAAATAACGCCTGACTTTCCCTGCCTGCACGCTTGTTAATTAAGAAATAAATACCTTACTAATTAATTACCATAAGCAATCAGTTTACTGAAGGTTCGACTTATTCGATGATTTTATAGCGTTATTCAATGCCCATGCTTATACATTATTAAAAAACCATACTTAAAACATTTCTATAACCCCAGTGTGTCAATTAGTCCCGGTATATCGCGTTTAATTTATTCAACCTGACATCAACGGCGCGCTTGCTGGAACCCATGGTTGCCATAGAGGTGAGGGATTGTCGAACCAGACATCATGCTTTCCGGGCATTAACCTCTGGTTCGCACAGACCAGGACGGGTTATCGCTGTTGTAGCCAGTTCTTAATGCCGTCGGATGCAGAGTTAACTGCGCCAGCGAGATAGCCTGAAAACTGGGGTGACCATTCACTGGCAATCCCGGTTATTTTTTCTGCCCACGCGTCGTGAGCAGGGATTTGCTCAGGCAGCGCGTGTCCCACTTCCTGAAGCAGATCATATTCTGTGGCCGTAAACGGGTCGGCTGCCCAGTCTTTCAGAAACTCCGCTTCAGGTTCGGCTGCATCAGGACCAAACAGGCGCGCAAGCTGTTCCCGACAAAACTGCTTCAGCAGGTCTTCGCTGACCGTCCATCTCGATTTAGCCGGTACGCCGATAAAGCCAAAGAGTACCGTTTTTCCTGAGTCAGGCTCGGAGACATCGTGAATTTCGACCATCGGGCCTGTCTGACTGCTGGCATCGCCGGAAAGCCGCTGTGCTTGCAAAAAATCGGTGTTGTAAACCGCGACATACTTCGCATGGGGGGCCATCCATGTCGGAATTATTCGCCAGTGTGAAAGCAGCGCCTCAGGCAGCGCCGGGCTAAACGCAATATTTGCAGCCAGTGCAGGCGGCAGGGCGAGAAAAATATGCTCGCCGGTATACAGGGTTTCTTCACCCGCCGCTGTCTGCGCCAGGACCTGCATGCCCTCTCCGGTGCGAATAATGGATTTCACCTGCTGATCCAGCTTAATTCTGTTCGCCGGAACCCGATGCCTGAGTGCTGTCGTCAGGGCCTGCATTCCTCCTTTCAGCCTGAATGATGGCGGTGAGGTTTCATATGCCGGATAACGTTGCGCAGGGGTATCGGGATGACGCTCATATAACATATCGCCCGGTCGCCCCTGTGGGATGACGGTCAGTCCCAGTTGCCCGATTAACTGCGCAAATTCAGGCTGGAGCTGCGGCCAGAACCAGGCTGCACCCATATCCACATGCAGCCCTGCAACGTCGGGGGACAGCACGCGGCCGCCCGTCCTGTCCCGCGCTTCCAGAATCACATACTCCACGCCTGCTTTTTCAAGCAGCGTGGCGGCATACAGTCCGCTGAGGCCTGCCCCAATGATAATAACGCTGCCTGTCATCATGCTGCTCCGGTGAGGGTGGTCGGGCTGAGGTGCCCGGTTTTCAGATAAAAAAGTGCGCCACTGGCGGTGGCTGTCAGGGCGGGCATGTCGCCCGGAGGAAACCGTAGCCAGCTTCCTGTCTCGTAGCGACCTTCCGGTGCGCTGAGCTCTCCTTCAATCAGCAGCAGTTCGGCACCGCCAGCAAGCGGTGCACAGAAGATGCGCTCGCGCGGTGCCAGCTTCTGCAGCACCACTGTTTCCCGTGAGTCCGAGAACAGCGGGCAAATTTTTCGTTGCGGGTGGCCGTGCCAGTTTTTGTCGTCTTTTGTATTGATTCTGACGGGCTGGCGTTCGTCGTCAGCCATCTGGCGCAGCTTGACGAAAATCGTCGTGCCGTCGCGGCTGGAAGGTTGATGGGACGAGCCGTCCGGGCTGCGCAAATACCAGCCAGCAGGGTAATCCACCCCGTTTTCAGTAAACGTCCCGCTCAGGACCAAAATTTCTTCGCCACCGGGGTGGCTGTGCTCAGGAAACACCGATGCCGGCGCATAGCGCACAAGGCTGGTTGCACGGGCCTGCTCCCGACCTATCCGGTCGAGCATGACGCGTTCCACCCCCGGCTGCGGGGAAGATACCCAGCGATAGTCATCCGGCGTGATGATGGCTCGCTGCGAAAAATCAGCATTCAGTAACATCATAGTCAGTCGTTAAACGGTACCTTTGCAGGTACCGTTGTCAGGGTTATTTATTCGGCAGGTTATCGTAAACATCCAGAGCACGCGCGGTATACGTCAGCGCGGCACCGGTGTTCAGGTTAATGGCAACGGCAAGCGCCTCGGCGATCTCTTCCCGCGTGGCGCCGTGCTTAACCGCAGCGTCCACATGCACAGCCAGACAACCGTCGCAGCGGGTGGTGACGGCCACGGCCAGCGCGATCAGCTCATGCGTTTTAGGATCGAGGTGCTTATTTTCAGACGCGCCTTTATCCATCTGCTGAAAGCCTTTCATAAATTCAGGCTGCAGTTTGGCAAATTTGCCGATGGTGGCGAGCAGGCCGCTGCGATATTCATTCCAGTTTAAAAACATTGAGAACTCCGGTGTTTATTTATTTTAGAAAAAATTAATTACATGACGTCGTAAATGCGCACGTCTGGGGCGCTATTCAGATAAGGTTTCAGCCCTGCAACCACATCCTGGGTAAAAAGCGGGCTGTTAAGATAGGCCTGCGCCTGGGCGACGGTTTTGAAGCCGTGCAGTACCTGCACGTCTTGATCGCGGATAAGCAGTTCTTTCGAAGTGGCACCGTCGATAGTGGTCAGAAACGGGGTTTTGTACTTCTGGTAGATTCCCGCTGCTGCCGCACGGTTTTCATTGCTGATATCAAGGGTGATTTGCAGATAAGCCATCTTTTTCTCCTTCGCTCAGGTTAAGGCAATGCCGTCGGGGCCACTGCCGTTCGTTGAGGGGGATTATCAGAAAGCTCACGAGCGTCAACAAATCAGATAATCTTGCGAAGCAGAGAAGAAATTCTATGTCGCCGGGTTTTGCGGTCAGGGAAGCATCATGCCTGCGAAGAAGAAAAGATGAGGCATAATGCCTGCGGCGCGGTATCACGCCTTTTCAGAATTAACGTCCTGCACAAGCCAGTCGTGAAACACTTTAACTTCATGACGCAGAGCGTTCTGCCGTGGGGTCACAAGGTAGTAAGACCAGGTCAGCGGCCAGCGATGATCGGAATGCAGCTGGACCAACTGACCGGTTTCAATCAACTGTTTGACCAGTGCGTAACGGACAATGGCCACCCCCCGACCACTGAGGGCTGAAAGAATGACGGCGGAGGTGGAGTTAATATGCAGGCCACTTTCCTGCGCTTCAGGCGCACCAACCGCGCTCAGGACATCGTCCCAGGACGGAAAATTCGCGCCAGGATGCGGTGTGTCATCGTGGATCAATTTTTGGGTGGCAAGCCACTCAGCGCAGGTGATTTTCTCTGCCGGTACCAGCTGCGGGCTGCAGACCAGTACCGCCTCCTCATCCATCAGCCAGCTTTTGTACACACCGGGCCAGTCTCCCTGGCCGCAGCGGATACCGATATCCGCCTCGCCGTGCGACACGTCCATCAGCTTCTCCGTCACGTTAAGACGCAGGTCGATTGTTTCATGGGTTTCTGAGAAGCGGTTCAGGCGTTCCATCAGCCAGTTCATGACCAGAACCTGTGAGGCGGTGACGACCACGACGGATCGCGCCCGTCGGCCGCGCAGTTTATTTAACCCGGTTTCCAGTTTATCCAGCCCCTGAGTGATGTCCTGCAGAGCCTCCTGCGCCTCATCCACCAGGGTCAGGCGCTCCTTCCCTGAACGTGTACGGTGGAGCAGGGGATGGCCCACCCAGTCCTCCAGTGAGCGGACAAGCTGGCCCACGGCGGCTGGCGTGACGCCCAGCTCCTGGGCCGCGCCAGTAAAGCTGCCGTGCCGGGCAGTGGCTTCAAAGGCATGCAGCCATTTCAGTCGGTTAAGCGATCGCATTGCAGGTATCCTGATTGAGTTTTTTTCAGTATACCTGAGCGAGAAAGATTTTCTTTCCTGTGTCGCAATTTCTTCTCAGTCGTCAGCCTGGCTTCCGGATGGCATTCTGGTTTCACACGATGAGGAGCAGGGCTTTTCATCAATGACAACCAGATGATTTTAAAGAGGTTAGCGATGAACGCATCTTTTGCCGGTAAAAAACTGTTAGTGGTCGGTGGTACAAGCGGTATGGGCTTCGAAACGGCGAAGCTGGTTCTGAAAAACGGTGGCAGCGTTGTGCTTGTTGGCAATCGCCAGGACAAAGCCGAGCAGGCTCGCCAGGCGCTGGCTGCAGACGGTCAGGTTTCTATCATCGTTGCCGACCTGATGACAGAAGAAGGGATGCAGCACGTGGTGGACACCATCAACGCTGAACATAAAGATATCAGCCTGCTGGTCAATGCGGCTGGCGTGTTCTTCCCGAAACCGTTCACCGAACACGAGATGTCTGATTACGACATGTACATGAACATCAACCGCGCGACCTTCTTCATTACCCGCGACGTGGTGCGCAACATGGTTGAAGGCGGCATCAAAGGCTCTATCGTCAATATCGGCTCCATGTGGGCGCAGCAGGCCATTGGTGCCACACCGTCTTCTGCCTACTCCATGGCGAAAGCCGGTCTGCATGCACTGACCAAAAACCTGGCGATTGAGCTGGGCGAAAAAGGGATCCGCGTGAATGCCGTTTCTCCGGCCGTTGTTCACACGCCGATTTACGAAGGCTTCATTCCGAAAGACGACGTGAAGGACGTGATGAACAGCTTCGACAGCTTCCACCCGATTGGCCGCGTGGGTACCCCTGTCGATATCGCGGAGACCGTTGCCTTCCTGCTTTCTGACAAGACTGGCTGGGTCACCGGTGCCATCTGGGATATTGATGGCGGCGTGATGGCTGGCCGTAACGCCTGATGACTCTGCCGCACGCGGGCGACCGCGTGCGGCACTGGAGTATTTATGCAAATCCAGACCGCAAACTATGACCTTGTCACCACATGGCAGGGGGGTATGGCCAGCCGCACGCGTTGCCAGTCTATGACGGGTGACAAGCGCCAAAGCCACGTTATCGATTCAGATGAGCCTGTCGCGCTGGGTGGCGAAGGGCGGGCACCCGGTCCTCAGGATCTGCTGCTGGCAGCTTTTAACGCCTGCATGACGGCCGCCTTTGTTCAGGAAGCCATTGGTGCGGGCATCACATTGACCCATCTTGATATTGAGACTCGCGGTGAGCTTCCGACGGGAATATCCCGGCACTGTGAAAAAAACACAGATACCTCTGCTGGCAGGCTGCAGTATGTCATTCACGTCAGCGGGGAAGGGACGGCCCATCAGTTCGAATGCGTCCATCAGCGGGTCATTAACGCCTCCCTTAACCGGTGGTTACTGGCTCAGAACATGACGATAGAGGGTGATTTAATTCTTATCTGATGCGGTCCGGATACCCTGTTTAACCTGGAGAAAACACCATGACCACACCACGAGTAACCCCCTGGCAGGATGGTGAGCCTTTCGATGCGGATCTGCTTAACGCGATGAAAGCCCGACGTCCCGGTGGGGAACTGATTGGCATTGACCGCATATTGCTTAAAAGCTTTCCGCTGGCCACAGGCTGGAACGAACTGATGGTCCGGGTTCGTCAGCAATTTTCCCTCAGCCTTGAATACCGGGAACTGATCATGTTGCGTGTTGCCTCACTCAACAAAGCAGAATTTGAATGGAACGTGCATTACCCTGCTTATCTGGATGCAGGTGGAACGGCTGAAAAAGCGGCTGCGCTTGAGCCTGTCTCAGTGTCATCCCTGTTTAATGAAACCGAAACCCTGCTCATCCGGCTTACCGACCAGTCAACGCACGGAGTGGTCGTGGATGCAGACATCATCGACGAACTGAAACGCCGGCTTGGTGAAAAAGAGACCGTGGAAGCTGTCGCGACCGTTGCGGCCTATAACATGGTGTCGCGTTTCCTTGTCGCCCTTGCCATCTGATAATCCCCCTTTTTACCGGTGCAATTTATGAATAAAAAATATCGCGCTATGCAGATCGTTGCCCCCGGTGTGCTGGAAATGACAGAGCGACCGATACCCGCTCCCGGCCCGGATGAGGTGCTTATCAAAATTGAAGCATGCGGAGTATGCGGTGCCGATCTCCGGGACGCGGAAAAAGCGCCGCAGGAGGGCCAGCCCGGGCGTATCCCGGGACATGAAATCGTTGGATACATTGCGCGCAAAGGCGACAGGGTGCCCGATATCTGGCAAACCGGCCAGCGAGTCGGGGTCGGGCGTCTGGGCGGTTACTGTCAGCACTGCAACCCCTGTCGCAGCGGGCTTTTTCATCTTTGCGAAAACCAGCTGACGCCAGGTCTCAGCTGCGATGGCGGCTATGCCGAGTACGTTGTCATGCGTTATACCGCGCTGATCGCTATTCCCGCAGAACTCTCTACCGTGCATGCCGCTCCGATCCTCTGCGCCGGTACGGCTACCTTTAACGCGCTGCGTCATTCCGGCGCCAGGGCAGGCGACAGAGTCGCTGTTCTCGGGATGGGGGGACTGGGCCACATGGCCGTTCAGTACGCCCGTAAAATGGGTTTTGAGGTAACGGCGGTGGCGCGTGGCCATGAAAAAGAACGTGCGGCCTTTCAGCTGGGCGCGCATCACTACATCGATGCGCTCAGTGAAGACGCATCAGCGCGCCTGAAAGCTGACGGCGGGGTGAATTTTATTCTGGCCACGGCTTCGGATTCAGAAACGGTCTCAGGCCTGCTGCCTGCTCTGGCCCCCCAGGGGAAAGCGATCCTGTTGGGGACCGGACGAACGCCCCTGCAGATTATGCCGGGCATGATGATTGGCGCGGAACGCGCGCTGTCAGGTTCCTTCGTCAGCACACCCGCTCAAACCGAACGTGCGCTGCGTTTCAGCCACCTCTTTCAGACGTTGCCCGTCACAGAACAACTGCCGCTTGAGCAGGCCAATGAGGCGCTCAACAGGCTGAAGATGGGTCAGGCGCGTTACCGGATGGTGCTCACAATGAATCAGGATAATTAATCCCATGTCCACAGAACCGTTCCTGCCTGTTGCAGACCAGAACAATAATATCATTCGCCTCTCGACCGCCCAGGCTCTCGCCGGTGCTAACTCGGTGGTTTTTTATGCCACGGGGGCCATTGTGGGTAACGCTATCGCGCCCAGTAGTTCTCTGGCTACGCTGCCCATCACCATGTTTGTTCTGGGCATGGCGGCCTGCATCCTGCCGTTAGGTTCACTGGCGCGAAAAAATGGCCGTAAGGCTGCCTTTATGGTCGGCACCGGGGCGGGGGTGATTACCGGGCTGATCGCTGCCCTGGCCGTCCTGATTGGCTCATTCATCCTCTTCTGCGTTGCCGCCTTTATCGGGGGGGCATATGCAGCCGTGGCGCTCAGCTTTCGTTTCGCCGCCACCGATGGTGTGACACCGGAACGACGGGCACGGGCGTTGTCGCTGGTGATGGGAGGAGGGGTGATCGCCGGTGTGGTGGGGCCCATGCTGGTTTCCGCAACAATGCATCTCTGGCCACCTCACACCTTTGCCGTCACCTTTCTTGCCCAGGCGTTCGTGGCCGTCATCTCGGCGTTTATCCTCAACGGCGTAAAAACAGCCGAACCTGCCAGTGCAGCCAGAGCGGGTGGGCGGCCTTTGCGCGAAATAGTGCGTCAGCCGGGCTTTGCCAGAACCGTATTTAGCGGCGCGGTCACCTATATGGTGATGAACTTCCTGATGACGGCTGCACCGCTGTCGATGCACATGCACGGCATTTCTCAGCAGGCGTCCAATCTGGGGATTCAGTGGCACGTTATTGCCATGTACGGCCCGGGATTTTTCACCGGCAAGTTAATCAGCCGTTTTGGTGCCATGCGTATCGCCGCGACGGGTCTGCTTATCACAGCATGCTCTGTCCTGGCTGGTCTCGGCGGAACCGATATTTTCCATTACTGGCTGTCGTTGATTTTACTGGGCCTTGGCTGGAATTTTGGCTTCACTGGCGCATCGGCGAAAATCATTGAATATCACCGTCCTGAAGAGAAAACCCAGGTCCAGTCCCTGAACGACTTTGTGGTGTTTGGGGTGATGATCGTCGGGTCATTTTCTTCAGGTGCGCTGCTCAATTTCTATGGCTGGAACGCCGTCTTGTGGGGTTCACTTGTGCCTGTGGGTCTTGCATTTATAGGTATCGTGAAAGAACGGCAGGCAAAAGTCAGCATAACGTAACGTCCTGAGGAGGGGGCTGTCTGAATCAGCCCCCTGGTGATATGAAAGGTATCCCGGGCCCAATATTGGCAATCCTGATTTTGGGCATAACGGTTGATAGCCAGCTAACCCGCATGATGACGCAGGTCTGCGTCTGGCACAGAGTGGATAGGGTGATAAATGACAGAAGATCAAACCCCGGACTGTTATCTCCTCTTAGACGACCTCAACCACTTCAAATTCTTCTGCGATCAGTTCCATATCTTCAGAAAAATGCCCTTCGCGGGTGAAAAACCGCTGATGTTCTCTCTGCCAGTATTCAAGGCTTAAATCGCCTTCACCTTCTTTACGGGCAAACGCCTCCGTAACATCACAAAAACGCACCAGACGCATTGAAACCAGTCTGATTACGCAGACCGGGAGACCCTGGCCATCAAGGATGATGTTATAGCTCCCAATCTTCGGGGCAGACTCTTCCTGCTGGTAAGAGGTGAGCGATCCGCAGGAGGCCGTTTTGATCCCTTTTTTAATCAGGTTCGCAAGCTCGCTAGCCAGTGCCGGGCTGTCACCCACTTGCCAGGCGTCTGCGCCTGGATATTTTATTTTTAACTCTTCAACCGCAGCCATTATTAGTACGTTTCCATTAATCTTTAAATATCAATCATTTTGGCATAAATTGCAGGTTATTACATACACATCTAAACTGCATATTCATATTTACTCATGGCAGATAAGCTCCTGATTAACGTGACCAATCTGCATCAGATAAATCAAAACAGCGCTGCTGGTGGGTTGGTAGACTCAACGCGGCAAGCTGACCCGGCCAGGGCGTTGAGTTAACAAAAGGAAGTAAACATGGAAATAACGATAGAACTCTGTCCTAAAGATGAATGGGATTCCATGGTGGAAATTTTTACCGAAATGGAAGAACACTATTATGGTAAGGGAATCATTCAGGAACCGCTGTTGAAGGATTACCTACAACATAAATTGTTCAGCCAGCTTTCCAGTACCCTGGTGGTCAGGGCTCGCTGTGGCGCTCATATTGTTGGGCTGGCCTGCTGTAGCATTCTCTATCCTTCTCCTCGATACAGTGGTCAGCTTCACATCAAAGAGTTGTATGTCTCCCAAAGAGAGAGAAGTAGGGGTACAGGGAAATCCATAATGCGCTTTATTGCGAAACTCGCTCTTGAGCAGGGATGTTATAACCTCAGCTGGAACGCCGAGAAATCAAACCATCGAGCAAACCATTTTTATCAGTCTTTAGGAGGAAGGATAAATGACAGCATGGTGAATTATTCCCTTTATGGTGATCGCCTGAGCGACCTGGCTTTCGATGATTCGGCAGAACAGCATCACGCTGCCAGTTAAGCTATGCGTTGATGATTCCGCTTGCCGGTAAGCTGTAGGGAACTTGAAGCATGTTAATGCAGGGTCTGCTTTGTGCCAGAAGCGGACATTAAGAAGTCTACCTGGGCCGTACTCCCGGTCAGATGGGGGGCTGTACATATTACCATCGACGTCCATCACTCGGGCCTTAAGACACTCGGCGATTTCTAACATCTTTCTATATAGCTGCGTGTCTGGCCATTTGGTGTAAATATTGCCGTCACTCCAGTCAATCCATGTCTCTTTATACGAGGAAGGCCCCGACCAAAAAGTATGATAATCGCCATTTCTGGTTTCCCTTGTTAAGTCGCTGTCGCTATCAATAAAGGCAAGCCACTCCTCAGTAACTTTTCAAACATTTTTCGCTTATCAGCTTTAATAATGAGCCAAAACAGAGACCTTTTTCTAAGAGAAGCATTTCAGGCCAGGGCATATTGATACACTCACTTTTGGCTCATAGCGTATGCTGGCCTTTAATTGTCCGCCTCCTCAAAGGCGGACTTTGCTGACAAGATGCCATGTTACTTCCAGCAGCGCTCTGCATTACTGCCTGATTTTAAGGCAGAGAGGTTTCGTGAAGATGCCGCCAGATTGCATGACTGTCATCCCTCATTTCAAACACAGCAGTTGAAAAACGGCGCGTTGCTTTCTCCCCTGGTAATTGCTGTATTTCTTTATAGGTGACTGTAGCTCCCCTTTCATTTTCAGCGATAACCTGCATATCAATGATTTCAATATTCAGTCCCTGGCGGGCACCCCGCTGAGTAGAGAAAAAAGCTTTTAATGCGGCAAAATCGAGCAAGACTCCACCCGGTGTCACCATCGAGAATGTCAGGCTGAAGCGTAACAGTAATTTGTCACAGATATCAGCATGCGCATTAGCATCGCCTAACCAATCCTGGATCAATACGTGGGTATCCAGCACTTCTTTGAAATAACGATTCATTGCTGCTCCTGATTAACGAAATAAAGTACGCGATGATTGTTGAGCCGATAACAGCACAGCAGGGGAATAACGGCGCTGCATGCTGCTAATCCAAAGGTAAGATGATAAGCCCCTTCTGTGGGCAGGCCGGTATTGGCGATAAGATTAAACAGAAGGTTAAGCAGGGTAACGCCCAGGCAGAAGCTGAGCTGGCGATTGATATTCCACAACGCGCTGGCATCAGCGAGCTCGCGATCTGCTATCTGGATGAAGGCGGAACTTTGCGCTGTGCTGCTGCACAGGCTGCTGCCAAAACCCATCAGCGTGAACGCTATGACACAAACGGTCACATCCAGAGTGTGGCCCGTCAGAACCAGTAGAGCCATACCGAAAGCGTTAACCAGACAACCCGTGATAAACAGGGGGCGAGGTCCCCATATGTTGAACTTTTTCCCTGTCATGCCGATCGCTGCAAACGAAGCCAGTGACCATGGCAGCATCATCGCGCCAACAACGCTGGCACGCATGCCGAGCTGATTCTGCAGATAGAGCATGCAGAGCATATTCACACCGGTAAATACGCCTGGTACAAACTGATAAATCAGCATGGCGGTATGCAAAAGCGGATCTCTGATCAGGTGCAAATTGAGTAAGGGTTTGCTTTTTTTCAGGGCCTGCCACGCATAGCCCGCCAGACAAAACAAGCCGGCAGTCAGTATCAAGGCGCCATGAAAATGATGATTGGGTTCACCCAGATATGTCAGCCCAAGGAGTATCAGGGTTAACGCTGCGCAGCCACTCAGCAAACCCTCCAGATCTAACCGCTCGCGCGATCCCTCCCGGGCCTCATTTTTGAGCCAGAGCCAGGCCAGTATCAGGGCGACAACGGCTAACGGCAGGCTTGCCAGAAATACCCAGCGCCAACTGAGGTTGTCGACCAGAACCCCTCCTGCTAACGGCGACAGTGCCGGAGCCAGCAGGGCAATCAGCATCACAACTGAAGAGAGCTTTGCACGTTCATGACTCTGATAGAGTGCATAGGTCATTGCCTGACCGACAGGGATGAGTAATCCGCCACCAACACCCTGTATCCAGCGCCATGCAATCAGTTGTGAAATTGATGATGACGCCCCAACACCACAGGTGCCAGCAATGAAAATAAGCAGGGAAAACAGGAAAAGACGTTTAGCACCAGCGCGTCTTGCCAGCCAGCTGCTAAGGGGGATAACCAGTGTCAGGCCTAAGATGTAACCATTACTTATCCAGGCTACCTCGCTGACGGTGGCATCAAAACGTCGTGCAATATCGGGATATGCAACGTTGGCGATAAACATATTAACTAGATCAATAAAAAATCCCAGCAGATAGAGGGTGGTAACGCGTGCACGATAATTCATTCTGTTCTCAAACAAGTACATCAGGCGCGCAGTATAAGCGCTGCGGAAATCGGGATAAATTTCCTCTCTGTTGTTACACTGTCAAAAAAATTTTGACAGTAGTTATCTCGGCGAGCACAAAAAAATGATTAATATGCAACGCGCTGCAATCTTTGTTGCGGTGGTTGAGGCGGGGAGTTTCACCGACGCAGCCCAGACGCTGGGTCTGACTAAAGCGGTCGTCAGCGCCAGTATCAAAGTGCTGGAGAAAGAGTTGGGCGTTTCATTATTGTCGAGAAGCACCAGGCACGTTTCAACTACGGATACCGGTGAACGATTTTACCAGCACTGTCTGCACCTTCTTCAGGAAGCCGAACGTGTTCTGGACGACATTCGTAGCGATCACTCTGGATTAAGCGGTTCACTCAGAATTACCACAACAGCAGAATATGGCGTGCGCGTGGTTGTCCCGGCACTGGCGGCCTTTCGCGCTCGCCATCCGCAGTTACGTATACAGCATGTTTCATCATCGCAAAATGACGATCTCATTTCCGGCCGTTTTGATGTCGCGATACGGCTGGGTCATCTTGCTGACTCCAGCCACCACGCCCGTCTTATTGATCGATTCGATATTTATCCGGTCGCTTCCCCTGACTATCTGAATACGTTGGGAGAGCAGGTTGTCGTGGAACTGGCACAGCTTGCTAAGGCGAACTGGATTGCTCACAGCCGTTTATCCACGCCATTAAGCTGGCAGGTAACTACACCAGAGAAAGAAAAGGTGATTTTCAGTGCCGATAGCCCCGCAATGATAATGGCCGATAGCGCCTCCTCATTACTGGCTTTTACTCTGCAAGGCGCTGGCGTTGCGATTTTGCCCGACTGGCTGGTAAAAGATGAGGTAGCCAAAGGAAATTTGATTCGCTTACTGCCAGACCATCATTTTCCCCGACAAGGCATTTACGCGCTTTACCCTCATACACGCCATGTGCCAAAAAAAGTGAGGGCATTTATTGATTTTCTGCAAAACAGAATCGAGAACATGGATGCACGCGATATACCTGCATAAACCTGTGAAACAGTTCGGGTTTAGTAATGGACCAGATATGTCATGCATGAAAAAGGAGGGGCCTGTAATGGGTCGCCTTGTTTCAGGATGACAGTAATAACGTATCGTCCGCTTTGTGCCAGAAGCGGACCTTTATTTGTAAAAGAACTGAGTTAACTTTGACAAGCCTGCTCTTATCAAGCTGAATCAGGTGATGGGCCACGTTCCAGGAACGTAGAAAGCGCGATATAGCTGCGCACAGAGCGTACGCCCTCAAGGCTCTGAATCTCCATCAGGAAATTCTCCAGTGATTCGGTATCGGCGGCCCGCACTTTGATAAAGACGCAGCCGTCACCGGCGACGGTATGTAATTCTTCCACTTCCTTGCGGTTAGTGAACTGCAAAAGGGCCCGTGTCGCATGATAGCTGCTGGTATCGATAACAAGGAACGTTAAAAGAGTCCGTCCCAGTTTGCAGCCATCCAGTACCGCCACAGTACCCTTGATAACCCCATCACGCTTCAGTCGCTTTACGCGATCGTGAACAGCGGGGGCCGATAAACTCACAATCTCGCTCAACTCCGTGTAGCTACGGCCTGCGTCCTCCGCTAAGGCACCTAATATTTTTCGGTCAATGGCGTCCAGCTCCGCTGGTTTATGCCTTGTCTGCCGAATACCATCTTTTTCTTTATCAAATGCGCTCATAAGGGTTCTCATTCTGAATGAAAATATGAATATACTTTATTTAACCTAATATTATTAAGCTACAAAACAGATAATGGAGTTGCAATGCCTATCGCACTTTTCGCCCTTGCTGTCGGAGCATTCGGTATCGGTCTGACTGAATTTGTCATTGCCGGAATTCTCCCGCAAATTGCCTCAGAACTTAGTGTCAGTATTCCCAAAGCAGGAATGATGGCGACCTCCTATGCGCTTGGCGTCTTTGTTGGCGCACCGCTGTTAACCGTGCTGGGCGCAAGAGTTCCTCGTAAGGCTATGCTAATCGCGTTAGCGGGAATTTTTACTCTGGGCAATGTTATTACTGCACTCGCGCCGACGATGGCGGTAGCGGTTGTGGGTCGTATTATCACCTCCTTTAATCACGGAGCGTTTTTCGGTATAGGCTCAATAATTGCTGCATCGCTGGTCGCGCCCGGTCGTCAGGCAAGTGCCATCGCCTTTATGTTTTCGGGGCTGACATTAGCCAATCTTCTCGGCGTGCCTGCCGGGACGTGGCTTGCTCAGACATTTAGCTGGAGACTGGTATTCTGGGTGATTGCTGGTATCGGTCTGCTAACAATGGCAAGCGTAGCCATACTGGTTCCACACATTGCAAAAGGTAAGACTATTGCTTTACGTAACGAGCTTAGGGCTTTTGTTGATCCGCAGGTGCTGCTGGTCATGGGGATTACGATTTTCGGCCCGGCTGCCTTTTTCACTTCTATCACCTATATTGCCCCAATGATGGTTCAGGAGGCCGGTTTCTCCGAAGGCGGCGTGGCGGGGTTAATGGTGTTGTTTGGTCTCGGGCTTGCCGTTGGCAACTGGGTTGGCGGACGATTTGCCGATCGCTCCCTGTTTGGCACGCTTTTCGTCACCCTCGCGGCTCAGGGCCTGGTACTGCTGGTATTTTGGATGGGAGTGGAAAATCAGTGGATTGCCGGAATGTCAGTATTCCTGATGGCGGCATTCGGCTTTGCGACAGTCTCGCCTATTCAGAAGTTGGTGATGGAACGGGCAAGCCAGGCGGGTGCCCCCACGATGGCTGCATCGGTCAATATTGGCATGTTTAATCTGGGAAATGCGCTGGGAGCATGGGCTGGCGGGGTAACCATTGCCGCAGGATTTGGTCTGGCCTCACCTAACTGGGCGGGCGCTATTCTGTCCTTTATTGCTCTGGGCTTAGCTTATCTTGCCTGGCTCACTGCTCGTAAAGGATATGTATTAAATGCTGGTTCTTACTGATTAATTAATCAAAGATTATTGCTTATCTTTATAAACAACATGTTTTGCGGACATCTGTTTAAGCTGGTAGATGTCCGCTATTCGCTCATCGCGGACCTTCAGCGCCCCCGTCCACTAAAAACCCGGTGCAAGCGAACAATAAAGTGGGCGAGACAATAAAAAATACTGCTCGCCCTGAAATAGTCTTTTCCAGACGGTACATTCGCGTCAGAGTTTAAATGTCCCTTCCATCGTAATGACACTTTTACCCCCTACGTTGATCACCGGGGTGTCTGAGGTACCATCGTAACGGGTATACAGAGAGCTGGCCCGCCCCATATCAACCCCCTGTCTTATATGCAATGAAAGCTGCTTTTTATCCTTGAGGGTTGCCAGCAATGCCGTAACTGCTGCGGTTGCACTACCTGTGGCCGGATCCTCAGTCATACGGGGAGTAAACATGCGGGCCTGAAGATCGCATTGCGTCTCAGGATCTGATTCATCGATATAAGCGTAAATAGAGACCGCACCATCAAGCGGTAAAATATGGCGAAAACCTTGTAAATTCGGCACGCATCGGCGCAACGCGTCTCGTGAGGCGAGATTGACGATCAGAAACGGCAAACCCACCGAGGCGACAAGCGGAACATGGGTTGTGGTACAAATATCCTCTGGGGCTAAAGACAGGCAGGCGGCGACGTTTTCCGGGCTGACTTCAGAGCGACAGGATAATGCCTCTGGAACAAGCAGTTCAGCGCCAGTAATCACGCCGTGATCTTTAAGTATTTTTACGGGTACGAGCCCGGCAATTTCTTCAAACAGCATGGTTTCAGGGAAGGGCGCGCCCTCCAGTGCGGCATAATATGCCAGCACGTAGGCTGTGCCGACATTAGGATGTCCGGCAAACGGGATTTCGCGGGAAGGGGTAAAAATCCTGACCTGCGCTGTATTAGCCGGGTCGGCTGGGGGAAGAACGAATGTTGTTTCACTGTAACCAAACTCGACGGCAATCCGTTGCATTTGTTCGGTGCTCATTCCCTCAGCATCTAATACCACGGCGACAGGGTTACCAAGAAAGGGGGTATCAGTAAAAACATCTGCGATGACATAACGTCTTTTCATTATCAGTCCTGGAGTGAAATAGGCAGGTAGCGCAGTAATCCGCATTATTAGCATGGCTAAGATGCGAGAATGCATAACAAAAATTCAGATTAACGACTCTCAACTTCCGAAACCAGTCGCTGTGCAATTTCAGTGTATCAGTCTGATGCAGATGTATTTTTCCCGTAAAATTATCAGAGAAGGGGCAGCCTGCGCATTATTCTGCTTATCTTCTTTTAGACTCATTTCATATAGTGAAAATGTCGACACGCAATGAATGTTTGCTTTTCGCGATGAGCGGCACGGCAGTTTCATATAGCTTAAAAAACAGACGTAACGTCGATATAAACTTAAGTGCGAAGACCTGCGCACTATTGCAGCAGATTTAAACTGACTCTTAATAAGGAGCCGGGGGAGGGGCGCGGCAATTGCAGCGTGGCTATCGGGAAAGACATCCTGATGCCGGTTTAAGGCTGAAGTAGACGCCAAAAAATGGCGTAAAAGGAGAGGCCGGGGGCGCTTCGCTTGCCCGGCCTGACAGATTATCGGGTGCTCAGTTCTCTGCGGATAATCTCCGCCCCGGCGCTTAAGGCATTCAGCTTGCCGTTGGCAACCTGACGGGATAACGGCGCCATTCCACAGTTGGTAGAGGGGTAGAGCTTGTCGGCATCTACGAACTGCAGCGCTTTGCGAAGCGTACTGGCAACTTCTTCTGGCGTCTCGATGGCATGGGTTGCCACGTCAATGGCACCCACCATCACCTTTTTACCGCGGATCAGTTCGAGCAGATCCATGGGTACGCGCGAGTTATGACACTCAAGCGAGATAATGTCGATATTAGAGGTTTGCAGTTTCGGGAACGCCTCTTCATATTGCCGCCACTCTGACCCCAGCGTCTTTTTCCAGTCGGTATTGGCTTTGATGCCATAGCCATAGCAAATGTGTACCGCCGTTTCGCATTTCAGCCCTTCGATGGCTCTCTCTAACGCGGCGATGCCCCAGTCGTTCACTTCATCGAAGAACACGTTAAAGGCAGGCTCATCGAACTGGATAATATCCACACCCGCGGCCTCTAACTCTCTGGCTTCCTGGTTGAGGATCTTTGCGAACTCCCATGCCAGTTTTTCGCGGCTTTTATAGTGGTTGTCATAGAGGGTGTCGATCATGGTCATCGGGCCAGGCAGCGCCCATTTAATGGGCTGCGTGGTGAGCTGGCGTAAGTATTTAGCATCATCAACAAACACCGGCTTCTGGCGAGCCACGGCACCCACGACGGTCGGCACGCTCGCATCATAGCGATTACGGATTTTAACGACTTCGCGCTTCTCAAAATCGACGCCACTCAGGTGCTCGATGAAGGTGGTGACGAAATGCTGGCGCGTTTGCTCACCATCGCTGACGATATCAATGCCAGCCCGCAGCTGATCGTCCAGGGATAAACGCAACGCATCCTGCTTACCGGCAATTAATTCTTCATTTTCCAGCTTCCAGGGGGACCAGAGGGTCTCCGGTTGGGCAAGCCAGGACGGTTTAGGCAAGCTGCCAGCAGTGGACGTGGGGAGCAATGTTTTCATAACAGGTGACCTTATTGTTTTAATTAATCAAAGCGCGTACTGAGCAGACCATTGCTCAAGAATATTTTTGTACGGTTTAATGAAGTGTTCCTCAGTAAACTTTCCCTGCTCAATCGCTAACTGGCTACGCTCTTCGCGATCGTAAACAATTTTGGTTAAGGAGTGGTCCTGGTTCGTCAGGCTGGGCTGGTAGTATTGCCCGGCGACCGAGTTAGCGTTGTAGATCTCAGGACGATAAATTTTCTGGAACGTCTCCATGGTGCTGATGGTGCCGATCAACTCAATAAAGGTGTAGTCACTCAGTAAATCGCCGGTGAAATAAAACGCCAGCGGCGCGGCACTGTGTGGCGGCATAAAATAGCGAACCTGCAGACCCATTTTTTTGAAGTAGGCTTCCGTCAACGACGAACCCTGTTGCTGGTATTCAATGCCTAATACCGGATGTTCATTCCCGATGCGTTGATAGACATTTTTATTGGATACGCTAAGGCAAATGACCGGCGGCTTGTTAAAGTTCTGCTGGTACGCGGGTGAGTTGACAAAATGCTTAAAGATATTGCCGTGTAACGCGCCAAAATCATGCGGAATGCTGAACGCGTCCTGCTGTTTATTATGATCCGGCAGTAAGACACTGAAATCATAATCCCGCACATAGGAAGAGAAATTATTCCCGACAATGCCTTCAACACGCTCGTGCGTTTTTTTATCAAGAATGTTGGTTTTTAATATTTCAATGGCCGGGAAGGTGAAGCGATCCGCTTCCGAGTCAATATTCATCTCGACAGAGATAATATCCAGCTCAACAGCATAACGATCGGCTTTTGGATTGTCCCAGTGAGCTAACGCATTGAATCGATTGTCGATCATCACTAACGTATTACGCAGGTTCTGCTGGCGGTTATCGCCTCTGGCCAGGTTCGCAAAGTTGGTGGTAATACGTGTGTTTTCGGAGGGGTTATAATTTTCATCGAAACGACTGTGCTTAATCGTAAAGGTGAAGTCTTTATTGATCGTCATCTCACTTCCTCGGCTCTGGCATAAAAAGTGATGTTCGTCGTTGTCACGAATTTCACTTTTTATGTTGCTAATACGTTAATGCATCTTTTATGCCAGAGCCTCTGTACGAGGGAAAGCGACTAAATTTCACTACAACATGAGCCATCTTCATGATCGAAGAACCGATCAGTCTGTTTTCTCCGAACGCTGCTCCAGATCCAGCGCGCTGGCGCTGGCAGGATCGAATAGTGAAAGACTTTCAATTTGATCCAACATAATCACCTTGCGGAAGGCCATCGCGCTACGTGGCTGGGAATCAAGCGTGATGTCGTGGTCGGCATACCACTTGCTGTAATTATGCTCAATGCACAGATTAAGCGTCGTACCGTCGCGATAGCCGCTGAGCATCGGGATCAACACGATATTGGCGGTTTTTTCATATTCCAGGGTCGCGGTATGGATCATGCCGACATAAATGCGTCGCGACTTCAGGGTCACCAGCGCCAGCTCGCCTTCCTCCATGCACTGATACAACAACTGTTCGATACCGCTGGATTGCGACAGGCGCTTATAAAGCTGTTTACGGCCTTCACCGTCCAGCCTGGCGCTGCCTGCCCAGTTCGAACGATAGAGACAAAACAGAATGGCAAAGGCCAGCATCACCACTACCGGCGCCTGGATACCCAAAAAGCTCCAGTTCATAAAATCCACTTGCCAGTTGGCGTTGGCCTGCGGGATTAAGTGGAACGTATTGGCAGCATAAGAGCACCCGAGGAGGAGCAGCCAGAGCAGGCCGGTGGCGATCACGCCCTGTAGTACGAAGATACAGCCGTACAGCGCAACCAGAAAATAGACATCCCAGCCGAAGGAACGCTTAATTTTAAAGCGGGTGGAGAGGTCGCGACTGGTGTACCAGTAGCCACACACCATCAGCACCATGAATATCGCCGTTCCCATATCAGGCCCTCTTCAGCGCGTTAACATGGCGCAGGAAGTCCTCTCGCACCTCTTTGCTTTTGTAGTTGACCGAGGCGTTGCCGTCCTGATCGATAATAATACGGTCGCCGTCCTCGACGGCCTCAATAATTTCCTGCTGACTCATGACCTGCAGCAGCGACTCCGGGCTGGAGAAAATCGACGTAATCAGACGTCTCATCGCATGGCATCCTTATAAACAAAAAGGTTAAGTCTGACCGATCCCCGCGGGGGCTGCTTTAAGGTTATGCTGAAAATCCTCTCTCTTACGGCCAAGCCCGAATAAATCACCCTTCAGGTCATCATGGCGCATGAAACCCACCATAATTAGTAGGGTTAAACCACGCCAGGTGAAAATCATGAAAGTCACAATCGATGAATTCAAAACGCACTTCCAGGGGGAAATGCTTCTGCCGGACGATGCCGGCTACGACGACGTGCGCCAGATCTGGAATGCCATGATCGACCGCAAACCCGCGGTCATTGCCCGCTGCAGATCCACAGAGGATGTCATTCGCGCCATCCAGTTTGGCCGCACGCAACATCTCCTGATTTCCATCCGAGGGGGTGGACACAACATCGCAGGCAATGCCGTGTGCGACGACGGCCTGATGATCGACCTCTCGCTGATGAAGGACGTGCAAGTGGACCCGACAACCCGTACGGCCAGCGTCGGACCAGGCTGCACCCTGGGCGAGGTTGATCGGGTGGTGCAGGCTCATGGCCTTGCCACGCCGCTGGGTATCAATTCCACCACCGGGGTGGCGGGCCTGACGCTGGGCGGCGGGTTCGGCTGGTTGAGCCGTAAGTACGGCATGACCATCGACAATCTGCTTTCGGCCGAAGTGATTACGGCGGACGGCCAACAACTCAACGCCAGTGAATCAGAAAACGCGGACCTCTTCTGGGGCCTGCGGGGTGGGGGAGGCAACTTCGGCGTGGTGACGCGCTTTGACTTCCAGCTCCATCCCGTTGGACCGGATGTGCTGAGTGGGCTAATTGTCTTTCCCTTTGATGAAGCGAAACAGGTGATTTCGCAGTTTGCCCGCTTCACCTGTACGATGCCGGAAGAACTCAACGTGTGGATGGTCACGCGCAAAGCACCGCCGCTGCCTTTCCTGCCCGACACGTTTCACGGCAAAGAGATGGTAGCGCTTGCCCTGTGCTATGTAGGCCATCCTGAAATGGGGGAGCAACTTATCGATCCGCTGCGCGGGTTCGGCACGGTGATTGGCGAACACGTTGGCGTGCAGCCTTATGTCGCCTGGCAGCAGGCATTCGATCCCCTGCTGGCGAAAGGCGCGCGTAATTACTGGAAGTCGCATAACTTCGTGCACATCAGCGACAGCGTAATCGATGCCATTGTCGAATACGCGGCCAGACTGCCGTCACCGCATTGCGAGATCTTCATCGGAACGATTGGCGGCCAGACGACCCGCATTATGCCCGAGGCCATGGCGTACTCCAGCCGGGACGCGAACTACGTGCTGAACGTGCACGGCCGCTGGGAAACCGCCGCCGAGGATGAGCATTGCATCGCCTGGGCACGGGAGTTTTTTGCGAAATCCCAGCCGTTTGCCAGCAGCGGGGCCTACATCAACTTTCTCACCCAGGAGGAGACCGACCGTATTGCCTTCGCGTATGGCGCCACCTGGAACCGGCTGGTGGAGCTGAAGAGCAAGTACGACCCGACAAATTTGTTCAGGATGAATCAGAATATCAGGCCGGTATAAGGCAAAGAATTGCGCCTGACAACCGTATACAGGCATAGACTGCGGTGGCTGGATGTCAGGCGTAATTAGGCAGAGTTTTTAAAACTGAAGTTCAGGACGCGTTGGAAGGTTTATTTTGAGGCAAGGTTCCCGGTTTTATGGGTAATACTTAAATTTGACTCATAAAAACCTGGATAAAATATTTTTGTAAATCTTAAAATATATTCTCATTTTAAGTTGTTGTTTATTTTGAGTTTTTTAAAAAATCCACATAGAGCGCCATTTAAAAGCGTACAAAGTTGTACAGCTGGTGTGTACAACTATCGCAAATTGGTATATTTTTTTTGCATATGTTTAAAACTCTCACCATCAGCACGGAGCATCTATGCGAGGTTACAGTTCGCGCCAAAGTTCAGCCCAGGCAATCACGGCCTACTTTAATAAAGCCCATATGCGTAGTCAGCAGGAGACGCTGGGTTTAATCGTAGGGGAGATTCTGAATGAAGGACGTAATCTGAGCCGACTGGCTATCTGTACCAAATTATTACGGCGCGTGGAACAGACGGAAGATGAAGCAGAAATAGCGCACTATAATGCGCTAATCAGTCTTTTTTTTGAGCGATAACACGTAACGTGCTGCTTTAGCTCAATAGCAATGTGAGAAAAGTTATGCATAGAACGAGATTTGAAAAACTAAAAGACGATCTTATTGGTGAGGCTGTTTTATTAATTTTAAAAGACAACGGTCCAATAAATTTTAAGTCTCTGGCCATTAAATTGAAGAAAATGGCCAGTACAGAACGTGATACTGAAAGACGTAGCGCCTTATCGGCGGCAGTCGCAGAGGTGGACCAAAAGGTCAAGTCCAGCGAAAGCATGCATTCTGACGTCATAAAAAAGAGTTTTATCAGTAACATGCAGTATCTGGCGGTGAATCCTAAACAGCATTAATACGATAAAAAACACTAATCTTTGAGTGAATGATATGAAAACCAATATTTCTCAGCACACACAGCATTTCAATGCACTCCAGGATCAGGCGCTGGCATCGTACTTCAGTTCAGCTGGCGGTGCCTTATCCGTTGAGTCTGCCGTCTTAGGTTCAGCAATAAGATGTATTATTCTCAGTGGAGATAACCTGACCAATAAACAAATTATTCTCCAGTTGATTTACGCGCTTGAACAAACGACGGATCAAGAGGCTGCCGATGTAATCCGAAATACGCTTGAAATTGTTGTCGGTTTTACGCGGGATGATATTTAAGCATTAATGTTCGCGCAAACTGCCCTTAACAAGGGCAGTGACCTCTCCTGAAGTGTCATCCAGTCTGCCCCTCCAGTCACAACGCCAATAACTACCTTAGTCACAACCCCAATAACAACCTTAGTCACAACCCCACAAACATTGTCGTTTACAGACCTCTGCAAAATAAAATAGTATACCCCCCTACAGTATCCAGGAGCCTCTTCTATGCCACATTCACCTGAAGATAAAAAACGTGTCCTGACGCGCGTGCGCCGCATTCGCGGGCAGGTCGATGCCCTGGAGCGGGCGCTCGAATCCGGCGAACCCTGCCTTGCCATCCTCCAGCAAATCGCCGCAGTGCGCGGGGCGGCAAACGGGTTAATGGGCGAGATGGTTGAAATTCACCTCAAAGATGAGCTGGTGACGGGCGAGACCACCGCCGATCAGCGGGCCGTCAGAATGGCAGAAGTCGGTCATTTGCTGCGCTCTTATCTAAAATAAAAACCTGACATCACTAAAAGGAAAGCAAGATGAAATCACGTGCTGCTGTTGCATTTGGCCCAGGCCAGCCGCTGAAAATCGTTGAAATTGATGTGGCACCGCCAAAGAAAGGCGAAGTGCTGGTCAAAATCACCCACACCGGCGTGTGCCACACCGATGCGTTTACCCTGTCGGGTGATGATCCGGAAGGCGTTTTCCCGGCGGTGCTCGGCCATGAAGGCGGCGGCGTGGTGGTGGAAGTCGGCGAGGGCGTTACCAGCCTGCAGCCGGGCGACCACGTTATCCCGCTGTACACCGCAGAGTGTCGCGAGTGTAAGTTCTGTAAATCCGGCAAAACCAACCTCTGCCAGGCGGTTCGCGCCACCCAGGGTAAAGGCCTGATGCCGGACGGCACCACCCGTTTCTCCTACAACGGCGAGCCGATCTATCACTACATGGGCACCAGCACCTTCAGCGAATACACCGTCTGCGCCGAAATCTCGCTGGCAAAAGTTAACCCACAGGCACCGCTGGATAAGGTCTGTCTGCTGGGCTGCGGTGTCACAACCGGCATTGGCGCAGTACACAACACCGCTAAAGTAAAAGAGGGCGATACCGTTGCGGTATTCGGTCTGGGCGGCATCGGTCTGGCGGTTATCCAGGGTGCGGTTCAGGCGAAAGCCGGACGTATTCTGGCGGTGGACACCAACCCGGAAAAATTCAAACTGGCGGGTGAAATGGGCGCGACCGATTTCATCAACCCGAACGACTACGACAAGCCGGTGCAGGAGGTGATTGTTGAACTCACCGACGGTGGCGTCGATTTCAGCTTTGAGTGCATTGGTAACGTCAACGTGATGCGCGCAGCGCTGGAGTGCTGCCACAAGGGTTGGGGCGAAAGCGTGATCATCGGCGTGGCCGGGGCCGGGCAGGAGATCAAGACCCGTCCGTTCCAGCTGGTTACCGGTCGCGTCTGGCGTGGCTCCGCTTTTGGCGGCGTCAAAGGCCGCACCCAACTGCCGGGCATGGTAGAAGATGCGATGGCGGGTAAAATTCAGCTCGATCCGTTCATCACCCACCGTCTGCCGCTGGACCAGATCAACGAAGCATTCGATCTGATGCACGAAGGTAAATCCATCCGTACCGTTATCCATTTCGGCGATAACTGATCAAATCTTTCTCCCGCTGCGCCTTCAGGGGCAGCGGGACGACATTTCTTTAAAAATCATTGCGAAAGTGTGACCAGTGTTGCGATTTTAGCCGTAATTAAATTCAGTGCAGTGCCGATGACTACTTTACAGGCGTGTTTCCACGCATCTTACCTATGAGAGAGTCAACGGCTATGGACAAAACAACAACAGTTCGGGCGCAACATAAGCTGGGCTTCCTGCATCACATCAGGCTGCTTCCACTTTTCTCCTCGATTTTGGGTGGCATTATTTTGCTGTTTGCCCTGAGCGCCGGGCTGGCAGGCTATTTTTTACTGCAGGCCGATAACGATCTGCGGGATGTAACTGCTGAAATTCAGGTGCGTACCGGGTTATCAAACAGCTCTAACCACCTGCGCACGGCGCGTATCAATATGATCCATGCGGGTGCGGCCAGCCGTATTGCGGAAATGGATGCGATGAAAGAGAACATCGCGGAAGCAGAGAAACGTATTACACAATCCCAGGCGGGCTTTGCCGCTTATATGGATCGTGGTGTGCGCACCCCGGCGGATGAAGCGCTGGATGGCGAACTGAAAACGAGCTACCAGGCCTATATTGATGGCATGAAGCCGATGCTGAAATATGCCAAAAACGGCATGTTTGAAGCCATCATCAACCATGAAAATGAGTCGGCGCGTCCGCTGGATGATGCCTATAACGTGGTTCTGCTCAAGGCGATCAAGATCCGTACCGACCGTGCCAATATGCTGACTGAACAGGCGCATACCCGCACCCAAATGGGTCTGATGTTCATGGTCGGTGCCTTTGGTCTGGCGCTGGTGCTGACGGTGATCACCTTTGTTGTGCTGCGTCGCACGGTGATTAACCCGCTGCAACGCGCAGCGAATCGCATTGCACATATCGCCAAAGGCGATCTGACGCTGGCCGAGGATCAGACCGGACGCAGTGAAATTGGCCGTCTGACCCACGACCTGCAAACCATGCAGCGTTCGCTGGTGGGGACCGTAGGCACCGTGCGTCAGGGCGCGGAAGAGATCTATCGCGGGACCAGCGAAATCTCTGCGGGTAACACCGATCTCTCATCACGTACTGAACAGCAGGCCGCTGCCATCGAGCAGACCGCAGCCAGCATGGAACAGCTCACCGCGACGGTGAAACAGAACGCCGACAACGCGCATCATGCCAGCAAACTGGCGGAAGATGCTTCCGGTAAAGCCAGCCGCGGCGGCCAGATGGTGTCCGGTGTGGTGAAAACCATGGGGAATATCTCCAGCAGCTCGAAGAAAATCTCTGAGATCACCGCGGTGATCAACAGCATCGCTTTTCAGACCAACATCCTGGCGCTGAACGCCGCGGTAGAAGCGGCCCGTGCCGGTGAGCAGGGACGCGGGTTTGCCGTGGTCGCCAGCGAAGTGCGTACGCTGGCCAGCCGCAGTGCCAATGCTGCGAAAGAGATTGAGGGGCTGATCAGCGAATCGGTGTCGCTCATTGACCAGGGATCGGGTGAAGTGGTCGCCGCAGGCAACACCATGAGCGAGATCGTGGAAGCGGTTAAACGTGTTACCGACATCATGCTGGAAATCGCGGCCGCCTCCGACGAGCAGAGCCGGGGTATTGAGCAGGTCAGCCAGGCGATCTCGGAGATGGATAAAGTCACCCAGCAGAACGCCTCGCTGGTGGAAGAGGCCTCTGCCGCGGCAGCCTCGCTGGAAGATCAGGCTGCCCGCCTGACCGAAGCGGTCGGCACCTTCCGTCTGCACGGGATGACCCAGAGCCGCAGCAGCAACAAAGCCGCACCGGTGACCGCTGCCGCACCGCTGCGCCCGGCCGTTGCCGATGGGGATAACTGGGAAACCTTCTGATATTGTCATCTGTTGCCGGATAGCCTCTTCCGGCAAAAGGGTTCATGTTCCGACATGAACCCTTTTTTTATTCCCCGCTATGATGGTTGTAGGGGCTGAAGAGGAACAGGGCGATGAAACAATTTACGCAGGTGGTTTGCGCCGCATGGCTACTGGCCGGGTGTGCATCCGGCGGCAGCGTGGGGATAGGCGGTGTGGGGATCGGTGGGGGCAGTGGCGGCAGCGGCGTGGGCGTCGGATTATCGTTTCCGGTAGGCGGCAGCACTTCGGTAGCGGATAACAGCCAGGCGGACTGCGACGGGGACGTTTATCGGGTAGAGCCTCGCTATCCTGAACAGGCTGCGGCGCAGAACTTTTCCGGTCGGGTCACCGTATCCTTTAACGTTAAGCTGAACGGGCGTGCCGCAGACTATGAGGCGGCGGGGGATAAGCCTTTCTTCGAAGAGACGAAGCGGGCGGTGATGCGCAGCTGCTGGCCTGCGGGCGTCAGGCAGAATCTGGTCGCCAGTTACCAGAACGGCAAGACCGCAACCTGGCTTGAGAACGCGCTTTCCAGTCAGCCATGAACACAAAAAAAACCGGCCACTGATGTGGCCGGTTCAGTGATTACTGCTTATCAGGCAAAGCGTACGCGATGATGTAATCCCCGCGATCCGGTGACTGACGTGCGCCACCCGCATTGATGATAATGTACTGCTTCCCTGACTTCGGTGACACGTAGGTCATCGGCCCGGACTGGCTGCCCACCGGCAGGCGGTCCTTCCAGATCTCTTTCCCGTTAGCGGTATCAAACGCGCGCAGGTAGAAATCCTGAGTGCCGGCGAAGAACAGCAGGCCGGACTGCGTGGAGAGCGACGCCCCCAGCGTTGGCATCCCAATCGGGATAGGCATATGCATGCGGATCCCCAGCGGGCCGGTGTCTTCTACGGTTCCCACCGGGACCTGCCACACCAGCTTGCCGGATTTCAGATCCACGGCAGACATGGTGCCAAACGGCGGTTTCTGGCAGGGAATACCCAGCGGCGACAGGAAGCGTTCGCGCATCGCACCAAACGGCGTACCGTCCATCGGCACAATCCCCATCTCAATCCCGCTGGCGTTTTTCGCGACATTCGCGCGCGGCACCATGTAGTTAGCCAGTCCCAGACGCATATCGTTGACGAACATCAGGCTGTTGTTCGGATCCACCGACACGCTGCCCCAGTTCATGCCGCCCAGCGAACCTGGGAACTGCAGGGAACGGTCCAGACCCGGCGGGGTGTAGACGCCCTGATGGCGCATCTCTTTAAACTGGATGCGGCACAGCAGCAGGTCAACCGGCGTGGCGCCCCACATATCCGACTCGTGCAGAGTCTGGTTGCCAATCATCGGCATACCGACCGAGTACGGCTGGGTAGGGGAGTAACGCTCGCCCTCGACATTCCCGGCAGGCACCGGACGCTCTTCCACCTTCGCGACCGGCTCGCCGGTTTCGCGGTTGAGCATAAAGATCATGCCCTGCTTGCTGGTCTGTACCAGCACCGGGGTTGTACCGCCTTTATCATCCGGCAGATCGTACAGCAACGG
Organism: Leclercia sp. GLN_9; assembly: GCF_043105735.1. NCBI lineage: Bacteria > Pseudomonadati > Pseudomonadota > Gammaproteobacteria > Enterobacterales > Enterobacteriaceae > Leclercia > Leclercia sp. GLN_9. The sequence goes on from NZ_JBICLV010000017.1 coordinate 797,008, forward strand.
CTGGGAAGGCAGGTCAAAGTCCCAAAGATCGTGGTGGGTGGTCTGGAAATGCCAGCGAACCTGACCGGTCGCAGCATCTACCGCGACAATCGAGGAGCTGTATTTATCGTCCAGCTCGGTACGCTCGCCCGCGTAGAAGTCTGGCGTGGCGTTACCGGTCGGGAGGTAGATCAGGTTCAGCCTGGCGTCATACGACATGGCTGACCAGACGTTTGGCGTCCCGCGGGTATAGGTCTGTCCCTCTGGCGGCAGGCCGGTCAGGTTCGGATTGCCCGGATCCCAGGCCCAGGCCAGTTTACCGGTATGTACATCATAAGCACGCACCACGCCCGGCGGTTCGCCAGTGGAGAAGTTATCCGCCACGCGGCCGCCCACCACTACCACATTGCCTGCCACCAGCGGGGTGGAGGTTTGCTGATAGTAGCCGGGTTTGATTTCACCCATGCCCACGCCAAGGTCAACCACGCCGTGGTCGCCAAAGTCTTCACACAGCTGGCCGTTGTCGGCGTTAAGCGCAATCAGACGGGCATCGGTGGTCGGCAGGAACAGACGGCGCGCGCAGGCGGCAGGCTGCGTTGCGGTTGGTGACGTTGTCACGCTTTGGTTATCTTCGAAATAACCCAGCCCACGGCAGCGCTGCCAGTTTGGCGCGGTGGCTTTCGAATCGTAGCGCCACTTCTCTTTACCGGAGTCCACGTCCAGAGCCAGCACTTTGCTGTAAGGGGTGCAGACAAACAGCGTGTCGCCAATCTGCAGCGGGGTGTTCTGGTCTTCCGCGCCGGAGCCGTTGCTCTGCGGGATATCGCCGGTATGGGCAACCCAGGCCACTTTAAGCTCGTTAACGTTCTGCTTGTTAATCTGATCGAGGGCAGCGAAACGGTCGCCGTGGGTAGTGTTACCCCAGTGCGCCCAGTTTTTCTGTTGTTGGCCTTCCGCCACCGGTTTAACCGGTACAGGTTCGTTAGCCTCGACTAAAGTTTGCGGTTTGAACATCCAGCCGAAGCTCACCAGCATCATCACCGCCAGCACGGCGGCAATGCCGAACGCCGGGGCTTTGTTGACCGGCTGACCTGCGCCACGCAGGTACGGCCAGACGATGGCAGCGAGGAAGGCCAGCACCGCAAAGGTAAACAGGCGCGAGAACAGCGGCCAGAAATCCCAGCCAGCGTCGCTCACGGCCCAGATCACGGAGGCGATAAACGCCACCGCATAGAGGATGATGCCGCTGGTGCGGCCGCGCGCAATGAGGAACGCGGCGATCAGCATTACCACGCCCATGATCAGGAAGTACCAGCTTCCCCCCACGGTGGCGAGCTTAAAGCCCAGCCCACCGACAGCCAGCCCGATGAGTGCCATCAGACCGACCAGCAGCCACTGCAGGATCCCGGGGAACCCACGTAGCGAATTACCTAAAGCCATTTCTGTCTCCTGAAATAATCTTGTCTTCACTGGCCGGGTAGTATTCATTCCGAACCAAATGGGTAACAGAAGAAAAGATCCTTGATGAAAAAGTCGGACATGACGCCGTTATAGCGCCAAAGAAATCACCGCTGCGTTATTTGAATGAACCATTTGGTGAAATCGGCGGGTATGATAAATCTGTTAAATTGTTTAGCGCAATTGTTAATGAATGATTTCGCATTATTTGAGTAATGGAAACAAAAAGCCCGTCATCAAGACGGGCAGAGAGGAAGTGTGATCACACCGGCATGGATTTACGTATCGCGCTGAGCAGCGTCTGGGTGGCGGTGGAGAGCGGGGCTTCCACGCGGGTTAATACCCCAATGGGTTCGCCAGGGCTGGAGGTCGTGACCGGCAGGGCCACCAGCGTGCCCTGACGCAGATCTTCTTTCACCGCGCCGGAAGGCACGAACCAGACATAGTCATAATCGACCGTCAGCTGACGCGACAGAGAGGCCGACAGGGTTTCGATACAGCCCGACGGCAGTTTACACCCCTGGGTTTGCAGCAGCATTTCTGCGTTCTGGCGCGGAACAGTGCCTTTCGGCGACACCACCACCGGCCACTCCATTACCCGGCTGAGGGTCACGGTATCATTGAGGATCGGATGACGCGGGCGCACCACCAGCTTCAGGGACTCCAGGAACAGCAGCTCATAATTGAGGCCGCTCATCAGTTCCGGGTCAGACATTCTGCCGATCCCCAGATCCAGCTCCCCGGATTTCAGCCCCGCCAGCAGCATGGTGTTATTCATGGTTGCCACCTGCAACGTGATGTTGCGCTGCTGCTTATGGAACTGACCGATAACCGCAGGCAGAATGCCCAGCGCCGCAGTAGGGAGTGCACCAATGCGTACCACATCGCCCTGCACGTCGTTACGGCGCGTCAGCGACTGGCCCGCCGTGTTCAGTGCGTCGAGCACTTTTACCGCGTGAGTGAGAAACTGCTCGCCTACTAGAGTGAGTTGCGCCCCCAGCCGCCCACGTTCGAACAGACGCGTGCCGGTGAGCTGCTCCAGCTCGTTCAACGTTTTTGAGAGCGCAGGCTGGCTCAGGTTAAGAGTTTCAGCCGCGCGCCCCAGCGTTCCCTGTTGAGCGACGGCCACAAAAGTGTGCAGATGGCGCAGACGAATGCGCTGACTAAACAAACCATTTTTTTCCATAGGCGATGTTAAAAACAGTGATAGCGGAGTGACAAGTGAAGTTGTTTAATTTTGATAACCTGCTAGCAAAATATTATTAACATCCAATCTAATTGAGTAACAAGCAGTTTTTGGCAATGCCCGAAAAAGGGGGGCAGGGACCGGAATCGGTTCACTTCACGGCGCGTCAGAAAACGAGCACCTCTCCACCTGGATCACAAATCGTAAATTCTTCCAAACAGCCTCAATGGCCTTCTCTACACTCCAGGTAATATTCACTGGAGGCATTAAATCATGGCGAACAACATCACGGCTGATGATATTCGGGAGAACTTTTCACAGGCGATGTCAGCAATGTATCAGCAGGAAGTTCCGCAATACGGAACGCTGCTGGAGCTGGTCGCAGATGTGAATCTGGCGGTACTGGAAAATAACCCGAAACTGCATGAACAACTGGCCAACGCGGATGAACTGGCTCGCCTCAACCTCGAACGCCACGGCGCGATCCGTGTCGGCACGGCCCAGGAGCTGGCCACCCTGCGGCGGATGTTCGCCATTATGGGGATGTTCCCGGTCAGCTATTACGATCTCTCTCAGGCTGGCGTGCCGGTTCACTCAACCGCGTTTCGTCCGGTTGACGATGCCGCCCTGTGCCGCAATCCCTTTCGGATTTTCACCTCGCTGCTGCGCCTGGATCTGATTGATAATATCCCCCTGCGCGAAAAGGCGGCGGCCATCCTCGCCCGCCGTACGATCTTCACCCCCCGCTGTCTGGAGCTTATTGCCCTGCATGAAGCGGAAGGGGCATTCACCCCGGCGCAGGCCGAAGAGTTTGTCCAGGAGGCGCTGGAGACCTTCCGCTGGCATCGTCATGCCACAGTGGACCATGAAACCTACCAGGCGCTGCACAACGAACATCGGCTGATTGCCGACGTGGTCTGCTTCCCCGGCTGTCACATCAATCACCTGACGCCGCGTACGCTGGATATTGACCGCGTGCAGGCCCTGATGCCGGAGTACGGCATTGAGCCGAAGATGCTGATTGAGGGGCCACCGCGCCGGGAGATGCCGCTCCTGCTGCGCCAGACCAGCTTTAAAGCGCTGGAAGAGCCGATTCTGTTTGCGGGGGAACACCGTGGCACCCATACCGCACGCTTTGGCGAGATTGAACAGCGCGGAGTGGCGTTAACGCCGAAAGGCCGCGAGCTGTACGATCGCCTGCTGGCCGAGTCCGGCACCGGTAAGGACAACCTGACCCACCAGCTGCATCTGCAGGAAGTCTTCCAGGCCTTTCCCGACAGCGATATTTTCTTGCGCCGTCAGGGGCTGGCGTGGTTCCGCTACCGCCTGACCCCGGCCGGAGAATCGCACCGTCACTCCTTTGGCCCCGGTGACGATCCGCAGCCGCTGATTGAGCGCGGCTGGGTGGTGGCGCAGCCTATCACCTATGAAGACTTCCTTCCGGTGAGCGCCGCCGGGATCTTCCAGTCGAACCTTGGCAATGAAACCCAGGCTCGTACCCACGGCAATGCAAGCCGCGATGCCTTTGAAGAGGCGCTGGGATGTCCGGTGCTGGATGAGTTCACCCTCTACCGGGAGGCGGAAGAACGCAGCAAGCGGCGTTGCGGTTTGCTCTGAAAACGGTACTCTGCGGGGATGTGCTATTAACCTAAGGTCAGTATGGAAAACGCCTCATCCCCGATAATTACCACGCGCCAGGGGGCGCTCTGCGGCATCACGGAGGGCGATGTGCAGGTCTGGCGCGCCATTCCCTACGCAGCGCCCCCGGTGGGCGCACTGCGCTGGCGTTCACCGCAGCCGGTTGAGAACTGGCAGGGCGTGTTACAGGCGACCGCCTTTTCGCCGTCGAGCTGGCAGAGCAGCGAATATTGCCAGCAACTGGGGGGCGGCGATCCGGGGCGTTTCTCGGAAGATTGCCTGTATCTGAACGTCTGGTCCCCGGTTCAGCGCCCGGAACCCCTGCCGGTGATGGTCTGGCTGCATGGCGGCGGCTTTACCATCGGCGCGGGCGGCTTACCGCCCTATGACGGCAAAGCGCTGGCGCAGCGCGGCGTGATTGTGGTGACGCTGAACTACCGGCTGGGCCATCTGGGCTTTTTTGCCCATCCGGCCCTGGAAGGGGAAGAGGATCGGGTGGTGCATAACTTTGCTCTGCTGGATCAGATCGCCGCCCTGGCGTGGGTGCGGGACAACATCGCGCAGTTTGGTGGCGACCCGCAGAACATCACCCTTTTTGGTGAATCCGCCGGCGCGCGCAGCGTGCTGTCATTGCTGGCCTCGCCGCTGGCAAAGGGGCTGTTTCATAAGGCGATTATCCAGAGCGGTTACACCCTGCCGGATACCCTCCGGGAGCAGGCGCTCAAAAAAGGCGAGGCGCTGGCGGCGCATTTTGGACTGCAGAACGCTACCGCAGAGCAGTTACGGGCGATCCCGCCCGAGGCGCTCTGGCCGCTGACGGCCCCGCTGAACGTCGCGCCCGCGCCGATTGTCGGAGATTGCGTCCTGCCGGAGCCGATGCTGGAGACCTTTTTTGCCGCTCGGCACCATCCAATGCCCATCATGGTCGGTTCGAACAGCGATGAAGCCAGCGTGATGGCGGTGTTCGGTATAGATCTCGCGGGGCAGATCCAGAAGCTGCGCCGGGAGCGACGGCTGGGGCTGGGGTTGATCAAGCTGCTCTATCCGGGCGTTAAGGACGACACCGAGTTAGGGCGCCAGGTGTGCCGCGATATGGCTTTCACCACGTTGGGGTTTGTGGTGATGCAGGCCCAGCAACGGGTAGGGCAGCCGTGCTGGCGCTACTGGTTTGACTACGTGGCCGAAGCGGAGCACGCCACCTACGTCAACGGGGCGTGGCATGGCAACGAGGTGCCGTATGTGTTTGATACGCTCACTTTGGCCGAGCCTGCCCGACGCTACGTGAATGACAACGACCTGACCTTTTCCGCGCAGGTTGCCGATTACTGGGTTAACTTCGCCCGTTATGCCAGCCAGCAGTGCGATACGTTGAATGGCCCGACGCGCTGGCCTGCCTGTCATCACAGGCGGGACGTATTATTGCGCATCGGACTGAATAAACATGCGGGATTTAAGCTTGAAAACCGCTTTATGCGCGCCCGCATGGCGCTGTTTAAACGGGTGATGAAGCACCACGTCAGCCTGGATTGAGCAGACACTCGCGAAAGGCGGCCAGCCCGGCCGCTTTGCCACGCGACTCCCGCAGCACCAGCCGGTAGCTGGCGCCGGTCCTCACGCTGGTGGCATAAGGCCGCACCAGCCGCCCGGCGCGGATATCTTCTGCCACCAGCGTCTCGTCTGCGATGGCGACGCCCAGCCCCTGAATGGCAGCGGTGATCGCCAGATCCATGGTGTCGAAGTGTTGATTTTTGTGCATGACAGGCGGCTGCGCGGTCTGTTTTTCCAGCCACAGCGACCAGTCCGTTTTATCCCGCGTCGGATGCAGGAAGGTCAGCGACTCTACCGCCGAACCCTGGCGCAGTGGACTTACCACCGGGGTTAAGGCCTCCTCGAACAGCAGATCTCCGGCGCTGAGCTGGGTGCCAAACACAATGGCGGCATCATAGGATTCGGTTTTGAAATTGACGCTGTGCTCGTTGGTGGTGGTCAGGGCGATCTGCAGTTCGGGCTGCTCGCGTTCCACCTGCAGCAGTCGCGGCACCAGCCAGCGCATGGCGCAGGTCGGTACTTTAAGGCGGACCACGGTTTGCTGGGCGCGGGCCTGGTCTGCCACTGTCAGAAAATGTTCATACGAGGCGCGCAGATCCGGCAGCAGGGCGCTGCCCTGAGAGGAGAGGCGCAGCCCGCGGGCGTGGCGCTCAAACAATGGAAAGCCGAACCAGCTTTCGAGGGCGGCGATTTTGCGGCTGACCGCACCCTGGGTCAGGCACAGCTCTTTTGCGGCATGAGTCAGATTCAGATGCCGCGCGGTAACGATAAAGGCCTCAACGGCGGTAAGCGGGAACGAACGACGCGACACAGAACCTCCAGGTATGATTTTTTGTCATGGCTATTATGACAACAATTCGATTGTCGCCACAATAGCGTTCGGGTTGAATAGTTATGCACTCTCTACCAGAGGAATTCAGGATGACACTGCGTACTCCGATACAACTCCGCTCCAAACTACCGGACGTTGGCACCACAATTTTTACCGTTATCGGTCAGCTCTCTGCTGAACACAATGCCATCAACCTTTCCCAGGGTGCGCCGAACTTTGAGTGCGATCCGGCGCTCATCGCGGGGGTACACCGGGCAATGCAGGCGGGCCATAACCAGTACGCGTCGATGACCGGGCTGGCACCGCTGAAAGCGCGTATCGCCGATAAAATCGCCTCGCTGTATGGCACCCGCTACGATGCCGCCAGCGAAGTGCTGATCACCGCCAGCGCCAGCGAAGGGCTGTACTCCGCCATCAGCGGGCTGGTCCATCCTGGCGACGAGGTGATCTACTTTGAACCCTCGTTCGACAGCTACGCGCCAATTGTGCGTCTGCAGGGCGCAACGCCGGTCGCCATCAAGCTGACGGTGCCGGATTTCGCGGTGAACTGGGATGAAGTCCGCGCCGCCATAACCTCGCGCACGCGGATGATCATTATCAACACGCCGCATAACCCGAGCGGGCAGGTCTTCTCTGCCGACGATCTGGCACAGCTCGCGGCCATCACCCGTAATACCGATATCATTATTCTCTCTGACGAGGTATACGAGCATGTGGTGTTTGACGATGTGCCGCACCACGGCATGGCCACCCATCCCGGGCTGGCGGAGCGCAGCGTGATCGTCTCGTCGTTTGGCAAAACGTTTCACGTCACCGGCTGGCGCGTCGGCTACTGCGTTGCCCCGGCAGAACTGATGGAAGAGATCTGCAAAATTCATCAGTTTTTGATGTTTTCTGCCGATACACCTATGCAATACGCCTTTGCCGAGCACATGGCCGATCCGCAAACCTGGCTGTCGCTGGCGGCGTTTTACCAGCGCAAACGCGATCTGCTGGTCAACCTGCTGGCAGATTCACCGTTCCGTCTGCTGCCAAGCGCCGGCTCGTTCTTCCTGTTGGCAGATTACAGCCACTTCAGCGACGAGCAGGACAGCGAGATGGTGAAACGGCTGATCGTTGACTACGGCGTTGCCACTATCCCGTTATCGGCGTTTTATACCGACGGGACAGATAACAAATTAATCCGTCTCTCTTTTGCTAAAGATGAGGCGACATTACGGGCAGGTGCGCAGGCCCTGTGTCGGGTAAAACCACGCTAAGGAGTTCAGTTATGAAATTAAAAGCCTTCGTTGTCGGCCTGGGATTGCTGTGTTCGTTTTCTTCCTTCGCAGCAACAGAATTACGTTACGGCGTAGAAGCGGAGTATCCCCCTTTTGAGAGCCGTAATGCCTCAGGGGAGCTGGAAGGGTTTGATATTGAGCTGGGTAATGCCATTTGCGCTGCCGCCGCATTGAAATGCAGCTGGGTGGAGACCTCGTTTGACGCGCTGATCCCGGGGCTGGTGGCGAAAAAATTCGACGCCATCAACTCGGCGATGAACATTACCGATCAGCGTCGCCAGAGCATCGACTTTACCCAGCCGATCTACCGGATTCCATCGCAGCTGGTGGGCAAAACCGGCAGTGCGGTCGACGCCACGCCGGAAGGACTGAAGGGCAAGACCATTGGCGTGTTGCAGGGATCCATTCAGGAGACTTACGCCAAGGAGCATTGGGAAAAGCAGGGTGTCACCGTGGTGTCGTATAAAGATCAGAATATGGCCTGGGGCGACCTGCTGAACGGGCGCATCGACGCCTCGCTGGTGATGTCTGCCGCCGGACAGGCTGGCTTCCTTAGCAAGCCGCAGGGGAAAGGCTTTGGCTTTATCGGCAAGCCCGTATCGGATGACACTATTCTCGGCAGCGGGATTGGCTATGGCCTGCGTAAAGGCGATGAGGCCACCAAAAAGCAGCTTGATGCCGCCATTGATAAAGTTCGCGCTGACGGCACGATCGATAAACTGGCGAAGAAGTACTTCCCGGGGATCGATGTCAGCGTAAAATAACAACAATTACCCTTTTAGCCCCTGCCGTTGATGTCCGGCAGGGGCTTTTTTATACCCGTCATACTTCAGGGGGTGTGCAACGCGAATTAATGGGGGTATATACGTTTCTTTACCGCCGATTCGGGCAATTCTCCTCGACAGAAAAATCTTTCTCACTTTGCGCAGTTTCTCGCCTGTCAATAATTGGATTCTTAAGCGTTTTTGTTTAGGCTGTGGCCTCTTAATGATGTTCTTTCTTGCCGTTGTTTCGCCCTGAGCGGAACCCACTACCCCACGACCATAAGGACGTTTTCCCAGGCATGAATCGCAGACGTTTTTTACAAGGCTCCCTGGCCGTTGCCGCATTGAGCGGGACTACCGGACTCGCCGCGCTCTTTTCCCGGGCGGCCAATGCGGCCGAATCGGATATTGCGGACGGTACGAGCCGTCGTTTCGACTTTTCCGTGCTGCAATCCATGGCGCACGACCTGGCGCAAACTCCCTGGGGCGGTGCCCCGCGTCCGCTGCCGGATACGCTGGCGACGCTGACGCCGCAGGCCTATAACAGCATTCAGTACGATGCGAAGCAGTCGCTGTGGAACAACATCGAAAACCGCCAGCTTGACGTGCAGTTCTTCCACGTCGGGATGGGCTTCCGCCGCCGGGTGCGCATGTTCTCGCTGGACAGCCAGACCTCGCAGGCGCGTGAAATTCACTTCCGTCCGGAGCTGTTCAACTACCATGACGCGGGCGTCGATACAAAACAGCTGGAAGGTCAGAGCGATTTAGGTTTTGCCGGTTTCCGCGCCTTTAAATCCCCGGAGCTGGCGCGCCGCGATATTGTCTCCTTCCTCGGTGCCAGCTACTTCCGCGCGGTGGATGATACTTACCAGTACGGGCTATCCGCGCGCGGCCTGGCGCTGAACACCTATGCCGATAGCCAGGAAGAGTTCCCGGACTTTACCTCCTTCTGGTTTGAAACCGTCAAACCGGGCGCGACCACCTTTACGGTCTACACCCTGCTGGACAGCCCGAGCATCACCGGTGCCTATAAATTCGTGATCCATTGCGAGAAGACCCAGGTGATCATGGATGTCGAAAACCATCTGTATGCCCGTAAGGACATCCAGCAGCTTGGTATTTCGCCGATGACCAGCATGTTTGCCTGTGGCAATAACGAGCGCCGCATGTGCGACACCATTCACCCGCAGATCCACGACTCCGATCGTCTGGCGATGTGGCGCGGCAATGGCGAGTGGATCTGCCGTCCACTGAATAATCCGCAAAAACTGCAGTTCAATGCCTACACCGATAAGAACCCGAAAGGGTTTGGTCTGCTGCAGCTCGATCGCGACTTTACGCACTATCAGGACATCATGGGCTGGTACAACAAACGCCCAAGCCTGTGGGTCGAGCCGCGTAACCAGTGGGGCAATGGCACCGTGGCGCTGATGGAGATCCCGACCACCGGTGAAACCCTGGATAACGTGGTCTGCTTCTGGCAGCCGGAAAAACCGGTGAAGGCGGGCGATAAGCTGGATTTCCAGTATCGTCTTTACTGGAGCGCCAAACCTCCGGTGCGTTCACCGCTGGCAAACGTGCTGGCGACCCGCACCGGCATGGGCGGTTTCCCGGAAGGCTGGGCGCCAGGCGAGCACTACCCGAAAGTCTGGGCGCGTCGTTTTGCGGTCGATTTTGTCGGCGGCGATCTGAAAGCCGCCGCGCCGAAAGGGATCGAACCGGTTATCACTCTTTCCAGTGGCGAAGCGAAGCAGATTGAGATCCTCTACGTGGAGCCGTTCGACGGCTATCGCATCTTGTTTGACTGGTATCCTACCAGCGACGCCACCGATACCGTGGATATGCGGATGTTCCTGCGCTGCCAGGGCGAAGCGATCAGCGAAACCTGGCTGTATCACTACTTCCCACCGGCCCCTGATAAACGTCAGTACGTAGATGACCGCGTCATGCGTTAAGGCATAATGGATGGCCCCCTCTCCCTTAGTGAAAGGGCTGGGGTGAGGGGGAGTATGGCGTACCGGGATCACACCACAAAAAGAGAGAGACCGATCGATGACCACAACAACCGAAGAGATCATCCCCGTTGACGAGCGGATCGAACTGCGGGCGACGGACGAGCGTTACACCACCGAGCTGCACAATCTGGTGGTCAAAAACCGGGCGTGGTTGCAGGACTCTCTCAACTGGCCGCAGTTTGTCAGCACCGAGGACGATACCCGGCAGAACATCCTGAGCAATCAGATGCTGCATCAGCGCGGTTACGCCAAAATGTTCCTTATCTTCAGTGATAACGCGCTGGTAGGGGTGCTGTCGTTCAACGCCATCGAACCATTGAATAAAACGGGTTATATCGGCTACTGGCTGGATGAAGGGCATCAGGGGCAGGGGATTTTATCCCGCGCGCTGGAAGCCTTTATCCGCCACTATGCCGGACGCGGCGAAATTCGCCGCTTCGTCATTAAGTGTCGCGTGGACAATGCCGCCAGTAATCAGGTAGCGCGGCGTAACGGCTTCCTGCTGGAAGGGTGTCTCAAAGAGGCCGAGTTCCTGAACGGACGCTATGATGACCAGAATATCTACGCCCGGATCTGCACCTCATAATGCGCCCAGCAACGGCGTGCGCGTAATGTGCTGCGCGCCGTTAATCATCTTCGCGCCGCGCAGATGAATTGCATCGCCTTCCGACGCCTCGATCACCGCGTCGTCGGTAATTTCAATATGATGCTCGATCAGCACTTCACCGCGAATGCGCGCCCGCCCCTGAATCACCACCTTATCGTCAATCAGAATCGGCCCGCCGCGCAGCCAGGCTTCGCCGCCAATCAGGACGTGATGTTTGATCACGCAGTTGCCCTCGACCAGCGCATTCTCTGCCACCTGGGAGCTGTAGCGCAGGGTGGGGATAGCATCCTCTTCCAGCCCGGCGAGCAGCCGGGCGTTGCCATAGACTTTGGCGCAGTCGCACACCCAGACGTTATTCACCTCGTTGCCTTCGAGTAACGCATTCTCAAACACCTCGGCGCGATGCTCGACAAAGGCGTAGCTGACAATGGCGTTGCCGTAGATCTGCGCCTGATGCACCACCCGCGACTGGCTGACGGTGGCCTCGCCGAAAATGCGCAGGATCTGATTCGGGTCCGGGGTCAGGCCTTTGGCGGCAATCACCAGGCTGTTATGCAGGATGCGGGCATTGTCGAACAGATGACATTCGCCGCGCACCACCGACGATTGAACGGTGACGTTGTCACTTATGCGCGCGCCCTGGCTAATTTGCGCCCCATCGATCCAGACGTTATCGCCAATTGAAGCCTGATGGCTGATGACGCACGGCTGGGTGATGCGTGCATTGCCACTGACCTGCGCCCCGGCGAATACCACGCTGTTTTCATCGTAGATCCAGCAATCTTCCTCCTGCGACAATGCCGATTCGTCATCGATCCAGCCGCCACGGGTGCCACTCTTCACATCACTGAAATCACGTTCGGCGATAATCTGGCGCACCTTTACCGCTGTTTTCGTGTCACCGTCCTGCCAGTGGTGCAAACGGCTTTCATCGCTAAGTCGATATTTTTTCATCACTGTGCCCGCAGTTGTCTTCTTCACTAAACGTAGCAAACTTTAGCGTGATCGAAACAGTGGCATCTGCAATTGAAAGTCCTTAAACTAGCATTTCAAATATAATTTATAGATTAAAATATATGTACAAAACGCCATCCACTGAACGCGTTCTTAATTTGCCCGCAGGCTACTACGGCATGGTGCTGGGGACCATTGGTATGGGCTTTGCGTGGCGTTACGCCAGCACGATCTGGCCGGTGACCCGCTGGCCGGGTGAGATCCTGGTGACGCTGGCAATGGTGATCTGGGGATTACTGACCTTCGCCTTTATTACCCGCGCGGTGCGCTTTCCGCGCAGCGTGCTGGCGGAGATGCGCCATCCGGTGATGAGCAGTTTTGTCAGCCTGTTTCCCGCCACCACGATGCTGGTGGCGATTGGCTTCGTGCCCTGGTATCGCCCGCTGGCGCTGGTTCTGTTTAGCGTCGGTGTGGTGGTGCAACTGGGCTATGCGGCATGGCAGTCTGCCGGACTGTGGCGCGGCAAGCACCCGGAGGAGGCAACCACGCCGGGCCTTTATCTGCCGACGGTAGCGAATAACTTTATTAGTGCCATGGCCTGCGGCGCGCTCGGGTTTCACGATGCCGGGCTGGTGTTTCTCGGCGCGGGCGTGTTCTCCTGGCTGAGCCTGGAGCCGGTGATTTTGCAGCGCCTGCGCAGCGCGGGAGAACTGCCTGCGGCTATGCGCACCTCCCTTGGGATTCAGCTCGCTCCCGCGCTGGTGGCCTGTAGCGCATGGTTGAGCGTCAATGGCGGCCAGGCTGACACCTTCGCCAAAATGCTGTTCGGCTACGGCCTGCTGCAACTGCTCTTTACCCTGCGCCTGATGCCCTGGTATCTGTCGCAGCCGTTTAATGCCTCGTTCTGGAGCTTTTCGTTCGGCGTCTCGGCGCTGGCCACCACCGGTCTGCATCTGGGGCAGAGCAGCCCGTCCGGTTTTTTCCACGCCATCGCCATCCCGCTGTTTATTTTTACCAATGCCATCATTGCACTATTACTGGTGCGCACGTTTATCCTGTTGATGCAGGGGAAATTGTTGGTCCGTGCAGACAAAGCAACGCTTATGCAAGCTGAGGAAAGAGAATGACTGTGTTTGATGAGAACTACTTTACCGAAAAATATGGCATGACCCGCACCCACTCCGAAGTGGTGTACAGCGCAGGAATTGTGAAACCGGGCAAAACCCTGGATCTCGGCTGCGGCAACGGGCGCAACAGCCTCTATCTGGCGGCGAATGGCTTTGATGTCACCGCCTGGGATAAAAATGCCAACAGCATCGATAACATTGAGAGTATCAAGGCGAAAGAGGGGATCACCAACCTGCAGACGGCGATTCAGGATCTCAACACCCTGCGCTTTGACGGCGAATACGATTTTATCCTGTCCACCGTGGTGCTGATGTTCCTGCAGGCAGAGACCATTCCTGGCCTGATCGACAACATGCAGCGCTGCACCAAACCGGGCGGCTACAACCTGATTGTCGCGGCGATGGATACGGAAGATTATCCCTGCAACGTCGGCTTCCCGTTTGCATTTAAAACCGGGGAACTGAGCGGTTACTACGCGGGCTGGGAACAGCTGAAATACAACGAGGACGTCGGTGAGTTACACCGCACCGACGCCCAGGGCAACCGCATTAAACTGCGTTTTGCTACGCTACTGGCGCGAAAACCGGCTTAACCCTGCCTGCTCCCTCTCTCTGTGGGAGAGAGGGGGTTTTAGATTTTTTCAAAATAAAATCTTTAAAATCATGATGTTACACGCCACATGTAACGGTCGGTTTTTTAAAATTCATGTTTAAGTTCAATAAACAAAACAACCAAAATGATTTGGTTTCAAAGTATATACCGGCTTTAAAAGATTCCTCTCACGATTCAATAAAAGGTAAAGATTCTCTAAGAATCAGTGACATTCTGCATCACGTAGCTGGTTTCCCTGCCGATCCACAATATCCAAATGAAAAAGTAGCTGGTGGATTATTCTCTCAGGATAAAACAACCACGCTGGAAATGATCAAGAAAACCCCACTTGCATATCAGCCTGGTACCACACACATTTAAAGTGATGTTGATTATATGATCCTTGGATTTATCATTGAGTCAGTCACTGGGATGGTGCTTGATAAATATGTGAAAAAAATAATATTTATGAACCACTTGGTCTTAAACATACGGTCTTTAATCCTTTGGTTAAAGGGTTCAAACAACAGCAGATCGCGGCGACATAACTGAACGGTAATACGCATGACGGTGTGATCAGTTTCCCTAAGATTCGTACAACTACGATTTGGGGGCAAGTTCATGATGAAAGGCCTGGTATTCGATGGGAAGGGTGTCTGGTCACGCAGGGCTGTTTTCTAACACCAGTGATATGGCTGTACTGATGCAGGTTATGCTGAATGGGGGCGGTTATGGGAAGGTTAAGCTGTTCGATAAGCAGACCATCAAGGGGTTTACTGAAAGTTCAGCAGAGGATGCTACATTCGGCCTGGGCTGGCGTGTGAACGGCAACGCTTCAATGACTCCTACATTCGGGGTATTAGCCAGTAAAGAGACTCATGGACACACTGGATGGAAAGGAACGCTGACGGCTATCGATCCTGTTAGTCACATGGCTATCTTTATTCTTGGCAACAGGCCGCATTCCCCTATAGTTGACCCGAGAACCAATCCAAATGTGTTTATCAGTGCACTATTACCCGCAGCGAAATACGGCTGGATTGTTGATCGATATACGGGGCATTGAAGTAAAATAGTTAAGGGACTCGTAAGAGTCCCTTTTTTTATGCTACTACTCTTTCATTCCAGGTATCTTTAAACATTATGTTCCCATCACAATATTTCCATTCGATAGATTCATAACGAATTTCAACTTCCTCCATATGTCTACCTGCAAATCCTAAAGGAAATAAAACCGGAGATATTCTTGTTATTTTCACATTTTCCAGTTTTATATTAAAATATTCTACCTCTATTCCTGCCTCATTAATTCTATACATTTTCATTATAGCTTCTTTAAATATCCTGCCTTTACATACCCCCCTAAATAAATAGGGGTGAGACGGTCTATTTCCTTTTCAAATTTAATCGGAACATGCAGGCGTGTTCCTGTGAGTTTTCCAGTGTTATGATCTGTAGGAATCCAAACAGAATGATTGAAAGATTTAAGTTCTGTGGAGCCCAATCGTGTAGGCATTAAACATTCACCGATTAAAGGTGAATTATTTTCATCTGTAAGCCAAAGATGTGCTGGGATAGACATTTACTTTTTTCTCTCATAAAAAAATGATAAATATAGTACAATAATAATTATAATCCCGACTACACAAATTGTAATGGCTGTGTTATCAATATACTTTACAGGTATATATGATAATAAAATTATAACTAAAATTGTTAAGTATGTTTTTAATTGAAGCGCTAAATCATCAAAGATAAGCCTAAATATTTGCTTTAATATCTTACTCATAGCCAGCCATTCGTTTTAATGCATCAATTATTTCAGCATTCGATGCTGTACTTATATTTAAATAACCAACGTCTAATACTAATGGCTCTATTATAAAGTACATCATTTCAAGGTTTTGCGCGTAAAGAGCGTCATAGAACTGTGGTAGAAAATATTTTAAATTGTTTGCACTATCAGCAGCATGTTGAACCGTACCGTATGAGCTTAATGCTATCAGCCCCCCTGATGACAGACCTCCAATTTTTTTCATCATTGCACTTTGTATAACTCCATTGATTTTACTGCCGTAGCAAATATATTTAACAACAGAATAGACTAGTGCAAACCTTGAAGCTTGCATAATTGAATAGTGTGACGTAGGCGGCACAACTTTTCTAAGAATAGTAGTTTTTTCATCTTCATCTTTATTCATTAGCAATATTTGAACATAAATTAATATCATCCTAAAAATTATATCTCTATGCTCAACAAGTTCATACAAACCCAGTAGAAAGCGTTTATCCTCATTTTTAAGCTGTTTACAAACATCTTTATAATTTTCTGTAAAGCATGAAGTGTAATAAAGCGCTCTTGTTGCACCATCACCTAGATTATTTAGATAATCGATAAACCCATCTTTTACACCAGCCATAGCCTTACCTAATCTCACGGCTAATTCTTTATCGGTCCCAATTTTTTTAATAATATCTTCACTGTAATACATAATATTTTCCTGTAATTGGATGCGTTGATCATCTTATACGTTTTGCTTTGTTCAAAGTGATCGCGCTCTCAATTCCTGGAAATATTTAAAAAAAAGCCACCTTAATATTAACTAGATAGATAGGTGGCTTTAAACAATAAGGCTGGTGAATGTTATATATAATTAATTGTTGTCCATTATTTCTTTCAGCTTATTTTCCCATTTCAAAAATGCTTCCAGCTTTTCCTCGTTATAATCATATCTGTCATAGTGGACAGATGACACGTCATGTAAAGCATGGTGCTGAATTCTGTCACGAATTTCTTTTGTTATTTTCAATTGTCCGCCCAGTGTTTTAAAGGTGCGGCGAAAATCTTGGAATAAATGAATTAGCACCCTTTTTCTCACAAAAGCGCTTAATATTATCCGAAAGTAAATTGCTATGCATAAATTTTCTAGGGGCAACGGAATCTTCATCCAGCTTACCAGTAGCTACTTTTTTTCCCATTTGGATAGTTTTTCCTCATAATTCCGGTTAGGGAACAAATACTCATGGTTTGGATATCGTGAAATCATCAGGTCTATTAATTATTTTGCTGTTTCGCAAAGAATAAAGTGATACCATTTTTTTGTTTTTGATATTGATGGTGGCACAGAAAGGATACAGTTTTTCTTATCATAGTATTTCTTTGGTAGGGCCATAATCTCATAAGGACGCTGACCGCCACAAAAAAAGATTAGCTGAATAAGTACAGCAACGTCAGCATTAAAGAAATGTTCGTTAGTTGTTCTGAGTAGCAGGGCCAGTTCATCGAAACTCAGGAAACGTTCACCAATATATTGTTCTTCCTCGCTAACCATGAGTACTGGTAATGCAGAGACAGGCTTAAACGGAATATCAAACACAATATCAGGCTTATCCATCAGCGGTGACTTGTCGCACTTAACGCCGAATGCGAAAAGAGTATGCATATATGAACAGATCTGGTTAACCCAGGCTCGCTTTTGTGTGTGTTGATAAACGTAATTGAGTACTGCCCTTACATCATTTGAAGTGATTTTTTTCGCAATTGTTGTTTACGGCAGCAGACCGCTTGCTGCGATTGTTGAGCGCAGAGTTTTATAATGGTGGTATGTGCGTTTACCAGAAGCAATAAAATCGGTTTTGTGACCCTCAAACAGTTCTGCAAGCGTACCGCTTGTTTTAGTAACTTTGATCACATCCGAACATGAAGAAAGGCTTTCGAACTTCTCAAGTGCGCTACTGATAGACATTACCGGGTATTCACCTGGCGTCTGAAATTTTGTAGTTTTCCCCTACATAATGGCGATAGACGAATGTTTTACGTCCAGATGGATAGACGCGCACCCCGACCCGTCCTGTGCCTCGTTCGCCGCTTGCATGATAAGCTATGTAAGCGGCAGCTTTAGGGGACAAATTCTCAATTGCTTTCGTAGTAAAGTTGATTTTCATTATTCATTTCCTTTGCATAATGAGTGCATACTTATTCGCAGTTCAAGTTCAAAAACTAGTCCAAAAAACTGTTTCTTAAACTATAGCGTAATGAGCAAAACTAACTCATGCAAGGGCTAAAAACAAAATGAAACCAACAACTTATTACTTAAATTACCCCGGTCTTTGTTCAATTGTTTTGATATTCCCCCCTGTGGGAGAGGGGTGGGTTGAGGGCACCAGGCCGCACCGAACAAGGCGAAGCCGCCATCCGACTTAACGCGCCGCCAGCAAACAGAGCTGCAGCGCCGTATTGTACGAAGCCTCGAACGATTTCACCGGTAAAAACTCAAACTTGGAGTGGAAGTTATGGGCACCGGTAAAGAAGTTAGGGGTCAACAGCCCTTTCGCCGAGAGTGCCGCGCCGTCGGTGCCGCCGCGCATCGGGGTCGGTTTTGGCGTGATGCCTAAACTTTCCATCGCCTCGAACATCAGGTCGATAGCGCGACGATCTTCTCCCACAGCGTTGCTGATGTTGCTGTAGGTATCTTCGATATGCCAGCTTACCTTCGCCGTAGGGTGCTGAGCTGCGATCTTCTCCGCGACCTCGCCAATTTGTGCTTTCCGGGCGGCAAAGCTGTCGCGATCGAAATCACGAATATTGGCCTTTAGCACCGCCTCGTTTTGCCCGGCCTGGATGCCGTTAAACCAGATGTAGCCTTCGCGGCCTTCGGTATGCTCCGGGGTTTGCAGGCGATCGAAGTGGCTGATGTAGTCGGTCGCCATCAGCAGCGGGTTTACCAGAACCCCTTTGGCGGACATCGGGTGCGCCGTCACGCCAGTAAAGCGAATTTCCGCCGCCGCCGCGTTGAAGTTCTCGTAAACAATCTCCCCCAGCTCGCAGCAGTCGATGGTCCAGGCAAAATCGACGTCAAAACGGGCCAGATCCAGGGCCTTCGCGCCACACAGACCGATCTCTTCGTCAGGCACAAACGCCACCACGATATCGCCATGCTGATGCTCTGCGGTGAGGTTCTCAAGCAGCGTCATCACCACGGTCACCGCCGATTTGTTATCGGCCCCCAGCACGCTGGTGCCATCGCTGAAGATGATCTCTTCGCCAGGGTAGGCCAGAATTTCCGGGTGCTCGCTGACCCGCAGCCAGATATCTTTTTCGGCGTTGAGGCAGAGATCATCTCCCGTAAAGGTGAGGATTTGCGGATAAATATCCGGTGACAATCCGACGTCGACAGTATCGATATGGGTGATAAAGCCGATCCTCGGCGCACCGGGGACATTCCCCTTTTTGACCGCAGTGACGGTGGCAAATTCGTCGATCACAATATCGTCCAGACCCAGCGTTTGCAGCTCCATGGCCAGCGCCCGGGCCATCTCGTGTTGGCCGGGTGTGGAGGGCAGGGTTTTCACCTTCGGATCGCTCTGGCTGGTGATGGCCAGGTAGCGGAAGAAGCGTTGGGTTAATTGTCTGGCGAGTGCTGAAGCCATGGTGGATCCTTCTTTATTTGAGTTATCAGGTGTTTGCAAAATCACTTTAATGTTATTTATGGTTTGGCACGACAAAAATTCATTAGCCGTCAAATTAAAAGACAGGAAAACGCGATGAAAAGCAACCTCACAACGTTGGCTCTGACCGTAGCCGCGCTGACGGTCAGTTCCACCGTTGCCGCGAAAACGCTGGTCTATTGTTCGGAAGGATCGCCGGAGAACTTTAACCCGCAACTCTATACCTCGGGCACCAGCGTGGATGCCAGCGCCGTACCGATTTATAACCGGCTGGTGGATTTTACCCCGGGCACGACCGACCTGGTGCCGAGCCTGGCCGAAAGCTGGGACGTCAGCGAGGATGGTAAGGTCTATACCTTCCATCTGCGCAATGGGGTCAAGTTCCAGAGCAACAAACTCTTCACGCCAACGCGAGACTTTAACGCCGACGATGTGATCTTCTCGTTTATGCGCCAGAAAGACGCCAACCATCCGTATCACAACGTCTCAAACGGTAACTACTCCAATTTTGAGAGCCTCGAGTTCGGCAAGTTGATCACGGCTATTGATAAAGTGGACGACCATACGGTGCGCTTCACCCTGGCTCACCCGGAAGCGCCGTTCGTTGCCGACCTGGGCTGGTATTTCGCCTCGATCCTGTCAGCGGAATATGCCGACGCGATGCTGAAAGCCGGTACCCCGGAGAAGGTCGATATGGAGCCGATCGGCACCGGGCCGTTCAAACTGGCGAAGTACCAGAAGGACTCGCGCATCCTCTACACCGCCTTCCCTGAATACTGGCAGGGCAAAGCGAAGCTGGATCGGCTGGTGTTCACCATCGTCCCGGATGCCTCGGTGCGACTCGCCAAGCTGGAGAAAAACGAGTGCCAGGTGATGCCGTTCCCCAACCCCGCCGATCTGCCGCGGATGAAGGAAAACAAAGACATCAACCTGATGAGCAAGGCGGGGCTGAATACCGGTTTCCTGGCGTTTAATACGCAAAAAGCGCCGCTGGATAATGTCAAAGTGCGCCAGGCGCTGGCGATGGCGATTAACAAACCGGCCATTATCGATGCTGTCTTCCAGGGCACGGGTACCGCCGCCAAAAACCTGCTGCCGCCGGGTGTCTGGAGCGCAGACAGCAACCTGAAGGACTACGATTACGATCCTGATAAAGCCAAAGCCTTGCTGAAAGAGGCCGGATTTGCCAACGGGATGACCATCGACCTGTGGGCCATGCCGGTGCAGCGGCCCTATAACCCCAATGCCAAACGGATGGCCGAAATGATCCAGGCCGATTGGGCAAAAATTGGCGTGAAGACCAAAGTCGTCACCTACGAGTGGGGGGAATATCTCAAACGGGTGAAGGGCGGTGAGCATCAGGCGGCGCTGATGGGCTGGACGACGGCAACGGGCGACCCGGATAACTTCTTTGGCCCGCTCTTTACCTGTACGTCGGCCAATGGGGGATCGAATTCCGCGAAATGGTGTTATCAACCATTCGACAAAATTATTGCTGAAGCTAAATCTATTACCGATCACGATAAACGCGTGGCGTTATATCAGCAGGCACAGCAAATGATGCACGATCAAATGCCTGCGGTGATGATCGCGCACTCCACAATATTCGAGCCGGTGCGTAAAGAGGTAACGGGTTACGAAATAGATCCCTTCGGTAAACACTTATTCTGGCAGGTGGATATAAAATAAGCGTTTGATTCTGCCCGCCATTTTGGCGGGCAATTTTTTTTCTCTTTGCGACAATTTCATCATTTTTAGTCACTTTTTTTTCAGCCAACTTTTGCTATAACTTCAATTGCATATTTGCACTTCACATGGAAACACCCATCATGCGTACTAATACTTTATTTAAAGTTGCCGCGCTTTCCGGTCTGTTGCTTCTCGCGGGCTGCGCGTCAAAAGTGGCTGCGCCTGATCAATATTCAGGCTTTTTAAAAGACTACTCAGGGCTACAAGAAACGACGTCTGCATCAGGTAAACCCACGCTGCGTTGGGTTGACCCGTCTTATAACGAAGCAAACTACGACAGCATTATCTGGAACAATATCACGTATTATCCCGCGCCAAAGCCAACCACCCAGATCGGTCAACGCACTCTGGATGAATTGTTAAACTACACCAACACCAAAATGAAAACCGCTATCGGCCAGCGTAAGCCGATTGTGACAACGCCTGGTCAACGCAGCCTGATTTTCCGTGGCGCGATCACCGGTGTGAGTTCGCAGAAAGAAGGCCTGCAATTCTATGAAGTGGTTCCTGTTGCGCTGGTCGTGGCAGGCACGCAGATGGCAACCGGGCACCGAACCATGGATACCCACCTCTTCTTTGAAGGCGAGCTGATCGACGCTAAGACCAATAAGCCAGTCATTAAAGTGGTACGTAAGGGTGAAGGTAAAGAGCTGAGTAACGAAACTACGCCAATGACCTTCGCTACCCTGAAGCAGGTTGTTGATGACATGGCGGCCGATGCCACCATGTTTGATGTTCATAAAACCGCAGCAAAATAATATCGGGACCGGCCTGTATTCCACAGGCCGGTTTTTTTTATGCCGTGCGCAGCCGTCTAAACCAGTTTTCCGGGCGGGCGAACATCACCAGATTCCCGGTTAATATCAGCAGCAGCCCCGCAATTCCATTACTGTGCCACACGTACCCCTCGTACACCGTCGAGAATGAGAGCGCCACCAGCGGGAACAGCAGGGTGCTATACGCCGCTTTGCCCGCGCCGATACGCCCGACAAGCGTGAAGTAAGCACCAAAGGCAATCACCGAGCCAAACAGCGCCAGATAGAGCAGGGCGCCCATGTAGCTCACCGACCAGACCGGCGTAAAGTCATCTCCGCGGATCAGCGCAATTGCCCCCATCACCAGGGTGCCGTAGAGCATTGCCCAGGCATTGGTGGTCATGGTTTCCAGCCCGTTACGCTGGTGGCGCAGGCTGATCATATTCCCCAGCGAGAAGCCGTAAGTACCCAGCGCTGAGAGGGCAATGCCAAACAGCAGGCTGGTGCTCCAGCCGCTGGCTAACAGGTCGTTCCAGAACAGGGTAATAATACCGAGTAGCCCCAGCGCCGCCGCCAGATAAAAGCGCGCAGGAGGACGCTGGCCAAAGAAGAGGAAGCTATTCAGGGCGTTATACAGCACCGCCATCGAAAAAATTACCGATTCGAGGCCGGTGTTGATATGGGCCGCCGCAGTATAGAAGCACCAGAAGTTAAAGCAGAAGACGCAGCAGCCTTGCAGGATGCAAAACAGATGGTCGCGAAAGGCCAACGGGCGCAAGCGGCGCAGGATCAGCAGCACCGTCATGATGGCGGCGGTGGCGACGGCAAAGCGCCAGAAAATCGAGACCGGCGCAGGCACCGGCCCCTGTTGGAGGAAGATGGCAATCCATGTGGTTCCCCAGATCACCACCACCAGCGCATACAGTAATGCATTCATCGTTTTTTCTCTTATCAGCAAATTCTGGGGGTAGTATGGCGTCAGGAAGAGTGGCCTTCTTTCACAGACTTGCGGCGGACTTGCATATTCTTGCGCTTTTTTCCCGGGGGAGAGGCGACAGGGCTGGTACTGAATGGCAGATCTTTTTAGACTTATTAATTCTTATTCATCAGGGTGTGAGTCGTTATGGCTGAGATGTACGGTGCCTTTGAAAATCTGCGCAAACATAAAGCGGTGCTGCACAATGCCGTGGCGCTGAATTCGGGGATCCAGCTGGCGGCCTGGTCAAATAAACGCGACACCATTACGCAATATTGCGATCACCATACCCTGAGCCTCTACATTGCCGACGGCTATGAGAGCTATCACAAAACCTCAGCGGGCTGGAAAAACGGCGGCGGCCCGGACCGTTTCTGCCTGATGCCTAAAGAGAGCGAGTCCACCTGGGATATCCGCGACGACCTGTCGTTTATCCACCTCTACTGTACCGATGCGCACCTGCGTCACGTCGGCGAGCAGATCTGGGACAAAAGCCCGTACAGCTTTACCCTGGACGAAAACCTGTTTGGTGACGATGCCAGCATTACCGCCCTGTACCGCCATTTTATCCTCGGCTGCGACTGGCAGCAGTCGGCCAACCAGCTGACGCTGAGCACCGCTTCGACGCTGCTTCTGACCCATCTGGTGCAGCATTACAGTAACGTGCAATGGACGCTGCCAACGGTAACGGGCGGCCTGTCGCCGTTCGTGTTGCGTAACGTGCTGGGGTTTATTGAGGAGAATCTGGCCCAGCCGTTAACGCTGGCGGATCTGGCGGCGCAGGCGAGCCTGAGCGAGTTTCATTTTGCCCGCATGTTCCGTCAGTCGATGCAGATGGCCCCGCATCAGTACGTGATGCAGCGCCGGATGGAGAAGGCTAAAAGTCTGGTGCGGCATACCGGCAAGCCGTTGACCGAAATCGCCCTGGCCTGCGGGTTCAGCTCCGCCAGCCATTTCAGTAACCGCTTTCGCGCCGCCACCGGGCTGACACCGTCTCAGTTACGTGCGTCGGGTGCGTGACAGCAGGGCGTAGCAGACACCGCCCGCCACTAATCCCCAGAACGCCGAACCGATCCCGGCAAGCGTAGCCCCGCTGGCGGTAAGCAAAAACGTCACAATCGCAGCATCGCGTTCGGCCTCATTGTGCAGTGCCTGATGCAGGCTGCCACCGATGGTGCCCAGTAACGCCAGCCCTGCTAAGGTCTGGATCCAGCTTAACGGCAGGGCCGCCATCAACCCGCTGATGGAGCCGCCGAAAATGCCTGCCAACAGATAAAAAACGCCTGCCGCCGCTGCAGCCAGCCAGCGTTTACTGGCATCCGGGTGCGCATCCGGGCTTTGACAGATGGCTGCCGTGATCGCCGCGATGCAGATGGAATAGACCCCAAACGGCGATAACAGCAGCGCCAGCCCGCCGGTGAAGACAATCAGCGGCGAGACGGCCACCGGATAACCGGAGGCCTTAAGGGTGGCGAACCCCGGTGCATTCTGCGAGGCCATGGTGACCAGGAAGAAGGGCAGACCGATACTCACCAGCGTCGTGAGCGTGAAGGTCGGGGCGATAAATTCCGGCATCACTACGGCGAGCGTTAACTTTTCCGTGACAACGTCACCTTTTAGTGCTGCCACCGCACCGCCCACCAGCAGGGTTGCAACGATGGCATACCGCGGCGCGAAGGCTTTGGTCAACAGCCATGCCAGTAGCATACTTCCGCACAGCAGCAGATGCCCCTCCAGATTGCTAAACGCCTGCAGGCCGAAGCGTAACAGAACGCCTGCAAGCATCGCCGCCGCCAGCGAATGGGGAATGATCTTCATCAGCCGGGCAAACAGTCCACTCACGCCGCAGATCAGAATCAGGGCATTGGCAAAGATAAAGATGCCGATGGTTTCGGATAGCGTTACCCCCTGCAAGCTGGTGGCGAGCAGGGCAGCGCCGGGCGTTGACCAGGCGGTAAGTACCGGCGCTTTATACCACCACGATAGTGCCAGGGTGCTGATCCCCATACCGATCCCGAGCGATGTCATCCAGCCTGCAATCTGTGGTGCCGTCGCACCTGCCGCCGACGCGGCCTGCCATATGATGGCAGCGGAGCTGGCATAGCCCACCAGTACGGCAACGAAACCTGAAAGCAGAGTGGGAAAAGCGATCGTGGAGAGACGCATGGGAACTCCGTTGTGCGTTATAACAGCCGAAAATGTATCACTGTGCGCTATAGCATACAAGTGGTACACTCGCGGCAACGGGAGGGTCCATGGACATCACACAACATCTTGGCATCACACTGAAAATGCTGCGTCAGGCACGCGGCTGGAGTTTGTCGAAGCTGGCAGAAGAGACCGGGGTATCGAAAGCGATGCTTGGCCAGGTGGAACGTAATGAATCCAGCCCGACAGTGTCGACGCTGTGGAAAATCGCCACCGGGCTAAACGTGCCATTCTCCACCTTTATCACCCCCGATGCCGAGAACCCGCCGGTTTTTGACCCGCAGCAGCAGGCAATGGTGGTTAAACCCCTGTTCCCCTGGGATGAGGCACTTAAGTACGACCACTTTTCGATTACCCTCGCGCCGGGCGCACTCAGTGAATCCACGCCACACGAAACCGGCGTGATTGAGCATGTGGTGGTGATCAGCGGCGAACTGGAGATGCAGATCGACGGTACCTGGCAGACGCTATTCCCTGATACCGGCCTGCGTTTTGCCGGGGATAAACCCCACGCCTACCGCAACAGCAGCGGCCAGCCGGTGCACTTTCACTCGCTTATCCATTATCCCCGCTAAAGGCGCGCAAAACAGTTCCGTTAGCCCATACTTCTGACTACAATAGCCGCCATTTTGACCATAACGGATAACGACGAAGTATGCGCCTGCCATCCCATCATCTTGAACTCTTAAGCCCGGCTCGTGACGCCGCCATTGCCCGTGAAGCGATCCTTCATGGTGCCGACGCGGTCTATATCGGCGGCCCTGGTTTTGGCGCCCGCCATAATGCCAGCAACAGCCTGCGCGATATCGCTGAACTGGTGCCATTCGCCCACCGTTTCGGGGCGAAGGTGTTTGTGACCCTGAACACCATTCTTCATGATGATGAACTGGAGCCTGCGCAGCGTCTGATCACTGACCTGTATCAGACCGGCGTCGATGCGCTGATCGTGCAGGATATGGGTGTGCTTGAGATGGATATCCCACCGATTGAGCTGCACGCCAGTACCCAGTGCGATATCCGCAGCGTGGAGAAAGCGAAGTTCCTCTCGGATGCCGGTTTCACCCAGATCGTGCTGGCGCGCGAGCTGAATCTCAACCAGATCCGCGACATTCGGCAGGCCACCGATGCCACCATCGAATTCTTTATCCACGGTGCCCTGTGCGTGGCCTATTCCGGCCAGTGCAATATCTCTCATGCTCAGACCGGGCGCAGTGCCAACCGCGGCGACTGCTCACAGGCCTGCCGTCTGCCGTATACGCTGAAAGACGATCAGGGGCGCGTGGTCGCTTTCGAAAAACACCTTCTGTCGATGAAAGACAACGACCAGACGGCCAACCTGGGGGCACTGATCGACGCGGGCGTGCAATCCTTCAAAATTGAAGGACGTTACAAAGACATGAGCTACGTGAAGAACATCACCGCCCATTACCGTCAGATGCTCGATGCCATCATCGAGGATCGCGGCGGTCTGGCGCGTAGCTCTGCCGGCCGCACCGAGCACTTCTTT
Organism: Leclercia sp. GLN_9; assembly: GCF_043105735.1. Lineage (NCBI taxonomy): Bacteria > Pseudomonadati > Pseudomonadota > Gammaproteobacteria > Enterobacterales > Enterobacteriaceae > Leclercia > Leclercia sp. GLN_9. Next base: position 823,631 of record NZ_JBICLV010000017.1, read on the forward strand.
ATTCCCTCCACCGACAAGACTTTCCATCGCGGCAGCACTGACTACTTCGTGAATGCGCGTAAAGACGACATTGGCGCGTTCGATTCACCGAAATTTATCGGCCTGCCGGTGGGCGAGGTGCTGAAGGTGGCGAAAGATTACCTCGATGTTGAAGTGACCGAACCGCTGGCGAATGGCGATGGCCTGAATGTGATGATCAAACGTGAAGTGGTGGGATTCCGCGCCAATACGGTAGAGAAAACCGCTGAAAACCGCTACCGCGTCTGGCCGAACGAAATGCCTGCCGACCTGTATAAAGCGCGTCCGCATGCTGCGCTGAACCGCAACCTCGACCATAACTGGCAGCAGGCGCTGCTGAAAACCTCCAGCGAACGTCGTATCGCGGTGGATATCGAGCTTGGTGGCTGGGAAGAGCAGCTGATCCTCACCATGACCAGCGAAGATGGCACCAGCGTGACTCACACTCTGGACGGGCAATTTGAGGTGGCTAACAACGCCGAAAAAGCGCTCAACAACCTGAAAGACGGCATCGCCAAACTGGGCCAGACCATCTATTACGCCCGGGATATTCAGGTCAAACTGCCTGGCGCGCTGTTTGTGCCGAACAGTCTGTTGAACCAGTTCCGTCGTGAAACCGCCGACATGCTCGACGAAGCCCGTCTGGCGAATTACCCGCGCGGCAGCCGCAAAGCCGTCTCTGTACCGCCGCCGGTCTACCCGGATACGCATCTCTCGTTCCTGGCGAACGTCTACAACCACAAGGCGAGGGCGTTTTATCAGCGCTATGGCGTTGAGCTGATCGATGCTGCCTATGAAGCACACGAAGAGAAGGGCGACGTACCGGTGATGATCACCAAGCACTGCCTGCGCTTTGCCTTTAACCTCTGTCCGAAGCAGGCCAAAGGCAGCATCAAGAGCTGGAAGGCCACGCCGATGCAGCTGGTGAACGGCGATGAGGTGTTAACCCTGAAATTTGATTGTCGTCCGTGCGAAATGCACGTAATCGGCAAGATGAAAAACCACATCCTCAAAATGCCACAGCCGGGCAGCATTGTGGCCTCCGTCAGCCCAGACGATCTGCTGAAAACGCTGCCGAAGCGCAAAAGCAGCTAATTAACGCAAGTGAGTATCCGGTTTGCGCGACTTCTGCCAGTAATGATGTTCGCGCAAGCCTTCTGCTGACTCTTCCGCCACGGCGCGCAGTTCATCGCTGTCCGCCTCATGGCGCAACTGATGATCCACGTTCTTCACCCAATAAAACTCATGTCCTTTGTGTCCCGCCATTAACTGACCGGAAAACAGCGCGCAGGTCAGCATCACCATCGATAACGTTTTTGTAAACATTCTGCCACCACCCGGTTACGTTGAGGGAACATCATGCCGATAGTTCAGTGAGGTTATTATTAGGATCTTCAAAGGCACGAAAAGGTTTTGTCAGATTTTGTCGGTGAGTGGGGCAGCGGACTGTCTTCTCTCCTCTGTGAGGAGAGGGCCAGGGTGAGGGGACATCATGCCGATAGCTCAGCGATGTTAATACCAGCCCCTTCAGAGGCGCGAAAAGGTTGTTTCAGCATTTGCTGGTGAATAGCGTACCGGACTGTTCCCTCTCCCCTGTGGGGAGAGGGTTAGGGTGAGGGGACATCATGCCGATAGCTCAGCGATATAAATACCAGGCCCTTCAAAGGTGCGAAAAGGTTTTCTCAGCATTTGCCGGTGAATAGCGCACCGGACTGTTCCCTCTCCCCTATGGGGAGAGGGTTAGGGTGAGGGGACATCATGCCGATAGCTCAGTGATGTAAATACCAGGCCCTTCAAAGGTGCGAAAAGGTTGTTTCAGATTTTGCCGGTGAATAGCGCACCGGACTGTTCCCTCTCCCCTATGGGGAGAGGGTTAGGGTGAGGGGAAACAGGCGGCTCATACTGTGATTCTGCTGCCCTTATCAATGCGACTTGAACCCCGCTGCGGTCATCAGCACACGGAAGAACATCCCCACCAGCGCCAGCGCCAGGACGCTGCCGCCCCAAATAATCACCATCCACATCAGACGTTTCCAGACAGGTTGATTCATCAGTGATAGCCCTCCCCAGGCTGGACTTTGCCGCGAAACACGTAATAGCTCCAGAAAGTGTAGACAAGGATGATGGGGATAATGAACAGCGCCCCCACTAACATAAAGCCCTGGCTCTGTGCTGGCGCGGCGGCCTGCCACAGGGTGATCGACGGCGGAATGATATGCGGCCAGATGCTGATCCCAAGCCCGCTAAAGCCGAGGAAGATTAACCCGAGGGTCAAGACAAAGGGCAGATGATGGCTGTGCGGATTATTCAGGCTGCGCCATTGCCACAGACCCAACACGACCACCAGCACCGGAACCGGCAGCAGGAAGAACAGGTTCGGCAGGCTGAACCAGCGCCCGGCGATAGCGGGTTGTGAAAGCGGGGTCCAGATGCTGATGACCGCGATAATGCCCAGCAAGGCCAGCAGCAGACGTTTTGACACCTGACGCATCCGCCCCTGCAACGGGTTTTCACTTTTCATCACCAGCCAGGTGGCACCTAAAAAGGCATAGGCCACCACCAGCCCCAGGCCGCAGAACAGGTTAAAGGGGGTAAACCAGTCGAACGGACCACCGGCGAAGGCGCGGCCGCTGACCGCAAAGCCATTGATCACCGCGCCCACCACCATGCCCTGAGTAAAGGTGGCCAGCACCGACCCGCCGATAAAGGCCTTATCCCAGAAGGGGCGATGCGCGGGCGTCGCCTTGAAGCGGAACTCAAACGCCACGCCGCGGAAAATCAGGCCGATCAGCATTAACGTCAAGGGAATGGTCAGGGCATCGATGATCACCGCATAGGCCAGCGGAAAGGCACCAAACAGCGCCGCGCCCCCCAGCACCAGCCAGGTTTCATTGCCGTCCCACACCGGGGCGACGCTGTTGACCATAACATCCCGGTCGTCGGCATCCTGGATGGCAGGAAACAGAATGCCAATGCCCAAATCAAACCCGTCCATCACGATATACATCAGGGTAGCGAAGACGATGATTACAAACCAGATCAGGGAAAGATCGATACCCATTATGGTGTCTCCTTGGTAGTAAATTCAGTGCTTGCTGCCGAGAGCGGGCGTGCCGGACGGCCATCGTGTTCGGTCGGGAAAGACTCTTCTTCCTGCGGCCCCTTTTTAATCAGGCGCACCATATAGCTGTAACCAACGCCAAACACCGAGGTGTAGACCACAATAAAGGCCAGCAGGCTGACGCTCATGTGCAGATCGCCATGCGCCGACACCGCATCTTTGGTTCTTTGTAGCCCGTACACCACCCACGGCTGGCGGCCCACTTCGGTGGTGATCCACCCGGCGAGAATGGCAATCAAGCCCGATGGCCCCATCAGCAGGGCAAACCACAGGAATGGCCGGGAGTGATAGAGCCGCTGCTTATAGCGCAGCCACAGGGCAACGGCGCCCAGCAACAGCATCAACATCCCCAGCCCGGCCATAATGCGGAACGACCAGAAGACGATGGTGGCGTTAGGACGGTCCTCTTTCGGAAACTCCTTCAGCGCAGGCACTTGCTTATCAAGACTGTGGGTGAGGATCAGGCTTCCGAGCGCCGGGATTTCCAGCCCGTAGCGGGTGCGCTCCTGCTCCATATCTGGCCAGCCAAACAGCAGCAGCGGGGTCGGCTCGCCGGGCGGGTTCTCCCAGTGGCCTTCGATGGCGGCAATTTTGGCAGGTTGATGTTTCAGGGTGTTCAGGCCGTGCATATCCCCGACCATCGCCTGGATGGGGGCCACGATCAGCGTCATCCATAGTGCCATGGAGAACATACGGCGAATGGCGGCGGTATTATTTCCGCGCAGCAGGTGCCACGCCGCCGAGGCCGCGACAAAGAGCGCGCTGCTGAGAAACGCGGCGATGGACATGTGCAGCAGGCGATACGGGAAGGAGGGGTTAAACACCACCGCAAACCAGTCCACCGGCACGACCTGGCCGTTAACGATCTCAAAGCCCTGCGGGGTCTGCATCCAGCTGTTGGAGGCGAGGATCCAGAAGGTTGAGATGATGGTGCCCAGGGCCACCATGCAGGTGGCGAAGAAGTGCAGCCCCGGTCCAACTTTATTCCAGCCGAACAGCATCACGCCGAGGAAACCGGCTTCGAGGAAGAAGGCGGTCAACACTTCGTAGGTCAGCAGCGGGCCGGTAATGCTGCCGGCAAACTGTGAAAAACCGCTCCAGTTGGTGCCGAACTGGTAGGCCATTACCAGCCCCGAGACCACGCCCATGCCAAAGTTGACGGCGAAAATCTTCGACCAGAAATGGTAGAGCGAGCGCCAGACAGGGTTTTTGCTTTTCAGCCATAACCCCTCCAGCACGGCCAGATAGCTGGCGAGGCCAATGGTGATCGCCGGGAAAATAATGTGGAAGGAGACAGTAAAAGCAAACTGGATCCTCGCCAGATGAAACGCATCTAAACCAAACATGCACAACCTCAAGGTCAATCGGTGTGGCTGTTATGGTAAAGGGAAGGGAAACTGAGTATCAGAGACAGAAAAGGGGAATTTATGTATAACAGTTTGCCTTAATCAGATGGAATCCATGGACTGTTATATCTCTGAGCAACCGTGAGCGGACGAAATCGCGCTGGCGATCCTTCACTGTTACGAGGAAATATGAAGACGGGGGAAAGGCCCCGTCATGTTATTGGGTTTTGTTTTTATATAAATATCGGGCGAATAGCCAGATTAAAAAAGTGGTTAAGAGAAGGGATAAAACCGATAAAGTGAATATGTAACGGTCGTACCATTGTGCTTCGGTCAGAAAACCAAACTTATCTGTGTAAATGTCATAGAGATAGATGTCGGGCATAGTGATGCATAATAACGAATAAACAAGACACAGAAGAGCTAGCTCCGACAACCAAATCACTACACTTGTGCTGGGTTTCATCAATATACCTGGATAGTGCCAAATGCTTTAAGCTCCGCGGTAATGTGTAAAGAACCGGTGCTTAATAATGCATGATGGAGGATTCGATAATGAGAATGGACTGGCAACGTAATACATCCTTCACTGCTACCAGAAGTGCCTGCCGGATGTAAACGGAAAGCGCCACGCTCTACGTTATCAATAAAAGTTAAGTCTTCTAAAGCGCCATCGTCCCGGTAAAGCGCAAACCAAAAATCGCGATTTGAACCGCTTTCCAGTTCTTTGAGCATATCGTGCCATCGGGATCTCATCCCACCGCGAGAACGAGTGACGATGTAATATTTCCCGGGAGGCAAAGGACCTTTCTTTTTAAGAGCAATAACGTCTGGATTATTTCTGTTAATGCCTGAATGTCCAGAATAGGCTGGAAAGAAGCCCACTCCAGGACAACTTAAGGTAGACATTTGACCACCGTTCAAATGAAATGTGCAACGGATCATCTGTCATTCCATGTATCAGAAAATATAATGTTCCCATCACAATGCTTCCAGGTGATTTTTTCATACCGCAAAGCAATAGACTCGAGATGATTATGTTTTTCAGTGGAGGGATTTTTCACGTCATGCATAAGAGGACAAACGGAAACGACTTTCACACCTTCAAGGAGCATATTAAAATACTCCTGTTCTAACCCTGCATCATTGATGCGATACCATTTAAATTCTGCAGATTTAAGCGTTTGACCGTGAGCAACAGCTTTATAGAGATAAGGGCTTGAAGCGTCGAACTCTTTCTCAAAAACAAGGGCACTATGAACACGTGTACCGGTTATTTTGCCCGTATTGCTGTCAGTAGGTAAATGAAGACCGTGACCAAATCCTAATATTTCAATACTGCCTTCACGTTGGCGAACATCTACAGAACCACGGATATCCGCTCCACCATCGTCTTTTAACCACAGATACGCCGGAATGGCCATAACAAACTCCATTTGTCAGTTAGCTAAAACATGCATGTCTTAACATCGGATCTCTGACAAAGGCCAGGCATAACGTGCCATAGTTATTGCAAATATATATTGCGTTTATATACGTGATATTGATTCGTTCAGGTGCGAAACGTCTCGCGTAGCCCCCCACGCGAGACCGCTATTTACGCGTCGCGCCAGCCCATCTCCGGCGCAACGTGCTTCAGAATCGACTCAATCACATGCACGTTATACTCCACGCCCAACTGGTTCGGCACGGTCAGTAATAAGGTATCTGCTTCGGCAATCGCTTCGTCCTGTTTCAGCTGGGCAATCAGCTTGTCAGGCTCGGCGGCATAGCTGCGTCCGAAAATGGCGCGGGTTTTCTCATCCAGGTAACCGACGCTATCGCTTTCGTTACGGCTGGAGCCGAAATACATCCGATCGCGGTCATCCATCAGGGCAAAAATGCTGCGGCTGACCGAGACGCGCGGCGTGCGGGTATGTCCCGCTTCGGCCCAAGCGTCGCGGTAGGCGCGGATCTGTTTCGCCTGCTGGATGTGGAACGGCTCGCCGGTTTCGTCGTCCTTCAGGGTGGAGCTTTGCAGGTTCATCCCGAGCTTTGCGGCCCATACTGCGGTGGCGTTCGAACCTGCCCCCCACCAGATCCTGTCCCGCAGCCCTTCGGAATGCGGCTCCACACGCAGCAGCCCCGGTGGGTTAGGGAACATCGGTTGCGGATTGGGTTTGGCAAAACCTTCGCCGCGCAGGGCCTCTAACAGTACTTCGGTATGGCGGCGGGCCATATCAGATTCGTTTTCACCTTCGCCCGGCACGTAACCAAAGTAGCGCCAGCCGTCGATCACCTGCTCAGGGGAGCCGCGGCTGATGCCCAGCTGTAGACGTCCCCCGGCGATCAGATCGGCCGAACCGGCATCTTCTGCCATATAGAGCGGATTTTCATAGCGCATATCAATAACGCCAGTACCGATCTCAATCCGGCGGGTTTTGGCACCAATCGCGGCCAGCAGCGGGAAGGGGGAGGCCAGCTGGCGAGCAAAATGGTGTACGCGGAAGTACGCGCCATCCGCGCCCAGCTCTTCGGCGGCAACCGCCAGATCGATGGATTGCAGCAGGGCGTCGGATGCGGTGCGGGTCCCGGACTGCGGCGATGGCGTCCAGTGACCAAATGACAAAAATCCGATCTTTTTCATGGCGGGAATTCCTGGGTTCGAAGAAAGACAATGATCTCTACTTTACGGATTACCGGTTGAGAAGAAATGCCGTTTATTTCACAGAAGCTGTCAAAAAATTTGAATGAATACAGAGAGTCGCGTAACGGAAGGAATATTAACGTTAAAACCGCTTGCATCCTGTACGAAGCCGTGCGTTAATGATCTATCGGTTTGAATCCAAAAAATATCCGTCGCAGTTTCTTAAAGCATTCTCATCACGTTGTGCCTCTCCGCAGCCTCTCTTGGGTTTTTTCTTTACGCTCTGAACGTTCTGATTAGTTTTGTCTCAGACCATTATTGCCTTCAAAGGCCCATTAGTATTTAACGTTTTTACGTTCTGGAGATTTACATGAGTTCTAATATTCATTTTCGTTGCCCATGCTGTCATGGTTCGCAGTTCCGTACTTCCGCATTTGACGTGTCTGAAAAAAATCCGCACGGTGCGAAATGCATTTTCTGCAAATCATCCATGATCACGCTCGATCATTTAGCCGCCTCACGCCATGCGCGCCGGGTGCCGTTTGAGCTTCGTAAGTAAGTCAGTCGGGCGCCGTCACGCCTGCTGAAATTCACACCTCTATCTATAACAGTTTATTAATCCTGCCTTTTTTCTCCTGCTGATATACTATGTGATGCAGCAAGGAGAACCCGATGAAAAAATACCAGCGCCTGGCGCAGCAAATCATTTCGCAGATCGAGCTTGGTGTCTGGCAGCCCGGCGATAAACTGCCTTCCCTGCGTGAGCAGGTGACCAGCAGCGGAATGAGCTTTATGACCGTCGGTCATGCGTACCAGATGCTGGAAAGCCAGGGCCGCATTGTGGCGCGTCCGCAGTCAGGCTACTACGTGGCGGCCCGTCCAACCGGTCAACAACCCATGCCGCCCGCGCAGGTGATGCGCGATGAAGCCGTGGATATCAACACCTATATCTTTGATGTTCTGCAGGCCAGCCGCGATCCCTCGGTCGTGCCCTTTGCCTCAGCCTTTCCCGATCCCCGTCTCTTTCCCTTACAACAGTTAAACCGCTCTCTGGCGAACGTCAGTAAAACCGCGACCGCCATGAGCGTGATTGAGAACCTGCCGCCGGGCAACGTCGATCTGCGTCACGCCATTGCCCGCCGCTATGCCCAGCAGGGGATGAATATCTCCCCGGATGAAATTGTGATTACCGCCGGTGCCCTCGAAGCGCTGAACCTCAGCCTGCAGGCAGTGACCGAACCGGGTGACTGGGTGATCGTCGAGAACCCCTGTTTCTATGGCGCGCTACAGGCACTGGAGAGGCTGAAGCTGAAAGCGCTGTCAGTGGCAACCGACGTGCGCGAGGGGATCGATCTCAACGCGCTGGCGCAGGCGCTGAACGACTACCCGGTGAAAGCCTGCTGGCTGATGACGAACGGGCAAAACCCGCTGGGCTTTACCCTCAGCGCCGACAAAAAAGCGCAGCTTATCGCCTTGCTTGCCGAACATAACGTCACCCTGATCGAGGACGATGTCTATAGCGAGCTTTACTACGGGCGCGAAAAGCCGCTCCCGGCGAAAGCCTGGGATCGCAGCGACATGACGCTACACTGCTCGTCATTCTCTAAATGTCTGGTGGCCGGGTTTCGCATTGGCTGGGTGGCCGCCGGGAAACATGCCCGTCGCATTCAGCAGCTCCAGCTGATGAGCACCTTATCCACCAGCTCCCCGATGCAGCTGGCGCTGGTGGACTATCTCGCCACCAAACGCTACGACGCCCATCTGAGACGCTTGCGCCGCACGCTGGCCGAACGTAAACAGCTGGCGTGGCAGGCGCTGCTGCGCCATCTGCCCGCTGAAGTGAAAATCCACCACAGCGACAGCGGCTACTTCTTATGGCTGGAACTGCCCGCGCCGCTGGATGCCGGAGAGCTTAGCGCCCGCGCGTTAGGGCATCACATCAGCATTGCGCCGGGCAAGATGTTTTCCACCTCCAATACCTGGACGCCGTTTTTCCGCTTTAATACCTCCTGGGCCTGGGGAGAGCGAGAGGAGCAGGCGGTGATCCAGTTAGCACACATAATTCGCGGGATGTTAAAAACGCAAAAATAGTATTTTCTCGCTATTGATTATCGCCGCAGAATAATTGTTTCTTATCCTGTTAATAACGCCGCAATTAATTTGCGGCGTTTTTTTTATTGTCGCCCATAGGAAATATGCATATTGCCCGCAACGGCTAACCCCTTGTCTATAATCCAGTTACCGGGGAATGCGCCCCCGGTCACAACCTGGTGAAATTTCTACAGCCCGCCGGGTGGGCGGCAATGGCGCGGTCTACGTTTAATTAAGGAGATATTCTTATCGGCACGGCTGCCTTCTGATTTCATTACGACAGGAGTAATAGGTATGAGCAAAAAATTTGCCCGTAGCAGCCTGTGCGCACTCGGTATGACTGTTTTGACTGCGCAGGCGGCAGAGCCTCCAAAAGCGATCGGTCAGGGCGAAGGGCGACTGGATATCATTGCCTGGCCGGGCTATATCGAACGTGGCGAGACCGACAAAGCCTACGACTGGGTGACCGCGTTTGAAAAAGAGACCGGCTGTAAGGTCAACGTCAAAACCGCAGCCACCTCTGATGAGATGGTCAGCCTGATGGCGAAGGGCGGGTATGACCTGGTCACTGCCTCCGGCGATGCCTCTCTGCGCCTGATCATGGGTAAACGCGTTCAGCCGATTAACCCTGACTTAATCCCCAACTGGAAAACCATCGACCCGCGGATCGTTAAGGGAGAGTGGTTTAACGTCGACGGCAAAGCCTACGGCACGCCTTATCAGTGGGGGCCCAACCTGCTGATGTACAACACCAAAACCTTCCCGACCCCGCCTGATACCTGGGGCGTGGTGTTCAAGCAACAAAACCTCCCGGACGGCAAGTCCAACAAAGGGCGGGTCCAGGCCTACGATGGCCCGATCTATGTCGCCGATGCGGCGCTGTACGTCAAAGCCACGCAGCCGGAACTGGGGATCACCGACCCCTATCAGCTGACGGAAGAGCAGTACGCGGCGGTGGTCAAGGTGTTGAAAGACCAGCATCCGCTTATCCATCGCTACTGGCATGACACCACCGTCCAGATGAGTGATTTCAAAAACGAAGGGGTGGTTGCCTCCAGCGCCTGGCCGTACCAGGCCAACGCCCTGAAAGGCGAGAATCAGCCGATTGGCACCGTCTTCCCGAAAGAGGGTGTGACGGGCTGGGCCGATACCACCATGCTGCACGCCGATGCCAAACACCCGATGTGTGCCTACAAGTGGATGAACTGGTCGCTGACGCCAAAAGTGCAGGGCGATCTGGCGGGCTGGTTCGGATCGCTGCCGGTGGTGGCGGAAGGCTGTAAAGCCAGCACCCTGCTGGGGGATAAAGGCTGCGAAACCAACGGTTATAACTACTTCGACAAGATCATGTTCTGGAAAACGCCTGTCGCCAACGGCGGCAAATTTGTGCCTTACAGCCGCTGGGTTCAGGACTACATTGCCATCATGGGTGGTCGTTAAGCGCCAGGGAGCGGATTATGACGTACGCAGTAGAGTTTAATGATGTCTCACGCCTGTATGGCGACGTGCGTGCGGTGGACGGGGTAACGATCCGGATTCGTGACGGCGAGTTTTTCTCGATGCTGGGGCCTTCCGGCTCCGGCAAAACCACCTGCCTGCGCCTGATTGCGGGCTTTGAACAGCTCAGCGGTGGTTCCATCGCTATCTTTGGCAAAGATGCCAGCGAACTCCCGCCCTGGGAGCGCGACGTCAATACCGTCTTTCAGGACTACGCGCTCTTTCCCCATATGACAATCCTCGAGAACGTCGCCTATGGGTTGATGGTAAAAGGGATCAACAAAACCACCCGTCAGGCCCAGGCGCGGGAAGCCCTGGAGAAGGTCGGCTTAAGCTTCGCGGAAACCCGCAAACCCTCGCAGCTGTCGGGTGGCCAGCGTCAACGGGTGGCGATAGCCCGGGCGCTGGTCAATCAACCCCGGGTTCTGCTGCTGGATGAACCCCTCGGGGCGCTGGACCTGAAATTGCGCGAGCAGATGCAGTTTGAACTGAAAAAATTGCAGCAGGAGCTGGGCATCACCTTTATTTTCGTGACCCACGACCAGGGCGAAGCGCTGTCGATGTCGGATCGGGTGGCGGTGTTCAACAATGGCCGTATCGAGCAGGTGGATACCCCACACGAACTCTATCTCCGCCCGCGCACGCCGTTCGTGGCCAGCTTCGTTGGCACGTCGAACGTCTTCACCGATGCCCTGGCGCAACGTGTCTGCGGCCTGTCGGGAAGCTACTCCCTGCGCCCGGAACATATTCGCCTCGATGGGGAAGGTGAAATTCAGGTTCAGGGCCGGGTGCAGGCCGTACAGTTCCAGGGGGCGGCCACCCGTTTCGAGCTACGCCTTGCCGAAGGCGAAAAACTGCTGGTAAGTCAGGCGAACCTGGCCGGAACCACGCCGGGGACGGGGCTGGAACCAGGGCAGATGGTCACCGCCTCGTGGGCGCGCGACGCCATGGTGCCGCTGCATGAGGAGGGGTGAAATGGACATGAGCGTTTCACCTCCGCCGGCATCGCACGGTCTTTCAGGGCGTCTGTCGGCGCTGTTCTGGCGCAGACCGGCGCTGGGGCTGTTCTTACTCCTGCTCGGCCCGCTGATGTGGTTTGGCATTGTCTATCTAGGGTCATTGTTTGCCCTGCTGTGGCAGGGATTCTACACCTTCGATGACTTCACCATGTCGGTGACGCCTGACCTGACTTTCGCCAACATCCGCGCGCTCTTTAACCCGGCCAACTACGACATCATTCTCCGCACCCTGACGATGGCGATTGCCGTCACCCTTGGCTGCGCGATTCTGGCGTTCCCCATGGCCTGGTATATGGCGCGTTACACCCGCGGCAAGTGGAAAGCCTTTTTCTATATCGCGGTGATGCTGCCGATGTGGGCCAGCTATATCGTTAAAGCCTACGCCTGGACGCTGCTGCTGGCGAAAGACGGCGTGGCGCAGTGGTTTCTGAGCCATATGGGGCTGGAGCCGCTGTTGACCTCGCTGTTGACGGTGCCGGGCATCGGGGGCAGTACGCTTTCGACCTCCGGGCTGGGGCGGTTCCTGGTGTTCGTCTATATCTGGCTGCCGTTTATGATCCTGCCGGTGCAGGCGGCGCTTGAGCGTCTGCCCGCGTCATTGCTGCAAGCCTCTGCTGATCTCGGGGCCAGACCGCGTCAGACCTTCCGCTATGTCGTCCTGCCGCTGGCGATCCCGGGCATTGCCGCCGGGTCGATCTTCACCTTTTCACTGACGCTGGGCGATTTTATCGTGCCGCAGCTCGTCGGCCCGCCGGGATACTTTATTGGGCAGATGGTTTACTCCCAGCAGGGGGCGATTGGCAATATGCCGATGGCGGCCGCCTTTACGCTGGTGCCGATTGTTCTCATTACTGTCTATCTGGCGTTCGTGAAGCGCCTGGGAGCGTTTGATGCACTCTGAACGCGCACCGTTGTTTCTGAAAATCGCCACCTGGGGCGGGGTGATCTTCCTGCACTTCCCGCTGCTGATTATTGCCATCTATGCTTTTAATACTGAGGATGCGGCGTTCAGTTTTCCGCCGCAGGGGCTGACGCTGAAGTGGTTTAGCGCGGCGGCAGGGCGCAGCGACATTATCGAATCGGTCATCTTGTCACTGAAAATCGCTGCCCTCTCAACGGTGATTGCCCTGGTACTGGGTACCCTGGCGGCAGCGGCATTATGGCGGCGGGAATTTTTTGGTAAGAACGCGGTATCGCTGATGCTGATCCTGCCGATTGCGCTGCCAGGGATCATCACCGGTCTGGCGCTGCTGACGGCGTTCAAAACCATCAATCTGGAGCCAGGTTTCTTCACCATCATTCTCGGTCACGCCACGTTCTGCGTGGTGGTGGTGTTCAATAATGTGATTGCCCGTTTCCGGCGTACCTCGTGGAGCCTGATCGAGGCGTCAATGGATTTGGGCGCTAACGGCTGGCAAACCTTCCGCTATGTGGTGCTGCCCAATCTGGGGTCGGCGCTGCTGGCGGGGGGCATGCTGGCGTTCGCCCTGTCGTTTGACGAGATCATCGTCACGACCTTTACCGCCGGACATGAGCGCACCTTGCCGCTGTGGCTGTTAAACCAACTCGGCCGCCCGCGCGATGTGCCGGTGACTAACGTGGTGGCCCTGCTAGTCATGCTGGTGACCGCCATTCCCATTCTGGGGGCCTGGTGGCTAACCCGCGACGGCGAAGATGTTGCCGGAAGCGGGAAATAACGTTGATTCAAACAGGACAATACTATGCAAACGCAACTGCTGATTAATGGTGAACTGGTCAACGGCGAAGGGGAAAAGCAGCCGGTCTATAACCCTGCGACTGGCGAGGTGCTGCTGGAGATCGCAGAAGCCTCAGCCGCCCAGGTGGATGCTGCCGTACAGGCCGCCGACCGGGCCTTCGCCAACTGGGGGCGCACCACGCCGAAAAGCCGCGCCGAGTGCCTGCTCAGGCTGGCGGATACCATCGAAGCCAATGCCGACACCCTGGCGCGGCTGGAGTCGCAAAACTGCGGCAAACCCCTGCACTGCGTACTGGGGGATGAAATTCCGGCCATAGCCGACGTGTTTCGCTTCTTTGCGGGCGCGGCGCGTACCCTGAACGGTTCGGCGGCGGGGGAATATCTGGAGGGACACACCTCGTTGATCCGTCGCGACCCGGTGGGCGTTGTCGCGTCGATTGCCCCCTGGAACTATCCGCTGATGATGGCGGCGTGGAAGCTCGCCCCGGCGCTGGCCGCCGGGAACTGCGTGGTGCTTAAACCCTCTGAGATCACTCCGCTCACCGCCCTGAAACTGGCTGAACTGGCAAAAACCATCTTCCCGGCCGGGGTGCTTAATGTGCTGTTCGGGCGGGGCAAAACCGTGGGTGACCCGCTGACCGGGCATGAAAAAGTGCGGATGGTGTCGCTAACCGGCTCTATCGCCACGGGGGAGCACATCATTGGACATACCGCCTCGTCCATCAAGCGCACCCATATGGAGCTGGGCGGTAAAGCGCCGGTGATCGTCTTTGATGACGCGGATCTCGACGCGGTGGTGGAGGGGGTACGCACCTTTGGCTTCTACAACGCCGGTCAGGACTGTACCGCCGCCTGTCGTATCTACGCGCAAAAGGGCATTTATCCGGCGCTGGTGGAGAAATTGGGTGCCGCGGTCGCCAGCCTGAAAATCGGCGCCCCGGATGACGAAAGCACCGAGCTTGGCCCGCTAAGTTCGCAGGCGCATCTCGACCGGGTATGCAAAGCCGTGGATGAGGCCAAAGCCCTCGGGCATGTGCAGGTCATCACTGGCGGCAGCAAGCACGACGGCAAAGGCTACTGGTTCCAGCCGACCCTGTTGGCAGGCGCGAAACAAGAGGATGCCATTGTCCAGCGGGAGGTGTTTGGCCCGGTAGTGAGTGTGACGGAATTCGACGATGAGGAGCAGGTTCTGGCCTGGGCCAACGCGTCGCAATACGGGTTGGCCTCCTCGGTGTGGACCCAGGACGTGGGCCGCGCACACCGCATCAGCGCGCACCTGCAGTATGGCTGCACCTGGGTGAATACCCACTTTATGCTGGTCAGCGAAATGCCCCACGGCGGGATGAAAATGTCGGGCTATGGCAAGGATATGTCGGTGTACGGCCTGGAGGATTACACTGTGGTCAGACATGTAATGTTTAAACATTAATGACTTATCACCGCCGGCAGAGAGTAATCTCACCGGCGGTGATAAATACATTCATTTAAAGAATATATTAAATATTTAATTTTCACTTCCCCGCAAGAATATATCGTCAGCTTTTTTCATCTGTCGCCCTAAATTAAATCGCCTGGCCGCCGATACCGAAGTAAATCCATAATAAAATCGCCCTGACCATGCTTGCAATTAATCATAACGAGATTGCCGGGCTCTCACTTAAGTCCCGGAATGCTAACAGTACTTTACTGGCCCAGACGATTGAACGGCTCTCATCCGGCTTGCGTATTAACAGCGCGAAGGATGATGCCGCCGGGCAGGCCATTGGCAACCGGATGTTCGCCAACATCAACGCGGACAAGGCGATCTCGCGTGGGCTGGATGACGCGATAAGCCTGGCGCAGACGGCAGAAGGGAGCCTGAGCGACGTCAGCGCGATGCTGATCAAAGCCAAAAGCCTGGCCATTCAGGCGGCAAACGGCACCTTATCGCAGTCCGACCGGGACAGTATTAACCAGGAGTATCAGCAGATACTGGGGACAATTACCCAAATCTCCGAGCAAACCGAGATCTTCGGGCAATATCCGCTGGCGACCGATAAGCCGGTATTACCGCCGCAATTAATTGGCGATGTTATGCCGCTGGATCGTAAATTCCCGGTAGCGGGCACCGATTATTCTTTCAGTTCCGGTGTTATTCCGCTGGCCTATATTCCGGCCGGGTCGACCAATATCACTATTAACATTGATTCTCTGGGTCTGGATGACGATCTGCAGATATTTACCCGGGATGGTAAACATCTCGCGGGCACGCCATTAAACGGACCGGATGCGGATTATACCTGGGTGAGCCGCGGCATCACCGATGGCGCGAAAGCGACCGCATCGGTGCTGACGGCCAAAAACGGTTTCAGCAGCGGGGCGGTCTATGATGACTCGCAGCTGATTGACGGCGGTCCCAGCTGGAGTTACAGCGGTGAAACCCTTAACTATAACGGGATGAACATCTCCTATAGCGGGGATGGCGATCGCTATGAAGATAAGGCGTCCGGGGCCTGGAACGACGGTGCCAACGGTTCGAACCGCCTTGAACGCATCACGCTGGATACCGTGACGGAAGATTTGCTGGTGATGGTGGTGGGCAGCGGTTCTTTTACCAGCAACATCACCTGGGGTAATTTGCCGACACCGTCGATTACGCCTACCGTGCCGCCAAAACAGAGCCGCCCTATAGAAGTGGCGACCAGCGCCAATTTCGGTGAAGCCATGCAGTCCACCACCATTGAGCCGACGCCAACGGATCTGAAGACGCTGCAACTGGAAAGCACTGATATGATCACCGAGGCGGGGGCCAAAAAGTGTATGGGGTTACTGGATGCCGCGCTGGAAAAGGTGAGCGGCTATCGCGCGCAGTATGGCGCGGTGATCAACCGGTTCGAATCCAGCAAGGCCGTGCTGTCCCAGCAGAACATCTCCCTGCAAGCGGCCCGCAGCCGGATACAGGATGCCGACTACGCCGCCGAGGCCAGCCAACTGGCCCGGGCGCAGATTCTGGATCAAAGCCAGAATGCGGCCCTGAAAATGGCCAATCAGGTGCCGCAGACGGTGTTGGAACTGCTGAAAGGGTAACGGGGGCAGCTACCAGCCGCAGACCTCGTGCTCATTTTCAGTGTCGTAAGCGCGCACGGTATTCACCAGGTCTTTGACCACCTGCGCGGCGACGTCCGGGATCATCAGCTCCAT
Organism: Leclercia sp. GLN_9; assembly: GCF_043105735.1. Lineage (NCBI taxonomy): Bacteria > Pseudomonadati > Pseudomonadota > Gammaproteobacteria > Enterobacterales > Enterobacteriaceae > Leclercia > Leclercia sp. GLN_9. The sequence goes on from NZ_JBICLV010000017.1 coordinate 840,246, forward strand.
CGGGGCGTCCGTCTCGTAATCCACCGACACACCGTTGCTATTGTTAGTGACGGTGACGGTATAAGTTGCCTTGCCCATGAAGTTACTCCTTCTCTGTTTACGACTTTCTTAAAACGTCGGGTTCAACGAAAAAGTCGATATTGAAATAGGTATCGTCGGTCATCACTTCGATGTGGTGCCAGCGTTCAGGTGGAAATACGCCAAAATGCCCGGCCTCAATGACCAGGACGCTGTCCGGCTCAGGCGAGGTTTCGTCGGCATAGCCTAGGTAACGCACCGCGCCCTGCATCACGCTGAGACGGGGATAGACGCCGGGTTGGGTGCCGGTATCCAGATGGCGTTTGAAAATTCCCGCAGGCGCGGTGTCTTTGTTCCAGAAGGGCGTTGAGCGGGTGTGAATACAACTTTTCGGAATAGGCAGCATAATGTTCTCCCTGTAAAACCTGGGACTATTACAGCACTAAAGGACAACGCAGATTTGGCAGAATGTGCATTTAAAATGCACTTTAAAGAGGTACTCCCGAAGCAGGCTATACTTACTTATTCCGAAGGTCACAAAGGAGAGTCTGATGTTACACGTTGATAAAGACAAATCCCGTAAAGTGCCCGACTCGGGTAATAAAAAGCCTCAGCCGGTGAAGAAGTAGTCCCGGGATCCAGGGCCGCATAATGCGGCCCTTTTTGTTTGTAGGGGAAGCAGGTCGGGTTAAAAGATGTAGCAAAAGCTACTCTTTTGTTAGTAACCCTAAAATCAATGTGGCTAATTTGTAACGAAAAACTTGATCTGTCTCAACATTTGCCGCATATTGCGCGCGGTTATTGCACAGCAGACAAGGTGAATGAGATGACGTTGTATCAAAAAATGTTAATGTTTTATGCCGTCATGGCGGCCATTAGTGCTCTTATCACCTGGTTTCTCTCCAAAGATCGCAAACGCATCCGCTTTCTGAGCGCCTTCCTGGTGGGGTCTACCTGGCCGATGAGTTTTCCGGTTGCACTGCTGATTTCCCTCTTCTGAATGCTGCTCCGGCGCGGCTTTTTGCCGGGTGCGGGGCAGGCGCCTTATCCGGCCTACAACATCTGGCGATAGCATCCTTCGGTGATGAACTGTATAAATAATCAGTTATCAGAAAAGGAGTGCTTATGAACAGCTTCTATTCCCACCAGGCCCGTTGCACGGTGCGCTGGCAGCAACTGCCCGGACACGGCGAACCGCTGGTTTTTATTCATGGTCTCGGCTGTGCTTCTTCTTACGAATATCCTCGTATCGTCTGCGATCCTCAGTTCGGTTCCCGCCGGGCCATTCTTATCGATCTTCCTGGCAGTGGTTACAGCGATAAACCTGAAACATTCAGCTATCAGACCTCGGCGCAGGCGAAGGTGGTCATCGAGCTGCTCGATCATTTAGCGATAACGTCATTCTGGCTGTACGGGCACAGCATGGGCGGCAGCATCGCAATCGAAGCGGCAGAGCTGGCCGATGGCCGCCTGCTGGGTCTGATTGTTTCCGAACCCAATTTCCACAGTGGCGGTGGCACCTTTAGTCGGGGCATTGCCGCCCGAACGGAAGAGGATTTTGTGCGTAACGGTTATCAGGCCATGCTGGAGGCTGAAACCTCACCCTGGAAAGGATGCTTGCAAAGCACTGCCCCCTGGGCAGTGTGGCGCGGTGCAGCCAGTCTGGTCCAAGGGGTACACCCCAGCTGGAGCGCACGTTATCTAACGTTACCTTGCCCGGTATGGCTGATTTTTGGCGAACTTTCGCTGCCCGATCCCGACGTAGACGAGATGCGTCAGCAGGGTGTTGAGGTAAAAATCATCCGCGATGCAGGCCATTCAATGTCCTGGGAGAATCCGTCGGCGCTGGCGAAGGTGTTATCTGATTGCCTGTCAGAGAGAAACGACCCGCATTGATACGGGCCGGTATTCCAGGCCTGATAAGCGTAGCGCCATCAGGCCTTAGTATCATCAGGCGAGCAAACCCTGTAACGTCTGGCGATCCGCCATCGTTATATCGTGGGGATGCTGATACCCGATGTTCTCAATCGCCTGGGTATACAACGCCACCAGCCAGTCATAGACATAAGCGGTCGCGGCATGCACCGGCTGCTCTCCCAGACGGGTTAAGCGGGGTGCGCTGCTGTTGACCGTTGGCGTCACAAATACCGGCTGCCCCTTGCGGATGCGGCTGGCCGGACGATCAGAAGCAGGCGTCTGGGCATAGCCAACCCAACCGATGAAATTCCCCAGCGCGGCATGCAGCTGCGCGGCGCTGCTTTTATCGGTATCGACAATTTTCTTCAGCTGGGCGAGCAGGTTCAGACGATAGCTGGCGATCACCAGGACATCGCTAATCTGTTGCAGCACCGCATTGTCCAGCCCGAGACGGCTGGCGACAGCCTCATCCCGGCTCCACTGGCGCAGGTGATTCACCCAGACGTGATGGGCGAGCCGCGCTTTGTCGGTCGGCTGCCATATCTCATCCGTTTCCTGAGCGCTGTCAGCAAACAGGTCGATGGCATCGGTAAACAGGCCGTTGACCTGCTCTTCTCGCGGCTGCTGTACGGCGAGCAGGGTTTCGAAGGCGCGCAGCGGTGGGAGTAACCCTTCCAGCAGCTCCCCGTGGCGGGCAGCGCTTCCTTGCAGGGTACGCACCATGGCTTCGGCGGCGCTGCGCTGCGCAGCAGGCTCCTGCGTCAGGGGCATCAGATATCCCTGCATAAGCTGATGCAGTTCCCGCTGCTGGCGCTGGCGCAGGGCCAACAGGCGCTTCTGGCGCTGGGAGGGCAAGGTCGCCTGGGACAGCCACTCGATCACTCGCTGCATGCTGCTGCTGTCCAGCGCCTGCAGGGTGCCCCAGTGCTGGCCGGGTTTGCCGAGCAGCTGTTGCGTCGCTTCGTCGAGATTAGTGCGGCGGGTAAAGCGCGTATCCTGCGGCGTAATCGCCCACACCAGCCCTGGCAGGGCTGCATCGTCTCCCGGTTGGGTCGCTTTCACCCAGTTCAGCAGCGTTTTGGCGGTTTTTGCCGTCTGGCTGTGATGGGCGGTGGCGTTGCAGATCACCAGCACATCCGGCTGCAGATGCTGGCGATAGTGTTCCAGCAACCACGCCTGCTTCGCCTGAGCCAGCGGCTGATCGGGCTGGGCCGAGGGGGCGGGAATATCAATGATATCCACGCCTGACAACGCGCTGTTTTCGACGGGCAGGATCAGCTCCCGGGTTAGCAGGGCCAGCACGTCCAGCGGAATGCTGATGGCGTTAAGTAACTCGCCGTTGTGCAGGGGATGCAGCACCGCCTGTTGCACGTCCGGCAGGGCGATATCCCCCCGGGTGAGGAAACCTTCGGTCGGCAGGCCAAAATTGTCCACCAGCAGGCTCAGCGGCGCAGCCAGCACCTGTGCATGACTGGTCTGGTGCAGGATATGCGCCAGCTTCAGCCACTGCTGCGTCAGCTCCTGCTGTTCGCCCCACAGCAGCGACCAGACGCTGGCGCGAGTGCTCAGATCCAGCGACGGCAGCAGCAGGGCAAACTGGTGCCACAGAGCATCGTCCATCTGCCGGGACGCGGCGGGCACCGTATCACGCCAGTAGTCGGCGATAGTCCCAACGTCGGCGGCGGTGATCCCCGGTACGCTCTGGGGTTGACGCAGGGCGCGCCACTTCTCCAGTCGCGCTTCGATCACGGTCTTGTCCACCGCGGGCAGCGTGGCGCGGGCAAGGAACACCTGCACCAGTTCCGCCTCGGTAAGCAGGCTCAGGCGCAGCGGAAAGGCGTCGTCAACCACCTCTGCCGCCGTCGGGCTGAAGCGCAGCGCCATGTTGGTCAGGGCATGGCCCGGGTTGATATGCGAAAAGTAGTCAAAGGTGCGCTGGCCGATAATCACGTTCATGCGCTGATTATCGCTACCGCACAGCGTCGTGAGCAGGTGGGCTTTCGCCGCCTGGGAGTGACCATACAATCCGATGGTGCTCCCGGTGGTCAGCGCCCGCGCAATCGCGTGCTCCCGCGCGTTGGCCACTGCCAGGCTCGCCAGCAGGGCATCGGCGTCGTTATCGAGGATTGGGGCGTGCTGGCGCGTTGTGTTGATCCACCCGATTAACGCCTGAGTTGTGGTCGTCTTGGCTGTCATTTCAGGTATACGCTCCCGCTGTCGATCCAGTAATGGCTCCCGCTGTGTCTGCGGTCAGCCAGGGTATTCAGTTTAAAAGTGAGGGCATCAGGCGGCACCGGCGTACCGTCCTGCAGCCAGGCATCGCTCAGCTCAAAGGCTTCCGGGCCTTCGTGTCGGGTGCCGCCGCGCAGCTGCAGGCGCACGTTCAGCACGCCGTCTCCGGCGATGGATTTTGCCAGCTCCGCCGAGTTAATGCTCAGCGTATAGAGCGGGGTGGCCGGCCAGCGGGCGTTTGCCAGCTGGCGGAACCCGAGGGTCACGTTGCCACGCAGCGGGAAGTGCAGGCGGGTATCCAGCTTGGCTCCCGGCTTGTCGAGATCAATATCCTGATACCAGACGTTCTCGTCGCGCAGGGTGTTAATAGTGTTATCCAGCACCCCTAAGTAGCGCACGGTCGAGTACGCGCCGATATCCGCCGCCTTAAAGTTAAAGCGCGGCAGGCGCAGATCCAGCGCCAGGCTACAGAGCATCGCCCCGACAGCCGCAGTGGATTTCGGGTTGCCGATGCGCCCCTGCTGGCTGAACGGATACCACTCATGCACCCGGTACTTATCCAGCCACACTATCCGGCTGACAGGCACCGGCTGCAGATGGCGGATCAGCGCCTGTACCCCTGGCAGACAGCCAGGACGCCCGGTGATCAGCAGAATATCGCAGGCGTAATGGGAGATGGCTTCCGCCACGGCGTGCAGCGGCGCGGCCAGGGTAAAGTGCCCGGCCAGCATCGCATCCTGCATCTCGCGGAAGTTGACGTGCAGCGGCACGGCGAACAGGTCGAACGGCTCAGCGCCAGCAGGCAGGGCGTGTTCGATGGCCTGCTGCAGATAGTTCATCACATTGCGCGTGGGCTTGCGGGTCAGCAGATCGCCAAAGGTGGCGTGCAGCCCGTCGAGCGGATCGTCGATATCGCTGGCTTCCCAGGCAGCGAGGATCGCATGTCCAATCGGCATAAACAGCTGCAACGCCGTCTGCTGGCGCAGCACTGCCTGGGTGTCGATGCGCCCCGAATCGCCAAACAGCGAGGCCATTAGCAACGAGGCATCAGCAATGCCGGATTTTTGCAGCTGCGTTTGCAGGGCAGGCAATACGTAACGCTGGATCACATCCAGCAGGGTGTCATCGCCCGCCACCTTAAAGCCTTCGCGGAACAGCAGCTGTGGCGTGATTTTGACGTTACTGCCAGAACCATCATCGAGCTGGTAGTGGGTGATCGCCATATCGGTCGTCCCGCCGCCGATATCAATCGAGGCCACGCGCAGGGCGCGACCCGGCGCACAGCCTGGCTCTGGTTCGCGATCCGGGCGGGCCACGGCCGCGAAGAAGTCTTCGGTCTGGCCGTTGTAATGGGAAATGGCTTCGTTATAGAGCCAGACCAGTTGGCCGCAGCTGGCTTCGTCCCACTCCATCTGGATCTCCGGCACCGGAACCACGCTCTTCTCCTGCTGCTTACGGCTGGAGAAGTCGTCATCCTGCGGGTGCCAGCCCATCGCTTTCCAGACGATGGCAATCGCCTCGAACATGCGGCGGCGGAAAATTTCACGCTCCTGCTTCGGCATGGCCGAGGGCAGGGTGAGGATCAGGGTGCGCAGCTGACGCGGCGAGGCCGGGAAGCCCAGACGCAGACGGGTAGCCACGCTGTTGATCTGCCCCAGCGCCTGCGCCAGCAGTTCGCACAGCATATGGGTCATCAGAGTGCTGCGGCTGTACTGCGGCGAGAAGACCGGCAGACGCTCATCCTGTGGCAGGGTGAACAGCGGCTGGCCATCATCGTTCATCAGGTTCATCAGCGGGAAGGCGGTCGCCAGCGGCTCGCGCTGGGTTTTGCTGTTCATCTGGCTGAAGCGCCAGTCCTGGACCACCGGGGTTTCATCCCACAGGTAACGGCGAGGACTTGAAATGCCGCTGTTGCCTTCCGTGCCCAGACGCTGGGTCGCCAGCTTCCGCGCTTCGTCGCCGACCCGCACGATGGACGGCCAGACAAAGGCATCTTCGCGACCGCTCTCCACCGAGAAGTGCTGCTTGCCGAAGCGGGCTTCGGAAAACTCCAGACGGCTGGTAAAAAGCGGTTCATTAAGGAACTGCGGCTCGCTCAGGGAGCGCACCTGCAGCTCGGCGCTCTGACGCAGGCCGTCGTTGGCGTCGCCGTGATCTTCGATGATCACGCCGCAAGTATGGGTATTACCCACATCCAGAATCAGATCTACCGGAATAGCCGGGGTGCTGAGGGTATGGGTAACGAATTTCACTTCCGGCACCGTGAGCTGTTCGCCCAGCATGGCCAGGATGTTCAGCCAGTGCGCCTGATACTCAAAGTTACGCATCGCCAGCTGTAGCTCGCGTTCGGCACGGTTCTCCACACCGGTCGCGTACTGGGTAAAGGCTTCACGCAGCCAGCCGTCAATCCAGGTTTGATCGAGGAAGTTCGCCACCTCATCATCGCGCCAGGCCAGCGCGAAGCGGGTGCCATTGAGAATGTCGTTCTCCACCGGCGACAGGGCGCTGGTGGCGTGCGCGGCAATCTGGCTGTCCAGCGCCAGAGTCACACGGTGGCTGTTCCCGGCGTTGTCCGGGGTATCGAGCTTGCGCACCTGCACCCGCGCCCAGTTATCCGGGCCATCAACAAAGGTGCGTGGCGGGTTAAAGCGGAAAAACGGCAGCGGCAGCCAGACGCCGTCCAGCACCGCCAGCGACTGCTGGAGCAGGATAGTGCTTTCGGGTTTAACCACTTCCGGTTGTCCTCCGCCTGTGGCAGGCAGGGTGTAGCGGCCATTCACCAGATCGAAATCCAGGCGCAGCAGGGGGCCGTTGGCCGTTTTACGCACGAAGCGTCCACTCTGGGCGGAGTCTTGCGGCGTCAGGCCAAAATCAAGAAACTGCACGCCACTGTTCGCAATCAGCGTGACGCTCTGTTTGTAGTCGCAAAGATTTACCAGCATAGGATCACGCACCTGCCTTCCTGAATGTCAATGGAACCACGGTTTTTGCGTCGTAGCGCGCGCTGCATTCCGCCACGTCATTTGTACCGGCTTTACAGGTAATTTCCGGCATCGGATAGCGGGAGCCATCGGTGCAGCGGGCATTGCCACGGGTTTTAATCAGCAGCTCACCGTTGCTGTGCAGCCCGGAGAAGACCTCCACGCGGCAGACGATGTTGTCACCGTGAACGACGCGGGCCGTCCCTTTATTGTTTTGAATCTGATAACGCAGTGACGGTGGCTTGCCGGTGATCGGATCGGTCACATCCAGCATTACTCGCCAGCTGCCGTTAAGAAAACGGGTCGAGCCGGATTTCACCTGACCGGCCTCCATCACCATCGCCTCTCTCGGGATCGCGGTAATCACCACTGGCTCAGCCGCGACCGGGGTCGGGGCTTTTTCTGCGACCACTTCCGCCTGATGCAGGGGTAAATTCAGCGGCAGGGGTTCAACGACGGCGACCGGTTCAGGCTCGATGACCACTGGGGCGGCCGCCACAGTTTTAACCGGCTCTGGGGCGGGTGCGTGCTTCGGCCACATCAATGGGGCGGCAACGGCGGCCATCACCACGGCGGCGACCAGCAGGGACCACAGCGGAACGCGGCGTTTTTTGGCCGCTACGGCCACCGGGGTCGGTTCCGGCTCTGGCGCTGGTACTGGCTCGCGAGGGGTCATCACCGGGGCGGGATGCGCCTCGTAGAGATCGTCGGCGGTGATATGGACTTTCGCCGGGGCGGCAACCAGCGGTTCATCGGCTTTTTCAAAGACGAGGGTCGGTTCCGGCTCGGGTTCTGGCTCCTCAACCGGGGCAGGCATTGGGACCGGCAACAGGGAGGCGCGCAGGCAGTCGAGAACATCCTCGCGCGCATTTTCATTGAGGTTTACAAAACCCCAGAAGGTGATCACCGGTTTGCCATCCACCAGGAACAGGAAGTTCTCCCCCGGGAACTGAAACGCTTTTGACAGCAGGGAACCAAACAGCTGCTGGGCGGTTTTTGGGGACTGGAGCGATTTTTTGCTCAGGGACTCGACGCTGGACAGGGTACTTTCCAACAGGCGCAGCGCCCGGAAGCGCGCATCTTCATCGGCAGCTTTCCAGCTGATAACGGTGCCTTCCGTAGGGGAGTACCAGTCAACCCGGTCGCCTTCATCATTGACCTGCGGGATCGCCAGGGTTTCGACGATCGACTGCTGTTTGCGCAGGCGCAGGGCCTCACGGATTTGCAATGCTGATTCAAATACGGCCTGTCCGCCGCCGCCAACGGCCTGAAAATCATCAAGATTGCCGCTGCGTAAAAGGGTTTTTGCCACGATTTGGTCCCATAGACTTTTTCACGTGTCTACTTTACGAAATCTGAGGGCAAGCAAACGGCAGAAGAGACGGCAAAAGGGGCGATTTCTTACAGCATTGAGGCCGCGGAAAGTGCTTGACGTTGAATGTACCTTAAGGCAAATCACTGTTTCGCTGCTGGTGAGAAAATCAGCGGAAATAACTGCTTTAGAATAACCTGATAGTGTTTCGTTATTTGCCAGGGAACAGTGGCTGTGCTGTTATTACCATTCCATATAATAAAACCAAACAGGTAATAACTATGTCCACAGGGAAAACTCTCCTCGCGCTGGCATTAAGCGCGCTGTTGCCGGCAGGTGCCGCATGGGCGGCCAATAACGACACCATTATCTACTGCTCAGAGGCCTCGCCTGAGTCGTTTAACCCGCAGATTGCCAGCTCCGGCCCGACCTTTGTCGCCAGCTCGCAGGTGCTCTATAACCGCCTGATTAATTTTGATCCGGTGAAAAATACGCCGGTGCCGTCGCTGGCGGAATCCTGGACCATCTCACCGGATGGCAAAACCTATACCTTTACCCTGCGCAAAGGGGTGAAGTTCAACAGCAATAAATTCTTTAAACCGACCCGCGACTTCAATGCCGATGATGTTATTTTCTCGGTGCTGCGTCAGAAAGACCCTAATCATCCGTATCACAAGGTGTCACAGGGCAACTACGAATACTTCAATGATGTCGGCCTGGATAAACTGATCCAGGAGGTGAAGAAGGTGGATGACACCCACGTCCAGTTTGTGCTGAGTGAACCGAATGCCGCGTTCCTTGCCGACTGGGGGATGGACTTCGCCTCGATCCTGTCCGCAGAATATGCCGACGCGATGATGAAGAAAGGCACCCCGGAGAATGTCGATAACTGGCCGATCGGTACCGGGCCTTACGTGCTTCAGCAGTATAAAACCGACTCGCTGATCCGTTATCTGGCTAACCCGAACTACTGGGATGGCGCGGTGCCAACCAAACATCTGATCTTCTCCATCACGCCTAACGTCGAAACCCGTCTGGCGAAGCTGCAGACCAACGAGTGCCAGATCATTCCTGCGCCATCGCCGGTGCAGTTTGATGTGATCAAGAAGAATAAAGATCTGACCCTGCACTCGGTGGATGCGCTGAACGTTGGCTATCTGGCGTTTAACACCGAGAAAAAGCCGTTTGATAACGTACTGGTGCGCCAGGCGCTGAACTACGCCACCGACAAAAACGCCATTATCAATGCGGTATTTCTCGGTTCCGGTACGGTCGCGAAATCGCCGATCCCGCCGAATATGATGGGCTTTAATAAAGAGTTAAAAGACTACGGTTACGATCCTGAAAAAGCGAAAGCGCTACTGAAACAGGCCGGGCTGGAGCAGGGGGCGGAAGTGACGCTCTGGTCAATGCCGGTGCAACGTCCGTACAACCCGAACTCACGCCGCATTGCCGAGATGATCCAGAACGACTGGGCGAAGGTAGGCATTAAGGCGAAAATCGTTTCGTATGAATGGGGCGAATATCTCTCCGGGATGCGTAAAGGCGAGCACGACAGCGCGCTGTTTGGCTGGATGTCGGATAACGGCGACCCGGATAACTTTGCCGATGTGCTGCTGGGCTGCGACAGTATTAAAACCGGCTCCAATGCCGCACGCTGGTGCGACAAGGGCTATGATGACCTGGTGAAAAAAGCGAAGCTCACCAGCGATCCGGCAGAGCGTGCGAAACTTTACAGCCAGGCGCAGGAGATCTTCTACCAGCAGGCTCCGTGGATTGCGCTGGCTAACGGCAAAACCTTCTATGCGACCCGCAGCAACGTCAGCGGATATAGCGTGAGCCTGATGGGAAGCGATTTCTCGAAGGCGAAATTAAACTGAGTGGAGTGCGGATTTAACCCTTCACTCTGACCCTCTTCCCCTCGGGGAGAGGGCATGAATCCCAGGCCCGGCCAGCGTAACCCGCCGGGCCAACAACTAAGGAGTGACAATGTCACATTTAGAGGACGTCATTGCCCGCGTGGATGCGGCGGTAGCCGAAAGCGTGATCGTGCATATGAACGAACTGCTGATTGAATTAAGCGAAGACAACGAACTCAGCCGTGAAGATCGCTATGTTCAGCAGCAACGTCTGCGCACGACCATCGCCCATCACGGCAAACACTATAAAGAGGAGCAGGAAGCCCGCCAGGAGAGCCTGACCAAAGGCGGGGTGATCCTCTGACGTCAGAACTGGCGCCGTGCAACTAGCCAGGCGCCAATCACCAGCAATACTGCGCCACACACCGGGCCAATCAGCGCCCTCAGCGGCACGCCCTGGCTGCGCACCACGTCCATCACCAGGCCACCAATCAACTGGCTGGCAACCAGCACCGCAATGGTCGTGGCCGCCCCGACATACTGATACCCGCTGATGCTGGCAAAAACGAAAAACGAGCCCAGCAGGCCGGGAATTAAGGTCCACCAGCGCACCGTATGCACCAGCTCGCTGAACCCGGCAACACCGTTTTTAATCAGCAGGATCGACACAAAGAGCACAATCCCCACCAGCGAGTTGAGCAGCATGGCAATAAGAATGGTGCTTGAGGTCTGGGTGATGCGCACCATCAGCGTGTTCTGCACTACCAGGCCTATGCCTGCCGCCACCAGAAACACCAGCGTCAGGGACTGATTCATCCGATGGCGTCCGGGTCGGTGCGATCGTCCAGCTGCAGCTGCATAAAGGTCAGGTCGAGCCAGCGGCCAAACTTGGTGCCCACCTGCGGCATCTGGCCGGTGGTCACAAACCCCAGGGTCTCATGCAGATGAATGGAGGCGCTGTTCTGCGCTTCAATTCCCGCCACCATGACGTGTTTGCCGATGCGACGCGCCTCCGCGATCGAAGCTTTCATTAGCGCGCGGCCAATGCCTTTGCCCTGATGACCGGGGTGAACATATACCGAGTGCTCAACGGTATGACGGAAGCCATCAAATGCGCGCCAGTCACCGAATGAGGCATAGCCCGTCACCACCTCGTTCTCCACGCTCACCAGCACCGGATAGCCGGCCAGCTGACGCGCTTCGAACCATGCAATACGGTTATCGGTATCGACCGTGGCATCGTTCCAGATCGCGGCGGTGTGCAGAACCGCATGGTTGTAGATTTCACCGATGGCGGCGCAATCCTCTTTGCAGGCGTGACGAATAATCATGGAGTTCCTCTGGGTGGGTGTGTTCACTATAGTGGTACATAACGTCACAATATTACACAGGTTGGCTGACTTATCGCTACGCTATAAGTCATATCTTTTTGTTATGAAAAAAGCACCTTGTAATCCATTACTTACACTATAGTATTACGCGATGAATACTATGCCAGACAATATCAATGAACGGATCAGCGCCCGCATCCGACTGGAACGCGAATCCCGCGGCTGGTCGCTGAGCGAGCTGGCGGAACGCGCCGGTGTCTCGCGGGCGATGATCCATAAAATTGAACGCTCAGGGAGCAGCCCGACGGCCACGATGCTTGCCCGGCTCTCCGGCGCGTTTGGCATCAGCATGTCTACGCTTATTGCCCGGGCGGAACTGCAGGAAGGTAAGCTGTTGCGTTTTGCCAACCAACCGGTCTGGCGCGACCCGCAAACGCACTATCTGCGGCGTCACGTCTCACCGCGCAGCGATCTTCCTATCGACCTGGTGCAGGTTGAACTTCCCGCTGGCAGCGATGTGCCCATGCCTGCCTCTTCTTATGCCCTTGCTCGCCAGCTGATCTGGCTGCAGTCGGGCGAACTGGTCTTTCAGGAAGGCGATACCCGCCACGAAATGCGTGCCGGGGACTGCCTGGAACTGGGGCCGCCGAACGACTGCCGTTTTATCAATGAAAGCCCTGAACCCTGCGTGTATCTGGTCGTGCGGCTCAATCAATCCGGCTCATAATGCAAAGGCAGGCAGAGGGATCTACAGCTAGTCTCTAAGGACATTTGTGTAAAATGGAGTGAGTTATGAGTCAGCCTTCTGTATCAAACCGTCGTTGGGTTCTCGCCTCGCGTCCACAGGGCGCGCCGGTTGCCGACAATTTCCGTCTGGAAGAACAACCTGTGCCTGCGCTTGCTGACGGGCAGATCCTGCTTCGTACCATCTGGTTGTCGCTGGACCCTTATATGCGTGGCCGCATGAGCGATGCGCCGTCCTACTCGCCACCGGTTGAGATTGGCGCGGTGATGGTGGGCGGCACGGTCAGCCGCGTCGAGCAGTCGAACCACCCGGACTACACCGCCGGTGAATGGGTGCTCGGCTACAGCGGCTGGCAGGAGTATGACGTCTCCGACGGCAGCGGGTTGGTCAAGCTGGGTGATAACCCGCAGCACCCCTCCTGGGCGTTAGGCGTGCTGGGCATGCCGGGCTTTACGGCCTACATGGGGCTGCTGGATATTGGCCAGCCAAAAGAGGGCGAAACGCTGGTGGTGGCTGCCGCGACCGGTCCGGTGGGCGCAACTGTCGGGCAGATTGGCAAGCTGAAAGGCTGCCGGGTCGTGGGTGTTGCTGGTGGGGCGGAGAAATGCCGCCACGCAACCGAGGTGCTGGGCTTTGACCAGTGTATCGACCACCATGCCGACGATTTCGCCGACCAGCTGGCGCAGGCCTGCCAGGACGGGATCGACGTCTATTACGAAAACGTCGGCGGGAAGGTGTTCGACGCCGTGCTGCCGCTGTTAAACACCGGCGCGCGCGTTCCGGTGTGCGGTCTGGTGAGTGGATATAACGCGACCGATTTGCCGGAAGGCCCGGACAGACTGCCCTTGCTGATGGGGACGATACTGAAAAAACGTATTCGTATGCAGGGCTTTATCATCAACCAGGACTATGGACATCGCATTGAAGAGTTCCAAAAGGAGATGGGCCGCTGGGTTAACGAAGGCAAAATCCACTATCGGGAGCAAGTGGTTGATGGGCTTGACAATGCACCAGAATCGCTAATCGGCCTGCTGGAAGGTAAGAATTTCGGCAAAGTCGTGATACGCGTCGCGAAGGATAACGAATAGTACTTGTAAGGGCGGGTAAAACCGCCCTTAAGGGCTATGCAAAAATCCGAATAACGTCTTTAATAATACATGTCTACAATAACTCATCCGCAAAAAAGACGGATGAGATACCTAAAGAAATTTATTAATTTTAGTTCTGTTTTTTATGCGGTCAAGAATACCAGGCATGCAGATACAGGATATATCATCACGCGTCGCTTCACGCCTTTTGCCCATTGGGAAAAGGCGTTTTGCATCTGTTACAGGAATTGAACATGCTTGATTTGGATAATATAGAAAAAGCGCAGCGCATGAGTCTGACGACTCAGGTTGAAGTGGCGCTTAAAGGGGCGTTAATTGCCGGTTCACTCAGGCCAGGGTCACGTCTTGTGACGAAAGAGATTGCCGATAAATTAGGCACCAGTATCACTCCGGTTCGTGAAGCATTACTGCGGTTGGTCTCCGCAGGCGTCTTACACGCTGCACCGGCTCAGGCTTTTCTGGTGCCAGAAGTGACTCAGGTGGGGTATGACGAAGTCAACAGGATCCGTCGGGAGCTGGAGATGATGGCGGTTGCCGCAGCCTGCGAACGCATGACGGACAGCAAGCTTGATGAGCTTCGTAAACTTAGTGAGGCGTTTCACGACGCCATGAGCAGCAACGATGTGGAGAAATCCCTGGAGGCAAACCGTATCTTCCGCTTTACCCTGTACAAGCAGGCAGAAATGCCTACCCTGTGCGCGCTGATCGAACAGCTGTGGATGCGGATCGGACCCTGCTTTAATTACTTTCACGATCAGGACATCGACCTGCCCGCTGCCAGCTATCGCTACGATGAATTACTCGACGCGCTGGAAAAACGTGATGTGGAACGGTGCCGCGCGGCTGTCGCCGACGTCGTGGACAAAGCGAACAGCCTGATCATGCAGCAATATTTAGCGTAATACGCAACCGTCCGCGAAACGCTCTTTTTTAATATTACCGCTTCGCTTGTTTATTCCCGGCAGACGATTGCCTGCCGGGAAAATTAATTACTCAAAGCGGTAAGAGATTGCCAAACCGACGCCATAATTACGTCCTGGCGCTGGCTCGTAATAACGTCCGTTAGACTCATTAACGATGACCGAACCGATATATTCTTTGTCGAACAGATTATCCACGCGGCCAAAGACGTCCATTCCCCAGTTACCCACATTCAGCTTATAACCGGTGTTCAGCCCTACGACAGTATAAGAGGGCGCTTTGGCGGTGTTTTCGTCATCGGCCTCGATATCGCTCATATAACGCACATCCGATCCGGCATACCAGCCCTCTTCAGGCTGCCAGCCAAAGGAAGCATAGCCCATATTGCGCGCAATGCCCGGCATCCGGTTGCCCTCACAGTCTGCAGCACCGCACACGTTGCTGCGGTAGGTCGCATCCAGCCAGGTCCAGGCCATTTTCAGCTTCCAGTTTTCGGCAAACTGCTGGTCAAGAGAAAGTTCCATCCCCTGGCGACGGGTTTTACCGGCGTTTTTGTAGCTGGTGCGCCCGCCTGAGCTGGCGTCGACAACGATCTCATCGTCAGTATCGGTGCGGAACAGCGCCGCAGTGAACAGGCCATTGCCGATCCGCGTTTTGCTTCCCACCTCATAAGTATTGTTGGTGGATGGCTTCAGGCCGAAGTTCAGGCCGCTCTGGTTGTCGGAACGGTAGGAGAGTTCGTTGATGGTCGGGGTTTCAAAACCACGGCCAGCAGCGGCATAGACGTTCCAGGCATCGGTGACGCGATATTTCAGCGCGCCTGCCGGGAGCCACTTGTGGTAGCTGGCCTCACCGCTGTCATCCCCGTTGGCTCCTTGCACATAGTGATCGTTTGAGTCGAACCACACGGAGCTGTAGCGTATGCCCGCGTCGAGGGAGAGCTTTTGCGTCAGCTGCCAGTTCGTTTGCAGGTAGGGATCGACGTTCCACATGAGGTTGCGCTCATCGCGGCGTTTCGCCCCTTTGACGCCATAGTCCGGCGCGCCGTTGTTCATCACGAAGTTTTCATACCCGCGACGATTTTCGCTCAGGTTTTCGTAGTTCAGGCCGGTGGTGAACGTCATCGGCACCAGCAACTCCCCACGGTGGGTCCAGCGGGTGTCGATCCCCTGATAGTGGCGCTGCATGTCGATCACGCCCCCAGCGTGGGTGGGGCGCAGCTGCGGCTGGTAGGGGATGGACTGGTACTGGGTCATCTCACGTTCGCCCGCGTAGGCCATCACGCTGAGGTCGTCCTGCGCGCTCAACTGACGCTCATAGCGCAGGCCCGCCTGGGTCTGCTTGATAGTTTTGCGGGTGTTGTACTGATCCCCGCGCGGGGACTGGCGTGGGTTATCCCGCCACTCCTGATAGTCCAGTCCGCCGGGATCGTTGGCTTTCATATCGACGCTGTTAAAGATCAGGCTCAGCTTGCTGGCGTCGTCGATGCGCACGCCCAGTTTGGCGTTGGCGAGGTTTTTACGCGCTCCGCTGTGATCGCGATAGCCGTGGGTGGTGAAGCGGGTGGTG
The DNA here is from genome assembly GCF_043105735.1 of Leclercia sp. GLN_9. Classification (NCBI taxonomy): domain Bacteria; kingdom Pseudomonadati; phylum Pseudomonadota; class Gammaproteobacteria; order Enterobacterales; family Enterobacteriaceae; genus Leclercia; species Leclercia sp. GLN_9. The sequence continues at coordinate 856,240 of NZ_JBICLV010000017.1, forward strand.
GAGACGGTGTAATCCACATCCCCGGGCTGGGTGCCGTCGCCCATCGCGCCGGTGGCCTTCATGCCGTAGCGCCAGCTACCGTAACTGCCGTAATAGCTGCTGGCCTCCACGGTGGTGGGCTGACGTCCGGTTTCGGTGGTCATATTAATCACGCCGCCCGAGGCATTGCCGTACAGAGCGGAAAACGGCCCGCGCAGGACTTCCACGCTTTCGATGCTGTTGAGATCGATGTTGGAGGTTTGCCCCTGACCGTCCGGCATGGTGGCCGGAATACCGTCCACATAAAGACGAATGCCGCGCACCCCGAAGGTGGAGCGGGCGCCGAAACCGCGGGTGGAGAGCTGGAGATCCTGAGCGTAGTTCTGGCGGTTCTGGATCTGTAGTCCTGGCACGCTGCCGAGTGATTCGGAAAGGTTAATACGCGGGGTGGCCTGGCGTATATCATCGCCATTCACCACGCTCACCGCAGCAGGGGTATCCAGCTCAGAGAGCGTTTGCGGCGACGCGCTGACGATCATGGTTTGCTCTTCTGCCGCCATAGCGGCGACGGGAGAAAAAATAACGGGAACCAACAACAGAGGAAGTGAAACCTTACGGGCAGAAATGATTTTCATGAATACAACCGGTTAAGGAAAGAACGAACCAAATGGAACATGTGCCTGTATGGTAAATCTTTTGTAAATATATTGAAAACCATAACAGCACATAGCGTTAAGCAAAGTGTAGGTTAAATCGGCGGATAGGCCTGTGACGATCAAGAATTACTCCACATTGCGATAAATAATGATTACTATTCTCATCCATAATCAGGCGAAGCGATGACTTTGTCGGCCGGAAGCGATGTCAGCGATACCATTTACGTTAAAAGGGAGTTGTTATGAATTTACGTCACCTGTGCTCGCCGCGTCTGCGTGGCTCACTGTTATTAGGTTCGCTGCTGATTGCCGGGACCTTTAATGTTCATGCCGCTGAAGAGATGCTGCGTAAAGCGGTTGGTAAAGGCGCGTATGAGATGGCCGTCAGCCAGCAGGAGAACGCGCTGTGGGTCGCCACCACGCAGAGCCGCAAAACCGACAAGGGTGGGGTGGTTTACCGTCTCGATCCGCTGACGCTGGAAGTGACACAGGCCATTCATAGCGATCTGAAACCTTTTGGCGCGACCATCAACAACGCCACCCAGACGCTGTGGTTTGGTAACACCACCAACAGTGCCGTGACGGCGATTGACGCGAAAACCGGTGACGTGAAGGGCCGTCTGGTGCTCGACGAGCGTAAGCGCAGCGAAACCGTTAAACCGCTGCAGCCGCGTGAGCTGGTGGCAGATGACACCACCAATACCGTCTATATCACCGGCATCGGTAAAGAGAGCGTGATCTGGGCAGTGGACGGCGAAACGCTGAAGCTGAAAGAGACCATTACCGGCACCGGCAAGTTCAGCACCGGCCTGGCGCTGGATGCCCAGGCTAAGCGCCTGTACACCACCAACGGTGACGGCGAGCTGCTAACCATCGACACCGCGACCCACAAAATCATCGCGCGCAAAAAACTGCAGGACGACGGGAAAGAGCACTTCTACCTGAACCTGAGCCTCGACGTGAAAGGCCAGCGCGCCTTCATTACCGACTCTAAGCAGCCGGAAGTGCTGGTGATCTCCCTGAAAGACGGCAGCGTCATCAGCAAAGTATCCGCCCCGGAATCCCTGGCGGTGCTGTTTAACCCGGCGCGCGATGAAGCCTACGTCACCCACCGTGAAGCAGGCAAGGTGAGCGTGATTGATGCGAAAACCTACAAAGTGACCAAAACCCTCGACACCCCGACCTTCCCGAACAGCCTGGCGCTCTCCGCCGACGGTAAAACCCTGTTCGTTACGGTGAAGCAGAAATCTTCCCGTCAGCAGGAAGCCACCCAGCCGGATGACGTGATCCGTATCGCGCTGTAAGGCCTGTTTTCCCTCTCCCGTTGGGAGAGGGATCCCCCCAAAAAATTGGCACAGTCGGCTCCCTCTCCTGATATTGGCACGGTCGGCTGCCTCTCCTGATATTGGCACGGTCGGCTGCCTCTCCTGATATTGGCACGGTCGGCTGCCTCTCCTGATATTGGCACGGTCGGCTGCCTCTCCTGATATTGGCACGGTCAGCTGCCTCTCCTGATACTGGCACAGTCGGCTCCTTCTCCTGATATTGGCACGGTCAGCTCCCTCTCCCCTATGGGGAGAGGGTTGGGGTGAGGGGAACATGCGCCTCAGGTGGCGGTTCCGTTCACCTTAGGTTCTGCACTTCTCTGCCAGCCGCGTCACCCGTGAACGTGTGAAGGGGGCTCGCCGCCGCCCCCTTCACAATCCCGGCTCCCGGCCAGGAAAATCGCCGC